>JAXHSW010000005.1:0-26938 GCA_034190295.1 Cyanobacteriota bacterium | reverse complement strand
TGTATACCATTACGCGAGCAGGACTACCGAATAATTAAAGCAGTGGGAGCATCTTGCTCCCGTGCCAGATATTCCTTTTTCCTGTATACCATTACGCGAGCAGGACTACCGAATAATTAAATTTTAAAGCTTCTACGCATCAAGGATAAAAAAGAAAAAATTTTTTATACCAATTTTATGTAAAGCTGCAAATGATTATAAAAAGTGCATACCATATTATAATCATTTTTACGATAAATATAACAAATCCTTAAAGTTTTTATGAAACCTTCTAGAAACCTTCAAAGCAACTCTCACCTTCCTACAACCAATGCCCAAACAAATAATATAGATGAAGCCTGGACTGGAAGCAACGAACAATGGTGGGATTGGTACATTTCCTTAGCTGACAATAGCCAAAGACCCGTAAATCTAGAAGAATTGATTCCTCAAGCAGAACAAGTTGCTCAAAAAGTACCCTCCATTGAAGAATTACAAAAAGAGCTAGCTGAACCTTACCCTCTTTCAGACTCTCAAATTCAACAATTTCAAACAGAAAGTTATCTCAGAATCAAAAATGTTCTCAGTCCTGGAGCGCTATATCTGTTACGACAGGAATTGAAACAGTTATTCGAGCAGCATAACAAATTTGACCCAAACCGACAATTCAGCAGCAGAGAAATGATGTGGCTGGAAAGTGATGTGGCTAAAGAGTTTGTACTGAGCAAAAGATTGGGTCAGTTAGTTGCAGAGCTATTACAGGTATCCAGCATTAGAGTCTATCACGATGACTTTTTGTGCAAAGAGCCAGGATGCGGTCGCACTCCTTGGCATTATGATGGTCATCATTACCCAATTGCCAGCAATAATGTTGGCACTATGTGGATTCCTTTACAGTCAACTCCCAAAGAAATGGGTCCACTGGAATTAGCGAAAGGAATGGAAACCTATAAACTAATTAAGGACATCCCCTTTGATAAGTTTTCTCAAGGCCACGATCGCGCTATCTCTGCAATGCTTCAAGATCGGGGTATTGTCATAGACAGCGAACCTTTTCAACTAGGGGAAATTACTTTTCAGCATTGTTTAAATGTTCATGGAGCAGGTGCTAACCATACTACTCAGCAACGGATAGCTTTTGGCATCAGTTATTTTGAAAATGGAGCTAGTGTTATTAATTCTCCAACGATTATTTCTGGTGATTGGCAGAAGTTCATGCCTGGTGTCCAACCTTCGGAACCTATTTCGAGTATTTATAATCCCATTGTTTTTGATAGCAAGACAGGGGAATATCCTTAATAGAAAATTAGAAGGTTTCTTCAAGAGTCAGGGTAAAAAAAACCACCAAATAAGAGATAAATCTCATTTGGTGGCTGTACAATAAGGAGTAACTATGGAAAGGAAACTTTTAATTTAATCTCTTAGCATCTAGAGTTAAAGGTAGTTTTTCTGGTTGGTCTTTAGGAATAGATAATTCCCAACCATTTGTTAAAGTTAAAACTTTAATATCTCCATCAATTTTTTGTGAAACAACTTCTTCTTCTAAATCTTTTTTAGCAACATAAACTTCTAAATTTCCTGCTGCATTATTTCGTAGGATTACTTTCATTAATTTTCCTCTACAACTTCTATTTCATTTTTACGACAGCCGATAATCATTCCTTTTTTAATGAAATGTACGGAATAAATATAAAATTTTTGTAAGAAAGTGCCAACACCACAAATGTAACCAACTTCTCCCCCTTCTAAAAGAATGTCACCTCGATTTTTTCCAGGGAAAGTACCATCATTACGAATTATTTTGCGAACTCTTACTTTTTGTTCTAATTCAAATACTGGTGGTCCATCTAATTCGATCGCTTCATCTAATTTCATGTAGCTGCCTCCCTAATACTGAGCTAAATATTATTTTGATTTTTGGTGAAATGAAAATAATAATATCTTTGAGATTATGACATATTAATTATTATAAAAAAGTAGCTATTGCTTCTTTATCAGGAACGGGCAAGATGCCACAAAACTATTAAAATAATCCCGTATTTATGCAACGCCAAATCTCAAGCATTTATCACTATTAAACATGGGTTTATCAATGAGATACCTTTTCTTTTAGATAAACTTTATAATTCATCTTTCAACTAATTGGCTGATTGTAACAGAGAGTATTGTTATTGTAAGACTCATGCCAATCAAAAATTTGTTGCAGTTGTTGGAGAGAAATCATACCAAACTTCCATAAAATCATTGGTAGAGGTCCACAAGAAGCTTCACTGTGTTTCCTTGCTACAGAAATTGCTGCGGCAGAAATAGCTAATTCTTCCTGCAAAAAATTTAGAAATAGAGTTGTCTTACGATCGCCTTCCATAGTTATTATCCTTAAGTATTAAATATAGGTAATAGATAAGGAAGGTAACTCCAGATCTATTACCAATGAGAATGAGAATTGTTCATTGAATCAATGGTTGTGTTTAAGAAAAAACTTCCATTTGCCAGCATCTTTCTAACCAGTCCACTAACTCTTTGCGAGGAGCAACAAATTGCTTAACAATGCTGTGGACAAGAATCGCATCGGTGAAATTCTTGACTTCTACTAATAACTCACCACTGGTGGGGCACCAACTATTAATCATTAGTTCTTGTAAGCGATGGTGAATGAACCAACGATCGATTTGAGAAACATTCACAACTGTAATCAAGTCTTGTTGAGTCTGAGGATTATGATTGTTATACATTGTTGTCACTCCTTAGTGTTGCGCATAAAAGTTTGCAATTGTTTGTTCTAGCTGCTCAATTCTGTCAAGTAAAGTACGAGTAACAGCAGCTTGTGTATCTGGCAACTTTCCATGTTCGAGAGTTCCAACTCGTTCGCCAGATTTAGAAATAATTCGACCAGGTATACCGACAACGGTGCATTCAGAAGGAACATCATTCAATACAATTGAACCAGCACCTATGCGAACATTATCTCCGATATTGATATTACCTAGTACCTTAGCACCAGCACCAACTACAACATTCTTGCCAATAGTGGGATGGCGCTTACCAATTTCTTTTCCTGTGCCACCAAGAGTGACACCCTGATAGATTAATGAGTAATCTCCGACGATCGCTGTTTCACCAATAACCACTCCCATACCGTGGTCAATAAATACTCCCTGTCCAATTTGAGCGCCGGGGTGAATTTCTATTCCTGTTAAAAACCGTCCCAAGTGAGAAATAAAACGTGGAATTAAAGGAATTTTCTCACAATACAACCAATGAGCAAGACGGTGTATTAGTAGAGCGTGGAAACCAGGATAGCAACATAGTACCTCGAGCCAGTTGCGGGCTGCTGGGTCTCTCTCAAATATTATCTTAAAGTCTTTCGATATAACTTTTAGTTCAGGAAGAGCAAAATATCTATACCAAAATCTATAACGACGAGCTAAAGATATGTTTTTCTCAGATTCGACTTGTACGTTTTGCTGACAAACTCTATTATCTGCTTGTAATTTAACTTCATCTCTGAAATTGCTTTGAGGTTGTTTTAGAGTAGAAGTGTTAGTTGTATTAGGTAAGGTACAGGTATTGCTAGTTAGTAAGGTGGTCATGGGTCAAATAAGGGGTTCGGTGTTTGACAAGGGCGTTTGCTTTTCAATTTTTATATCAAGTGCCTTGTAAACGACTAACCAATATTTAACGGTCAATCTTTATTAGATATATTAGTCTGGTACTCAAAAGACTGAACGTGACCATACATAGATGTTTGAAATATATTTTGGGGTATAGGTGCTAGTATTTTTTGTAGCGTGTACGAGTATTTAATGAACGATGTACTAGCATTTTTGTACTCAAGGTTTATCCTTGTGTGTCAGCAGGTTTGAAGTTTTTAAGTGGGGTTTGTGCTGAAATTGAAACTTGTACTCAACTTATAGTTTAACTCATAACTATAGTGAAAATATTAAAAAAAATATTAAAAATTATCTACTTAATTCTGAAAAAACTGCTAAATTTATTACAGAAGCGAAAGAGTTGCATTTTTATTTTTAGCCCCAGGAAATTGTTAAGAAAATTGGAAGTATTTCTCAAGACGAACTATTGAAAATTACTTACATTAATTATGAAAAACTGCTAAATTTATTACAAAAGCGAAAAAGTTGCATTTAGTTCTTGGCCACAGACAAATATTAAGGAAATTGGTCATATTTCTCAGGATTTTGTTAATGTAGATTACTCTAAAGTGCAGCTATATTACAGCAGTTTTGGAGTTGATGAGGTACAGAACTTTAGGGCAACAGCTCATCTGGCAACAGCTCATCTGGCAACAGAGAATTAATAAACTGTAATTCACTATCCTAAAAAGTGCTGTAAATCTGGATAATTAATAACGAAAAGCTTTATTCCTGATAACTTTACTCCTTTTCTTTCGGCCTCCTACTCCCTCTTTTAAAAAAAATCAAGATAAATCTAGTGCGGGATGGCGGAAATAACTGACCAGTTACAAAATCCTAAAACAATTACAAATCAATACTTTTAACTTTTGACTTTTAACTTTTGACTTTTAACTTCCGCGTAGCGGCACTAGCCTACTTGCCAAAAATTGATACATTGTATACAGTAATAAAAGGTTAGGTTGAATAAGGGGTGTATGAGTACAGGAGAATTGAGGCAAAAGTTAGGATAAAAAAGCAGTTAAATTATTGATATATATAGGTTTAATAACGAGTACATAAAACTCCGTACCATTACCCCACAAATACTTGTACCCCACTTAAAAAATACAAGTACCTATACCCCAATAAAAAAATTAAATAGCTTGATTTAACTTGAATGATTAGATTATAAAAATCTGAGTACAAAACTAATCATCATAATCAATACTAATGGGGGTTGTTGAAAGTAGCAGTTTAAAGGCCACTGATATAAAAGCTATAACGCCGGACACCTAAACCGCAGACGAAAAACAACCGTCCCAGGAAACAAAGTGTATCGACGCGAGTAATCCGTCAATCACGGCGACAGCTACCCAACAATAGTGGAAACTTAGATGTTACAGCCAACAGAACTCTCTTCCCAACCAACAGTAGACAGCTTCGCAAACACCACGAAGACCACGGAAAAGAAATCCGGAGGCTGCGTGTCAAAGGGTTGCGGAACTACCGAAACCAAACAGGAACTCTCCGCAAGTATCCAAGAGCGCGTTGCTAACCATCCTTGCTACAGTCAAGAAGCGCATCACCATTATGCAAGGATGCACGCTCCAGTTGCACCAGCTTGCAACATTCAATGTAATTTCTGTAACCGTAAATACGACTGCGCTAACGAAAGTCGTCCCGGTGTAGTTAGTGAACTGCTAACTCCTGAAGAAGCAGCTCATAAAGCTCTAGTAATTGCAGGTAAAATTCCCCAAATGACTGTTATGGGAATTGCCGGACCAGGAGATCCATTAGCGAACCCAGAGAAAACATTCCGCACATTTGAGCTTGTAGCTGAAAAAGCACCAGATATCAAGCTTTGCTTGTCAACCAATGGTCTAGCTTTACCCGATTATATAGATCGACTCAAAGCACTCAACATTGACCACGTTACTTTAACGATTAATATGGTTGACCCTGAAATCGGGGTAAAGATTTATCCTTGGGTTCATTATCGTCGGAAACGCTATAGAGGAATTGAAGGAGTCAAAATTCTGCATCAACGTCAAATGGAATCCTTAGACTTACTCAGAGAAGCTGATATTCTCTGCAAAGTTAATTCAGTAATGATTCCTGGCATCAATGATGAGCATTTAGAAGAAGTAAATAAAATTGTTCGTTCTAAGGGTGCATTCATTCACAATATTATGCCTCTGATTTCTTCACCAGAACACGGCACTTACTTCGGCTTAAATGGTCAGCGTGGTCCTACCACTGAAGAATTGAAAACATTGCAAGACAAATGTGATGTTGGTGGGATGAAAATGATGCGTCACTGTCGTCAATGTCGTGCAGATGCAGTTGGTCTGTTAGGTGAAGACAGGAGTAAAGAATTCACAAAGGAAGCCATCATGGAGATGACTCCAGAATATGACTTGGAAAAGCGTAAAGAATTCCATGCTGGCATTGAAGGTTTCCGCGATAAATTAGCAACAGCTAAAGCCGAAACTCAAGTACAAGAAGCAGTTGCTGAAGCTGGTCCTCCTATACTGTTAGCAGTAGCAAGTAAGGGTAACGGATTAGTTAATCAACACTTCGGTCATGCTAAAGAGTTTATGATTTATGAAGTTGATGGTGTGAAAGCTAGATTTATTGCTCACCGCAAAATTGACCACTATTGCTTAGGTGGTTATGGTGAAGAAGGCAGTTTGGAGAATATCATTAAGGCAATTTCTGATTGTAAAGCTGTGCTGGTTTCTAAAATTGGTGACAGTCCTAAAGAAAAGGTACTCAATGCAGGAATAGATGTAGTAGAGAGCTACGATGTAATTGAAACAGTTGCTTTAGATTTTTATAAGCAATACATACAACTACTAGAACCTGCTACTGAAGTCAGAAGTTAGAAGTCATAAGTCAGAAGTTACAACTTATAGGCTAAAAACTTTGACAAGACAACGGAAGACAACGGAAGTCAACGGAAGTAAGAAGTCAGAAGTTTCAGGCAATTATTTGACATTAGCTTAAAACTCAAGCAATGGAAGATGTTTCTTTCTTCCTTCTTTCTTCTGCAGCTTAAAACTCAAGCAATGGAAGATGTTTCTTTCTTCCTTCTTCCTTCTGCAGCTTAAAACTCAAGCAATGGAAAATGTTTCCTTCTTCCTTCTTCCTTCTTCCTTCTTCCCTCTTCCTTCAACATCTCTACAACCATCACTTCAAGTATTTAGTCAGCTATGCAACAAACTATTTATCTCGATAACAATGCTACTACCAAAGTAGATGATGCAGTGCTAGCAGAAATGCTGCCCTACCTCAGTGAGTTTTATGGCAACCCTTCTAGTATGCACACTTTTGGCGGACAAGTTGGTAAAGCTGTGAGAAAGGCGCGATCGCAAGTTGCAGCTTTATTAGGTGCCCAGGATACAGAAATTATCTTTACCAGTTGTGGTACTGAGGGTGATAATGCTGCTATTCGAGCTGCTCTCACTGCCCAACCAAATAAACGTCATATCATTACTACTCAGGTAGAACACCCGGCAGTTTTGAATCTGTGCAAGCATTTGGAAAAACAGGGTTATACAGTTACTTATCTGTCAGTAGATAGCCAAGGAATGATAGATTTACTTGAGCTGGAAGCTGCTATTACAGGTAATACTGCCTTAGTTTCCGTTATGTACGCCAATAATGAAACAGGCGTGATTTTCCCCATAGAGAAAATTGGGCAGATAGCTAAGGAATATGGTGCGCTATTTCATGTTGATGCAGTGCAAGTAGCAGGGAAAATTCCCCTGGATATGAAGAATAGCACTATAGATATGCTGGCTATTTCTGGTCACAAGTTGCACGCACCCAAGGGTATTGGTGCTTTGTATGTGCGCCGTGGTACTCGGTTCCGTCCGTTATTAGTTGGCGGACATCAGGAACGCGGTCGCCGTGCTGGTACGGAAAATGTACCTGGTGTTATTGCTCTGGGTAAAGCTTGTGAATTGGCACAGGAGCATTTGGCACATATCGACCGGGAACGGGAACTGCGCGATTATTTGGAGAACGGCATTCTTGCTGCTATTTCTGATTGTGCTGTTAATGGTCATCCTACTGAAAGGTTGCCTAATACTACTAATATTGGCTTCAAGTTTATTGAGGGAGAAGCAATATTGCTGCATTTGAACCATTATGGTATCTGTGCTTCTTCTGGATCTGCTTGTGCTTCTGGGTCCCTGGAACCGTCTCATGTTTTGCGAGCAATGGGTCTGCCGTACACTATTTTGCATGGCTCGATTCGTTTTTCTTTATCACGTTACACAACCCGCCAAGAGGTTGAGGAAGTGTTAGCAGTGATGCCTACTATTGTGGAGCGTCTCCGGGCTTTATCACCCTTTAAAAATGACCAAGCTAATTGGTTGCAAGAACGACAAGAGGCAACTGTACAATCCTAAAATTTACAATGTTTTAAGGATTGCTACACTTTTATTTACGCTACATTTTTGTAGCAACAATAACAGAAAAACTCTGTTGATTCCGCAACAATGATTGTATAGCTTAAAGAGGGGTATATCTCACGCTAATAACTAACAAAATTGTAGCAGGATTAACAGAAAAAATCTTCCTTAACCTAGAATATAAGAATATAAATAATCTAGTTTTCTAGGGGCGGTGAGTAACTTGAAACGCTGATTACTTGAAAAAATAAAGTTGATAAAAAAAAGGTTAAATTGATAAAAAAAAAGGTTGCATAATTCTCAAGAGTGTGTAATACTAATAATATAAAGTTTAACCCACCTACAAAAATCAATAAATTATTACTCTACAAACCGAGTAGTAATATTCAAGAAAAAGCGCAACTTTCATCAGTAAAACTTAGGGTGTTCTAAACAATAAGGGCTATGTGGGAATATACTGAAAAAGTAATGGATTTGTTCTATAACCCCCAAAATCAAGGAACCATTACAGACGAGAAAGAAGGGGAAAAAGTTGTTAGCGGTGAGGTAGGAAGTATAGCGTGTGGAGATGCTTTAAGCCTACACCTCAAAGTAAATGAAGCCTCCGGCAAAATATTAGATGCAAAATTTCAAACCTTTGGCTGTGCTAGTGCGATCGCTTCATCTTCTGCTCTGACAGCAATGCTAAAAGGCAAAACCATAGACGAAGCTATGAAGATTAAAAACCAGGATATCGCAGGATACCTGGGAGGGCTGCCAGAAGAAAAAATGCACTGTTCGGTTATGGGAGAGGAAGCATTAGAAGCAGCAATATTCAAATACAAAGGTATTGAAGTAGAAGTTCACGAAGAAGACCACGAAGGAGCATTAGTTTGTAGCTGTTTCGCGATTACCGAAAACAAGATTAAGCGAGTAATTCGGGAAAACAACCTGAAAACAGCAGAAGAAGTAACAAACTATGTGAAGGCTGGTGGTGGTTGTGGTTCCTGTCTGGCAGATATTGACGATCTCATCGCATCGGTTTACGAAACGCCAGAACCTACAACAACACAAATTCCTACAACTACAAAACCAGCAACTAAACTAACAAATCTACAAAAAATTACATTAATTCAACAAGTATTAGAACAAGAAGTGAGACCAGTTCTCGCGGCAGATGGAGGAGATGTTGAACTGTTCGATGTAGATGGCGATCGCGTGCTAGTAACACTAAAAGGAGCCTGTGGTTCTTGCAGTAGTGCAATGGCGACATTAAAAGGAGCGATCGAAGCTACATTAAAAGAACGAGTAAGCGAAAGTCTCGTAGTAGAAGAAGCGTAAAACAGTATTAAAGTTCGGGCTTACGAACTATAGATAGGGCTAAAGCCCAACTACAAACAAATAACTATAGGTGCATTGATGACAACTAGATACACGCAGGTTATACCTGCTCAAGCTTTAGGGCGAGCGCCTCCGGGCACTCAATGTTGCTGCTAAAAACACACTGTTCTTACACGAACAACATTTTGAATCCGATCTGTAAAACCAAAAGCCCTAGAAAATAGCAGCTATATATCAAACACAAACTCTAAGGAAATTTTTACAGAATCCAAATCGTATTCATTCAAACTCAAGTCAAACACACTAACAAAACGGAGAAAATCTATCATGCGTCAGATTGCATTTTACGGAAAAGGCGGTATCGGTAAATCCACTACTTCTCAGAACACTCTAGCTGCAATGGCTAACCGTCACGGTCAAAGAATCATGATCGTAGGTTGTGACCCTAAAGCTGACTCTACTCGTCTAATCTTAAACGCTAAAGCTCAAACTACTGTACTTCACGTTGCTGCAGAGCGCGGTGCAGTTGAAGACGTAGAACTAGACGAAGTATTGAAAGATGGTTTTGCTGGAATCCGTTGCGTTGAGTCTGGTGGTCCTGAGCCTGGAGTAGGTTGTGCAGGTCGTGGTATCATCACTGCTATCAACTTCCTAGAAGAGGAAGGTGCTTATACAGATCTAGATTTCGTAAGTTATGACGTACTAGGTGACGTTGTTTGCGGTGGATTTGCAATGCCTATCCGTGAAAACAAAGCTCAAGAAATCTACATCGTATGTTCCGGTGAAATGATGGCAATGTACGCTGCTAACAACATTGCTCGTGGTGTTCTTAAGTATGCTCATGCTGGTGGTGTACGTTTAGGTGGTTTAATCTGCAACAGCCGTAAAGTTGACCGTGAAGTTGAGTTAATTGAGAACTTAGCATCTCGTTTGAACACTCAAATGATTCACTTTGTACCTCGCGACAACGTTGTACAACGCGCTGAAATCCGTCGTATGACTGTTGAGCAGTACGAGCCAGAAAATCAGCAAGCTACTGAGTACAATACATTAGCTGAGAAAATCATCAACAACGACAAGCTCACTATTCCTACTCCTCTAGAAATGGAAGAATTAGAAGACTTGTTGATCGAGTTCGGTCTATTAGGTGACGAAGAAGAAGTTAAGAAGAAAATCGCTGAAGAAGACGCAGCTTTAAAAGCTACTGCTCAGTAAGCTTAAATCTCACACGGTGGGGTGTGCTAGGCGCACCCTACATCAAAACAAAAGTCAAGTATTGAATAAGTTTTGTAGCAATTACCCCGTTATTACTGGCAGGTCTAACGGGGGCTAATTTCAGAATTTTCAAATATCCGAAAGGAGATATGTAACATGACATCTGAACAAATCGAACAGAACAAACAGTTAATTCAAGAAGTATTAGAAGCTTATCCTGAGAAAGCTGCTAAAAGACGGAAAAAGCACCTCAACGTTTTAGAAGAAGGAACTGACTGTGGCGTTAAGTCCAATGTAAAATCAGTTCCTGGTGTAATGACAACTCGTGGTTGTGCATTTGCTGGAGCAAAAGGGGTAGTTTGGGGTCCTGTTAAGGACATGGTTCACATCAGTCACGGTCCTGTTGGTTGTGGTTATTACTCTTGGGCAGGTCGTCGTAACTATTACAATGGTGTAACTGGTGTTGATACCTTTGGTACAATGCAATTCACCTCCGACTTCCAAGAAAAAGACATCGTTTTTGGTGGAGACAAAAAACTCACCAAAATAATGAAGGAAATCGAAACATTATTCCCTCTAAATGCTGGTATTACAATTGAATCTGAATGCCCAGTAGGTCTAATTGGTGATGACATCGAAGCAGTAGCAAGAAAAGCTGCTAAAGAAATCAATAAGCCAGTTGTTCCAGTACGTTGTGAAGGTTTCCGTGGTGTTTCTCAGTCATTAGGTCACCACATTGCTAACGACACAGTTCGTGACTGGGTATATGAGCCTTCTGCAGAAATAACTAACGAAGAGATCGGTTTTGAAACCACTCCTTATGACGTATCCTTAATCGCTGATTACAACATCGGTGGAGATGGTTGGAGTTCTCGTCTATTATTAGATGAAATCGGCCTCAGAGTAGTTAGCCAAGCAACAGGTGACGGTACTTATAACGAAGTATTCATGGCTCCTAGGGTGAACCTCAACCTCATCCACTGCTACCGTTCCATGAACTACATCTGCCGTTACATGGAAGAAGAGTATGGTATACCTTGGACTGAGTTCAACTTCTTCGGTCCTACTCAAATCGCTAAGTCTCTACGGAAGATTGCTTCTTACTTCGACGATACTATCAAAGAAAATACAGAGAAAGTAATCGCCAGGTATCAAGCACAAGCTGATGCAGTAATTGCTAAGTATCGTCCTCGTTTAGAAGGTAAGAAAGTAATGATGATGGTTGGCGGCCTACGTCCACGTCACGTTATTCCTGCTTTCGACGATTTAGGAATGGAAGTTATCGGTACTGGTTATGAATTCGGTCACGGTGATGACTACAAGCGTACTGCTGAGTATGCTAAAGAAGGTACTCTAATCTATGATGACGTTAGTGGATATGAGTTCGAGGAATTCGCTAAGAAATTAAAGCCAGATTTAATTGCTTCTGGAATTAAAGAGAAGTATGTATTCCAGAAAATGGGTATGCCATTCCGTCAAATGCACTCCTGGGATTATTCTGGTCCTTATCACGGTTATGATGGATTCGCTATCTTCGCTCGTGACATGGACTTAGCTCTCAACAGTCCTACTTGGAACTTAATCAAAGCTCCTTGGAAGCAAGCAGTAGAAGCATAAAGTCTAGGAAATGGGGTAATGCCATCACTACGGCTGCCCCCAATACAGAAACAAAATTTAAGGAATTGAGGCTTAGGAGTTGTAATTGATTTCCTTCTTTCCTCTTCCTTCCAAGAATTGTAAATCCCTAATATCGATAGAGGAATAAACACCATGGCTCAGAATGTAGACAAAATCAAAGACCATTTTCAACTCTTCCAAGAACCAGAATACCAAGAAATGTTCGAGCGGAAGAAAGAATTTGAAGGCGGTCCTTCCAAGGAAGAAGTAGACAAAGTTCGTGAATGGACAAAAACTTGGGAATATCGCGAAAAGAACTTTGCTCGCGAAGCTCTAACTATCAACCCTGCTAAAGCTTGTCAGCCTTTAGGTGCAATCTTTGCAGCAGCAGGTTTTGAAGGCACTCTACCTTTTGTACATGGTTCTCAAGGTTGTGTTGCTTACTTCCGTTCTCACTTAACTCGTAACTACAAAGAGCCATTCCAAGCAGTTTCCTCTTCTATGACTGAAGATGCTGCGGTATTTGGTGGTCTCAAGAACATGACTGATGGTTTGGCAAACTCTTATGCTTTGTACAAGCCAAAAATGATTGCTCTTTGCACAACTTGCATGGCAGAGGTAATTGGAGATGACTTAGGTTCATTCATCACTACCTCCAAGCAGCAAGGTTCAGTTCCTGAAGGTTTCCCAGTTCCTTTTGCTCATACTCCTAGCTTTGTTGGTTCTCACATCACAGGCTATGACAATATGCTCAAGGGTATTTTGGTAGCTCTGACTGAAGAAGGTAAAACTAAGAAGGGAGTTACTAACGGTAAAATTAACTTCATCCCTGGTTTCGACCCTTATGTTGGCAACATCCGGGAACTGAAGCGGATTCTATCTGTAATGGATGTTCCTAGCACTGTTTTAGCAGACAACGCTGAGAGCTTTGATTCTCCTAACTTGGGTGAATTCAAGATGTACAACGGTGGTACAACTTTGGAAGAAGGTGCTGATTCCATCAATGCTAAGGCTACTATCTCCTTCCAGAAATACTCCACTCCTAAGACTCTAGAGTACCTAGCAGAAAAAGGTGGTCAAACAACAGCTACTTATCGTCCTATCGGTATCCGTGGTACTGATGAGTTCTTAATGCAGTTGTCTGAATTGACTGGTAAGGCTATTCCTGAAGAGCTAGAAATTGAGCGTGGTCGTGCAGTTGATGCTATCACAGACTCTCAAGCTTGGTTACACGGTAAGCGCGTTGCAATTTATGGCGACCCTGACCATGTATTAGGTTTGGTAAACTTCGTTCTAGAATTGGGTATGCAGCCAATTCACGTTCTTGTTAACAACGGTAATGTTAATGGGTTTGAAGAAGAAGCTAAGGCATTGTTAGCTGCCGATCCTAACGGTCAAGAAGCTACAGTGTGGGTTGGTAAGGATTTATGGCACATGCGCTCACTGTTGGATACTGAGCCAGTTGATTTGTTGATTGGTAACTCCTATGGTAAGTTCCTCCAACGTGATACTGGTACTCCATTAGTACGTATTGGCTATCCTATCTTCGATCGCCACCACCAGCACCGTTATGCTATCTTAGGATACAAAGGAGCATTCAATCTACTCAACTGGATTGTTAATACTATCCTTGATGAGTTAGACCGTGGTAGCATGGAATTAGGTGTTAACGATACATCTTTTGACTTGATTCGTTAATTCATTAACCATCTAATTTTTGTAGGGGCAAACGGTCGTTTGCCCCTCTTCTGGTTTGACAGGTCTTCAGGGAGAAGTTAGGGTGGAACTACTATCTATTCCCTATTGCTATATGATTCAAACTTCTCCTATTTCCAAAACTATTACTACTCTAGCTGACCTTGAGCAAAGGTTTAATTTATCTCCCACAGATAATGACCTCTTCTTTCCAGAATGGCAACAAGACTTACCTGAGCTAACTGCTGAAGAAAAGGAGAAGCTAGACCAAATTCAAAGACGATTTTTACGTCATAGAAAGCGAAGTTATCTCCCAGAAGGTGTGGTTAATCAATTACTAATTGGACCTTTACTTACTTTAGCAGGTTTATATGATGAACCTTTCTATGTCACTACTGAAACGAGTGTTGAAGTAGAAGTAGAAGACAAGGATGAAATTTTACGCGGTAGAATTGATACTTTAGTTATTGCACAACAACTTTGGGTTCTCCTGGTTGAATCTAAATCTACTATTGCTTTTTCAGTAGCTTTACCTCAATTAATGACTTATATGATGGCAAATCCCAATCCCGAACGTCCTGTCTATGGTATGATTGGTAGCGGGGATGAGTTTATGTTTGTTAAAATGTTGACGGCAGGTGTTCCCCAATATGATTTGTCTAATGTTTTTTATCTGCTACTACCTCGCAGGAATCAGTTATATGATGTTTTAAGTATTCTTAAGCAAATTGCCAAAATTATGGGTGCAAATATTGGGCAATGAGTGATGGAAATTTAAGAGCGATCGGCTTCAATTTTTATACAAACAAAATAAAAACAAAAAATTGTCATTCTTATAGTAGGTTGGGTTAAGCGCTAGCGCAACCCAACAATAAGCTCGACACTTACCATTATCTTTATATATTATATACTCACTTTGTTGGGTTGATTCTAAGGAGAGGCTGGCGCTAACGGTTACAGTCGATCGGGATATCGCTATCCTTCACCTCATCTGTGCATCCGTGCCATAATCTGTGTGAGCACCTCAACCCAACCTACAAAATGATAACTGCTATACAAAAATCATAATAAAAATTTGTCATCCTAAATAATAACAAAAATTTGTCATCTTAAGATTAGATATTCTATAGAACCCATTTGGTATCTATGCCCGCGATTAAATTTTTGAGCCAGGAGTTGGAAGTAAGATAGGGGCAATAGGAGAAAAAGGTTGAAAAATACTCCCCCACTCCCCTACTCCCGCTCCCCGCCCCATAGTAGTTAATAAAAAAGAGACTTAATAACATGGCTATGATGACCCCAGGCAAGGTTGCCGAACTGATGAATGAGCCTGGTTGCGAACACAACCACAAACACAAAAATGGTGATAAAAAACAAAAAGGCTGTCAACAACAAGCAACTCCCGGAGCAGCTCAGGGTGGTTGCGCTTTTGATGGAGCAAGTATTGCCCTGGTCCCCATCACAGATGCAGCTCATTTAGTTCATGGGCCTCTTGGTTGTTCCGGTAACTCCTGGGGAACTCGTGGTAGTCTTTCTTCTGAAGCTCATCTCTACAAAATGGGCTTTACCACCGACATGAGTGAAAATGACATTATCATGGGCGGTGAGAAAAAATTACTTAAGGCGATCGCTGAATTAAAGAAACGTTATCAACCTCCGGCGGTATTTGTCTACGCTACTTGCGTTACTTCTTTAATTGGAGATGACCTAGAAACGGTTTGTAAAGTCGCCACCAAAAAATTAGAACTTCCGGTTATTCCTGTCAACTCTCCTGGTTTCATTGGTAGTAAAAACTTAGGCAACCGAGTTAGTGCCGAAGCATTATTAGACCATGTAGTAGGTACTTCCGAACCAGAATTTACCACACCCTACGATATTAACCTCATCGGCGAATACAATATTGCGGGTGAAATGTGGGCAATGTTACCCCTGTTTGAAAAAGTTGGCATTCGGGTATTGTCAAAAATCACAGGAGATGCTACCTACAAAGAAATTTGTTACGCCCATCGTGCCAAACTCAACGTGATGATCTGCTCCAAAGCTATGATCAATATGGCACGGAAAATGGAGGAGAAATACGGCATTCCTTATATTGAAGAATCTTTTTATGGTGTTGCCGATATTAATAACTGCCTCAGAAATATTGCTGCAAAAATCGGAGATGCTGACCTCCAAGAACGCGTAGAAAAACTCATTGCTGAAGAAACAGCTATTCTCCAAGAAATATTAGAACCCTATCGCCAACGACTCAAAGGTAAAAGAGTTGTACTCTACACGGGTGGGGTGAAAAGCTGGTCTATTATTTCGGCGGCTCAAGATTTAGGAATGGATGTAGTTGCTACCAGCACTAAGAAAAGTACTGAAGAAGATAAAGCAAAAATCAAAGAGTTGCTTGGCAAAGATGGTATTTTGTTAGAAAAGGGTAACGCTGAAATTCTGCTGAAAGTCATTGCCGACACCAAAGCTGATATGCTCATCGCAGGAGGTCGTAACCAATATACCGCCCTGAAAGCGAGAATACCATTTTTACACATTAACCAAGAACGCCATCATCCCTATGCTGGATATCACGGCACCATCGAAATGGCAAAGGAATTAGATGAAGCACTCCATAGTCCAGTTTGGGAACAAGTGCGACAACCTGTACCTTGGTTAGGGGAATGTCAGATAGATGATGTCTCAGAAATAGAAACTTTACCAAGTCTAGCGAATATCCCACCTGCAACAGTTAGCTTTCCCAAAAAGTCCTTATCCACAAATCCTCTGAAATTGAGTCAACCTCTAGGTGCTTCCTTAGCCTACTTAGGAATTAAAGGCATGATGCCACTGTTCCACGGGACTCAAGGTTGTACTGCTTTTGCCAAGGTATTATTGGTGAATCACTTCCACGAAGCAATTCCCCTATCTACCACTGCCATGACTGAGGTGACAACTATTTTGGGAGGAGAGGATAATATAGAGACAGCAATTCTTACTCAAGTTGAGAAGTCAAAACCAGAAGTTATTGGTTTGTTGAGTACTGGTTTAACAGAAACCAGGGGCGATGATGTGGAGCGTATTCTCAAGAAATTTAGGGAAGAGCATCCAGAGTTAGATGAGTTGCCCATATTAAATGTTTCTAGTCCAGATTATAAGGGTTCCGCTCAGGATGGTTTTGCTGCTACTGTTGAGCGTATAGTAGCTTATGATTATGGTGAAGCCATTCCTACTGAAAAGCCTTTCGTGACAATTTTAGCGGGTAGTTGTCTTGCTCCTGGAGATGTGCAGGAAGTTCGAGATATTGTAGAATCTTTTGGCTTAATACCAATAGTTGTACCTGACTTATCTCAGTCTCTGGATGGACATTTGGTTGATGATAGTTATAGCGCGACAAGTTCTGGTGGAACGACCATAGAAGAACTTCGTAATTTGAGTCAGTCAAGTTTTACTCTGGTTATTGGGGAAAGTCTGCGGAATGCAGCTAATATTTTACAGGAAAAATTTGGTACTCAATATCAAGTGTTCCCCCGGTTAACTGGTTTGGGTGCTGTAGACAGTTTCATCTTAAAATTGTCTCAGTTAGTTGTTTCTCGTACAGATCCTCATCTCGACAAGGGTTGCGAAGTGCCTCAGAAATATCAGCGTCAACGCCGTCAATTACAGGATGCGATGCTCGATACTCACTTCTATTTTGGGCATAAGCAGATTTCTATTGCTCTGGAGCCAGATTTACTTTGGGCAACCAGTTGGTTTTTGCGGGAAATGGGGGCAGATATTAAAGCTGCTGTAACAACTACGCGATCGCCTTTATTGGAAAAATTGCCTACAGAAAATGTAATTATTGGCGACTTGGGAGACTTGGAGGAAGTAGTCACAGGTTCAGATTTATTGATTACCAATACTCACGGTAAACTAATATCTGAGAAATTAGGTCTTGCTCTATATCGCATGGGAATGCCAATTCACGATCGCCTGGGCAATGGTCAACGTTGTAATGTGGGTTATCGTGGTACAATGAACTTATTATTTGACATTGGCAATATTTTCTTAGAGCAAGAGGAATCGAAAATTCACACCAATGATTATTCATTATTGTCGCTACGTTAGAAACAAGAAACCGATTTGATTAGCTCGTAGTAGGGCTTTAGCCCTCAAATCCAGCTCGTAGTAGGGCTCTAGCCCTCAAATCCAGCTCGTAGTAGGGCTCTAGCCCTCAAATCCAGCTCGTAGTAGGGCTCTAGCCCTCAAATCCAGCTCGTAGTAGGGCTTTAGCCCTCAAATCCAGCTCGTAGTAGGGCTTTAGCCCTCAAACTTGATATTTTGGGCTAGAGTCCTCAAACTTGATATTTTGGGCTAAAGCCCAACTACAAACTAAACAAGTTTGTTATCAATAACTAATGGTTATTTGCTATTAGTTATTCGGTACATTAAAACCAGGAGAAAACTTATGAAAGTTGCATTTGCAACCAGTGATTTTATTCATATAAATGGTCACTTTGGCTCTGCCAAACAAATGGCTATGTATGAAGTTGATGATAAAGGATATGAAGCTCTAGAGCCACTCGTTTTTGCTGGTAATCTGAATCAAGATGCTAGCAAACAAGAAAAACTAGATAAACTACACGCCAAAGTTGAAGCTTTGCTCGACTGCACAATAGTTTATGTACTAGAAATTGGTGGTCCCGCAGCAGGTCGTTTAATCAACAAAAAAGTGACCCCAATGAAATCTAAATCTCCAGAAGACAAAATTACCGATCTTCTGGACAGATTAGTAGAAACATTACAAGGTAGCCCTCCCCCTTGGCTCAGGAAAGCTTTACAAAAAAACTCTGAATCTGATTTAGAAGCTGTACTTGAAGAGGTGTAAAACTATGACTGTTCAAACAGAAACAACAACAAAAGAAACAACCGAAATTTATTCGGCTCCCTTTATTAAGGAATTAATTAAATCCATTCAAGCTCAAGATGCTTATGGAGTATATAAGTCTTGGTCTCCCGAATTAATTCTCAAGCCTTATATTGTTAGTAAGCAAGACAAACGCAAGATTTCTACTGAAGATGAAGTTAATCCGATGACCATAGCTCGGATTAAGTTATTCTACAATGCAATAGCTACTAGCATTGAATTAGAAACCAATCAAATTATGCAAGTAGTTATTAGTATCAACCATGAAGGATTTGGTTGGGCACTTGTATTTTGCGGTCGTCTTTTGGTAGTTTCTAGAACTTTACGAGATGCTCATCGCTTTGGCTTTACTTCTCTAGAAAAATTAGAAGATGAAGGAGAAAGAATGAGCAGAGCAGGCATTGAATTAGTCAAAAAATATAAGGAAGTTTGCAAACTCTAAGCAGTAAATTTTTCTAAACAGGACTTACGCAAATTTACCTGAAAAACGCCATATGTAGGGGCGAATGGCATTCGCCCTCACTGGAATTAATTTCCGTGCGTAAGTCCTGCTAAAGATTTAGAGAGGAAAGTTAGAGCCATATTTTATAAATATCTAACAACCTCTCTCCCTCAAACTAAAGTATTTTTTTTGGTACACAAATATTAAATAAAATTGAAAATAGACGAAAAAAAAAGATTTGTGCCTATAATAAAAAATAGAAATAGCTACTACTTTATCTAATTAATTTAGGGTTCATCAAATGAAAACATTAACAGACTTCCAAAAACTCGTAGATGCAGAAGACTTCCTCAGCTTTTTTGACATTCCCTACGACCAAACAGCAGTAAACATAAATCGCCTCCATATATTAAAAACCTTTTCTGTAGCAATTGCAGAAGTTGACGAAAAAAAAGAACGGACAGAAGCTGAAAAAATGACAGAATATAAAAAAGCATTAGAGTCAGCTTATCAAACTTTCTTAACATCTAGCGCTCAAGAACAAAAGGTATTTCCAGTATTCCAAAAAGAACATAACGATGTGGTTAAATTAACAGAAATAACTGCTGAGTAAGGAGCAAATAGATTGTTCGACCTGACACCCAAAGAATTAGAACGTTATAGTCGCCAAATCATGCTTCCCGGTTTTGGTGAGTCAGCACAACAACGACTCAAGTCAACTACAGCAGTGGTAAATGGAGTTGGTGGGTTGGGTGGCACAGTAGCACTGTATTTAGCAGTAGCAGGTGTGGGGAAGCTGATTTTAGTCCGAGGTGGGGAACTACGCCTTGATGACATGAATCGTCAAATTTTGATGACAGATGATTGGGTGGGTAAGCTGCGAGTAGACAAAGCCAAGGAAACCCTAGCTGCCATTAATCCAGATGTTGAAATCGAAGCCGTACCTGAATATGTCACGGCTGAAAATGTAGACAAATTAGTACAGTCGGCAGATATTGCTCTCGACTGCGCTCACAACTTTGACGAACGGGATTTACTAAATGCTGCCTGTGTACGTTGGCGCAAACCCATGGTGGAAGCTGCTATGAATAGCATGGAAGCTTATTTAACTACCATAGTTCCTGGTAAAACTCCCTGTTTGTCCTGTCTCTTCCCAGAAAAACCAGAATGGGACCGACGTGGGTTTGGAGTCTTGGGTGTAGTTTCTGGAACTCTAGCTTGTCTGGCAGCTTCAGAAGCAATCAAACAGATTACAGGATTTAGCAAACCTCTGTGGTCACAATTGCTGACAATGGACTTGGATGCGATGGAATTCTCTAAACTTCGCCCCTACCACGACCCAGACTGTCCAGTTTGCGGTTCCCTCAGCAAAGAATTAAAAGCTGACTCACAGGAAGTTGTAAAAATTTAATCACAGAAGCGATCGCTACGAACAGTTTATAGTTAAATCTTTGGTTTAGCCTATAAATAGGAAATTATCAGGAAAGGTGATATTTACACGATAGTTCTGACAGTGCTGTAAAGAGCGATCGCCCAGTTCCAGTAATTTCCTAAATACCAATTGCTTAAGCCAGACAACAGGCGGATGTCGCCTATCTGGGTAATTATGTCAACGGTAAGTCTAAATTATTTTTCTTCAAAATTATGACTATAAGTTTAACAGAAAAAGCCGCTTCTCAACTTACCAAGTTCCTGCCCGACTCAAATAAAGGCATCCGCATATCTGTTGTGGATGGTGGTTGCAGTGGTTATGAGTATGCATTAAATATTGCCAATGCTCCCAAAGAAGATGACTTGCTGCTATACAAGGACAACTTGCAGATTTTTATTGACCCAAAAAGTGCACCTTTACTAGATGGAGTTGTAGTTGACTACATTGAGGGTTTAACTGAAAGCGGTTTAAAGTTTATTAATCCCAACGCCACAGAAACTTGTAGTTGCGGAAAGTCTTTCCAAGCAGGAGGATGCACCCCAACAGGAGTACCTTGTAGTTAACTAGCTATCAGCTATCAGCTATCAGCTATCAGCCTAAAAATTTGTGAATAGAATTAGGTATCTATTTGCGCAGCATTCCGTCAGGAAAGGCTTGGTTCTAAATCCCAGACTTCTATCTTTTCGTTGAATTTTAGGAGGGGTTGCTCATCCCCTTTCCGTTCCGGAATGTTCTGCTTTCCGCGCAAAGCTGACCGCTGATGCTGAACTGCTCAACGCTTTATAAAAAAGTCTTTTGAGGCTAAAGAACAACTAAAAAAAGGAGGATATCAACCAATGGCTACTTATAAAGTACAGCTAATCAAAGGCAAGAAAAAACAACCCCCAGAAATCGATATCACTATCGAAGTTGATGAGGATACATATATACTTGATGCGGCAGAAGAACTGGAACCTGACATAGAATTTCCTTCTTCTTGTCGCGCTGGATCTTGCTCTAGTTGTGCTGCCAGAATAGTGGAAGGAGAAGTCGATCAAGAAGACCAAAACTTCTTAGATGACGAGCAGGTGGAAAAAGGTTGGGTATTATTGTGTGTAGCCAAACCTAAGTCTGATTGCGTTATCAAAACTCACCAAGAAGCTTATTTGGTGTAATACCACTGTTCATTAATGGATAATGGATAATTACCTCTGGTTAAAACCGTTAGGGAATTGAATATAAGGAAATAGTATTAATGGATAATTGATAGTGGATAATGGATAATGAAAGAATTATCTAACTTTCTAACTCTTTAATTATCAATTATCCATTGGTAAAGGGAGGCTTTTAACCTGAATTATTTAATTAATAATTATTAATTATTCGGTAAATTATCCGATTTTTTGCCCTCCTGTAGTTTTTATTTAAGACTGTAGGGGGGTCATTTCAGTTATCAGTTATATCATGTCCGGATGATAGCGCGAGAGAATTCCGTTCCGCTTACGCGACCAAAAAACCTTTTCTTTCCTTCTGCCTTACCTCCTCCAAAGTGTAAGTATTCAATCGGACATGATATTATAATTAGGCTCGTAGTTTTGCTCTAGCCCAACAACTCTATTCTATTGTAAGGGCTAAAGCCCAACTACAAACAGGAATTTTATTATAACTAATCATCCGCAATTCGTAGCTCCCCCGGAGGAGGAAGATGGTATGAGATAATAAGTTGATAGCTGATAGCTGAATGCTGAGTGCTGTTTGCGCAGCATTCCGGAGGAAATGCTTACCCGATAATTAATCAGTAGCTACCATAACATCAGATGCTTTAATTACTGCATAAACTTCCTTACCTTCTGCTACTCCCATAGTTTCTGCTGAAGACTTGGTAATCACAGAAACAACTTCTACTCCTGGAGCAATTTCTACTGTAATTTCAGTATTTACAGCCCCAGTCACTACTTTTTTAACAGTACCTTTAAGAGCATTACGAGCGCTAACTTTCATATCTAGATCCACATCTGAATTTATTTACTCCGATAATATTAGCAAAAAAACTCTACAATATTAACAATTTTGGTAAAAATTAAAAATTGGAGTAATAGGTATGAAAAAAAATCAGATACTAGCCTTGATTTGTATGGCTATACTTTCTTGTTTATTAACAATTAGTTGTAGTCAAACTACGAATAATTCATCTTCTGAATCTACCGCCTCAACAATAAATTTAACAGTTTCAGCAGCAGCTAGCCTCAAAGATGTAATGGAAGAGATTCAACCTATTTATGAACAAAAAAATACGGATACTTCTTTAACTTTAAACTTATCTTCCTCCGGTTCTCTACGACAACAAATTGAACAAGGAGCACCAGTAGATTTATTTATCTCCGCATCTCCTTCCCATATTAATATTTTGCAAAAAAAAGGTCTAGTAATAGATGAAAGTCGTCGCGACCTACTGAAAAATCAAATGGTGTTAATAGTTCCTACAGAAAATACCGCTGCAGTTAACACATTTCAAGACTTAACAAAAGACACTATTAAAAACATATCTATTGGCGAACCAGAAAGCGTTCCCGCCGGAAAATATGGCAAAGAAGTTTTAACTTCTCTAGGTATTTATGAGACTATTGAAGCAAAAATAGTTTTTGCTAAAAATGTGCGTCAAGTCCTCAATTATGTTGCTACAGGAAATGTTGATGCTGGCATTGTTTATCGTACAGATACTAACGCTTCAAACGCAGTAAAAATAGTTGCTAATGCACCTGAAGAATCTCATACACCAGTGGTTTATCCCATTGCAGTAATTAAAGATAGTAAAAATATTGAAGCGGCGAAAAATTTAGAAGAATTTATGTTTACTCCAGAGGCAAAAGCTGTGTTTGAAAAATATGGTTTTATTACGCTAAAAGAGAACTAATTGACTGAAAATCACTTTTCTTTCTCCTAACTTCTGACTTCTGATTTATGACTTCTGACTTCATTAAGTAATCCATGCTACTCTAAATAATGAAAATACAATCGGAGGGGGCTAATAATGACTACAGAAACATCTCCCAAAACCGAGTTACTAACCGAAGTAACTCCCGACTGGGAACCACCCATGCCACCTACAGATTTAATCTTTGATGATGGAGAACCCTTGGAAAGCAACCGTCACCGTATTGCCATGAATGTCCTTATTGATTCGTTGTATCAATATTGGTCAGACCGCAACGACTTTTTTGCTGGTGGCAATATGTTTATTTATTACAGTAGCACTCAAGCGAGAAATCGCGATTTCAAAGGTCCTGATTTCTTTGTAGTTTTGAATGTTGAAGATAATACAGATCGTCAAGGATGGGTAGTTTGGGAGGAAGAAGGTCGTTATCCAGATGTGATAGTTGAACTCACATCTCCTTCAACTGCTAATGTAGACATTGGCAAAAAAAAGGATATTTACGAGCGAACATTCCACACCCAAAATTATTTTATCTTTAATCCATTTGACCAGAAGTCATTACAGGGATGGCGTCTGGAAAATAAGAAATATCAGGGGCTACAGTTGAATGAAAAGGGATGGTTGTGGTGTGAGGAATTAGAGTTATGGTTAGGTACTTGGGAAGGAACTATTCTGCGAGAGTCCGCAGTATGGTTACGATTTTATGACTCCCAAGGAAACTTGGTATTATTGCCAGGAGAAGTAGCTGAACAAGAACGTCAACGTGCTGAACAAGAACGTCAACGTGCTGAACAAGAACGTCAACGTGCCGAACAAGAACAGCAACGTGCCGAACAAGAACAGCAACGTGCTGAACGTCTGGCTGCTAAACTAAAAGAGTTAGGAGTAGATCCTGATTCTGTCTAATTCTAGAAAATATGGGTCATTTCAGTTATCAGTTATCAGTTATCAGTACCTCTAACTGTTTGCGCAGCATGACCTAGGAAAGCATGCGTGAATTGAAATCTGAAATATTCTCTTTTGTTATCCCCTTAAAAGGGGAGGCACATACCCAGAATTTTTCGGTATTGGTCAGGACTTACGCAAAGGCACTATATATGGGGTCTATATCTATTGTCAATTTGTAAGTCCTGTAATTATATCATAATTTTGAGCATTGGTAATAAATAAATTTTTATCTAGGAACTTTGAAAGGAAAGTTCCTATTTTTTTAGGGAAAAAAATCAAATATTTCTCGATCTTGTAGTCAACAAAACAGTTTATGCAAGTAAAAAAGATAGAAAATATAAAGTAATTACGGATAGTAATTAGACATCTCTAGAAAAGATTCTGAAACTTTTATATTGCCGTTAGAAAATTAGTATTTTTGGAGAAGTCTATTGCAGTCTGAAACAGAATAACCTCAACTTCAGATTTGCCTGTCCTAGTTCCCAACGATTATTTTATTAACATCAATAATGAACTTTGAACTATCTCCCGCTTGGATATCTTTAAAAACTGCAATAGTCACTACAGTTATTACCTTTTTCCTCGGTATAGCAGCAGCACGTTGGATGCTCGGATATCGCGGTAAAAGCAAAGGTATAATTGACGCCATCTTAACATCTCCCCTAGTATTGCCCCCAACCGTAACAGGTTTTCTATTACTATTATTATTTGGTAGAAACGGTCCCCTCGGTCAGCTACTCTCATCAATGGGGATAACATTAATTTTTACTTGGCCTGCCACCGTAATAGCAGCTACTGTGGTATCATTTCCCCTGATGTACAAAACATCACTGGCAGCTTTTACTCAAATTGATACCAGTCTCCTTGCTTGTGCTAGAACTTTAGGCGCTTCGGAATGGACTGTATTTTGGCGCATTTTGTTACCCTTGGCAAAACCAGGTATTATTGCCGGGACATTATTAGCTTTTGCGCGATCGCTCGGTGAGTTTGGCGCTACTTTAATGTTGGCAGGTAGCATTCCTGGCAAAACAGAAACTATTCCCATTGCCATTTTCTTCGCCTCCGAAAGTGGGAATATGAATGAAGCGTTTGCCTGGGTGTTAGTAATTTTAACTATATCTCTTGGGGTAATAACTGGTGTCAACTATTGGTCAGAATCTAAAATCAAAAAACGTAGGGCAAAAAAAACAGAAAAGCAAATTCTAGATGTACGTTCTGTACCCGTAGTCAAAACACAACCGTTGAGACTAAACTCCCGTACAAACTCACAAAGTCTATTAGTAGATATCCAGAAAAAATTGCCTGGGTTTCTCTTGGATGTTTGTTTCAATGCTAATAACAAACCATTGGGGTTATTAGGAGGGTCTGGTGCTGGTAAAAGTATGATTTTACGTTGCGTTGCTGGTTTGGAAACTCCCACAAGAGGACGAATTGTTTTAAATGGGCGAGTATTATTTGATTCGCAACAGAAAATAAATCTGCCCAGTCGCGATCGCCGTATTGGTTATCTATTTCAAAATTATGCTCTTTTTCCCCACATGACTGTAGCGCAAAATATTGCTTTTGGTTTGCCCAAAGGTTTGTCATCCACAGAAATTAAACAACAAGTGGAAGCTTATCTATTGGCAGTGCAGTTACCAGGATATGGCAAACGATATCCAGAAGAACTTTCGGGAGGTCAGCAACAACGGGTAGCTTTAGCACGAGCATTAGCAAGTCAACCCGATGCTTTGTTGTTAGATGAAGCTTTTTCCGCATTAGATACCCACCTGCGGCATCAGATTGAAACATTAGTTATTGCCACCCTAGAACATTATCAAGGGGTGACTTTATTAGTAACTCACAACCTGGAGGAAGCTTACCGCGTTTGCCAAAATCTATTGGTAGTCGATGATGGTATAACTCTTGCTCATGGTGTCAAACATGACATTTTTGAATATCCTACCAGTGTCAGAGTTGCTCAGTTAACTGGTTGTAAGAATTTTTCTCAAGCAGTAATAATTGACGACCGAAAAATAGAAGCTATTGAGTGGGGATGTAGTCTTGAGTTCATTGAACCTATTCCAGAATATTTTTCTCATGTTGGCATTCGCGCTCACCAGATTACTTTTAGTGAGGAGTCAAACGAACCTAATACTTTTCCTTGTTGGTTAGCAGCTATTAGTGAAACTCAACATCGAGTCACTTTGTATTTAAAGTTATATCAACCTGCAAAAAATGCTTTTGACTACCATCTGCAAGCAGAAGTATTTAAGGAAAAATGGCATGAAATTAAAAATCGTTCTTTTCCTTGGCAGGTTTGTCTTCATCCCTCGCGTTTGTTGTTATTAGAAGGAGGAGGAAGGAAGAAGGAAGAAGGAGGAAGGAAGAAGGAAGAAGGAAGAAGGTTAATTATTGATATTTGAAGGAAGAAGGAAGAAGGTGGAAGGTTAATTATTGAT
>JAXHSW010000049.1:0-46866 GCA_034190295.1 Cyanobacteriota bacterium | reverse complement strand
TTTGTTGTGTGGTTTTGGGGTTTTGGGGGGGGGGGGGTGGGGGGGTGGGGGGGAGTCATTTCAGTTATCAGTTATCAGTTATCAGTTATCAGTTGTGAGGGAGTAGGGGAGCGGGGGAGTAGGGGAGTCATTTCAGTTATCAGTTATCAGTTATCAGTTATCAGTTGTGAGGGAGTAGGGGAGCGGGGGAGTAGGGGAGCGGGGGAGAAGAAACATTAGAATAATTAATACTAACTAGGGCGCTAATTATCAAAAATTCGTTCCTTTTTGTGTTAATTACTTAATAATTGAAGTGCTACTTAAGTTAAGCATTAATGGATGTTCATTAATTGATAATTACCTATGGTTAAAACCCCCGTTGATTGAATATAAGGGCTAGGGTATTAATGGATAATGGATAGTGGATAATGGATAATGAAAGAATTCTCGCTCCTCTCGCTCCTTTCGCTCCTCTTTAATTATCAATTATCAATTGTCAATTATCCATTGGTAAAGGGAGGATTCAAGGCGCGAATTATTTAATTATTAATTATTAATTACTCGGTAATTGGTATTAGGAGTAGAGGATAGCCAAAAGACAAGTTGCTCCACTTGAGCAAACCCCAATTTGACAGAAAAATTAAGGTTAAAAGTCTCTCCTTTCACGGAGAAAAAAAGAAAACAAGTTCCCCTGAATCAATCCTCTTTTTTTTAATAAGAGGTAATTATCAATTATTTATTATTAATAATGAACAGTGGTTGGTACTGATAGATAACTGAAATGACGGTGGGATTTTAAATTTTCCGGCGTTGCACAGTGACGAATGATTTGACATTTTTGATGAACATAATTTGGGATTGTAGAATTGCCATAATGATTAATATTAGGTTTTTTCGAGTCAAATTCTCAACTAATTTTTGGCAATATCATTCCATAATGTGCAACCCCAATTTTCCAGATAAGCAAGGATAGAAATTATTATACTTATGCGTGAAAATCAAAAAAAAAATCAATTATTATCCATAAATTATCAATTATTTCTCCCTACTTTGTACGGACGTTGCATACTACTCCGTTTTTTCTGGATATGTCAATGTGAGTGAGTCTACTTTAGAGCAAATTCTTAAGTTAGCTACTCAGAAAGCTGAAGCTGTAGAAATTTATTATTTGTCTACTCAGGAAACACCAATAAAATTTGAAAATAATTGTTTAAAGTCTCTACAAACTAAGGATCAACAAGGAGTAGCTCTTAGATTAATTTATCAAGGTAGATTAGGTTTTGCTAGTTCTACAGATTTGACGAGAATTGAGGATTTAGTAGAGGGAGCAATTCAAACAGCAATAGTTAGCGATATTGCACCATTTCAATTTGCTTCTTCATACAATTTTAATTACCCAAAATTAGAGTCCAATTTACCAAATGTTAATGAATTAATTTCTTCACCAGAAGTAATTATTGAAAAGATTCATAATTACAACGCCGATCTTCTAGTCAAGATAGATTTTAATATTCAGAGCAAATACATTAAAATAATGACTAATACTGATGTTTTTGCTCAAAGGTTTAATCAGTTAGTTAATGTTAATATTTACGGTAACTTAGTTAGAAATGAAGACTTTCTACAAATATCTACTTCTGATGCAATAAGCGATCGACCCTTAGATATTAATAAACTGCTAGAAAAGTTAATCCAAAAATATCAATGGGCAGAAAATTCAGCTAAGATTACTACTGGCAATTTTCCCGTATTTTTTACCAAAAAATGAGGTCCACGCGCCTCCCCTTTTAAGGGGATGAAAAAATATTCAGTTCAATATTTCAAGCCTTATACTTTAGTGGTCGGTACTGATAACTGATAACTGATAACTGATAACTGATAACTGAAATGACTCCCACAGCAGTAGGAAAGGCGATCGCTAGATTATTTAAAACGGTTTTATCTGGACAGCTTGTCGTACAAAAAGCTTCCCCTCTTACCAATAAAGTGGGAGAAACTATGTTCGATCCTCGCTTTACTCTCTTTGAAGACCCAAATATAGGACCTTATGCTTGTCCCTTTGATGACGAAGGTATCCAAACTATGGTCAAGACTTTTTTTACATCCTCTCCCGTTAAATCAAAGATTATAACAGGAGATTCCCAAAGCTCCCATGGGCGCGATTTACTGCTTGAGTGGCACTTATCTAGACTGTTGCCAGTCCCCGACAGTACGCCAACGAGGGTCAATTTGAGCTACGCATCTGCAAAGGCCACAGTGACAACTCACTTTTATCATGTCCCCATTGTATCATAATATCTCAATGGAGTGCTTATTTTTTGTTTGGTCGCGATTCATATCCCGGTAAATCGGAGATTATACCGGGAGTCCTCAAAGCTCCATATTAGGTAAATTTGAGTATTAGTCCTGGACAAGCTTCTGAAAAAGAATTTATTAGTAATATAAAAGAAGGTTTAATAGTAGACCGGGTATTAGGAGGGGGTCATTTCAGTTATCAGTTATCAGTTATCAGTTATCAGTACCGACCACTAAAGTATAAGGCTACGAAAATACGCTCACTGAATATTTTTTCATCCCCTTAAAAGGGGAGGCGCGTGGACCTCATTTTTTGGTCAATCTAATCAATTAGCAGGAGAATTTTCTGTCAATTTAGATTTAGGTTATAAGGTAGAAAAAGGTGAAATAACGGGTAGAGTTAAGAATACAATGGTGGCAGGCAATATTTTTGAAGCATTTCAAAATTTGGTAGATATCGGCAATTTTCCTGAATTAGTTGGTAATAATTATTATTTGCCATGTATTGTATTTCAAAATTTAGGTGTAGCAACAAGGGAGACTTAGATATGAAAGTGCTGAAAGTTATTTTGATGAGTTTTTTAGCGGTTTTACTACTGAATGGATGCGTTAAATATGAAGTCGGCATAAATTTTGAGAGCCAAAACCACGGTGAAATTGTGCAACATATTAAATTAGCAGATGAGTTAAATAATTTCAGTGGGGATATAGTTTCTGAATGGTTAAAAAGTATAGAAGCTAGAGTTAGTCAATTACGAGGAAAAACAAAAAAAATATCTTCTCAAGAAGTTTTAGTTACAATCCCTTTTAATAATGGTGCAGAATTAGAAGAAAAATTTAATCGTTTTTTTCAACCTATAAATTTACAAGAATCTGACAATTATGCTGCCGATATTACAGCAGATTTACCTAAATTGGAATCTCAGATTGAAGTAAGTCAGAATAATTTCTTTTTAGCACTGCGGAATAAATTGAGCATTAATTTAGATTTGCAATTATCTACATCTAATAGCAAAGTTATAGTTAATCCAGATGAGTTATTAGATTTAGAGTTTCAATTCACTACACCTTGGGGTTTTAGCAATATTGAAGCAACTGAAAATGATGCAATAACTCATCTAAGCGATCGGCAAATTGTCTGGAAGTTAAATCCAGGAGAATTAAATTCATTAGATGTAGTCTTTTGGATTCCTAGTCCTATAGGAATAGGTACAATTTTAATTGGTTTATTTGTTTATTTAGGTATAGCTTTAAAATATCAAGTACTGCCCGCTTTAGGAATTATTAAAAAATAGATTAATCAACATTTATTTTTATACTACATATTGCCTAAATTTTGAGGATTAAAAAATTTAGCTACTGCATCAGCAGTATAAGATATATTGTCAATCTATATTTTATCTGGTATAAGTTAAGGTAAGCATTTGCTGCGGAATGCTGCGCTTGCCAGCTATTAGCTGTCAGCTCAAGTGCAACAAGAATCTTTCCTTAATAGACAGTATTTAAATTAATATAGACTTTAAGAGCAAGGGAGCCAACTGTTGTAGTAAGACAATTAATCAAGCTTTTATCGTAAGCTAAAAGCAATAGCTGATAGCTGATAGCTGACGGCTGTTTGCTTACAAATTAAGTATCGGTAGTTATCAAAATAAATTAAAACAAAAATAATGAGACTGATTAACTTTTTGCTAATTTTTTTAATTTGTTTAGCGTTGGTTATATTCAGTTTACAGAATAACCAATTAACTACAATTAAACTTGTTCAAGGTATTGAATTCCAAGCTCCATTATCTGTAGAACTTGTAATTGCTACAGGGTTAGGAGCTATTTTGGCATGGCTATTTAACTTGTGGTCAAGAATGCAACGTACCATCACAACTTTTGGAGAAAATCGAGAAATTCGTAGCAGAAATAAACGCATTAAAGAATTGGAAAAAGATATGGAACGCTATCAAGAGGAACTGATTCAAAGAGCTAGTTTACCTGCTGCAGAAACCTTATCTGAAACAGAAAAATCTACTGAAGCATAAGCTTCTAATTGAAGAAGGTAGCTATGCTGTTTGCGCAGCATTCCGCAGGAAAGGTAGAGGGGAAAATTACTGATGGATAGTCAACGATCGGCCACTTCGTGTCTACAAACCCCAAGCAATTTTTAGCACCGCAAGTGACGTTCAGCAATGAACAATGAACAATTAATAATTAATAATTACCCCTTCTTAAAAGAAGGAGATTGACTAAAAAGAAAATTTTTGATTTTATCCCCTTAAAAGGGGAGGCTTTAAACCAGAATTGTCCAATTATTAATTATTAACTATTAATTATTAATTATTAATTATGAGGTGGAGTATTAAACCCGCAAAAGAAAAGATAAAAATTTAATTAGTTAAAATAGCAAAAATATAGCTTTAGATTGATTGAAATGTTATTCCATTGAATATTTGTATTTGAATTATACTAATGCAGGATGGCGGAAATAACTGACCAGTTACTAAATCCTAAAACAATTACAAATTAATACTTTTGACTTTTGTAGGGAGCGAATGCCATTCGCCCCTACGACTTTTAACTTCCGTGTAGCGGCACTAACTTTTGCCATCTTAAAATTGGTTATTCTAAATAGTTCTGCGCTTAGTAGAAGGTGCGAGTTCTTAGGTTAACAAAATTACAAGTTAATCTGAAGAGTTATTTATATAAAGGTAACTATTCAGCTTTTCGGTGCGAAATGCGGAGCAAACAGCTTTTAAACGTACAGGAATTACTAAAGTTAGCTAAAGGCGACCAATTTATTTCGGTCCGAATGCTACGCAAACATAAGTTTTAATTTTCCTTAGAGACTAATTCCTCCTGAGCGTGTGATAATCAGTTAATAACTCATAGCTGATAGCTGTTTGCTGAGTGCTGAATGCTTACATATAAAGTATAGGAAAAAACTACAGACATGACAGTTGGAATTCCCCAAGTTTCAGAAACAGTTTCAGAAGGAATTGCTTTACTCACAAACTTAGCAGAAAAGGGAGAAATTAATCCTTGGGATGTTCAAGTAATTGACGTAATAGACCGCTACTTAAGTAAACTAACTCCTGAGTCAAATATTTCTGCAAGTGACGACTTTACAAATTTATCTCAGTCAGGTCAAGCATTTTTATACGCATCTATATTAGTATGGCTAAAAGCAGACCACTTAGCTAATTCAGAATCATCTGAAACTAATTCTGAGATATCTGAAGAAGTCCAAATTCCAGAAGCAGAAACTTTTGAAACACCAAAAATACCACTAAAACTAGAACAACAATTGCGTCGTCGTGCTGTTGCTCCTTCAGTGCGCAAACGTCGAGTTACTCTTCAAGAATTAATCGATCAGTTACAACTAATAAAATCTACTATAGAAGATAGAAAAGTACGTCCTCGTACTCGCAAAACTAACTCAAAAGCAAGAGAACAAGCAGCTAGAGAAATTGCAGAATTAGCCCACCAGGAAAATTTAGTAGATACAGCTAGTGACTTAGAAAAGTTCCTTCTAGAAAGATCGCCACAGAGTAGTGAAGGTTGCTTTGAATTCGATCGCCTTTTGGAATTGTGGTCTTCAGTATTACAGTCCAAAGCTGAAAATGAACAGACTCATGTCCAAATTAACTCTGACCGAGTAGGTGTATTTTGGGCATTACTACTCCTTTCTGCTCAGTCTAAAGTTGAGTTATCCCAAGAAGAATTTTATCAAGATATTACAATCCGTACTATTTCATCCACTTCCGAGGAGCGATCGGTTTTAGAGAAGAATGTTTAATACCTTCTTTCCTAAAACTCAAAATTTGGCACTTTAATTGGCATTGCTGAATAGTAATGATTTTGAGATTAAGTAGGGCTTACCGATAAAATCTAAAAGCATTGATATATAAAGACTTTAGCCTTTTTGGGAGCTAAAAAAGTGCGCCTGTTTCAGCTCTTCATGCTCAAAAAGGAGCGTATTTTAGGCCAGAGTTGGGCAGAACAATCTTGGGACAATTCTTACTCCTACCTCCTCGCTCATTCCCCTCCAGGGAGGGGTTAGGGGTGGGTTGTCTCCTGTCTTCCCCTCCAGGGAGGGGTTAGGGGTGGGTTGTCTCCTGTCTTCCCCTCCACGGTCGGGGCCCGCGGGTGGGTTGTCTCCTGTCTCCTACCCCTACTAAAAGACAAGCGCTTGCGCAAACCCTAAGTATCAACGCAAAACATAAGTTTTTCAATTTTACCGAAAAATTGTGGTCTGAAGTTTCCTTTTTTAAAGAGATAAAAAAAGAGACTATTCCTTATGTCAAGCCTTCTTATTGCAGAGGTACTGATAACTGATAACTGAAATGACCTTCAGCTACTTACCATTACATTTCAGCAACGCCTCTTTTTCCCTCTTTCTTACCAAAAAATGAGGTCCACGCGCCTCCCCTTTTAAGGGGATGAAAAAATATTCAGTTCAATATTTCAAGCCTTCTAATTTAGTCGGATGTACTGATAACTGATAACTGATAACTGATAACTGATAACTGATAACTGAAATGACTTCCTCCTAGTTAAATTAAAACCATCAAGCTGAAAATTAGAAAACATCCAAGGAAAATTATTTTTACGGTATTTATATATATCAACTAGAAAAATGTGTCCATTAGTTAAATGTTTAGCCAAAATATAAACAAAATATTGGTAGATAAAAATTTATCGATCTACCTTTAAATAGGGAAAGTGAAAAATTATCATTTTGCTTTTTCTCTGTTAATCTGAAATTTTAACAGAGTGAATAGTGTCACTTGAGAACACAGATATAAGTATTTTTGACATTTCAAGGTGGAGGAAAATTAAATGAAGGCCATGATTCTGGCAGCCGGTAAAGGAACTCGTGTTCGTCCAATTACTTATCGCATCCCTAAACCAATGATTCCTATTCTGCAAAAACCAGTAATGGAATTTTTGGTCGAGTTACTTCGTCAACATGGTTTTGACCAAATTATGGTCAATGTCAGCCATTTAGCTAAGGAAATAGAAGACTATTTTCGTGATGGTCAGAGGTTTGGGGTACATCTTGGTTATTCTTTTGAAGGGCGAATAGAGGATGGAAACTTGATTGGGGATGCACTGGGTTCTGCTGGTGGAATGAAACGAATTCAAGATTTTCATCCTTACTTTGATGATACATTTGTTGTCCTTTGTGGTGATGCTTTAATTGATTTGGATTTGACAGCTGCTCTCAAATGGCATAAAGAAAAAGGATCTATGGCTACTGTGATTATGAAATCTATTCCTCGCGAAGAGATTTCTAGTTATGGTGTTGTTGTGACAGATGAAACAGGGCGAATTAGAGCTTTTCAGGAAAAGCCAAAAGTTGAGGAAGCTCTTAGCACTAATATTAATACTGGTATTTATATTTTTGAGCCAGAAGTGCTTGATTACATTCCGTCTGGTGTGGAATTTGATATTGGTAGTCAGTTATTTCCCAAGTTGGTGGAGATAGGAGCGCCGTTTTATGGTGTGGCAATGGATTTTGAATGGGTGGATATTGGTAAGGTACCTGATTACTGGCGAGCAATTAGGGATGTGCTGCTTGGGAAAGTGAAAAATGTTTCTATTCCTGGTAAGGAGGTCTCTCCAGGAATTTATACTGGCTTAAATGTAGCAGTAAACTGGGATAAGGTTGATATTCACGGGCCTGTTTATATTGGTGGTATGGCCAGAATTGAAGATGGAGCAAAAATTGTTGGGCCTAGCATGATTGGTCCGAATTGCTGGATTTGTAGTGGTGCTACTGTTAGTAGTAGTGTCATTTTTGAGTATTCTCGTTTAGGCCCAGGAGTGCGTTTGATTGATAAGTTAGTATTTGGTCGTTATTGTGTGGATAAGACTGGAGCATCTATTGATGTTCAAGCTGCTGCTCTTGATTGGCTAATTACTGATACTCGTCATCCTTTACCTTGCGATCCTCCTCAAGAACATATTGATATTAAGGATATTTTGCTGGAAAATGGCGGTTAATTTGTATTGAAGAAGGAAGGAAGGTAAGGAAGAAGGAAGAGGGAAGAGGGAAGAAGGCTTAAAAGCTTGAAAAAACCTAAATTTCCTGTAGATATTCACCTTTGGGTTTACACAAACGCGTTCCAGCGGACATGATATAAGTTGCTTCATTAAATTTATACAGTTTATAGCAGAAGGAAGAAGGAAAAATCTGGCGTTATCTGAGTTTTAAGCTTTTGATATGTCCTAACTTTTCCTTCAATTGCTATATATCAAATACATTGGTTTATGAGTAGTATAATTCCTATGCTACCGGATTTGATATTAGTTAGTACGGTTTAAATTGAAGGAAGAGGGAAGAAGGTTGATTAACTTTTTTTTACTTTTGAATTGTGTGAAGTGATTGCCTGAAATTTACTCTTAACTTCTTCACTTCTTGCTGTTTAATTTTTTTTAGTAGTCTTTCTTATCCCGATCATCCCTGAATGTCCTTAATCTCTTAGAACTTGTTTGAAAAGCAGTCTCTTAGATTAAATAAGTATAACTGCTGAGACTATTCTCATAATTTTGCAGCAGCATTCGCGACTCTTTAATAGTAATTTTTTCTTCTTGTAAAGCTTGCTCAGTTTGACGACGAATACTTTCTACTAAACTATCAGAATTATACTGAACATAATTTAATACTTCTGTCATTGTGTCGCCTTTTACAACGTGTTCGATTTTGTAACCTGAAGGGGTTAATTTAATATGCAAAACATTAACATCACCAAATAGGTTATGTAGATTACCTATTATTTCTTGATAAGCACCTCCAAGGAACATTGCTAGATAATAAGGTTTAAAAATAGAAGCAATTTCTTTTGGGGAATTTTCTAATGTTTGACTGGCAAAATTTTCAGAAGATTTCTCGCTAACTTGAGTTTGAAGAGGATGTAATTCTAATAATGATTTGACATCTCGTAGATCGATAAATTTCTCAATTTTTCCATCACTATCGCAGGTAAGGTCAGCTAATATAGCTCTTTCTGTAGGTTCTTCATCTAACCTATGAATAGGCATAATTGGAAATAATTGATTAATCGCCCAACTATCGGGAGCAGATTGAAAAACAGAAAGATTAATGTAATAAATAGATGCCATGATTTTTTCTAATTCTTCTAGATCGTCTGGAATAGATTCAGAACCTTTTAATATCTCTTGAATTTTCCGAAAACATCCCCAATAAAGTTGTTCTACTTTGGCGCGATCGCTAATACTAAGATATCCAAAATTAAATAGACTTATAGATTCTTCTTTGAATTGAATTGCGTCGTGATATGCTTCCTGGTAGTTATTTTTGTTAATAGATTGATAAGTTTCGTAGAGGTTTTGTAGAATTAAATGTTCGTCTTTTTCCACAATTTCAGGTTCTTCTTTTGGAACTTGACTAACTCCTAAAACATCAAAAATTAGAACTGATTGATGAGATACAACAGCTCTGCCACTTTCACTAACTAATATTGGTGGTAATATATTTTTCTCTTCACAAGCTTCTTTTACTTCTGCCACAATATCATTGGCATAGTTCTGCATATCATAGTTTTTGGAAGCATAAAACTTACTTTTCGAGCCATCATAATCAACTGCCAAACCACCACCGACATCTAAGTATTTCATATTAGCTCCTAGTTGAGCTAATTCTACATAAATTTGACTTGCTTCTCTAATAGCATCTTTAATTACACTAATTGAAGAAATTTGAGAACCAATATGAAAATGTAAGAGCTGTAAAGCATCTAAAATATCTGCATTTTTTAACTGATTAACAACTTGAATTATTTCTGGAATACCAAGACCAAATTTAGCGCGATCGCCTGTAGTTCCTGCCCAACGACCGATACCTTTAGTACTTAGTTTTACTCTAACTCCTACTGCGGGTTTAATATTTAGTTTTCGACTAGCTTCTATTACTAACTGTACTTCTTCTACCTGTTCAATCACAATAATTGTTTTCTTTCCTAACCCTTGAGCTAGCATTGCTGTCTCAATATATTCTCGGTCTTTATAACCATTACAAATTATCAGTGCATCAGGTGTATTTAAAGTCGCGATCGCAATTAACAATTCAGGTTTTGAACCTGCTTCTAAACCAAATTTATGAGGTTTACCAAATTCAACAATTTCTTCTACTAATTGACGATTTTGATTACATTTTACTGGAAATACACCACGATAAATATTTTTATATTTATAACGAGCGATCGCCTTAGAAAAACAAGCATTTAAACGTTCAATTCTATCTTCGAGAATATCGGAAAATCTAATAATTAAGGGTAATCCTATATTTCTTTGTTTAATAGATTCAATCAGTTCAAATAAGTCTATTGAACCTCCTAGATCGCCTTTAGGAGAAACTGTAATATGACCAGCAGAATTAATTGAAAAATAGGGATTACCCCATCCTTGAATTCTATATAATTTCTCACTATCTTCAATAGTCCATACTTTTTTTTGTTGAGGATTTATCCGCTCGATTTCTGTTTTAGAAGTATTAGTTAATGATGTGTTATTTGAAATATCAGAAGTATTTTGATTTATAGTTGACTGTAAATCCATGATGTGTTTTACTTTGAATAATATAGATTGGAATAATTGTAACTTAATTATTGGTAAACTCAGATAATTAAGCATTAGCACTAGATATAGTAGCCAAAAACTATAGCACTATACTATATGTAGTTTTCTCTCCATATAAGTGCATAACTGCCTTAGTCAAGAATTAAACATTCATTTTTACCGAAAAGCGTCATAAATTTTTTGCTACACAAATATTAAGAGAAGAGCATCATTACTGATAAATTTAGGTAATTATTGCTCTAGCGATCTAATCTAAAAACATTGACATATAAAGACTTTAGGCTTTTTGTGGTCGAATTGCAGTGGGCCTGTTTCAGCTCTTCATGCTCAAAAATTTAGTATTTTAGGCTCATAGTTGGGCAGAACAATCTTGGGACAATTCTTACTTCTACCTCCTCGCTCATTCCCATTTCTCCTGTCTCCAGTCTCCTGTCTCCTACCCCTACTAAAAGACTTTTAAGAGCAAACCCTAATTAGGGATTAATACTAGATATAGTAGCGAAAAACTATAGCACTATACTATAGGTAGCGTTTTCTCCTTATGAGTGCATAACTGCCTTAGTCAAGAATTAAACATTCATTTTTACCGAAAAGCGTCATAAATTTTTTTTGCCACACAAATATTCAGGGGGAAAAGGGTCAAATCAGGTTAATCTGTATTGTGTATTCAGAAAATTTTTGAGGAGTATCAGTTTGGAACGCAGTTTCATAGCTATTAAACCCGATGGTGTCCAAAGAGGACTTGTAGCCGAAATTATTGGTCGCTTTGAAAAAAAAGGTTTTACTCTAGTAGGTCTGAAAATGATGATGGTCAGTCGTGAACTAGCTGAACAGCATTATGATGTTCACCGGGAAAAACCGTTTTTTAATGGATTAGTAGAATTTATTATCTCTAGTCCAGTAGTAGCAATGGTTTGGGAAGGTGAAGGGGTTGTTGCGTCTGCAAGAAAAATTATTGGGGCAACTAATCCTCTGAATTCTGAGCCTGGTACAATTAGGGGTGATTATGGAATTAGTATTGGCCGTAACTTGATACATGGCTCTGACGCAATTGAGACTGCTCAAAGGGAAATTAGTCTCTGGTTTAAAGAGGAAGAATTAGCCACATGGGAGCCAAGTCTGACTAAGTGGATTGTTGAATAAACAGAATAGAGAAGATTTTTCTTATCTAGAATTTTTGTTAGTTGGCTCTCTAAATCAGGGAGCTAACTTTGTTTTGTCAAAAATATATAATACTTAGATTCAGATATCAATAAATTTGGGTGCATCTCAATGCATGAATAAAGCCAAAAATTTATCGCTTTTAGGCAACAGGCAACAGCTCCGGAAGGCAATAGGCAACAGGGAATATATAGGAAAAAAGTATTTTTGCTTGCTATGAGATGCACCCATAAATTTTTACTTTATCTGTTCAATATAGCAGGAGTATTTGTTTGAAAAAAATCCTCTGTTTTATAAATATAGTAAAACTTAAAATATTAATTATTAACTATTCTGAATAAACTATTATTTGGTTAATAACTTTCGCGAATATAGCAACTTTAAATAGCTTTTTAATAAACGTTAGTCTGAGAAAATATACATAAGTAGTCAAGCAAAATTAATTGAATTTTTTTCTCTGTTCCTTCTTTGTTCCCTGTTCCCAAAATTGGGATATATAGTCTAAACGCTTAACAGCTTAAGATATTAATAGTAGTTTAACTCATTCTATATTCCTGAAAATAATTTTTTTTTGTTAATTTATATTGAGTTATATTAAGAATCTGATGAAATTTTCAGATAAGGGCAAATCCCACAACTAAGCAGATGAAACGGGTAGTGCGGAAGAAGAAGAAAAATTAGTATTTGTTTCAAGTTGTGAATTTGCCAATTACGGGTAAAATATGGAAAATTAACTGCAAAGTAGAAATACAAACATTAGGAGTTTTGAACTATGCCTCTATCTGATACTCAAGTATTAGTTGCTCTAGTAGTTGCTCTCATCCCAGGAATCTTAGCATTCCGACTCTCAACTGAGCTGTACAAGTAAAATCTCGGTCAATTATCAAAATTTAAATCTGTCCTCACAGTTGCTTTTCAAGATACAGTAGAATTTTTGCTTTTTAGCTAAACTAAGTATGATTGAGAAGTTAGTATATAAAAACTGTGGGGGCAGATTTTTTCTGGAATAGGAACCCTCAAAAAATGCTTTTTCTGTAAAAACCAAAGGTTATTTCAGTTATCAGTTATCAGTTATCAGTCCTCTGCAATAAGAAGGCTTTATATAAGGAATATTCTCTTTTTTTATCCCCTAAAAAGGGGAGGCGCATACCCACAATTTTTCGGTAATTAAAATAAAATTACAATACTAACCAATTATCGATCTAATTTTTAATACTATAGTCTTTTTAGTCTTTTTGGATGAGTTGTGGAATATTGTTAAATCATTTTTTCAACAACAATATTTTTAATTAGCTTTCACTTTTTCTTATTCACAGTAATCGCGGTTTAATTAAATATTTAATTTTATTTTTATCAATACTTACCAAAATATCAAAGAATAAACCATTTGTAGGGGCAAACGGCCGTTTGCCCTATACTATATGATGGTTCTGTGTAAGTCCTGTTTATATCTTAAATGTAAGCTCCATCAATAGATTAATATCTAAATAGAAAAACATTCTAATTGATGAAGCTATCCTAAAAAAATTATGCAAGCTACTAAACCTGTGACATTTTCACCAGTTTCTCAAAGTACTCCTACTCAAGTAAAACCTCGAATATTTTCCAAAAGAATCAAGTCTACCTATCTAGGAATAACAATTGAAACCACAGTCAAATTATTTACTAATATTATAATTTCTGTTTGTGTAACATCAGCTTTCTTGAAATTGTGGCCTTATTACCAATCTATTCAAGAAAAACTACAAGTCATTGAATCTGAAATTGAAGCTACAACAGAAAGACTTAATCAAGAGAAAGCAGACTTTAGTCGTTATTTCGATCCTAGTCAAGCCAAAAGTATTATGCAAGAGCAAAGCAACCGAGTAGACCCTCATCAAATACCGATAATTTGGCTAGAAGATAATGGTATTAAACCAAATTCAGAATCTATTAGCTCTCCTTGAAAAAGTAGTAAGTAGTTGTTAGTAGTAGGGAGACAAGCAGGACAAGGGAGAACACAGCATACATAGATATTATGAGTTTGAATGTATTTCTGCTTCCTTGCCCACTTTCCCCCGAGTCTACTTTTTATAATTTGTGCAGAAATTTCAGATTTATTGCAGAGTCATTTCATTCTAGATTTGAACAATGAATTTATTCATTTTCAGACAGCGAAAGATAAATTTCCTCAAGCTTGAAATTAGTGGTTAGCTATCAGCTTTTTAATGAATGAATCAAGTATTTACTTAACTTCTACTACATTTTTAAACAAAGAATTGAAGCACAAGAACAACAAGCTTAAATTGTCTACCTTAAATTGTCCACTAAAGGCCATTTCAGTTATCAGTTATCAGTTATCAGTTATCAGTTATCAGTACCTCCGACTAAATTAGAAGGCTTGAAATATTGAACTGAATATTTTTTCATCCCCTTAAAAGGGGAGGCGCGTGGACCTCATTCTTTGGTAATAAAACTGATAGCTGACTGCAGAATGCTTACTGAAATAATGTGGTTTCCTCAATACATAAAATGGCACAGTTTAGAATGAAACAGCCTTGGATTTATTGAATAATTATTAATATTATGTAGAAACACAATCCTGAATATTTCCCCCTAAGAAAATATGGATAAAAAGTCAATTAGGCTGCATTTGCTAATGCAATTTCAGATGTGAGAAGTTCCACTGCAGCTTGATATTGTTCGTCAGCTTCTGTAGTAATTTGGTTAGGCAAAATCGGGTCTTGTTCCACCACAATATCAGGCATAATTCCCTGTTTATTGATATCTGTATGGTTTGGTGTTTCATACTTGGCCACCGTCACTGCCAATCCCGAACCATCAGACAAATCAAACAAAGATTGAATTAACCCTTTGCCAAAAGTTCTTTCACCTACTAACAAAGCACGGCCATTATCCTGAAGAGCGCCAGCCAGAATTTCACTAGCACTAGCAGTTCCCTGATTAGTTAATACAACTAACGGAGAATCAGTTATGGCTAGTCCCTCAGCATAAAAACTACCAAGAAATCTTTGTCTATTAACCGTATAAACAATTGTACCGTCATCCAACCATAGACGAGCAATTTCTATGCCAGCTTGCAATAGTCCACCTGGATTATTGCGTAGATCGAGTACATAACCAATAACTCCCTGCTGCTCAAAACTTTCTACTGCCTGACTTACTTCTGCCGCCGCATTAGCATTAAATTGACTCAGACGAACATAACCAATTTTTCCTGTTTCCGGGCCAGACTTTAATTCAGCATAGACCGGGTTAATTTCAATAGTATCCCTAATTAGTTTAATTTCTTGAGGTTGGTCGTTGTTTTCTGTCAAAATTGTCAATACCACAGAAGAACCAACAGGACCTCGCATTCTATTTGCAGCTTCATCCAAAGTAAATCCTGAAGTTGGTTGGCCATCAATTTTGACGACGCGATCGCGAGGTTGAATACCAGCAGCTTCAGCAGGAGAACCCTCCAGGGGAGATATGACTATTAATTCTCCTGTTTGAGAGTCCAAAGCAATTTGTAAACCTACTCCTGTTAATTCTCCAGAAGTATTAACCTGCAAATTATTGTATTGTTCTGGTTTGAGAAGTCTGGTGAAGGGGTCGTCCAGACTGGCCAACATTTCCTGAATGGCATTATAAGTATCGTCTCTGTTCTCCAGGGGTTTCTTAATTAATTTTTGACGTACAAACCACCAATTCTGATGATTGAAAGAATCATCAACATAAGCCAAATTAACTATCCGCCAAGCTTCGCCCAATAAACTCTGTTCCTCTGTCAATGCTGATGCAGATGATGTCCAAAATCCACAACTCAGAATCACTGGTAATATTAAGATCAATACAATTTGGATAAATTTTTTTTTCATAAATACAACACTTATTGCCTGATTAAGGTTATTGGGTAAAATTTATAGTATATATGAAAAATACTTAATATTTCAAACTTCATAAAAGCTGGCACCTTGATGAAAATTATCCACAAGTTATGTTAAATTTTATAACTGGAGGGTAGGCAAGTAATGAATATATATTTCCTAAGTTATAGTAGACTTGTCTCTGAATTCCTTTGCCAGTTGGTATCATACTTATATTGCTGGTCAAAAGTTTGAGGTAAGTATATCTTCCTAACTACCCCAAAACATCAATTAAAAAACAGCAATATTCATCTAGGATTTTTGGCTTCATGTTCACAAAACAGGTAACTGACTCAGCAGCTTATAAGTGGTTCGATGAGCGCTTAGAAGTTCAAGCACTCGCTGACGATATATCCAGCAAATATGTTCCACCCCATGTAAATATTTTTTACTGCTTGGGTGGTATTACTTTGGTTTGCTTCCTCATCCAGTTTGCTACTGGGTTTGCTATGACTTTCTACTACAAGCCAACAGTAACAGAAGCACTGGCATCAGTTCAATACATTATGACTGAGGTTAACTTCGGTTGGCTAATTCGTTCTATCCATCGTTGGTCCGCCAGTATGATGGTGCTGATGATGATTCTTCATGTTTTCCGAGTTTATCTCACAGGCGGTTTCAAGAAGCCTCGCGAACTAACTTGGGTAACAGGTGTAGTTATGGCTGTAATTACCGTGAGTTTTGGTGTTACAGGTTATTCTCTACCTTGGGACCAAATTGGTTATTGGGCTGTAAAAATTGTTTCTGGTGTACCTGATGCAATTCCATTTGTCGGCCCATTCATTGTAGAACTAATGCGTGGTAGTACAAGTGTTGGTCAAGCAACTTTAACTCGCTTCTACAGTCTTCATACTTTTGTACTACCTTGGTTAATTGCAGTATTTATGCTACTGCATTTCTTGATGATTCGTAAGCAAGGCATCTCGGGACCTTTGTAAGTTAAGCTATCTAAAATGGAGTGATAGGACTCCCGGTATAATCTCCAATTTACCGGGTGATGAATCGCGACCAAAATAAAAACAGATACTGACCTTGATTTGTAGGTGAGAGTGTCAAAAATAATCAAATACTAGCTCTCGGTGATTACGGAGAAAAAAAAAGATTATGTCCACTTTAAAAAAGCCGGATCTCAGCGATCCTCAATTAAGAGCTAAGTTGGCTCAAGGTATGGGTCACAATTATTATGGTGAACCTGCTTGGCCTAATGACTTACTCTATATATTTCCAGTCGTAATTGTTGGTACTTTTGCTTTGTGTGTAGGTTTAGCTGTACTAGACCCTGCTATGATTGGTGAGCCAGCAGACCCATTTGCTACACCTCTAGAAATTCTACCTGAATGGTACTTCTGGCCAGTGTTTCAAATTTTGCGTGTTGTACCTAATAAGTTGTTGGGTATTGTAGCAATGGCTGCTATTCCTCTGGGGTTAATGTTGGTTCCTTTCATTGAAAATGTGAACAAGTTCCAAAACCCTTTCCGTCGTCCAGTAGCTACTGCTGTGTTCCTGTTTGGTACAGCAGTAACTCTGTGGTTGGGTATTGGTGCTACTTTACCAATTGAGAAATCCTTGACTTTTGGTCTATTCTAAGACTGGGACTTCTAAAATGGGACTTCTAAAATAATATTTTACACCCTTTGTTTATTTTCTTGATAAGTACATTTGTACTTGTGTAAATTTTCAAGGGGTGTAAAAGTTTTTTGGGGGTTGTACATTATGGAATGATACTGCCAAAAATAGGTTTAGACTTTGACTAAAAAAAATCTAATATTAATCATTCTAGCAATTGATTAATCCACAATCTTTTTAATCAAAAATCTCAAATCATTTGTCACTGTGCAACGCCGTTTTTTGAGTTGTAATTGTAATATAATTACTCAAAGTCCGATAAATTCTAATAGATATTTATTATCGCTCGTGAAAAGTTAAATATAACTTGGCTTTTACTATATTATCGACCTAAGTTTTGCTAAAAATAAATATTATCTAGAGGTGCTTGAAAATAAAAAATATAAATAATAATGTGGAGATTAAGTTGGCTAACAAGATTAATCAAAAAAAAGGAAATACATTTGTTTTTCTGGAAATTTTATCTCGTGAAGGTGGCATTCAATCTTATGTTAGAGATATTTTCCAGGCTTACCAAGACCTAACAAATTCTACAAATGCTTCTGATTCGGCTCTAGATGCTGATATATTATTACTTAGAGATGGACCAGAAAGTGAAAATTCCTATCAGTCGAAGAGTATAAATTTCTATTATTTAAAAACTGAGCCTCTTTGGTTAGGGCGTTTTAGGTTAGCAACAAAATTATTATGGTGTTTGCTGAAAAAACAGCCTCAACAAGTTTTTTGTGGTCATATTAATTTAGCTCCATTAGTTCAAATTTTGTGTGTACCTCTCGGCATTCCCTACACAGTTTTCACTTATGGTAAAGAAGTGTGGGAACCACTACCAAATAAATATCAACAGGCATTAAAACAAGCAGCTCGTATTTTAACTATTAGTCGTTACAGTCGCGATCGCTGTTGTGAAAATAATCATCTAGACCAAGAAAAGTTTCAGTTGTTACCCTGTATGGTAGATGAGAATATTTTTATTCCTCAGCCTAAACCGAAAGATTTGATTGAGCGTTACAACCTGGACGGGGTAAAAGTATTAATGACTGTAGCTAGACTTTGGTCAGGAGACCCCTATAAAGGTGTTGATGTGACGATTCGCGCTCTTTCTAAGATACTACAAATATTCCCAGAAGTAAAGTATTTAGTCATTGGCAGAGGAGATGACCAACCCCGGTTAGCCAAGTTAGCTGAAGATTTAGGGGTGGAGAAACAAGTTATATTTGCTGGGTTTGTGCCTACAGAAGATTTGGTCAGACATTATCAAGTAGCTGATGCTTATGTGATGCCTTCCCAGGAAGGATTTGGTATTGTGTATTTAGAAGCAATGGCCTGTGGAATACCAGTTTTATCGGGTGATGCGGATGGATCGGCGGACCCTTTACAGGATGGAAAGTTAGGATGGCGAGTACCCTATAGAGATCCAGAGGCAGTAGCTAATGCTTGTATTGAGATGTTGAAGGGAGAGGACCGGAGGTGTGATGGTAATTGGTTGCGAGAAGAAAGCGTAAAGGTATTTGGTAGGGTTGCCTTTACTCAAAGGGTAAAACAACTTTTAGATTTGTGATTAGGATATAAGTAAGGATGGATATTTAAGGAGATAATGAAGTGAATCAAGGCAATTCAAAAGTATTTAAATTAACACTGGCCAGTATTGGTAATTGGCTAATTGTTTTAGCTGTTGTTTGGTTGTTAGGGTCTATAGGTTTGGGATGGTTAGTTAATTCTGTTTTGATATTAATTGGTTTTATATTGATTACACCTATAATTGCATTTATTGGGTTACGTTGGTGGTTAAATCGTAATTTAATTATAGATAAATGTCCTGTTTGTAGTTATGAATTTACTGCTTTAAATCAGACTCAATTTCAATGTCCTAGTTGTGGGGAACCACTTAAGGTTGAAGGGGGTAATTTTAGTAGGTTAACTCCTCCTGGTACTATTGATGTATCTGCTGTGGAGATTAATGCACAACAAATTGAAGACTATCAATCAAAAAATTGATTGATTTGATATTAATTTGATAGTGGAGCTAAGTTAAACAATTAATTATTAATTATTAATTATTACCTATCCTTGAAAAGAAGAGGATTGAAGCTTAAGGAAAATTTTTCTTTTTTCTCCTTGAAAGGGGAGGCTTTAAACCTTAATTATTCGGTAAAAATTTTTCTCTGAAAGAAAAACATAAGATATTGGTTAACTAAAATATACTTACTTTCTTTGAGCTAATTTTGAAAATTAATATTTAGTTTTTTTAGTTAAATTTATTTTGTTTATAGAGATAAATTTTGGGTAGTTTTTTCACAGAAGCGATATTGGTTGGTACATATCCTTAGTTATTAAGGATAAGGAGTAATCTGCAAAAATCACTACTTAATTTAATACAAAATGAAAGAGGCAATATTGACTTAAGATGATAAGTTAATAGCTTTTTATTCTGGTAAAACTTATGCTAATTTGCTATGAGGTCAATAAAAATTTAGATTGAGATCATGAATATAGGCTTTTTTATGTTGTAGGAAAAATTCATTGGAAACGGAACAGAAAACTGAACCTTATATCATGTCAGGTTGAATACTTATAAATAAATGACGGAGTCTTCAGTCCTCAGTTATCAGTCCTCAGGAGGAAAGAAAGAAGAAGAAAGAATAAAGAGGAGGAAAAGGAGAAAGTTTGTCGGTCGCGTAAGCGGAACGGAGTTCTATCGCGCTCTTATCCGGACATGATATAATCTGCAAAAATCACTACTTAATTTAATACAAAATGAAAGAGGCAATATTGACTTAAGATGATAAGTTAATAGCTTTTTATTCTGGTAAAACTAATACTAATTTGCTATGAAGTCAATAAAAATTTAGATTTAGATCATGAATATAGGCTTTTTTATGTTGTAGGAAAAATTCATTGGAAACGGAACAGAAAACTGAACCTTATATCATGTCAGGTTGAATACTTATAAATAAATGACGGAGTCCTCAGTCCTCAGTCGGACCGAGTCAGGAGCAAACCCAACCCTAACCCCGACCGTGGAGAACCCACCCCTAACCCCTCCCAGGAGGGGAAGAAAGAAGAAGAAAGAATAAAGAGGAGGAAAAGGAGAAAGTTTTTTTGATAACTAATTATCCGGACATGATATAATCTGCAAAAATCACTACTTAATTTAATACAAAATGAAAGAGGCAATATTGACTTAAGATGATAAGTTAATAGCTTTTTATTCTGGTAAAACTTATGCTAATTTGCTATGAAGTCAATAAAAATTTAATTTAGATAATGAATATAGACTTTCTTATGTTGTAGGAAAAATTCATTGGAAACGGAGCAGAAAAATGAACCTCATATCATGTCCGGTTGAATACTTATAAATAAATGAATAATTAGGGAGTAGGAAGTAGAGAGTAGGGAGTAGGGATAAAAAGAGATTTGCGATCGCTAATAAAAGGATAGTTTTTTTGATAGTTAATTCTCGGGACATGATATTATTAATTTCCTGATTTGCTAATCAATAAATCTGTAATTAAAGGCAGATGATCTGAACCTAAATTCAAACCAGAATTAGCTCTTGTCTTAACATTTACAACTTTAATTTCTGAACTGATTAAACAATGATCTATGGGAATTTGAAAAAATCTAGACAAAGTAGATACAAGTATAGAATTCTTATATTTCGCAGGCCAAGTAGGAACAATACCAAAACCTAAACGACTATTTCTTAATCCAGTTTCCTGTTCTAATTTTTGATAATAAGGAGACCACATGGTTATATTCAAATCTCCTGCAAGAATAACTGGATTATTTAATTGTTGAATATATTTACTAAGTTCTTCTAAAATTTGATTGCGTTTTGTAAAAGTGCTAATTTTTACTGGAACAGTAGGATGGGTTGCTATTAAAGAAATTACCTGTCGATCGATATTAAAATTAGTAATAATGCTTGGTCTGTTAGTAGCAAAAAGTTTGATTGAGTAGTCATTTATAGGGTATTTACTATAAACTGCTACAATTCCACCGGGAGGTGGAGAAATAATAGAATTAGGTAAAATATCATACAATTTTTGTAGATTTTGAATCCATGTATTGGTAGCTTCTAAAAAAACTGCAATATCTGGATTTTCTTCTCTTACCATTTTAGTTACTTGTGAATATTGATAATTTCTGCCTCCATAAAGGTTATAAACTAAAATTCGTAAATTAGGGGTTTCTTGACTAATACCTTTTTGATAAATATACCAAGGTAAAATTGGGGTGAGGTTAATAATTGTGCAAAATAGACCTACTAAAAATAATCTTTTTTTGTCTGTTATGGTTAAGCAACACAACAAAATTAAGCTGATTACAAAATATTGAACTTTAAAATGAGAAATTAGCTCGAAAATGATTCCTTTTTGCCAATAACCTCCTAGGGAAAACAGAGTAGTAATAATAATTCCTGTGGTTAATAAGTAACTGAAGATTTCTTTTAGTCGATCGAACCAGGATATTTGCATATTAGGCTTTAGAATATCCTACTTTTGTTGAATAAAAAATCATGTAAATAGGCGAACACCACCCAATATACTAAGTGTATCACAATTTTGATCGTATTGTTTGGAGATTCAAGAAGCTACTACACTGACACATATCCTTTTTTCAAAGCTGCTTAAGCGGTCTTTTTTTCTTTTGTAGACCACTTAGTCTCAGTAATTTGCGTCATCTTTATAAATTTTCTCGTATACCTACTGACTTATTACCCACATTCTGCACCACAAAATGTAGCATAAACATATAAGTCATGCATCGAGTGCTAATTGGCGAGGTTTCCTTTCCTGCGGAAATGCTACGCAAACATAATGTAAGACGCACTTCATTACAGTCAAAAGTCATGCACTAAGAAAAAATTTATAGTGGTCGATAGGAGTCAACGATTCAGCAAGTATTTATGCTTAATATTTAACTGAGAATTTGACTCTCGATCGAGGTAAATGAAGATAATTTATATAGTATAAATACTTATTGCTCTACCGTTATAATCTAAAAGCATTGATAGATAAAGGTTTTAGATGTTTTAGGTAAAAAAAAATGCCTAGTTTTCAGCTCTTCATGCTCAAAAAGGAGCGTATTTTAGGCGCATAGTTGGACAGAAAAATCATTCTTAAAATTCTTACTTCTACCTCCTCTTAATTCCCCTAACTCGTGTCTTCCTCTCCACGGTCGGGGTTAGGGGTGGGTTCTCCACGGTCTGGGTTAGGGGTGGGTTGTCTCCTGTCTCCTTTTCTTACTAAAAGACTTTTAAGAGCATTCCCTACTTAAGCAACCCAAGAATTTTATACTAATTTTTATATGACAAATTGAAGTGGGGGAGTGTGGGTTATTAACAAGGTATTAAAACTTAAATTTGAGTTACTTATCTTGGAGTTATAGATGCCATAGTAGATTTATAGCACTACGTCTTTTGGTTAGGACAATAAATTTAGATTGTAAAGTAATAGGGAAAAGAAGGATGTCCTAAGATATTTGCGTAGTACCTATGATATAGAAAAATTCAAATATAGGAGTAAGTTTTGATGAACTCCCACCATTTACTTCTTCAGCAGTTAGACAAACAAGAGCAAAAAGAATTTGAAATTTTGGCTCACTACCTCATACCTCTTGGGTGGAAAGGTAACCTTAGTTATGGTGATTTTGCCAAACTTTTGAAGAGTTATGCTTCCTTTGAAATTGGTAATAATTATGCAGAAAAAAGATTAAAAAAATTTCAAAAATCTAACTTGATTGAGATTAAAATAAATTCAACTCCTTCAATAAATGGTGAACGAGGAAAGCGACTAGCTAGTACAATTATTTTGAAGTCTTTTGCTTATCAAGGTACTTTACCAACGGGAATAGTTCCTTTGGATTCTATTTTATATATAAAACGAGATGCTGATGAAAAATGCCAGCGAGAATTAACTTTAGCAAGAGAGGTAAGTAAGTCTGTTCCTTTTATCAGAGTCAAAGCGGCAAAGGGAATGGGAAAATCTTCTTTATTAGATAGAATTAGTCATTTTTTAGAAAAGGAAAAAAAGCAAATTGTTGCTCGTATAGATTTGGCAACAGATGCTTTTGGAGATGATACTTTTTCTGACTCAGAAAGGCTGTTTCGGAGGTTTACAGAAGAAGTAGCAATAGCCTTTACTAAGTTAATTCCAGGTCTCAAACCGCCTGGGTTGGAAACTGTCTGGAATAAACATAAAGCTTCTGGCAAAAATTGTACAGATTATCTGGAAGAATATATCTTTAAAAAGATTGCTGAAGTACCAAAATTTGCCGAAACAGGAAAAACGTTACTAATAGATGGTATTGATTCAATATTAGGTAAAGAGACTCAAACTGATTTTTTGCTGGTATTAAGAACTTGGAATGAAGAAAAAATGAAATTGGTTGACAGTAAAAAAGTTATCTGGCCTAGTATGGTAATTGCTTATTCAACTGAACCATATCCCGATGCTAAGTTTAAGGGTTCTCCATTGCAGAATGTAGGTACTCCTATAGAACTTTTAGAATTTACACCAGAATGTATTGCAAATTTGGCTAAAATTTATGGTTTAAGTTGGAATGAAAATAATGTAAATCGTTTGATGAAATTAATTGGGGGTCATCCTAGTTTGGTTCAAAGGGCGCTTTATAAAATCAGTCAAACTAATATTAGTTTAGAGGAGTTAGAAGGGGAAGCATCAAAAATTAGTGGAGCTTTTAGTAATTATTTGTTGCATCATTTAGAAAGATTACAAGCTCCTGAAAATCAGCAACTTCTGGTTTGTTTTCAGAAAATTATGCGTGGTGAAAAGTGTAAAGATGCCTTTTCAAAATTTCAATTAGAACAAATTGGTTTAATTAAATCTAGCGGTAATACAGAAGAAGTAAGTTGTGAGTTATATAGAATGTTTTTTGAGGAAAATTTAGATTTATAAATAGTGAGGGAAATTTTTTATGACTGGTTCGGAGGGGAGCAGTTTTTATCAGATTCAAGGTGGAACTTTGCCTTATGAAGCTGAAACTTATGTCAAGCGTTCTATAGACCGGAAATTATTCGATTTTGCTAAGAATGTTCATACTAATAATCGAGTTTGTTCTATTTTAGCTCCCCGACAAATGGGAAAGTCTAGCTTGATGGTCAGAACTGCTAAACTTTTAACAGATGAAGGAATAGTCTGCGTTCAAATTAATTTACAAGGGTTTGGTGTAGTTAGTTCTGATGGTTCATTTTGGTACAGTGTTCTAGATGAAGTTTGCAAGAAGATAGATGAGATTTTAGTTCTGGATAATGGAGAAGATTCTGTTTTATTTAAGTTGGAAAGATATTGGGAAAGTCAAGATAATTTTCCACCTGGAAAAAGGTTTTGTGACTTTCTTAAAGGGGAAATTTTACCTAAAATTGACAGTCATCTAGCGGTCTTTTTAGATGAAATTCAATCTCTGATTAATTGGGGATTACAAAATGAGTTTATGGGAGTTATTAAGAGCTTATCTAGTGAGGTTGATAATAATATTCTCAGAAGGTTAAATTTTGTGATTTTGGGAGTAGCAAAACCTTCCGAAATTTTAACGAATAAAGGTGTAGCTTTTAATATAGGTAATCACCTAGAAATTCAGCCTCTAGTTGGAGATTGTCAAGAACTCTGGGGTGGAATAGAGGGAATTACTACTGAGCCAAAACTGGTTATCGATCTTATTCTTCGCTGGACGGGAGGGCAACCTTTTTTAACTCAATTTATTTGTCATTTGGTTGTCATTCAGGGGGAAAAAGATGCAGCAGTAAGTTGGGAAAGGTATATAGAACAAATAGTTAAAAATGCAATAGTTGCCAAATGGAGAAATGATGATTTGCAGTCTCATTTTACAGAGATTGAAAATTATTTTTTGAGGATTGCAGATATTGATAGTTTGGATAACTATCGTAAAATTTTAAGGGATGGAGGAATTAATTTTGCAGAAACAGATAATAGTCATTGGGATTTGTTAACTTCTGGTTTGGTTATTAAAAAAGCTACCCAGTCGAGCAAAATTTTAAAAGTTACCAATCCTATTTATGCTCAAATATTTGACTATGAATGGATTGAATATATTCAAGAACAAATGCAAGAAAAAATAAGTTTAGCTAAAAAAAAGGAAATTAATACTATGTCAACAAGATCGAAAAAAATTGAAGAAATTATTCAACAACGAGTTCCTTTAGTTGCGAACATCAAAAATGTTGAGGAACATTTAGGGGAACTGGCAAGTAATTTATTCAATATTGAAGAACGTCGCATTCGTTTAATTGGAAGCGTAAATAATCCTCAAGCAAAAGATTTTTTAAGTAGTCTTGATTTTCTCAATCTCAGGGGAAATATTACAGAACATTTAAGCCAATTAGAGTTTTTAAGGAAGCGTCTTTCTCGCAATACCTTAAATATTGGAGTAGTTGGATTGATGGGGCAAGGAAAAAGTACATTTTTACAAAGAATTAGCGGTTTGGAAGATGATGTAATTCCTGCTCGTAAAGGTGGTGCTTGTACGGCAGTTCGCAGCACTATTTATCATCACGAAGGAGAAACTTATGCTGAAGTTATATTACATTCAGAAAATTCTTTTCTCCAGGAAGTAATCGGACCTTACTATCAAGAATTAGGTTTAGGGGTAGTACCAGAAACTCTTGATGATTTTGCTAAACCACTGCCTAATACTAATTTTGATGGTAGTAATTCTACTGGGGAGTCAATGTATGAACATTTGAAGGGAGATTATCACGAAAATTTGTCTCATTACAGAAATTTATTAAAGCCTAATTCTCCTACAACAAAAACAGTTTCTAAAGCAGAAATTGATAAGTATGTTTCTCAACCTAGAGATAATAATGGCAAACTAACAACCTTCGATCATTTGCCAGTTAGAGAAGTGAAAATTTACTGTAAATTTCCTAATCAAGATGTTGGTAAAGTTGCCTTAGTTGATATTCCTGGTTTGGGCGATACTAGGTTAGGAGACGAACAATTAATATTGGAAACATTAGGGCAAGAAGTAGATTTAGTCTTGTTTATTCGTCGCCCCGATCCTTTGCGTTATGGATGGGAAAGACGAGATACAGATTTGTATAAAACTGCCTATCAAGCATTAAATAATTTAGAGAATCGTTCTTTTATGATTCTCAATCATGTTAGTGGGAATAATGACAATATAGATGCTTGTCAAAAACATCAATCTACTTACCGAGATAAACATATTAATGTGGTTGAATGTAGGATTGCTGATTGTTCTAATGATACAGCAGCTAATGGAGTTTTAGATATGGTATTAAATTATTTGGCAAGTAACATTACAAGTCTGGATGATAAATATGCCAGAACTTACCAAGAAAGTCTAAATAAACTCCACAAAAATATTAGCGATGAACTGAATAAAGCAAGTCAGGATTGGATGCAAAAATCACAGGAAGCTGATATTAATGAGATGGGTAAGTTTTTGCGACTCTTTAACAAACTTTGGATAGATTTAGCATCTGCTTTAGAAGATTTTCTTTATGAAATAGATGCGGAACAAGAATCAAAAAATTCCGAAGATGATGGTTTTAAAGAACAAGCTGAAGCTGTTATTCAACAATGTCAGGAAGATTCGGGATTACCTCAAATTGAAGATATAATGAGAAAGAAAGCAGATATTGGTGATTGGGAAAGTACTTTTAACAGGTGTTTAAACGATATTCGGACTCATTTAACTAAACATTTTGAAGCAATGGATACTGGTTTAAATAATTCTGTGGAACGAATCAAAGTCCGTCTGACAAATGTGCTGATAGAAAAGGCAAATTTAGGTGAAATTCCAGCTTTAAGGGGTCTTGAAGGAAGTAAATTTCTCAAAGTTATGGTTGGAGAAATAGATGACGGACTGACAAATCTCAAACAACCTTTTACGAGTCTTTATAAATTTGAAATGTCTTACAAAGCAAATCTTCGTTATATGATTCGCCCCCTTTTAAATAATCTCAATCCTAATCGGAACGACGTGCAAATATCTCGTGTTGAAAAAGAAAATCCAGAGACGAGAAAAAAAATGGCTAAGGAAATATCTGACTATTTAAAAGAATTGCATGGGGAAGCTGTTTATCGCTGTGAAAATAATTTAGATAATATCTTTGCAGAACCAGGAAAAACTGCTTTTTATGAAGTAGAAGATTTTATAGACCGCGTGTTGCGTTCTGAAAATGCAAAAGAGGAATGGCAAACCTTTATTTATAAGTATAAAGGTTTTATTTGGCCGAAAGAATATGGACAAGACCCAGATAGTCGCTATCGACAAGAATGGCAGGACTTGATTAAAGAAACTGCTGAAATAAATAAGATAGAAAAACTACAATTCTTACAGTAATTAAAGGAATTTAGAATTTAAAATGTAGAATTTAGAATTAAAGATAAATTTACCAATTCTGAATTATGAATTATTAATTCATAATTCTATAAAGCCAACAGCTAATTAAAATTAACTAGGAGGACTAAAATTATGGGTATGCCTGAAATTGTTACTACAATGTTAGGAGCAAGTGGTGTTGGTAAAACTACACTTTTAACTTCAATGTACGAACAGTTTAGCAAGATTAATGAGCAGCTAAATTTTGAATTTAAACCAGATTCTACTACTGAAGAAATTCTGCAAAAAAATCTCCTAGACCTCCAGAGTATGGGAGATGAAATTATAGCTAAAGAAGGCGCTGGAGGAATAGCAGGAACCTCTGCAGTTGCCGGACCAGAATCTTTGCCAGAGTTTGCTTTTTATCTGTCTAAAAAAGAACGTCAATTACTTAAATTGAGTTTTCGAGATTATCCAGGAAGTTATGTTTTAAAAGATAATGCTGTAGGGAGAGAATATTTGAAAGGTTTGCTGAAAGAATCTGCCGCAGTAATTATTTCTATAGATACTCCAGCAATGATTGAACCTCATAAACTCGATCCTTTAAATAGCAAAAATTGGGATTTACTAGAAGGTAGAAGTGGCAGGTGGCATGATGCGAAAAATCATTCAGAAGAAATTTTGAATTTATTTAAAGCTGCTTATACAAAATTAAAGGAGCCTAAATTGGTAATTTTAGCTCCTGTAAAATGTGAAACTTATATTCAAACTCCAGAATCTGCTAAGAAACTTGTAGGATGTATAAAAGATAAGTATTCACCTTTGTTGAAGTTTCTCAGCGACCCCAGTCGGAGTAATAATATAGCTGTGGTTACTACACCAATACAAACAGTAGGATGTTTGTTTTTTTCCCGCTACTTTATTGAAGATTTTAATAAACCTCGGTTTGTATTTAAAAAGAATAGTAGTATGGATACTTACAATCCTAAAGATTGTGACCATTTACTCCGATATCTTTTGAGCTTTTTACTCAAGCAACATAACGATAAGCAAATTTATGAGCGATCGCCTATTTTGAGGTCTGTCCGCGATGTTTTTAAGCAAGAAAGTATGTTCGAGCAAGCTGTTAAACAATTTGTCAAAACTAGGAAAACTAAGGATGGTTTTTGTATTTTACAAGGAAATGAATTGTTAAAGGTTTAAATTAATTGATAATTGATAATTGATAATTGATAATGAATAATGGATAATTACCTCTTTAACAATTGATAATAGATAATTATTTTTGAGCAAATTATCAATTACAGCGGATTTCACTTTGGTGAGGTACACCCGCGCGAGCAAGATGCTAAAAACATTTAATTAGGGAATGCTCTTAAAAGTCTTTTTTAGGAGTAGGGGAGTGGGGGAGTAGGGGAGTGGGGGAGCAGGGGAGTAGAGAGTAGTTAGGAGAAACGAGGAATTAATTAGGAGATAGTCAGATATATTTGTTCCTGAATTTTTATGCTAAAATTTCTGCTTTTTATGCTAAGTTTTTGAGGGTTATTAACTGAAAACCAAGCACTTTTTTCCCTCCTTTAAAGGCTAAATACTTTATCAAAAGAGTGCTTTTATAACGGTGCATCTCACATTTACAAAAAGACTTTTTTCCTATTCCTTATTCCCTATTCCCTCCATACCTAAAAGCGATAAATTTTTGGCTTTCTTCAAAACTGAAATTTTTCGGTAAAAACAGCGATGGAGATTTATGTTCAGATTCTGCGAAAAAATCAAAAATTTAGGGAGTAGGAAGTAGTGAATAAGGGGAAGTTTGTTTAAGCAGCATTCCCCACTGAAAAAATATTCTCGCCCTTGAGAAAAGAAAATTTTTATTATGGCTAAATTAATCATACTTGAGATAAGTTACGGAGGGTAAAAAAAGCGATGGAAATTTATGTTCAAAGTCGGGGTTATGACCAAGATAAAGATTATCGTTGGATAAAAGTTATTGAAGATGGAAGGGTTAAAGATGAAATACCTCCTCTGTCAAAAAATGCTATTTCTTTAATCGAAAGTAGCTCTCCGTCAGTAGTTTTAGAAAGACTACCGGAGTCATGTTTGTTGCTATTAATAACTGGTCTCGAACCAGAGAAGCGTCTGGATATTATTGGTAGACAAATTAGAATCGATCTGGCATTTGTAGATAAAGATACTGATGAGAATGAACTAATTTTACGCCAGTTAGCTGTCCGTGCTTTAGTGGATGAAAAATGTAAGGAACTAACTAAAGATATTAGTCTATGTGTGGAGTTGTTAAAAAATCCAGACTTTTTGCAGGTCAATCCAGAAGATGTTGAAAAAGTCAGAGTTAGTCTGGAAAAAAGCAATTTTCAGAATCGGGAAAATTTGACAGCAGAGTTAAATTTGTCAGAAAAAATAGTCAGTGATTTTTTTGATGGAAAAGCTATTAATGCTCTAGACTTTGCCAAAATTTACAAGACATTGGAACTAGATTCGATTAAACCCAAAGAAATTTATTTGCCTCCAGATGTGGAATATTCTCCGAATGAGGATAATATTTATTCCAGTTTTGTCAATTACGGTTTCTATGTTTCCTTTTTCCAAATATTAGAAGTTATTTCTGCAGAGAAAATAGGAGAAACTCCAGCAAGTAAAGCAGTAGATTCTATTAAGAAAATCGGCCCTAATATACCAGAATTAAGAAAGCAACTGGCAGAGGAAATTAGCCATTCTAAATTACCATCAGAAATAGCTCCTCTGTTAGTAGTTACAGGATTTAAAAAAATGGAAACTCTGAGAGAAGCTCAAATATGGCGTGGTTTATCAAAACTTGTAGATACTGAGGGTTGGACAGAAATTCCTCAAGCAAAATCCAAGGTTAAACTGTATTTATCCATAGCGATAGAAGTAGTTTTATCACCATTTAAATGGTTGAAATCTCTAGTCGAACCAAAGTAAACTTTAAAAGTTCAGAAAATTTAGAGGAGAAAAGTAAAGATGAAGGGAGCTAGCAAAACAACCAACAATAGAATAGAGATAAATATAGCCAATTTTTCATGTTTAAATTTCTGCAAGATGTAGTAATCAAATTACTACAAGGTGTAGTTAAACAACTACCTAGAACAGAAAAAAATGATGAGGAAAAGCATGAAGCAAAGAACTCGTCTACTTATGTTCAAACATATAGCAGTGGGAAGACTTATAATGTTGTTGAAACTTCAGAAGTTTCTACTCCCACAGAAGAAACAAAACAAATAGTTACAAATACAAAAAGGAGCAATATTATGCCTAACAAAAAAATCTATAACCGCAAGGTTTATATGTTAATTGACCAAAGTGGTTCAATGGTGCGAAGAGATGTTTTATTCAACAACGAACGTCGTTGGAAAGCTATTGCAGAAGTTATAGAAGGTCATGTTTATAGAATTCTCAATGAGGAAGGTATGAATGGTGAAAAAATTTGCGATGAAATTACTGTAACATTTTTCAGTCCTAATCGTTCTTCTACAGTAATTCGTCCTATTCAAGATGACTCTCAAGTACCTGCTTTATTTGAAGAAAATCAACCTGATAGTAACACTTTTTTAGCACCTACTTTTCAACAAATTGTCGGACAATGGTTTGGTACGCGAATGCCAAATGAAGGAGGATTTATAATTATCTATACAGATGGGGAACTTGACGACCGCGATACTTTTGTTAACTCTATTCAAGAAACTTGTGGCAAACTTAATAGTCAAGACGAATTAAAAGTTGTGATTATTGGATTTGGTAGTGATGTTAATCGCGACCCAAGTTTTTATTTAAAGCTTGATGCTAATGCAAATTCCTTTACAGATAAAAACTCAAGACCATGCAACATTGTTGTATTTGATTTGTTAAATAAAATGCCTAGTATAATTGATTTACTGAACCGTCAATTGGAAGATCCAAAGGCAGGTTTACCTGGGTGGGGTAAAGAGTTTTGTCCTGAATTGTACGATTAACTAGGACTTATGTAGAAACCGAGTTTATTGACGAAATTTTGTGGTTTCAAAAACAATAATCAGAGAAATAAACCCGGTTTCTGTCTTGGTAATTCCTGTTATAAATAATAGCGATCGCTCCTCTAAAAATAACTAGATTTTTCCAGTTTTGGCTACAAAATACAAAATGTGGCAACTATAATGACAAAAAAACAGAAGCAAGAAAAAGGGATTATAGCAAAATCAGTCTTGAAACTGTTTAATTACATGATAAAAAAAGCTAATGATATGGGATATAAGAATCCTCATTATGAGGTTTCAGAACCTGTAGAAGATAGTAAACTAACAATTAAAAAAAATAGTAGTATTATGCCTAACAAAAAAATTTATAACCGCAAGGTTTATATGTTAATTGACCAAAGTGGTTCAATGGCCTGAAGAGACATTTTATTCAACAATAAACGTCGTTGGAAAACTATTGCAGAAGTTATAGAAAGTCATGTTTATAATATCCTCAATCACCAGGGAAGAAATGGTGAAAAAATATGTAATGAAATTATCGTGACATTTTTTAGTCCAAATCGTCCATCTACAGTAATTCGCACTATTCAAGATGATTCCCAAGTAGCGGATATCTTTAAAAATAATCAGCCTAATAGTAACACTTTTTTAGCTCCTACTTTTCAAAAAATTGTCGAACAGTGGTTTGGTACGCGAATGACAAATGAAGGAGGATTTATAATTATCTATACAGATGGAGAAATTGACGATCGCGATACTTTTGTCAACTATGTTGAACAAACTTTTCGCAAACTTAACAGTCAGGATGAATTAAAAATTGTGATTTTTGGGTTTGGTAGTGATATTAATAACGATCCGCGTTTTTACTTAGAGCTTGATGCTAATACAGGAGATTTTAGAGATAAAAACGGAAAACTCTGCGATATTATTGTATTCGATTTGTTAGATAAAATGGATGATGGCAATAGCATCATTGATTTACTTAACCGTGAATTGGACGATCCACAGGCAAGTTCTCCTGAGTGGGGTAAAGATTTTTGTCCTGAGTTGTAAAACTCAACATTAGACTTCTTGCAGAAGTCAGGGAATAGGGAATAGGGAATGAGGTATAAATGATGTACTACTAGACTAATTAGATTTAATAAAGAATTTTTTTACTGTCTAAACTGATAAATATCAGAATTATCAGTAGAGGTAATTTCTAATGAATAACCTGTTAAAAAGTTCTTTTCTTTTTCTAGGAGCGATCGCTGGAATTTTAGCATTTAGTAATCCTCCTCAAGAAGTCTATGCTGAAAATCTAGTATGGCAAATTAAGGATGATTGTAGTAAACAAACTCAACTTTCTCCCATAACTCAAGCTCGTTGTTATACTATAACTCCCCTACCCCCTAGTGCAATAAAACCAGTTATTGTTATTTATACTAAACGAAAAAATTATTTTCTATTCAGTATTTATACAACCGATATGTGGGGTATGAAAAATCAAGCTATTGGTTTAGGTGGACATCTTTTTAGATTATAATTTAGATTAATAAATTTATAGAGAATTAATCAGCTAATACGCATTTAAAATGTGTATTAGCAACTCAGAAGTCAGAAGACGCGATCGGGGAGCATTTTAATTAGCAACGTACAGAATTAATAAGAGTTTTCCTTTGAACAAGGTACACAATAATAAGTCGTTTAAATGCACAACAGTTTATGAGAGTAAAATTCAATTTGACATACTTAAAACAACTTATGAAGGAGTTAGTATATGGAAGTAGAAAGTTGCCGAGTTCATCCTAGTATGTGGAGAAGTAGTCCACTTTTATTTATTGCTTATCTGTGCTTGATTTTATTGTTTGGAATAGGACTTATATTCTTATTAATATGGTGGATTAAAAGTAAAAATACAACACTAATAGTAACTGATAAGCGGACAATTTTACAGCAAAGTCTACTTAGTAGATACACTAATGAAGTAATGCACGCTCATATCCGCAATATTCAAGTTCAACAGAGTATGATGGAACGTTTGTTCAATACTGGTACTATCAAAATAGCTAGCGCGGGAACAGGGGATATAGAAATTACTGTATCAGGTATTCCTGCTCCTAATAGAATTAAGTCCGTAATTGACCATTATCGTTTGTAAAGTCTACATTAGTAGAAATTTAAGTTTTAGACACTCACAATTTGGTTAATTAGAACTAATTAAATAGATTTGATATTCATTAACCAAAAAATCAAAGTTATTGACAATGGTAATGGGATACTGCTGACGCAATGCTCCGCGATCGCGTAAATTTATTTATCTATGTCTGGAATGCTAAAAATTAATATTATTCAGTCAGAAGAGAGCCTAAAAAAAGTCGATACGATAAAAGCAGGATTGCATCACGGTTAAGCTTTTGCAAATAGTTAATTAGGGAAAGGAATTATAATTGCAATTTAATTTGTCAATGGACTATTAATAATTAATAATTTTCCTATTAACAATAAAATACATTTTATGTTGAATAAAAAGTCATGCGTATAGCCGAACTCCACCCAATAACATTACAGTACCACAAATTTTAAATACTTACAACCTTATATGCTTGATTTTTTTTGAGCTTTTGAGAATGAAGAAGTTTTTTGAGAGCTAATTAATTGATAATTTTCCTATTAACCATCAATAAAATAAATCTTATGTTGAATAAAAAGTCATGTGTATAGGCGAGTTCCACCCAATAACATTACAGTACCATAAATTTTAGATACTTACAACCTTATATGATATGCTTGATTTTTTTTGAGCTTTTCAAAATGAAGAAGTTTTTTGAGAGCTAATTAATTGATAACTTTCCTATTAACCATCAATAAAATAAATTTTATGTTGAATAAAAAGTCATGTGTATAGGCGAGTTCCACCCACTAACATTACAGTACCACAAATTTTAAATACTTACAACCTTATATGATATGCTTGATTTTTTTTGAGCTTTTCAAAATGAAGAAAGTTTTTTTGAGAGCTAATTAAACGTTAAACGGATTTGATATTAATCATAAGTAACGAGGGAAAATTAAACGCAAATTAGCTGTATTTTTCCCATCTGACGGCGACTCTACTTGACTACTCAAGAGTCAAAATTAACTTGATTGATGAACAGGTACAAATTTTAAGTTTTAAGTAAAATATAGCAATCCCAAATCATTGGTGATAATTTTATTGCTTCGGTGTTTTTCATTCCCTGTTCCCTATTCCCTAAAATCTACAATATCTCACAACTCAAATAAGATTGCTACATCTGACAAAAACATTAAAATAATCCGCAGAGTTTGAAGATTCTAATTTTAATTCTTAAAATATAGACTGTTACTTCTCTAAGTCAGGATTTGAAACAAATGGCACGTTTAGCATTACTCAGCACATCAGATAAAACAGGTCTCATTGACTTAGCAAAAACTCTAGTTACAGAATTTGACTATGAAATAATTAGTAGTGGTGGTACTGCTAAAACTCTCAAAGAAGCAGGAATTTCTGTGACAAAAGTATCTGACTATACGGGATTTCCAGAAATTCTTGGAGGTAGAGTTAAAACCTTACATCCTCGAATTCATGGAGGTATATTAGCAAGAAGAGATTTAGAGCAACATATAGAAGAATTAAATGCTAATAATATTCGACCTATCGATCTAGTTGTAGTTAATTTATACCCCTTTGAACAAACAATTTCTCAACCAGGAGTTACCCTAGCAGAAGCAATTGAAAAAATTGATATTGGCGGACCAGCAATGTTAAGAGCTTCAGCTAAAAATTTTGCTCATCTAACAGTTTTATGTAACCCTAATCAATATAATTCATACTTGGAAGAGCTACGGAAAAATGGTGGGGAAATATCATTAGAATTTCGTCAAAAATGTGCCTTAGCAGGATTTAAACATACCGCAATTTATGACCAGGCGATCGCTACTTATTTACAAGAGCAAGAAACAACTTCTGAACAGGAAAAAGAAACGTTTTTACTCTCTGGTAAAAATATTAAATCTCTGCGTTATGGAGAAAATCCTCATCAATCTGCTACTTGGTATCAAAGCGGAATTATTCCTAGTGGGTGGGCGGCAAGTAAAATTATTCAAGGTAAAGAATTAAGTTATAACAATTTGGTAGATTTAGAGGCAGCGAGACGTATTATTACGGAATTTTCTGATGCTCCGACTGTGGCAATTCTTAAACATACAAATCCTTGTGGAATTGCAATTAGTGAAACTCTTTTGGAGGCTTATGAAAAAGCTTTTGCTGGAGATTCGGTTTCTGCTTTTGGGGGAATTGTTGCTTTGAATAAATCTATTGATGCTCCTACTGCGACTGCTATGACTAAGACATTTTTGGAATGTGTAGTTGCTCCGGGATGCGAACCTGAAGCGGAGGAAATTTTTCAGAAAAAATCTAAATTAAGAGTGTTAATTTCACCTGATTTAAAACAGAGTCCGTCGGAAACTATAAAGGTAATTGCTGGTGGTTTTTTAGTACAAGATAGTGATGATGTAGTAGAAAATTCTAGTGATTGGAAAGTTGTTACTGAAAAACAACCGACTCCGGAAGAAATGGAGGAATTAATGTTTGCTTGGAAGGTGGTAAAGCACGTTAAGTCTAATGCTATTGTTGTGACTAAAAATTTGGCAACTGCTGGTATTGGTGCTGGTCAAATGAATCGAGTTGGGGCAGTAAAAATTGCTTTGGAGCAAGCAGGAGAAAAGGCTATTGGAGGAGTATTAGCTAGTGATGCTTTTTTCCCTTTTGATGATTCGGTAAAAACAGCAGCAGCAGCAGGAATAACTGCTATTATTCAACCAGGTGGTAGTATGCGAGATAAAGATTCTATGGCTGCTGCAAATGAGTTAGGTTTGGTAATGATACTAACTGGAATGCGTCATTTTTTACATTAGAAAATGAATTATAAGTCTAAGAATTTCCTGCGGAATACTGCACAAACAACTATTAGTAATGAATAATTACTTCTAAGGTTTGGTCAGGGGACTTTAGCAGTAACTATTTGTTCTTTCTCAATGTCAAAGATTGCTTTTATGCATACCCAAAATTAATAGCTGATAGCTAATAGTTGAGGGCTGTTTGCGCAGCATTCCGGAGGAAATGCTTACTTATAAGTAAAAGTAAGATGGGCAAATTTTGACAATGAGCTATGAATAATTAATAATTACTTCTCCTTAAAAGCGATCGGATTGAATAAAAGAATTTTTTTCTTTGTTTTTCCTTGATGCGTAGAAGTTTTATAGCAATTTAATGGTAAGCATTTCGGTCCGAATGCTGCGCAAACAGCTATTAGCAGTCAGCTATTTCTTTGCAATGCGCTCGCATTCAGCAATTAGTAATGAATAATTATTTCTAAGGTTTAGTCAGGGGACTTTGGCAGTAACTTTTTATTCTTTCTCAATTTCAAAGGTGTCTTTTACGCGGACCCAAAATTAATAGCTGATAGCTAATAGCTGACGGCTGAATTCTGACATTTAATGTATAGCAGCGAAGGAAATATTAGGACAGATCGACAGCTTAAAAATCAGACAAAGTAAGATTTTTCCTTCTTCCTTCTGCTATAAAGTTGCACAGAATAAATTTAAGTAGAGCATGGTGAACTCTTACTGCTTTTTTGATTATTCATTCCTTAATTCTCAGATAGTCTACACAACTTAAATAAAACTGGTATCCGAGTAGAGTCTGTGAGAAAATTCTTGTTAATTGTTTTTCTAGGAATTTATGGGAATAATACTTTCAACAATTAATAATTAACAATTACCTCTACTTGAAAAGAAGAGAATTGGCGCTGTATTCCGCAGGAAATACTTACGGAGATACTAATAACTGATAACTGATAACTGATAACTGATAACTGAAATGACATTTACTCCACCACAAAATTTACCTCAAGAAGTAAAAATTAACCTCTTATTAACAGGAGGACATCAATATACTATTTATCTCAAATCTGATGCTCCATTACTCCAACTTTTAGCCAAAACACTATTATCTAAGCATCAAAAAACAGAAAATTCTACTCTATTTCAAATTCCTATAGGAGAAGGTCATTCTGCTTTATGTTTTCCTAGCGAACATTTAGTCGGAATGGTGACGGAACCACCAATATATTTGCAGCATTTACAGTCACAAGATACTCAATCTAACATCAAAATTTCTACTCCTCCTCCACCACCGAAAATAGACAATTTAGAATCTCGTTATTTACTCATAGAAAATTTTCTCACCCAATCAGAAAATCAACAACTATTTAATTATGTTTTGCAAAGACAATCTGATTTTGTACCAACCACAACATCAACTAAAGCAGAAAATTATCGTCGCTCTCTAGTATTGCATTCCTTTCCAAAATTCCGAGAATTAATAGTCAACAGAATTAAAGAAGTTTTACCTGATGCGTTGAAAAAGTTGAATATTCCAGAATTTTCAATTGGCGAAATTGAAAGTCAGTTAACAGCTCATAACGATAATAATTTCTATAAAATTCACAATGATAATGGTTCTCCTGATACTGCTACTAGAGTTTTTACTTATGTTTATTATTTTTATCAAGAACCCAAAGCATTTACAGGTGGTGAATTAATAATTTACGATAGCCAAATTAAAGGGAAATATTACGTCAAAGCTGAAACTTTTAAAACTATAGAACCTAAGAATAATAGTATTATATTCTTTCTAAGTCGTTATATGCACGAAGTTTTATCAGTAAGTTGTCCCTCTAAAGCTTTTTCAGATAGTCGATTTACTATTAATGGTTGGATACGGAGAAATAATTAATAATTAATAATTAATAATTACAGCATATTTCGGGCAAACAAAAAGTAAGAATTTCCTGCGGAATGCTGCCCAAACAGCTATTAGCAGTCAGCTATCAGCTTTTGAAATAAAAAATAAAACAATGACTAAGGTTAGCTGAAAGGACTATTTCATTTCCTGCGGAATGCTGCCCAAACATCACTTTTTATTCTCCTTGAATACTAATTCCTTCTTCCAAGATAATGACTTAATAACTCATAGCTGATAGCTGATAGCTGATAGCTGACCGCTGTTTGCGCAGCAGTCCGGAGGAAATGCTTACCTCAGAACATATCTATAAATTTTTAGGACTAATGATACTCAGTGACAAAAATAATCAAAATCTGATTAAATCAAAATGTGTAAAAATTGAGAATTTTTTAACAGAAGTAGAAAATCAAAAAATTCTAGCATCTGTAATTAAACTAGAAGCATATTTTGAAAAAAGTACTACTAGCAGAAATGACTCTGACTTTCGCAAATCAAAAGTCTTACATTTAGCACCTATTTCCAAAGCCAGAATTAGTCATCGAATTAAATTAGTTTTACCTCAAGTCTTATCTAAACTTAGTCATCAAATATTTCCAATAGCTAAAATAGAAGGGCAAGTAACAGCTCATAATCATGGTCATTATTATCACGCTCATAATGATAATGGAATGCCTGAAGTTGCTAAAAGAGAAATTACCTACATTTATTATTTTTACCAACAACCTAAAAAATTTTCTGGTGGAGAATTAGTGCTATATGATGGAAAAATAGAAAATAATCATTATGCTCAGGCAAATTCATTCAAAAAAATTGCACCTATAAATAATACTATTATTTTCTTTCCTAGCCGTTACTGGCATGAAGTTTTACCAGTAAATTGTCCTTCTCAAACTTTTGCAGATAGTCGCTTTACTATTAATGGTTGGATATGGAGAAATAATGAATAATTAATAATGAATAATTAATAATTACAGCATATTTCGGGCAAACAAAAAGTAAGAATTTCCTGCGGAATGCTTACATATTGTGTTGTCTGAGTTTTCAGCTTTTGATATGCCCGCGCCTTTTGCTTCGACTACTATATAATTTTCAACAATTAATAATTAATAATTAATAATTAATAATTACCTCTCCTTGAAAAGAAGAGGATTGACTAATAATGAAAAATTTTATTTATTATCCCCTTAAAAGGGGAGGCTTTAAACCACAATTTTTCGGTAAGCATTCCGCAAGAAAGTCAGAGGCTTGAAATACTGAAGTTGATTTTTTTTCATCCCCTTTCAAGGGGAGGCTTGAGACCTTATTTTTTGGTCAATAAGAGTCAATAATTTAGTAAGTATTTATGTTTAATATTTGACCTCCGATCGAGGTAAATGAGGATAATTTATATAGTATAAATACTTAAACAAGCTACGAATTTTATACTGATTTTCATGTTACAAATTGAAGTGCGGAATGTGGGTTTTAAGAGGATAAAACAAAGAGAATATTCGCCAAGGTCAAGCTTCCTTATTGCAGGAGGTACTGATAACTGATAACTGATAACTGATAACTGAAATGACCTTCCTATATTCTCCGTTCATCTCTCAAAATTCAGCTCTGTATATGCTAAAATGCTATTTCTGAAACCAGAGAAATTATAGAATTATGGCAAGTAGATTTTCAGCAACTAAAATGTTTAATCTGTCTAGCAAACCAACTATTTCCATGCAGATGATGTGGGTTGGCTTAATCATTACAGTTTTATTTATATTAATTGCTATTTTCTCTCCACTTTTAGAAAATTTAGACTTGCTCCAAGACCCCCAAGAATTTCTCAGTAACCCCATTCATCAATCACCATCTTTTGAACATTGGTTTGGCACAAATCGTCAAGGTTATGATGTATTTTCCCGAACATTGTTCGGCGTACAAGTTGCTTGGCAAGTTGTAATTTTAGCCACAGCATTAAGTTTAATTATTGGCGTACCTCTAGGAATGGTAAGCGGTTATCTTGGCGGTAGAATAGATAAGGTTTTAATATTTTTTATGGATACCGTTTATACTTTACCAGGATTATTACTTTCAATAACTCTAGCTTTTGTCGTGGGAAAAGGAATATTAAATGCAGCGATCGCTCTGAGTATTGCTTATATTCCACAATATTATCGAGTAGTTCGTAACCATACAGTTAGTGTAAAAAATGAACTGTTTATTGAAGCAGCAAAAGCGATGGGTGCTAATACTTGGAGAGTATTAACTCGTTATTTATTTCTTAATGTTATTCAGAGTGTGCCAGTGTTGTTTACTCTTAATGCTGCAGATGCAGTTTTAGTATTAGGAGGATTGGGATTTTTAGGATTAGGATTACCTCCTGAAACAGCTGAATGGGGAAATGATTTAAGGTTAGCTTTAGATGCTTTACCTACAGGTATTTGGTGGACTGCTTTTTTCCCCGGTTGTGCTTTAACTTTAATGGTAATTGGTTTATCTTTATTAGGGGAAGGATTGAATGAATTTGTTAATCCTAAGTTCAGAAATTAATGAAGAAGAAAGAAGGAAGAAGGAAGAAGGAAGAGAGAAGAAGGAAGGTTGATTATTGATATTTTGGGGTGCATCTCTTATGTGTATATTTGCAAAAATACTTTTTTCCTATATAATTCCTGTTGTCTGTTGCCTAAAAGTGATAAATTTTTGGCTTTATTCAAAATTGAGATGCAGCCATATTTTGTTGTTTTAGATATTCTATAAGTCAAGAGTAGTAATAGCAGTTGCTATAAAACCTAGTATTGGACTGTTTAATCTTAAATAAGGTAATAAAGCTGATAGCTGATAGCTGACTGCTGAATGCTTACAATTACCATCTACCAAAAGCACCCCAAACTGCCCCAGAAATTATGCCCCAAATTGACCCAATACCTGCACCAACAATTACTCCTCTAAGTAAAGTAACTTGACGAATAATTCCTAAACTTAAAAAGAAATCATCCCCCATAGTTTTAGACAAAATAGCTCCAATAATTCCCCAAGCGATCGCCGTCAAAAAACAACCCCAAATTGCTCCAACAATTGCACCTCTTATCCCGATTAATTCTAATGCTAAAGGTAAAGGAGGAGCCATAATTAATCCACCTAATATAATTCCAGATATTGCTCCACCAATAGCACCATTACCGCCACCAAAAATTACTGTAGCTATTAATAATTGAGGCAAGTTACTAGAAGTAATATCAATATTTGCTTGACTCCAAAACAGTAAGCAAACTGTGGCAACTATACCTATTATTGTGCCAAAAAAAGACCCCCAAATTGCACCTAAAATTGCTCCCGACTTACCCCAAATTCTCGCACCTCCCAAAAACATAGGAGGTTTAAACAAACTCCAAACAAAACCAAAAGTTGCTCCCATAAATGCTCCTGATATATATGCTCTACCAACATTAGCATCCCGATTTAATATTGCTAACATTAGTCCTCCTATAGCACTGCCCAGGAACAACCCACCAACAATTCCAAATATTATATAATTTTTGCTAGATTCATCTTGTCTTCCCATTAATGATTTCCAAATTAAGCTAATAATAGTACACCACAAGATTCCCATTAATAATGCACTGACAATGGTGACTAAATTTTGATTAATTCCTATCGATAAACCAGCCAAAGTAGCACCAAATAAAACACCCCAAACAGTACCACCAATTGTGCCCCAGATTATCTTATGAACTATATTTGTCTGACCCCTAGGTGACTCTCTCATAATTTTTATTTGTATAAGCCATCAAATTTAAAGTTTAATGATATCAAATAGCTAAGGATACTGCCAAGTAATCAATGCTTTTATGCTGAATTTGTTTATGAGAGTGAGGCTCAAAAAGTTGAGTTAAATCAAGAAAATGTATTAGGACTATATCCTGGACTAAACAATTTGCTGACGGTGGTTTCTAACGTTGCTACTAGCTTTATAACTGTTATTTGATTAATTTCTGGATAAGCTGTTGTACTTTTAAACTATGAATCTAAATCTAGAGTTGAAAAATAAAAAAGTGCTAGTAGCTTAAAAGTTTTTCTCTGTTATCGAATAATTAAGCTTTAAAGTTTCTTATTCGTTGAATAAATAAAACAAAAAATTCTATTCGTCAATCCTATCCATTTTTAGAAAAAGTAATGATTAATTATTAATTGTTAATTATTAATTGTTGAACTGGAGTAGTTACCTGAACTATTACCAAAATCAATCTATATGAGCTTCAGCAAAATATAAACAGTTTTATATGTAAAATTTTTGATAATTATTATTGATGGATTATCATCTTTAATCACTTAACAGTAAGCATTTCGGTCTGAATGCTGCGCAAACAGCTATTAGCTGTCAGCTCTCAGCTCTCATAAGAAGGTTTTAATAAACATAGACTATAAAGCCAGCTTTGATAGCAAGTGTAAATTCTGACTCAATTAGTAAAGCTTTTATATACATATAAAACTAAAAGCAATAGCTGATGGCTGATAGCTGACCGCTGAATGCTTACACTTAACCTTTATTTATACCAAAGATGATATGATAGTTAAACCTTATTTTTGATGATATTTTATGCACAATCAAGAAGCACCCAAAATTATTAAACAACGTCTGCAATATCAAGGCAGAAAATTTAACTTTGATGTTAACTATATGCGTCTACCTAATGGAGTTGAAGGAGACTGGGAATGTATTCGTCATCCGGGAGGAGCTTTATGTATTCCTGTTACTTCAGATGGAAAATTAGTCTTAGTAAAACAATATCGATTTGCCCTTAAAGATAGGATTTTAGAATTTCCAGCAGGTACAATAGAAGAAAATGAAAATCCTGCTGATACTATCAAACGAGAAATAGAAGAAGAAACAGGTTATCGCGCTCATAAATGGCAAAAGTTAGGAGAATTTCCTCTCGCTCCTGGATATTCGGATGAATTTATTTATGCTTTTTTAGCAGAAGATTTAGAAAAGTTGGAAAGTCCACCAGCACAAGATATTGATGAAGATATAGAAACAGTTTTAATGACACCTCAAGAATTAGAAAAGGCTATCTTTGATGGAGAAGTTATTGATGCTAAGTCAATCTGTAGTTTATTCTTGGCAAAACCATTTTTATCAGGAAATAAGAAGTAAGAAGGAAGAAGGAAGAAGGCGTTTAGTTATCTAGGCTATGAGTTATCTACAATAGAAGGAAAAAGCTTGCGTTGTCTGAATTTTCAACTTTTGATATTTCCTAAACTTTGCTTCGACTGCTATATTAACTAATAATTTAGTATCAATGCCTGAAAATTGGTATTAAACTTATAAACTCAAAATTTAATTTTCATCTTTCCTTTTCCTTTGAACAAAACAAGCAAATGAATAATGGTACTGAGATATTTTCTCTTCTATAAAGTTACTGTTTGCGTAGCAAGTTCTAGGAAAAGTAAGTCTAGGCAAGAGTAAATATTCCAAAGCCATTTTTATAGCTAAAACAATTAGCGACCGGGGTTTTATACTTTTTTTGACAGAATAATTAAAGTTTAAAACCTTTTCTTTAAAGGGATAATAAAGAAAAATCTTCCTTTTAGTCAATCCTCTTTTTTTTAAGGAAAGGTAATTATTAATTATTAATTGTTTACCGAAAAATTGTGGTTTAAAGCCTCCCATTTTAAAAGGAGAAACAAGAAAAAAATTTCCTTTTAGTCAATCCTCTTATTTTGAAGGAAAGGTAATTGTTAATTATTAATTATTAATTGTTTACCTGCCTCTCCTTGTATAGATTTAAGGATTTTTTTTCCTTATTTTTGTCTAATACCAATTACCAAAACTAATGCTATACTTAGAATACTTCAATTATTAAGTAATTAATACAGGCGCATAGAACATTTTTGATAATTAGCACGCCAGTTAGTATTAATTATTCTTATGTTTACTTCTCCCTCACTCCCCTACTACCCTGGTCAATAAAATGTCTAACTTAATTCTCTTTTGGCATCGACGCGACCTACGCATTTCAGATAATATCGGACTTACACAAGCATCTCAACAAAATCAAAAAGTAGTAGGTATATTTTGCCTTGACCAAAATATTCTCAAACGAGACGATATTGCCCCTGCAAGAATAACCTATATGATTGGTTGTTTACAACATCTACAAAAACGCTACCAAGAAATAGGAAGTCAACTATTAATACTGTCAGGAAAACCTGCCGAAGCTATACCAAAATTAGCAACTTTTTTAGAGGCAAAAGCAGTATATTGGAATCGAGATGTTGAACCTTATAGTCGGGAACGCGATCGCCTAGTTACTGAAAATTTAGAAACAGTAAATATTCAAGTAAAAACATTTTGGGATCAACTCCTCCATTGCCCAGAAGAAATATTTACTTCTACCAAAAAACCCTATAGTGTTTACACCCCATTCTGGAGAACTTGGAACAGCAAAAAAAAATCTAACCCAGTCAATACTCCACTACTCAAAGGGTTAACTGAAGAAGAACTTCAACAGACCAAAAAAGTAGGAGTTATTGACTTACCAACTGCGAAAGAATTAGGATTTAATTGGGAAAACCCACTCATTCTCGAACCCGGAGAAACTATAGCGCTAGAAAAATTAGAAACATTTTGCCAAGGGGCAATATACTCATACCAACAACAACGAAATTTCCCTAGTATTGATGGTACATCCCAACTCAGTCCTGCCTTAAAATTTGGTGTTATTGGTATTCGGAAAGTTTGGGCAAAAACTCAAGAATTAATAGAAAATTGTTCTAGCGATGAAGCATTTGAAAATATCGAAACTTGGCAAAAAGAAATAGCATGGCGGGAATTTTATCAATATGTTATGTATCATTATCCCGAACTAGAAACAGGTCCTTATCGCCCACATTGGAAAAATTTTCCCTGGGAGAATAATGAAGCATATTTTTTGGCCTGGTGTGAAGGTAGAACTGGTTATCCTATTGTTGATGCTGCCATGCGTCAGTTAAATGAAACTGGTTGGATGCACAACCGTTGCAGAATGATAGTCGCTAGTTTTCTGACCAAAGATTTAATGATTAATTGGCAGTGGGGGGAGAAATATTTTATGCAAAAATTAATAGATGGGGACCTTTGTTCTAATAATGGCGGTTGGCAGTGGAGTGCGTCGAGTGGAATGGACCCAAAACCGTTGAGAATATTTAATCCTACATCTCAGACACAAAAATATGACCCAGAAGCAGAATATATTCGGCAGTGGGTGTCAGAATTGCGTAATGTAGATACGGAATATTTGGTTACTGGTAAAATTCCGGCGGATGAACGAGAAGCTATAGATTATCCTGCACCCATTGTTGACCATAAAAAACGACAACGACTATTCAAGTCACTTTATCAGGAGCAGAAAAATTGATTTTGTAGATTCTGTAGGTTAGGTTGAGATACACGAAACCAAACACTTGTTATCTTTGACGGTCAAAATTTTCTTCCTTCTTCCTTCTTCCTTCTTCCTTCTTCCTTCTTCCTTCTTACTTCTTACTTCTCAAAAAAAATAGTTCACCGCAACGCCGTCTTACCTCAGCTTTTGACCTGGATAATACCAGGTGGGTTCCTTGGCTCAAGTTTAAAGTTTCTGAGTACAAGCTCAGTTTACTGCCACTCAAACATCTAGGTCCCAATGTCTTTTGATTTGTAGGTCAAAAAAACATTTTTGGCAGTCACCAACGTCGCAGTAGAACATAGTAACTATTATAGCGATTATTTTTTGAATGTCACCCCCTATTATTAAAGTCAAAAGTCAAAAGTCAAAAGTCAAAAGTTAAAAGTTAAAAGTCAAAAGTCAAAAGTCAAAAGTCAAAAGTCAAAAGTCAAAAGTCAAAAGTCAAAAGTCAAAAGTCAAAAGTTATAAAGTTAAAAGTTATAAATTGGAGCCTTGACACTTCCCTATTATTAAAGTCAAAAGTCAAAAGTCAAAAGTCAAAAGTTAAAAGTTAAAAGTCAAAAGTCAAAAGTCAAAAGTTATAAAGTTAAAAGTTATAAATTGGAGCCTTGACACTTCCCTATTATTAAAGTCAAAAGTCAAAAGTCAAAAGTCAAAAGTTATAAATTGGAGTCTTGACACTTCCCTATTATTAAAGTCAAAAGTCAAAAGTCAAAAGTCAAAAGTTATAAATTGGAGTCTTGACACTTCCCTATTATTAAAGTCAAAAGTCAAAAGTCAAAAGT
>JAXHSW010000048.1:12447-47467 GCA_034190295.1 Cyanobacteriota bacterium | reverse complement strand
AGGAGGATTATATATAGAACAAAGAAAATCAAGATGCTATGATAATTTTGAAAAAAAATTGGAGTTATTAAAGGCTAGAAAATAAGCCAGTTCCGCTACGGGGAAGTTAAAAGTCAAAAGTTAAAAGCGAGTGCTAATTGGCTAGGTTTCCTCAGAACGTAAGACGCACTCAAGACAGTCAAAAGTATTAATTTGAACTGTTTGAGGACTTGATAACTGGTCGGTTATTTCCTCCATCCTGCACTAGGAAAACTCTAGTTTTTTTAGGAGTTATATAAAATCCATTTGATATCAAATCCAGGGGAATTGGACATAAAAAAAATCTCGAATCGTCATAACTAATAAATTTTTGTGATACTCTCTTCATCCTGACTCCTGATATAGAATCCGATCGTATAGCATTTATAATTCTATCATTACCAAAAAATGAGGTCTAAAGCCTCCCCTTTTAAGAGGATGAAAAAATATTCAGTGGGCGTATTTTCTTGTCTCCGGCTTTAGTGGTAGGTACTGATAACGAAGTCAGAACTCAGAACTCAGAAGTTAGAACTCAGAAGTTAGAAGTTAACCCACCCCTAACCCCGACCGTGGAGGGGAAATAGGGGATTTGAGAAAAGCTCCAAAAATATTTCGCCTTAAAAGGCGGGGTTGCGCGACCCTTATGATTTTGATAACTGATAACTGATAACTGATAACTGAAATGACTCCCCCACTCTCCACCCTCAAATAGTATGATAAGTATTCAACAGGTATTTTATTTTTTGAGGGGGTAATCATGGGATTAGGTATTTTAATTGATGGAAAATGGGTATCTAAACGAGAACAAGAAGATTCTCAAGGTAGATTTATTCGCCCTACTACCACATTTCGGAATAAAATTACAGCAGATAATTCTAGTGGGTTTAAGACAGAAACAGGACGTTATCATCTATACATTTCTTGGGCTTGTCCTTGGGCACATCGAACTGCTATTATGCGCAAGTTAAAAGGATTAGAAGATGCTATTGGGTTGTCAGTTGTAGCAGCAGTAATTGACCAAAATAGTTGGGAATTTTCTGATTCTGAACCGGGATGTATTCCCGATAGTATTAATAATACTAATTATCTTTGGCAAGTCTATCTTCAAGCTGATGCTAATTATAGTGGGAGAGTTACAGTACCTGTACTTTGGGATAAAGAAAAAAATACTATTGTTAATAATGAATCCCGTGAAATTATTCGGATGTTTGATACTGAGTTTAATGGTATTGCTAAAAATGATATAAATTTGTGTCCTGAAGATTTAAAAGATACAATTGAAAAAACTCTTGATGATATTTATCAACCGATTAATAATGGTGTTTATCGAGCGGGTTTTGCAGGTTCTCAATTGGCTTATGAAGAAGGAGTCAAAGATTTATTCGCAGCTTTAGATTATTGGGAAAATATATTATCAAAACAACGTTATTTGTGTGGCGATCGCTTAACTGAAGCTGATATTTGTATGTTTACTACTTTGCTTCGTTTCGACCTGGTTTATTATGTTCATTTCAAGTGTAATTTACGTCATATTTGGGATTATCCAAATCTCTGGAATTATCTGAAAGATATTTATCAATATTCAGGGATAAAAGAAACTTGTAATTTTGACCATATTAAACGGCATTATTACATGAGTCATCCTAATGTTAATCCAACTAAAATTGTGCCTATTGGTCCGGAGATAGATTTAGATTCTCCACATAACCGAGCATCAATAGACATCCCCACAGAAGCTCCTGAAACTATTACCCCACCGTTCTAAAATTAGCATTTCCGGAGAGGTCTAATTTCAACAATTAATAATTAATAATTAACAATTACCGAATAATTAAGGTTTAAAGCCTCTTACTCGCCGTGGAGAAACAAGAAAAAATTTTCACGATCATTCAATCCTATCCGTTTTAGGGAGAAGTAATTATCAATTATCCATTATCAATTATCAATTATTGAACTCTCCTTTGAAACATTTTTTAAACTAGAGTTAATTCAACTTGTCATTAAAAACCAATACATTAAACAGGACTTACGCAAATTCACCTTGAAAACGCCATATATATGTAGGGGCGCCCTCAATTGATTTAGTAGTCCAGTAGGGTGTGTTAGTGGAACGTAACGCACCGCTATGCTAATATGCTAACCCTAATCAATGGTGCGTTACGATGCCAGCTAATATTTTATAGATAAAATATAGTTTTTTGTAAGCGCCTAACGCACCCTACTGAACTGTCAAATTATGTAAAAAAAATGGATAAAGATACAGTAGATAAATATGGGGAAATAATTCAAAAAGTTACTCAAGAATATGCGGGCGATCGCTACACAAGAAAGGATGTCGAGCGAGAGTTAATTTTTAACACTAAACGATAAGCAACACCCATCAATACTTGTTTGATTTTGGTCATAATTATTCGGTCAAAAATACAAAGTTGACATAGAGGAGCTTGATTTTTTTCCCTCTATATTTTTTCTTTGTCTAAGGTTTTGACTTTTATGCACTAATACCAGAATCAATATTTTAAAAGTTTTAATTATCAATCTCAGCTTCTCATTTTAAAATTTTAATTTTTGTCATCAATCCCTGACAAAAAACAGTAAAAAAATTTCCCACAACTCAACATAATTTCAATACTTTCAGCCTTTTTTCTCAATTTGTGTGATACGATGAAAAAAATATAATCCAAAGGTATGTGATTGCCTAATACAATTTTAAAACTGCAAACATTGATTATTTCGTTGTTTAAAGGAGCGATCGCCTCATATATCTCCAACCATAATGAACTAATTTTCTTCAGTCTCTCTAACCATCAATTGACTTATTGATAATTATATGGTAATGATAAAAATTAATTAACCTATATAGTTATCATAAATATTGAAAGAAAGTGAATTATATCATTGGGGGTGGGTTTATCAGATAATTTGTCATACCATTAAGAATACCGCGAAACCCACCCCTACTATTCCACAGATTTAGCTGTGTCAGTCCACTACTCAATCTCAAATACTCTTAAATCAGAATCATATTGATTCCTCAGTAGGAGCAAACGGCCGTTTGCCCCCACAACTAAATTATCAACCCTAGAATTCTGATATTATTTGCCTTTTCTCAAACTATAAGCAACAGCACCAAATATTAATAAACCTATTGCAGAAGCTGGTTCGGGAACAGAGGTATTAGGTTCGGGTTCGGAACCTTCTACTGCTAGTGGAGAAAAATTATCAAATGCAAGTCCAACACCTCTTGAATTTCCCGTATAGACTAGGCGAATAGCATGAATATCTGTTTCTAGGCGGTCAAAAGACCAAAGCCAAGGAGAAGCATCTAAAGCAAAAGTAGTACCAGCAGGACTGGCGATAGAATCGATCGCAGATAAATCAGCTCCCAGTGCTTGAACTTCCCACTGTTCAAATCTTCCTCCTCGATGAACATCAATATCCCAAATTTCAGCCGATGCAGCTTTTGTTGGGGAAGTATAAGAAATTAGAAGAGATTCACCACCATTAGCTATTGAGCCAACTCCCCGTAGGAAAAAACTACCTAACCTGTTTTCAAAACCAGGAGCAGCAATATCATATCCTCCTCTTTTTGTGAATAAAAAACCTGGTACAGGATCTGAATTACCAACCGCTTCCAACCTGGGGAAAAGTCCGGCATCCGGTAAGCCATCCAGGTTACGGTCGATGCCAAAAGTTACGCCCAAGGATGAAAACTGATCTGTAATTGGCATATTATCTACAGCGACACTTCCATCAGGAAATTTACCATCCACAGGTTCAAAGTTAATCAGAGACGCTGCATTTACTGAATGATTGGGCAATACACACACACAGAGGTGGCTACCACAATACCCATCAATATTCGTTTGATTTTGGTCATAATTATTCGGTCAAAAGTACAAAGTTAGTTAACTATAGAGGAGCTTTATTTTCTACCTCTATATTTTTTCTTTGTCTAAGGTTTTGACTTTTATGCACTAATACCAGAATCAATATTTGAAAAGTTTTAATTATCAATCTCAGCTTCTAATTTTAAAATTTAAAATTTTGTCATCAATCCCTGACAAAAAAAAGTAAAAAAATTTTCCACAATTCAACATAATTTCAGTACTTTCAGCCTTTTTTCTGAATTTGTGTGATACGATGAAAAAAATATAATCCAAAGGTATGTGATTGCCTAATACAATTTTAAAACTGCAAATACTGATTATTTCGTTGTTTAAAGGAGCGATCGCCTCATATATCTCCAACCATAATGAACTAATTTTCCTCAGTCTCTCTAACCATGAATTGACTTTTTGACAATTACATAGTATGGAGAAAATTAATTAACCTACATAATACCTGTAAATATTTGTTTGATTGTAGTCATAATTATTCGGCCAAAAATACAAAGAGAGTAATAGAAGGCTTTATTTTTTCCCTCTATTAATTTCTTTGTTTGAGGTTTTGACTTCTATGCAACCAATGGAAAAAATTTCCGTAGTGGCTCGACACTTATGCAATGGTGCGTTACCGAACAATTAAGGTTTAAAGCCTCTCATTCGCCGTGGAGAAACAAGAAAAAATTTTCATAATTAGTCAATCCTATCCGCTTTCAAGGAGAGTTCAATAATTGATAATTGATAATGGATAATTGATAATTACCTCTCCCTAAAAACGGATAGGATTGAATAAAAGGAAAAAATTTATTTTTTTCCCCTTGAAAGGGGAGGCTTCAAGGCGCGAATTATTTAATTATTTATTTAATTATTTAATTATTTAATTCTTCGGTAATTCGCGCATTCTAAATTCGCGCATTCTAAATTCGCGCATTCTTGAAGACGAATTGCGAAATACCTTTCACAGCTTAAATTTTAACTTTTAACTAGCTATCAGCTCTCAGCATTTAGCTGGAGCGCTAAAATTCGAGGGTTTAAGTCCCCCGCTATATTTGAAAAAGCGCGCGGTGCACCTTTTATGGGGGTTATAAGACGCGGAGCGGCAACTCTAGAGTATCCCCCATTATACACCTTTAGAAGCTGATAGCTGACCGCTGAGGTGCTGACTGCTATTTCAACTTTTGACTTCTAACTTTCCTAAGTACAAGCATTATAAAGCATCTGACTATTCTCACTTAGACCTTCCAGCAACCATTTTTGTCTGATTCTTTCAGCTTTTCTATCATTAGCAAGAAAATCATTAATATAACTTTGCCAACTAGAATTTTCTTCCCCTCCAGGAAGTATGAACCCATAACCCGCACAAAAAGGACGACCATCTTCCTGATTGATAGTAACAAAAGTATAATCTTTTTCCAGATCTAGGTTCAGACTCCACGCCACACCTAACAAAAGAGTTCCATCACTGGCAAAACCATTAACTTCACCATCCACTAAAGCTTTAACACCTTGTTCTCTAGTTAAAAATTTATCCTCAATTTGTTCTTCAGGATAAGCACTCTTTAAATCACTTTCATTGGTAGTATTCCTAACGACACCAACTATGGCATTACCTGCATTTACATCTTCTTCTATCCTACCTCTTTGAGCTAAAACTTGTGTTGCTGTGATAAAAAAAGGTGCAGAAAAATTAATACCATGTATTTCTTCACGTTCGGCACTAATAGTATTAGGACCACATTCTAAATCTACTGTACCATTTTTTACCAAATCCCAACGACTTTGGACAGTTGATGTAACAAATCTTACCCTGATTGGCTCAAGTTGATTAGCACTGAGACGTTCACGCAATGCATAGGCAATATCTATACAATATCCTTCCCGTTCTCCCTTATCATTCCTGGAACCAAACCAATAAGAATCTTCCCTAACTCCTACTACTATCTGCTCTTTTCTAATAATTTTTTCTTCTGTTTGTGCTTGACTTATTTTTTGCAGAAAAATAGTCCCTAGAAATGCTAGGGATGAAGCAATAATAATTTTCAGTTTCTTGTTCATAATTGTCAGTTTTAAGATTAAAATCTCAAAGTGCTTCGAGTAACAAATACCAAAATTGGGTCATTTCGATCGTCATGTTCTGGTTGTGTTTCCACGAAAAAACCAGACGTTATATCTATATTATTTGAAATTCTATAACTATAGAAAACTTGAAATTGTATAGAGGTATCTGGGTCATCTTCACCATTGTCAATATCAGTCACTTTTGGCTGTTGACCAACCGAAAGACCTAACATTCCATTTTCAAATATTAAGTCATCTATAGCTACTGTTACTGCCCAATGCCAAATATCAGCTTCATCCCCTTCGCGATCGCCTGCTTCTGCTTCAGCATTGCTATAACCAACCCAACCAGAAATAGTAAACGGTGCCCACCGATAGCTAGTTTGAAATCCAAAATGGTCTGCTGAAGTTGCCACTCTGCCAAACGGTCGTTGAGCATTTTGGCTACCTGTAAAGCCTGCTACATTAACTAAATCCGCCGTATAATATGCTCTTACATAAGCAAAAGAAAAATCCCAATCTAGAGTAGGTGAGACTGTTAACTGAGCATAAGCACTATTAGTACCATTGAAAATTCCACCACCCTCATTCGGATCGTTGACTCTACCCGTACCACCACCAGGACCACCTCCGAGATAAGCCAAATCTAACCTAAAGTTCTGGTTAATTTGATAACTATAACCTAAACCAGCACCCCCTACCTGGATGTATATAGTAGGGTTGTAAGCTGGATACAAAGCCACACTTCCTATACTACCACTGATTAATTTAGGATTAAGAGCAGGAGCCATTAAATCGAAGTCAAGTCCAGCAGCTCCAAAATAAAGACTCATTTCGTTATTGAGGGGGAAAATATAGTATACTTCTGTTAGTCTCGCTATGTCGTTAGGTGGAGAGCCTGCGTTTAAGAAGGTCATAGCAGTACCTGTATTTACTCCAGGGAGGTCTCCAGCTCTTATCCTCGTTCTCAGGAAGTCTCTACCTGTAAAACTGGTATCAAAGTTAAATGTCAAGGCATGGCCAAAGCCCATTTGGCTATCATCGGCACTCACGGTAGCACCATCTTCTCCATCATTACCAAAGGCATCATAAAGGGCCATAGTTACTTGCCCTTTGAGTAAGGTTGTGGTAGAAAACTGATTAGCTTCGAGAATATCTGTCCGTGTTTCCAGGGCATTCAGGCGGGATTTAGTATCGGCTATTTCAATAGCAAAATCTGCTTGTAATCGTTGACTTTTAGCTAAGTCTTCTTGAGAAATATAACCTTCACCGAATTCTTGAATTAGACTTTGAATAACTTCTAAACATTCGTTGAGATTAGCAGCAAATTCATAACGACTGATGGCTCTATTTCCACTAAATGTACTATTTGGGGAGGCCAATAGACAACCGTAGCGTTCTGCTAATCCTTGTAAGGCACTATAGGCCCAATCTGTGGGTAGAACATCACTAAGTTGATTGACAGAGTTAACTCGTTCTAGGGGGAGAGGTATTTCGGGAGGGCGATCGAGTTGATTGTTTTGTTCTATTTGTCCTAAAGTATCATCATTTTTGTCTGTAACGATATTTGTTTTTTTTTGGTCTAACTCTTCCAGTGGTTTTGATGTCTGTGGAGGTTGTTTGAGTGGGTTGTATTCCTCTATTTTGTCTAAAATTTGAGCAGTTTGGTCAAGACTTTCACTTGATTGTTGTTTCTCGGCTTTACTACTTGGAGTAATAGATAAAACAAATCCTATTCCTAAAATGAATGGGAATACTACACTATAAAATTTACGTCCCATATTTTTAGTTTGATAATTTTATTGGAAGTACAAAAAACATTATTATGTTAATATGGTTTGCAACTTTATTAAGTAAATATTTATTTTTATTAGGCTGTAGGTGTTAGGTGATATGTCGTAGGTTTGACTGCTCCCCGGAGGTCAGTCGCGGGGATTCTAAGTAGATACTGCGCAACAGCGATTTATCCGTGTTGCTCCGTCTATTCTTAGCTGACCAAAGATACACTCTCTGGGGACAATTTCCGTCTTGCCCCTACACAGTTGGCTTAAGTCTAAACTTAGCTTTCTGCTTACTTTTGTGATGATATTTGCAGCCCCATTACAGTCTGCATTCACAAAACAATTATTACCACTTCTATACAAACCACGCTTTATTCTTTTTCCTGTTAGCGAAGCTTGTCTGAAGGACTTAGGTTTCCAATCATCGGGTTTTTCACCATAATTAGGCAGATTGTCACCATCTAAAAATGAAGCTATACTTGTATAACTTTCTTGGTGTTTCTATAAATATTATTCCATATTCATAACACAACTGAGCTATTCTTTCTTTCAGTCTAGCTGTCGGAATTGGTACAAATTATGAATTACTTTTTTTTCCTAATTCTATTTGATTTTTATCGAGAAATTGTGGTTTAAAACCTCCCCTTTTAAGGGGATAATAAATCAAAAAAATCCTTTGGATCAATCCTATCCGTTTTCAAGGAGAGGTAATTATTAATTATTAATTATTAATTATTAATTATTGAAGACCTTTATTCCAACCAAAAACAATTGTACCAATAGAATTTTTGTGCGCAATGATTAATTACTATTCTGGCTGCTTTATTAATTCCTAAATCGAATTTGGCGGTTACGCTTTTCAGTAATAGCAGCTAGTTTATTTGACCAAAATCCTTGAGGTTGATTTTCTTTAATAGTTGATACTTGTTTGTTGTACCAACGATTCATTGACTTGAGATGTTTACCATCTACGACCCGCGCTCATACCTACATTCGATACACAGGTCTTTTCAGTTATCAGTTATCAGTTATCAGTACCTGTTAGCTCCCCATGACAAAGGTCAAGTAAAGTGAATTGAAATATTGAACTTGATTTTTTTTCATCCCCTTGAAATGGGAGGCTATTGACCTGATTTTTTGGTCAACCAATTATTTAAACCATGGTCTATTCCTAATACATTGTCTTGATTTAATATAGGTTTAACTACTACAACTTTATCATAGACACCATAACCAATAAAAGCATCTATTTCTTGGTCATATTCTCAATTCTTTGAGAGTAGAAAATTCTAGATTACTAGGCATTGGAATTAAAAAGCTATCTACTCCAAACCAGCGCTTACAAGTATTACAAGCGTGGCACTCTAAGCGTGATTACCTTGAAGTTTTAATGCTTGAGAAGGGTGACAAACTGTAGCCATTCCCCCTTTTTTTCTATAGTTAGGAATCCTTGGTCTGTCTGAGATTTTTCCTTCATTATAGGCTTTAATTAAGCCATAATAAGATCTAAATGATTCAGCTACAGTTCTCAATATTTGTTGTGCCGCTTGTGAATATAAAACTTTGTAATGATAGTTGTGTTTATAGACTAATTCCTGCGTCAAACTTGCCAATGCCTTTTTGAGACTTAAAATATAGTTGCCTGGCATAATATATTCCCATGTTAGTTAGCTTGTGAGACTGTTCACACAAGAATGTTAAGATAGCAAAATTTTTATTTACTAAAACTTGCTGACAAGAGTACATTTGAAACGGGCGGACCGAAAAGTTATTGTGGATCATAGTAACAGAGGAAAACTTTAGTTGTCTAGTCCAAACGATTCACTTGTTTTCATCCCCACGGTTCAAACACGAGGCCTTCAACGTCGCTTTTCGGTAAAATAAAATATATCGGATTAAAATCCGACGAGCCGCCTTTCATCCATCGCTTAAAAGACGATGGCTTTCATGCTACCGTGTTATTTAGGTAAATTCAAGACCTAAAAATTGTTTGGGGTTATAAGACACGAAGTGGCGTATCGAAGACTATTTATGAGCAATTTTCTCTTCTGCCTTCTTCCTTCTTCCTTCTGCCTTCTTCCTTCTTCCTTCTTCAATATGAATGACTCATCAAAAAAATACTATATTATTAAAAAACCAGAGAAAACCTGTGAAATTTTGCCTAGTACACAAGTCGAACAAAAAAAAGACCCCGAGGTTGTAGAAACATGGGGTCCATTTAATTCTGTTGAAGAAGCGATCGCCCGTCGTGTAGGATTGATTCGAGCCGGAAAATGTCAACCAAAATAATTAATAGAATTAATTCATCGCTCTACTTATTTGTGGACTGAGCTTTATTCTTTTGGACTTTTGCAATCTCTTGATTCAAAATTTCCAATGCTTTTGCATATTGAGGATCGTCAAGAGTACCTATTTTGTCGCGACTTTTGCGCAAATTCTCTTTTTGTTCATCTGTCAGAGAGACTTCTATATCTGGTTTAATTCCCTCATGGTTAATATCGCGACCGCTGGGGGTAAAATACTTAGCGATCGTCACTGCTAAACCTGCACCTTTACCCACACCACGCACGGACTGTACTAACCCTTTACCAAATGTCTTAGTACCTACTAATGTTGCCCGTTCATTATCTTGTAGGGCACCAGACAGAATCTCACTTGCACTTGCCGAACCCCCATCCACCATAATCACTAATGGCTTATCTGTCAAAGACCTATTAGTAGCCTTTTGGCGATCGGTAATACCACTACGGTTGACAGTAGAAACAATATCTCCACGTTGGAGCCACATCCGAGCAATTTCTATGCTAGCATAAAGTAAGCCACCAGGATTAGAACGTAAATCTAAAATATAACCCGATACATCCTGAGTCTCTAACTCATCTATGGCCTCTCGCATTTCACCAGCAGCATTAGCACTAAACTGATTTAAGCGGATATAACCAACTTTACCCAGAGAACTTTCTTTCTGAGAATACTTTACAGGATGAATTTCAATTTTGGCTCTGGTAATAGGAAACTCTATTTCCTCACCATCTCGTTGAATGGTTAGAGTTACTTGAGAACCTATGGGACCGCGGATCAAACTTACTGCCTGATTTATATCCATCCCCTCAGTGCTTTGACCATCTATTTTGCTAATAATATCTTTAGCTTGAACCCCTGCTTTAAAAGCTGGAGTATCTTCTATTGGTGAAATTACTACTAATTTTTTTGTATCTTGGTCTTGGGTTATTTGAATACCTACACCTGTGAGTTCTCCAGAAGTGTCAATTTGCATATTTTTAAACTCTTCTGGGTCCATGAAGCGAGTATAAGGGTCTCCTAGCTTTTCTAGCATTTCCCTAATTGCATCATAAGCTTCTTCATCAGTTGTATAAGATCGATCCAGATACTCTGTGCGAGTAGCTTTCCAGTCTACTTGATTGAAAGTACCATCAACATAAGTTTTATCAATAATTTGCCAAACTTGGTCGATTAATTCTTTAGGGTCGTTATTATTTAATGATGCTTGAGAGGAAAGATGAATACCAGCGCCTATGACTGTAACGCCTGTTAACATTAATGCTGTTGCACCAAGAATTAGCCCACGTTTTGCTATAACCATTTGTTTGTTGAATTAATTTAAACAATAATTACTACATTACTACTATGCCTAATTTAGCATAAGTAATATAATGCTTGGAGTTTGGTTGTTTTATCTGTAAAAATCAAGAAGGGAAAAGGGAATCAGTTCATTTGAGTTATCAGTTATCAGTTATCAGTAAATCCTCATCAAGAAATTTAGGATATTTAAAGCAAATACTTTATTTTATTTTGATTGTGTATGTCTAGAAAAAAATATTCTTATCTAACTTTAGAAGCTTGGTCAAACTTCAGCACTAATAGCTTATTAACAGATATCAAATATGGGTGCATCTCAATGCATTAATAAAGCCAAAAATTCATCGCTTTTAGGCAACAACTCCGGAAGGCAACAGGGAATATATAGAAAGATAGTATTTTTGCAAAAATGAGATGCACCCTCAAATATCAAATTATGAAAATTTATAGCAGTCGAAGCAAAGGACGCGGATATATCAAAAGCTTAAAATTCAGACAACGATTTTTCCTTCTTTCTTCCTCCTTCTTCCGTCTTCCTTCTGCTACTATAACTGTTTATTTTCCGGGTATTAGTAGAAGTGGGAGCAATAATTCTTTTTGTTTATTCTCCTTAATATAAATTTTGTTTTAACCATTTTTTAGAGGTATATAAAATCATAATTTACTTCTACAGTTCTTGAATGTTCTTTTTAACTATCTCTGCTAAAAATAAATAATATTAGGCTCACTCTCATCTATATAATTACCGAATAATTAAGGTAAAAATACTCTCACGATCGAGGATAAACAAGCAAAAATTTTCCTTGGAATCAATCCTATTCGCTTTCAAGGAGAGGTCATTATTAATTATTAATTATTAATTGTTGAAAGCAGTTTTATAGTTGATAAGGTACAAAGTTTTATGCTTTTAGGAAACAGCGGTGCGACCCCACGTCGCCGATAGACGTATTTGGTAGCGCACTCGGTGTGAGGGAAGAAGGAATGAATAAAAATTATAGATTAGTCTTAAACTGTACCTCACTATCTGAAAATTTGCTGTACAAGCTTTTCTAGTAGACATTTCCTTCAAAAGAGGGAACAGGGAACAGGAATAAATATATTGACAATTTATAGATAAGAATTGCTTTTATTTTTGATTTTTACCGAATAATTAAAGTAAAAATCCTCTTACTCGCGGTGGAGAAACAAGCGGTTGAGGGATGGCGAGGAAATCTGCGTCTCCAATCGACTCCTGTGAAGAAAAAATTTTCCTTTTATTCAATCCTCTTCCTTTTAGAGAGAGGTAATTATCTATTATCAATTATTGAACAGATGTCTAGTTAAGAAAAATAGTAGATTTATTTCCAATATTCCAACTACAACATTTATCTTTTATCTGTATCCAAATTAACTAATTTAGATTCCTATTAGATTCCTCATAGCTAACAAAAAGAAAAGCTCCATCTATCAATTATTAATTTAAAAAGCGTTCCAGTCCGGAATGCTCCGCTTTTTCCTAGGTCAATGCTGTTTGCAGAGCGTTCCAGTACGGAAAATGGCGATCGCTACTTAACCAAGGAGTGTAATTAAAAATACACTCCCAATTAAACATTAATTATAAACTAGGGTTCAACCCAACGCCCATCAGCTTTAATTAAATTAATTAATTCTTCAACACCTTGAGACTCAGGGACTTTTTTGATTTCTTCCCGTCCACGGTATAAAGAAATATACCCTGGTTGCTTACCTACATAACCATAATCTGCATCTGCCATTTCTCCTAGGCCATTGACAATACAACCCATCACAGCAATGTCCAATCCTGTTAAATGTTTTGTTGCCTCCCGCACTTGATGCAGAACATCTTCCAGATTAAATAGAGTTCGGCCACAGGAAGGACAGGCCACATACTCTACCATTGTTTTCCGCAGACCCAAGGCTTGGAGAATACTATAGCAAACTGGTATTTCTTTTTCGGGTGCTTCAGTTAAAGAAACGCGAATTGTATCCCCTATTCCGTCTGCCAAAAGTGTAGCTATACCGGCAGTAGACTTAATCCGACCATATTCTCCATCACCTGCTTCAGTTACACCCAAATGTAGAGGATAGGCCATACCTAGTTCGTCCATCCGTTTTACCATTAATCGGTAAGCGGCAAGCATGACTGGTACTCGCGATGCCTTTAGAGAAATTACCAAATTGTAGTAGTCTAAGGATTCACAAATTTTGAGAAATTCCAGAGCTGATTCTACCATGCCTTCTGGGGTATCTCCATAAGTAAATAACATTCTTTCTGCTAAGGAACCATGGTTAACTCCAATTCGCATGGCTTTATCTTGGTCTCGTAAAGAAATTACCAAGGGTTCGAGGGTTTGGCGGATTTTTTCACCTATTTCCTCAAATTCTACTTCGGTATATTCGTTTCTGCCAGATTGAGGTTTCTCGAATACATATAAACCAGGATTAATCCTGACTTTATCAACGTGTTTGGCAACTTCTAGGGCAATTTTCATGCCGTTATGGTGGACATCAGCTACCAGTGGGACGGGTTTGTAAGTCTGTGTTAATTTCTGTCTAATTTCTGCTAAGGATTTTGCATGGGCCATACTGGGCACGGTAACGCGGACTATTTCGCACCCAATTTCGTGTAAACGACGAATGGCAGCTACGGAACCGTCTATGTCAAGGGTGTCTTCATTGATCATTGACTGGACTACGACTGGATGGCCACCACCGATAGTTATATCACCTACTTTGACGGGGCGAGTTTTTCGTCTATGGATAGTTGTGTCAAAGGCGGGTTGATTTGCCGGAGTTTTGGTTGGGTTTGGCAAGGTTTGCATAATGTACTTTTATACTTCTGTAGAGAAAAGTTGAGTAATATATTTTGTCCTATATTTTAGATTGCCATATAATTTGTCGATCGCTGCGCATCAGTCAAAAGTTAAAAATTCAAAGTCAAAAGTTAATCAACTATTTTTAGGGAATAGCAGAAAATATATTATCCAATTGTTGGATTGAGTTGCTTGATTTTGACACAGTAGCGATCGCTCGGAAGACGGCTTTTTAACCTACATTCGGCACTTCAAAGTTTGGTATAAAGGGCAAGTAGTCAGTAGTTAGTAGGGAATGATTCTGGCTAATTATCTTGCTCCATCAAGTATTTATCTTTTGATTTGGGGTTTAATACCCCGCTGTCTACAGGTTGTTTACAATTGGTTGGGGTTTGAGTCCCCACCGACTTTTTCCTTTTTCAAGGTTAATTTCTTCAATTTAATTTGGCTTTTATCTCAGTTCAATTATGATGATTTATAGATTATAAATATTTAGCAACCCACTGATGTTTGTGGTACTTGTTCTGTAACAAATTGACCTGCGGAACCTGAGTTTTAACCAAGACTTACGCCAAAAAACAATGCACGCTTATTTAAAATAATGATTTGGGTTTCGGAAGTTTATGCTAAGTGCAATTATTTAATCAGATTTGGTTAACATTTACCGAATAATTTAAGATTTAAATCTTCTTCTTTTTCAGGAAAGGTAATTGTCATATAATGTCCGTTGGGGCGCGTTTGTGTCAAAACTTGGGAAGTATAGTCATTCTGAATAAGACTGGAACACTTTTTCAGCTGAAACTCTTTCAAGGTAAGAAACTCTTGTCTCAATCTTAACTGGAATGACTATATCTACTTTTTCATGATTTCAAATATTCTTTTATATTTTCTCTTCCCTCTTCCTTGCCTGGTCATTAAAGTTTAAAGCCTCTTCTTTCAACAATAAATAAATTAATCAAAATAAATCTATTTGCTAATCCTATCTATAGAGGTAATTATTAATTGTTAATTGTGGAACTGAGCTTGATAATACTGATGCTACCGGACTTAATATTAATGATTAATTGTTGAATTTATAGGAAGACTACTTTAGACTGTATTTCTACTTTTTTCGTAGTCCGTAGTTACTTTCAATATAGGATGACAGTTGATGAGATAATTTAAGCAGTATACCAAAGATTATTTTTGATATTATGATAATTTCAGTTTAATTTATTTCACCATTTCTGTATTTTTCCTAAGCTCCAAAGAATCAAAGTATTATAATCAGCTTCAACTTGTTCTGCATATTTAAAGGCTATTTCACGCACTAATTCTCTAAATTCTTGATGCTTGCCATCAGTAATTTTTTTTACTTGTTTTTCAAAGGAAGTAGAAACTAATTTTTGATCGAAATCTTTATCTGCTCTAGCATGGTCGGTAGCAAGAATTTTCCCCCATTGTTGAGCAACTTCTATAAAGCTGTTTTTATCTGTTAAGTTTTTAATTTTGAGAGATTTTTTATAGGGAGATATTTCTCTCACAGAATAATTACCAGAAAAATCTCCATCAATAGGATTATTATCGACAAGTTTTATCCATCCTAAAAAATCATCAGCGTCTTTAATCATTGCTTTATAAGCTAGAGCATGACGTTGAGCACTATTGTTAAATATTTTCCTATAATTAATGCGGTCATATAAGCTGAATAATTCATCAGTAGGTGTCGGTTGAAACTGATGTTTTATATCTAGGATATGGTCATCATCTAAGGCATTAGTTTTCCCTTCTATTAACAGATAATAACGTGGTGTTCCTAAGGAACCTAAACCTGCATTTAATCTTTGGGCAACATCTTTAACTTTAAAATATTCTGGGTCATAATTTAGGTTGCCGGAAAGGGTTTTACCATAATCTAGCATTCGTGATTCAATAGCCTTTTTAGTATCAGTAGCAAGACCTAAATTTTCACTGGACAAATCAAATATTCGTTGATTTTCTACAATCTTAGTCCACTTTTCTAACATTCTTTGTCGTGTTTTTTGAGCTGCTTTTTCTATAGTTTTTTTCACCTCTCCTTTAGTATTAGTTTCTGTAAAATATATTTTAGTTTCTTCATCATTTCCTACATAAGAAGCTAAAGTATCTAGATAAGTTTCACTAAAACTATCAATGACTTCTTCTTGTTCAGATTTAGATAGGGTAGAATCATTTGCCACTAAAATAATACTGACTGCTAAACGCCACAAATCATATTGATAATCAGCAATAATTGATTCGTCAAAATCATTCATATCGAAGATAATTTCTCCTTTATCGTTATTATAAGCACCAAAATTATCAATATGACAATCTCCTAAAATCCACGTTTTTGTATTAGCATTACCAAATTTACTGAGTCTACTATCATTGGCGAAATCTTGCCAAAATAGATGATTTGTTGCTCTGTAGAATGTAAATGTTGATTTTTGCATTCGAGCATATTTTTCATTTTTTAACTGTTGTTTTTCTACAGGATTTGCATTTTCTAAAATTAAATCTGTATTGAATTCAATGGATTGTAATACTTGTTGTTCGCGCCGACTATTATCAATGGGTTGAGCTAAAATATTAGAAGATAGCAATAGCCAATTGATGATAATTAGGATAGTTATTACTATTAGGCTATTCCCAATCGTATTAGTTAATTGATTAATCATTATTAGAGTAATTTGAGTGACATTAATTAGGGTTTGCTTATGGAAGTTTTTTTGTTGAGGTAGGGAGTAGGGAGTAGTTAGGGTCTGCTGAAAAAATTGGTTGGTGGGGTAGGACACAGGGACGCACCAGACGCGGGGACGGGTCGATTTGTGGGGAACAGGCAACGGTTTAGGCCATTTTATGTGAAGAAATTTTCTTGAATTTCAGCAGAAAATTTCAGTAAATTGATGCCAATAAGAGCCTTCAACAATTAATAATTAATAATTAATAATTAATAATTAATAATTACCTCTCCTTTAAAACGGATAGGATTGACTAATTATGAAAATTTTTCTTTTTATCCCCTTAAAAGAGGAGGTTTTAAACCACAATTTTTCGATAAACGTAGGAGATCGACTTAATATAAAAAGCTCTATTACCAATGGATAATTGATAATTGATAATTAATCGCGCTTTAGGTAAAAATCCTCTCATAAGCAAGGAGAAAAAAAGCGGTTAAAACCTTCTTGTAATTATCCACTATTCATTATCCATTATCAATTAATGAAAGATTTCCTTATATTTAATTCCGTAACGGTTAAAACCCGAGGTAATTATCCATTATTCATTATCCATTATCAATTAATGAACGTAAGCTACCTGACTTTTAGCTTTATTCAGCAAGTCCTAAATAGAGGCAAATATTTCAGATTTTTTATGTATCTTTTTTAGGGTTCTATCTTGCAATAATTACTATTTCGCAACTAATTGGAAAACTCTATGATCATTTTTGCTTTTCCCCAAAACAAGCTGAGATCAAATCCAGTTAATTACACATAGAATCTGGTTATATATATAGACATCTCTAATAATAAAAAATAAAATGAATTATCGCACTCTTATTTATCAATTCTTTCCCTCTACTCCCTACTCCCTTTTTTGGAAGAGATGTTTAATATCTGTACTATAATTCTATAATTATTTCAAGATTTCATCTCCCCGACTCCCCGACTCCCCGACTCCCAACTATATAATAAGTATTCAACCGGATTTGATATGATTACCTGAAACTACTTCCTATTTCCTCAAAATTTTTAATTCTCTATTCACATCATTTAAGGGTAATTATAAATTAGTATTATTACTAATTCTTTATCTACCTTTTCTTAAATTTTTCTGGGCATAAAATCAATCTCTTCCCTGCACTTCTTTCAACTTATAGCGGTTTTCACTCATGTTGACTTGCATTGCTTCAGCTCCCGCTGCCTTTAAGCCAAAATATCTGTATTCTATGAAACATGAAAACTGCTATAAATCATTATCATTACTCAAAAATTCTCGCATATATTGATTAACTAATTGAGGCTGTTCTTGTTGTACCGAATGACCACAATTAGGAATATAGCGAATCTGAAAATTTTCCACATATTCTTCTGTGCCATAAGTTAATTCTTTTCCTAAAGCGGTATCTTCTTCACCCCAAAGCATTAAAGTAGGAATTCGCAATATTCCCCACTCTTGTTGATTGAAAAATCCAGAAAATATATTACGATAATAATTAATCATTGAAGTTAAAGCACCTCGTTTAGCCACAGCATCCTTGTAAGCTTCTATATCAGCATCAGTAACAGCAGATTTATTTACCATACTTTTAAAAATAGAACCAATGGCTTGATAATCATCAAATTCAAGCATTAATTCTGGCAAAAAAGGTAACTGGAAAAAAAACATATACCAACTTCTCAAAAGTTGCTCTGGAGTACCTAATCCCTCCTTAAATTTTGCTGGATGAGGAATATTCATTACAATTAATTTTTCTACCATTTCAGGATGTGCATAAGCAAAAGACCAAGCTATTCCCCCTCCCCAATCATGTCCTACTAAAACACATTTTTCATAACCTAATTCTTTAATTACTCCTTCTATATCTTTAATAAATTCTGACATTACATAAGCAGATATATCTTCTGGTTTATCGCTTTCATTGTAGCCTCTTAAATCTAAGGCAACTACTTTATAATCTTGAGCAAATTCAGGGATTTGATGTCGCCAAGAATACCAAAATTCAGGAAATCCATGTAACATTAACATCAAAGGACCTGAACCTTGAGTTACATAATGAATCTTGATACTATTTGCTGTGATAAAATTGCTAGACCAAGGATTTTCTTTGATTAACATTCATACCTCCGGAGTCAAAATAAATGTCTGATTAAAATTTTCTTCTATACAGCTTAATTATGAATTTTTTATAGCAGAAGGAAAGGTCGAAAGACAGAAAAATATTGCGTTATCTGAGTTTTAAACTTTTGATATGTCTGCAACCTTTCCTGCAACTACTATATTAAGACATAGACTGATAATGAAGCTTAGACAGGAAAGTATTTTTCCTACTTTTGCCTTCTGAAATTGCTATAAATAGATGCAAAATTTAGTAATATCCATCCAGCGAACTAGGGAATTTTATAAAAAATTTTAGATTAGCAGACTAATAGATTAGCAGACTAAACACTCAGATAGTTAAGGAAACATTTGCTCCTTTAGCTAAATAAATTAAAGTTTTCTTGCTCTATTTATAGCAATTACCAAAAATAATACTACAAAAAAGAAATTGGAAATTTATGCTTCAAAGGAGAATACTAAATATAAGAATTTTCTGCGGAATGCTGCGCAAACAGCTATTAGCAGTCAGCTACGGAGGAACTACGTTAACAGCAATTAGTAATGAATAATTACTTATGAAGTGTAGTCAGGCTACTTTGGCGGTAAATTTTTATTCTTTCTCAAGTTCTAAATTGCTTTTACCTTTCCCAAAATTAATTAATAGCTTAATAGCTGATAGCTGATAGCTAACGGCTGAATGCTTACTACTAAATTCTATTACCAAAAAATGAGGTCCGCGCGCCTCCCCTTTTAAGGGGATGAAAAAATATTCAGTGAGCGTATTTCAAGCCTCCGGCTTTAGTGGTCGGTACTGATAACTGATAACTGATAACTGATAACTGAAATGACTCCCCTATTTCTGTCATTGTTTACCTTTTTATTCTTTCTCATTTATTGAAATTTATTGGATTATTTTTGAGGTTTTTTCCTGTCAATATAAGGAGGTAAAAAGTTGGTTTCCTCCTCATCATAAATAGTATATTGCCAAGGAACATTAATATCGTGAGCCGCACTCTTACCATTGTAAGAAGATCGACGTTGGGGTTGAGCTAATAAAATAATCATTCCGATTAAAATAATGCCACCACCAAGAAGTAAAATAGCTAAGACAATTCCTCCAACAAACCACAATACACCTTTTTCTAAATAATTCGCAGAACTACCTGAAGAACTTCTGCTATAATTGTCCATCCCTTGCTGTAGACTTAAGCCAGAAATCAAACGTTCTTGCTGCTGGACTTGAATTAACAGTCGGTCATTTTCCAGCCTTAGTTGGTCTTGTTGCAGTTTAAGTTGTTGTGTCTCTGCCCATTGTTGTTCTAACTGAGTTTTCAACTGTCGCATATCAAGTAATTGCTGCTGTAGTTGAGTTTTCAGTTGCTCATAAGCTGAACGTTGTTGTTCTGATTGATTTTTAATTTGTTGTTCCAATTTATAGTCCTTAAAGTCAGGAACTGAAGGGACTGAAATTGGTGGGGGTAGTAATGGTAGTGGCTGAGGAGAGACGGTTACTAATGGAGTTGGATATACTTTTGGAGAAGGAGAGGATGTTATGGAGGGAGAAGGGGATGGTTTTGGCACTTCTGTCTGATAATCAGGAGACCACTTGCCAAATACAATCCAACCCATGAGCAGGAGGACAATCAATATCCCCGTTAGAATACATCCTCCTATAAACGCTGCAGTCTGATTCATTATTTAATTTCACTTTATGGTTAAACCAGGACTATTTGACAAAATAATATAGAGTATTTATTCCCTAATGCCGATTAATATCATAACTAAGCTTATGCAACAAAAATCAAAAACATCACTACTGTTTTACGTTAAGTCAAAATGTTTCAAATGTTTAACTTTCTGTTAAAAGTAGGATATTTTTGGTATACTGCACTACTTTCTAGAAAAATTAATATAGAAATATAGAAATATATGGACTTTAAAACAATATCCTAGGACAATTAGTATTTTGATGCTACTTTTATCAAAAGATATTTGTTTTGGGCTGCCAAGTTTTCTTCTAGGAAATAATCTGAAAAATATTTTTACCAAATAATAGCAAATAGTAGCATGGCAAGAGGTTAGGAGGAAAAAATCTTGGCAAAAAATAACCAGTCCCTTTTGAGCAAATAAGAATGGCCTCTGTTTTAACTATTGATTTATAAGGAAAGGGAGTTAGAAGAAAAAATGAAAGGGTTCTACCGTCACGTTGCTATGAACGGTTTTCCCGACTTTTGCCGGGAATTGCCTGCCTTGATGTATCTGCTAGGAAATCTCAGGGTTATAGTAATCTTCTGATTTGACCTTTCCAACTTCATCTAAATCTTGATTTATACAACCTTGTTTTTGAGCGTATTGACAAACACGAGCCCATAACTTTGCTTTAGTACCAGGTGGTCCAGAAGAAAACAACACTCGATCTCTATCTACTATTTTAACTAGACAGACTGGGCAAATTTCTTGCTGATTTTCTGACATTGTTAATTATTTAATTGTTTAATCATAAATTGACTTATAATTATATAATGCTTTTTGTTCAATGTGAAGTTCTCTACCGTTAAATTGCAGATTATAATGGGAGACTCCTTGCTGAATCAAGTAGGTATATAGCATTTGCTGTTTCTTTTTAGCGATCGCTTGTGTTGACAATAGTAACTTTTGGCTGAGTATTCTATTGCACTATTTTATCTGTGTCGGTCTACTACAAGATGGCTTACTGAATTCCAGAATTTTGTTGCTCTAAATATTCTCGAAATGGTTGTAATATAATTCCTAAAATTTTATCAACTTCTTTGATGTAATATTCCCCTGCATCTATACGCACAATTTTTTCTTCTAGTGTTAAAAATTTCCAATTTGTTCCGGTTGTAACTGCACCATAAATAACTTTAACTGGATTATCTGCTTGCTGATTAAATAATTGCGCTCCGACCATACTAGCAACACATTGTCCTAAACCTCGAATTATATTTTCATTTTTGGCTTCAACAATGGTAATAACTGGAGCTGTAATGAAATATTGTTCGGAGGAAAAACTGAGTAAAAAATCACAATATCCTTGTAATCCTAATTCTGCTTCTACATTAAATTCTGTTCCTGAAAAGAGGCTGATTTGATTATTTAATTGTCGTCTAACGTCGGCTAAAATTTGAGAAATTAATAGTTCTGAACGAGCTTTTTCTGTATTAATAGCTGTTGCTAATGGAATATATTCTTGTAAGATAGTTGTGAGGATTTCAGAAGGTTTAACTGGTTTAATTTGAGGGAATAAATCTTGATTTTCTTCTAGGGTTAATTCAAAATTTGTCTTGGCTTTTTCTAATGTGAATTTACTATAAGAAAGGTTGCTCATATAAGAAAAGTTAAAAGTTAAAAGTTAAAAGTTAAAAGTTAAAAGTTAAAAGTTAAAAGTAATCTCTGACTAAGCTGTAAACAATTGAGCCAGATAATTTTGTTGAATAAAAAGTCATATGTATAGACTAACGACCCCATTTAAGTCTAATGATATCAGAATTTTTGTGAGGATGCAACAGAAATTCCTTTGAGGCGCGATTTTTTCGGTAGCTTCAGAGAATGACAATATTGGTTATTTTCCACTCAATTGCAATGGATGGAAAGATTTGATCGGGGAAAATGAGTGGCTGGAGCTTCAAACAATGAGAATATTTCTATTATTGCTCCTGGGAAAATTTCCTGGATACGCGATATAGCTGCCACACTTACTCCGCCAACGCTTAAGGGTCACGGAGTTCTATCACAAAGCGGAACGGATGTTCTATCGCTTCTGAGCAAGAAATTTTTGTTGAATAAAAAGTCATGCGTATAGACGAACGACCCCATTTAAGTCTTACTATATCAGAATTTTTGTGAGGATGCAACAGAATTTCTTTTGAGTCGCGATTTTTTTTTGTAGCTTCAGAGAATGACAGTATTGGTGATTTTCCACTCAATTGCAATGGATGGAAAGATTTGATCGGGGAAAATGAGTGGTTGGAGCTTCATACAATGAAAATATTTCTATTATTGCTCTTGGGAAAATTTCCTGGATACGCGATCGCGCAGCGGAACGGAGTTCTATCGCAAAGCGGAACGGATGTTCTATCGCCTCTGAGCCAGGAAAATTTTTGTTGAATAAAAAGTCATGCTTATAGACGAACGACCCCATTTAAGTCTTACTATATCAGAATTTTTGTGAGGATGCAACGGAAATTCCTTTGAGTCGCGTTTTTCTGGAGCTCCACACAATGAAAATGTGGGTTATTTTCCACTCAATTGTCATGGATGGAAAGATTTAATGAGGGAAAATGAGTAACTGGAGCTTCAGAGAATGAAGATTTTGGCAGTATTGCTCCTGGGAAAAAGAACTTGAATACTCGATCGCGTAAGGGTCACGGAGTTCTATCGCCTCTGAGCCAGGAATTTAGGTTGAATAAAAAGTCATGCGTATAGACGAACAACCCCATTTAAGTCTTACTATATCAGAATTTTTGTGAGGATGCAACGGAAATTCCTTTGAGTCGCGATTCTTAGGAGCTTCATACAATGAAAATGTTGGTGGTTTTCCACTCAATTGCAATGGATGGAAAGATTCGATCGGGGAAAAATCTGTTTTTCTAAGCTCCAGACAATGAAAATATTGGTGGTATTGCTCTTGGGGAAAAATTCCTGAATAGTTCATCGCCTGTAAACAAGGAATCTTTGTTGAATAAAAAGTCATGCACATGGGCGAACAACCCCATCTAAGTCTTATGATATCAGAATTTTTGTGGGGATGCAAGGGAAAATCCTTTGAGCCGCGATTTTTTTTGTAGCTTCAGAAAATGAATAATGTAGGCGATCGAGTGGAAGATGGCTATGGATGGAAAGATTTGATGAGAGAAAAACAATTCCAGTAGGGAAAAATGGTTATTCGCACCGACAATTTTGATATTAGGAAGGGAACAACCACTGAGGGATTGCCCCTACATTTTTATTCGCTAATTACGCAATCTCTATTCTAATTATCAATGAAAAAGTCAGCCGCTTCTAGTGCAGGACTTCCTTCTAAACGGGCAAATAAACCACCACTACCAAACCCGTTATTACTGCCATTTTGGTTGTAATATAAATTGCCGTTGTTTTGATTGTAAACAATAAAAGCATTACTGTTTCTCGCGGCATTGTTAGTATCGACAACCTCAAATTCTTGAAGTGTACTTCCTGCTAAACTTTCTATTCTGCTGAAGGTTGTTCGAGACAAAACAATGATGTCGTCATCTGGCACGAAATCTACTATTCTATCTGTACCTATATCCCGTCTCCGAAAATTACGACCTGTGTCATAAATAAAAGCATCTTGACCTCCACCACCAATCAAAGTATCATTTCCTGCTCCACCATTTAGGTCGTCATTACCCGATCCTCCATTAAGTCTGTCTCTACCACCTCCTCCAATGAGAATATCGTCTCCTCCCCTAGCGATGAGGTTATCATTTCCTCCTCTGCCATCTAATCTTTCGTCTCTGTTACTACCTCTGAGGGTGTCTCTTCTACCAGTTCCTATTCCTCTATCAAGTTCTATTCTGGCATAGAGACCTGCTGTTGTTCTCGCGTCTTCTAATACTCGAAATTCTTCTGTAATTGTTTGACCGTTGTCTTGACTGAAGCCTAGTAATCTAATGGTATAGTTTTCTCCTTGATATCTGAAGCTACCATCACTAATTCTATTCAGAGGAAAGACAGAATCAGCATTTTCTTCAGGGGTACCATTATTAGGTGTTGTAACAATATCAAAGTCAAACTCAAAAGATTCAGTACGTCTAATAGGGTCATATAATTCTAGTTCTATATCCAGAGGTACTGATTCAACACCTGTATCAGTCCCAGTTGTACCATTAAAGTAGATTAAATCTCCTACCTTGAACCTTCTATTGAGTTGAGTGGAGAAAGGATTAATGACAAAGCTCAATTCATTTGGGTATGTTCCAAAGTCTGCTTCTCCCCATTTGAATGAGTGGGTTTCAACACCTGCAAATACAGGAGATGGGTTTTCTTCCCCTGGAATAGGTTCTCCCCATTTACCATTAAAAAAACCTTCAAATTGAACCATAATGAATAAATTATTTGTATTTGACGAAATATTTTTAATAGTTTAACTCATAAAAAAAAATATTGTTGACAATATATGCTGGATATTTTTTATTTGCTTTTACTATCAGTAATCTCGCGGTTGCATCACATCAAATAAATATTGTTTAATAGCTTTTTATTAGTATTAATTTAATGAGGGTGAATGCCATTCTCCCCTACAGATGGCGTTTTCCAGGGTTTTGCATGGGTAAGTCCTGTTCCTAAATACGCGATCGCCTAAGGGTCACGGAGTTCTATTGCCTCTGAGCTAGGAATTTTTGTTGAATAAAAAGTCATGCGTATAGACGAACAACCCCATTTAAGTCTTACTATATCAGAATTTTTGTGAGGATGCAAGGGAAATTCCTTTGAGCTGCGTTTTTTTTGTAGCTCCAGAGAATGAGAATTTTGGTGATTTTCCACTCAATTGTCATGGATGGAAAGATTTGATGAGGGAAAAACAAGTATTTTTTTGATGCTTCAGACAATGAAAATATTTCTTGTATTGCTCTTGGGAAAATTTCCTGGATACGCGATCGCGCAGCGGAACGGAGTTCTATCGCTTAAGGGTTACGGAGTTCTATCGCAAAGCGGAACGGATGTTCTATCGCCTCTGAGCAAGATATTTTTGTTGAATAAAAAGTCATGCGTATAGGCGAACGACCCCATTTAAGTCTTATGATATCAGAATTTTTGTGAGGATGCAACGGAAATTCCTTTGAGCTGCGATTTTTTTTGTAGCTTCAGAAAATGAGAATTTTGGTGATTTTCCACTCAATTGTCATGGGTGGAAAGATTTGATGAGGGAAAAACAAGTATTTTTTTGATGCTTCAGACAATGAAAATATTTCTTGTATTGCTTCTGGGAAAAATTCCTGGATATGCGATCGCTTAAGGGTCACGGAGTTCTATCGCTTCTGAGCAAGAAATTTAGGTTGAATAAAAAGTCATGCGTATAGACGAACAACCCCATTCAAGTTTTACTATATCAAAATTTTTGTGAGGATGCAACGGAAATTCCTTTGAGGCGCGATTTTTTCTGGTAGCTTCAGACAATGAAAATATTGGTGATTTTCGACTCAATTGTCATGGATGGAAAGATTTGATGAGGGAAAAATCAGTATTTTTTTTGAGCTTTAGAGAATGAAAAGGTTTCTACTATTGCTCCTAGAAAAAATTCCTGGATACGCGATCGCGCAGCGGAACGGAGTTCTATCGCCTAAGGGTCACGGAGTTCTATTGCAAAGCGGAACGGATGCTCTATCAACTCTGAGCAATAAATTTTTGTTGAATAAAAAGTCATGCGCGTAGACGAACGACCCCATTTAAATCTGATGATATCAGAATTTTTGTGAGGATGCAACGGAAATTCCTTTGAGTCGCGATTTTTTCTGGTAGCTTCAGAGAATGAGAATATTGGTGATTTTCGACTCAATTGTCATGGATGGAAAGATTTGATGAGGGAAAAATCAGTATTTTTTTTGAGCTTTAGAGAATGAAAAGATTTCTACTATTGCTCCTAGAAAAAATTCCTGGATACGCGATCGCGCAGCGGAACGGAGTTCTATCGCCTAAGGGTCACGGAGTTCTATCGCCTCTGACTAAGGAATTTTAGTTGAATAAAAAGTCATGCGTATAGGCGAACAACCCCATTTAAGTCTTATGATATCAGAATTTTTGTGAGGATGCAACGGAAATTCTTTTGAGCCGCGATTTTTTCTGGTAGCTTCATAGAATGAAAGTCTTGGTAATTTTCCACTCAATTGACATGGATGGAAAGATTTGATGAGGGAAAAATCAGTATTTTTTTTGAGCTTTAGAGAATGAAAAGATTTCTACTATTGCTCCTAGAAAAAATTCCTGGATACGCGATCGCGCAGCGGAACGGAGTTCTATCGCAAAGCGGAACGGATGTTCTATCGCCTCTGAGCAATAAATTTTAGTTGAATAAAAAGTCATGGGTATAGGCGAACAACTCCATTTAAACTTTACGATATCAGAATTTTTGCGAGGATGTAAGGGAAATTCCTTTGAGTCGCGATTTTTTTTGGAGCTTCAGAGAATGAAAATGTTGGTGGTATTGCTCCTGGGAAAAAATCCTGAATTCTCCATCGCCTCTGAGCAAGGAAATTTAGCTGAATAAAAAGTCATGCGTATAGGCAAGCAACTCCATTTAAGTCTGCTGAATTTAGGAGAAGAAATAATTAGAAAGATGAGCGTAGTTATGGCAAAAAGAAGAGGATTGACTAATCATGAAAATTTTTGCTTGCTTCTCTTTTAAAGGAGAGACTTTAAACCTTAATTATTTGGTAATCGTGAAGAGTTAGTTTTAGGATTAAGAAGTTTTCCTGTGGATGATTATCTGATATTTTCAGGTTCAAAAAAGAATTGGAATTGTACGAGTCTCTCACTAATATTAACTTCTGCCTTTCGGTCCGAATGCTGCACAAACACACTTCTGATTTCTGACGAATTGAATCCTTCTGCTGTAGCGATCGCTCCAAGCAATTAGAGTATGACAAAGTAATCAGAAAGTTATCATTACCTTCTGTTCTACTTTTTCCCAGGGAGGGCAAAATTAATTTCAAAAACAAAACTAAATTCTCACCCTTAAACATAAATTATACTAATTAAATTAATTTTTATTATTATTTATCCCAATCAAAATTGCCTCATTTTTCGCTAATTATTACAAAATATTTCACGAACTTGCGTTGTTTCAGCGATTTGTATCATACTCTGTACATTAAGATATGATGCCAATTTTATATCTAAATCCAAAAAAAAACCTTTTCAATCAAGCTATAACCTTGTATTTACGTTAATTGCATCTCAAATCTGCTAATTTTCAGTAGAGTTAGATAACCTCAAAAAAACAAATTTTGAATAAGTATAAATGCTTAAGTAATTCTAGCTATTGACAAATAGTAGATAATAATATTTAAATTCCAGACACTCAATATCGGCAGTCCTGCAAATAAAAAGTGTGTAAAAGGTAAAAGAAAAAGGATGTATAATTAATGCCTTCAACAGCAACATCGATAAAACAAAAATATAGGCTACTCTAAAATCACTCAAAGTAGCCATATATTAATAGTTTAAAGAGGAGAAAAATCTCAGACAACCTATATCAAAGCCGCCATCTTCACATCATTAGTAGCCAACAACTCCTGTAACTCATCAGAATCTACAGTCTCCTTGTCAACCAACATCTCGGCCAACTTATCCAAAACATGACGGTTGCCTACCAATACTTCCTTCGCGCGACGATAAGCTTGCTCTACCAAATTGCGCACCTCATCATCAATAGCAGCAGCAGTTTCCTCAGAAAAATCACGCTCGGCCATAATATCCCTACCTAAGAACATATTACCGTTCTGACGACCAAGAGCAACTGGACCAAGGCGATCGCTCATGCCAAACCGAGTCACCATTTGCCTTGCCACATTAGCAACCTGCTGTAAATCGTTAGAAGCACCAGTAGTCACCTCTTCATCACCAAAAATAATCTCCTCAGCTAGACGACCACCCAAAGCTACAGCCATCTGATTTTGTAGATAAGCACGGGAGTATAAACCAGAGTCCATCCGGTCTTCACTAGGAGTAAACCAAGTCAAACCACCAGCACGACCGCGAGGAATAATACTAATTTTCTGCACTGGGTCATAATCAGGCATCAATGCTCCGACTAAAGCATGACCAGCTTCGTGATAAGCTACTAACTCCTTGCGCTTCTCGCTCATTACTCGGTCTTTCTTTTCTGGACCTGCTAATACCCGGTCAATAGCATCATTAACTTCGTCCATAGAGATTTCAGTTAAGTTACGACGAGCTGCCAGAATAGCTCCTTCATTTAATAGGTTAGACAAATCTGCTCCAGTAAATCCAGGTGTCCGACGAGCAATTTTTTCTAGGTCTACATCTTTAGAGAGACTCTTACCACGAGCATGAACATTGAGAATTTCGAGACGACCTGCATAGTCGGGGCGGTCTACTACTACTTGACGGTCAAAACGACCTGGTCGGAGTAGGGCGGCATCTAGAACATCGGGGCGGTTGGTAGCTGCAATAATAATGATGCCTGTATTGCCTTCAAAACCGTCCATTTCGGTAAGTAGCTGGTTGAGGGTTTGTTCTCTTTCATCGTTACCACCACCTAAACCAGCACCTCTTTGACGTCCCACTGCATCTATTTCATCTATAAATACGATGCAGGGAGCGTTAGATTTTGCTTGTTCAAATAGGTCGCGGACGCGGGAGGCACCTACACCGACAAACATTTCTACAAATTCTGAACCGGAGATGGAGAAGAATGGTACTCCTGCTTCACCAGCTACTGCTTTTGCTAATAGGGTTTTTCCTGTTCCCGGAGGACCTACTAATAATACACCTTTGGGAATTTTTGCGCCTACTGCTGTGAAGCGATCGGCATTTTTGAGGAAGTCTACTACTTCTGTTAGTTCTAGTTTGGCTTGTTCGATACCTGCTACGTCGCCGAATGTGACTTGGGTTTGGGGTTCCATTTGGACTCTTGCTTTGGATTTGCCAAAGTTCATCGCTTGGCTACCAGGTCCACTTTGGGCACGACGTAGTAGGAAAAACAGTCCCACTAATAATAGGACGGGGAAGAATAAACTACTTAATGCTCTAACCCAGAAACCTTCTTCACTTTGGGGTAGTACGGAAATGTCTACGTTGTTTTTGGTGAGGATGTTTATTAGGTCGGGGTCGTTGGGTAGGTTAACGCGGACTATACTACCGTCGGCGACTTTGACTCGTGCTGCTGTACGGTCGGCGCTGATACTTACTCTGTCTACGTTTTTGGTTTCTACCTGTTGAATAAATTGACTATATTTCCAGGTTTCGCTGGTTTGGGGTTGTTGATCGAAGAATGCTGTTGCTAAGGCTATGACTACTATTGCTAATAAGGCATATAGGCCAGCATTTCTCCACTTTTTATTATTCACTAGGGTCGCTCCTCCTAAATTTTTTATACTATTGGGACTATTTTTTAATCCAGGTATATTAACTTATGTTAACTGATTTCTAATATAATACCACAATGGTTTGAGTAACAGGATATGAGTTGTGCTAGGCAAGTAAGTATTGATATAGTAGTCCTTTTTTAGTTGTCAGGTATTGTAGACTTTGAGGGAATAGGGAAGAGTCAAATTATTACTAATGATTGGATTTTTTAGGCGATCGGGTTTTGGGTGGTAGGGAAATAATGAGAGCTATATTTCATTGACCGAAAAATTGGGTTTAAAGCCTCCCCCTTTTAGGGGGATGAAAAAATATTCAATGAGCGTATTTTCAAGCCTCTGGCTTTAGCCGGAGGTACTGATAACTGATAACTGATAACTGAAATGACCTTTGTGAAAGTAATTAATAACTTAATTGCAGATATTTTCAAGGGTTTGAGATAATTAATATATACTGTATGACATTATTCTTAATTTAAGCAAAGACACTATCTATATCTATTATGTATAGCGAATGAAAACTATAACGTTAGAGATAATATTTAGTGTTGATAATTCATGGATGATTTAAGATCGGCATTTCGGTCTGAATGCGGAGCTAACAGCTGAATGCTGAATGCTATTTTTGATTGTCTCTGAATTAGGATGCTTATTTGTAGTGGATAGTTAAAGTTAGTTAATGTGTTTTTTCTTAATGGGAAAATAAGTGAGGACTGTCACGATTAATAGGAAACAGTGAATATAAAATATTAATGGGTTTGAGTTTAGTTCCAGGTCAATTTTTCCGATTGACTGGAGTGGGAAATAGTGGGTGCATCTCATATTTGCAAAAATACTATTTTTCTATATATTCCCTGTTGCCTGTTGCTTGACGGAGCTGTTGCCTAAAAGCGATAATTTTTTGGCTTTCTTCATGCATTATCGTTGCACCCGAAATAGTTAATTTATGACTGATAAGTGTTAACTAAATAATGGTGGTTTTAAACCCAATGTTAAAAATATAGATCGAGTTGGGTGAAGGTTAAATGATTACTTTGAGATTTTTCTAAATAATGCCTTTGATAAAATTTTATATGGGTAAGTATAGGGCAAGTTGATGATTAATTTTGGCGATACTATTGCTTTAAATAAAAAAGCACAGTTTTATTACAATCGAGGAAAATTCAAGGAAGCGATCGCCTGGTGCTATGAAGTTATTAAAGGTCAACCAGATTTTGTGGAAGTATATGAAATTCTGGGATTTTTTTTGCAGTTGAATGGGGATATAAATGCTGCTGTTCGTGCCTATATTAAAGCAACAGAAATTTTGCTTGATGATGGTTCAGTTTATAGTAATTTAGACCGCTCTTTATTTGATGAGTATGGTAGTCAAATTTTTCAGTTAGTTAATGATAATCCTGGTCAAATGTCTTTTCAAGAATATGCTTATATTACTAATGTGGTTGGGAGGAAAGTACCTGGTAATTTTCTAATCTTTGGAGTTGGTAAGGATAGTTTACTTTGGCTGGGGGTAAATAGAGGTGGAAAAACTGTATTTTTGGAGGATGATGGAGATTGGTTGAATCAAGTAAAAGTTGGTTGTGAAAATTCTATGGAGGCTTATTTGGTTGAGTATGGTACGAGAGTTTCTTTATGGAAAAGTTTACTGGCAGAATATAGTCAAGGAAATGATTGTTTATGGATGGTATTACCTGAGAAAGTTTTACTTACAAAATGGGATTTTATTTTGGTAGATGCACCTGCAGGATATTCTGAGGAGAAACCAGGGAGAATGAAGAGTATTTATATGACAGCTAAACTAGCTATGGAAAGTGGTAATACTGATATATTTATTCATGATTGTGAGCGTGAAGTGGAAAATATTTATAGTGATTATTTTTTTGACAAAGAGAATTTAATTAATCAAGTTCATAAGCTTAAACACTATTCTTTGAAGAAGGGAGTAGGAAATGCTTACCTTAAACTTTAGTTGGAAAAAAAAATGCTAAAAATTCTGCATATTATTCAACAACTTTCCCGTGGTGGTGCTGGTCGTTCAATGGTGGCAACTGCTAAATATTCGTCTCGAATGGGAGTAGTACAACAACATCGAGTTCTGAGTTTATTACCAGCAGAAACAGAGGCAGTTTCGCTTGGGAAAAATGAAGGGATGTATGTCATAAATCAATCTAATAAAGAAATTATTTGCAGTGAAATAGAGGCGGCAGATATTGTACATATTCATTTTTGGAATAATCCAGAAATCTATGAATTATTACGCTCTGAACTTCCGGCAATGCGGTTGGTACTTTGGTTTAAAATAATTGGCGATCGAGCGCCTCATATTATTACAAAGGAGTTACTGGAATATGCTGATTTTTCTATAGTAACAAGTCCTTATACTTTGGAATTACCTGTATTTAAAAATTTATCTTCAGCGAAGAAAAATTCAAGCACTTCTGTGGTTTATGGGATTGCAGATTTTGATAGACTTGAGGATTTTCAGCCACAATTTCACGATACATTTAATGTTGGCTATATTGGTACAGTTGATTTTGCGAAAATGTACTCTAATTATGTGGGAATGAGTGCCAAAGTTAATATTCCAAATGTGAAATTTATTGTCTGTGGTGGTATCAACAATTATTTACGACAGGAAGCGGAAAAGTTAGGTGCAGTAGAGCGTTTTGAGTTTAGAGGTTACGTCGAAGATATTAAGTCGGTATTAGAAATTTTAGATGTTTTTGGCTATCCATTGTGTGAAGATACTTATGCTACTTCAGAGAAGAGTTTGCAAGAGGCAATGTGGGTTGGAGTACCACCTGTGGTTTTCCCTTTTGGTGGAATTAAAAGATTAGTTATTCATAATCAAACAGGTTTAGTTGTTAATAATGAAACGGAATATAAAAATGCTATAGAATACCTCTATTTTCACCCAGAGGAAAGGATGAGATTAGGTCGTAATGCTCAAGAATATGCGCGACAAAATTTTAGTCCTGAAAGTTCTACAAAAAAGATTAATGAAATTTACGACTTCCTCCTCAAACAACCAAAAAGAAAACGTCAATGGGATAGGATTAACGAAGTCAGAAATCAGAATTCAGAAGCCAGAAGTTATTTTTGTAACTGGGATTTAAGTAACTCTCCAAAAAACCTTAAAAGGCGGAGTTTTAGACCCAATTATTTTGATAAATTATCTGGGGCGGAATTATTTATTCAATCTTTAGGGGAGACGGCAGAAATTTTTTCTGTGAGTATGAAGTGTGAAAATATTTCAGAATTATTAGTTGCGGAGAATCAGATTTCTCATTCTTCTCCTGTACTTTGTAATAGATATGGAGGTGGAATTTTTCATTATCGAGATTATTATTCAAAAGATGGTTATTTGAGATTATGGTCGGGATTAGTTTTGCAAAAACAGGGTCAGCATCATCAAGCTATTTCTGAGTTTACAGCAGCTATAAATTTAGGTTGTAATAATTGGCGAGTAGGGTATTATTTGGCAAATTCGGCAGAGAAAATTAATCATTTTGACTTAGCAGAAAAAGTTTTGCATCAAGTAGTACAAAAAGCACCTAGTTTTACTCCTGCCACAGAAATATTGCAGAAAATGTTAGCGAGGAAAAAAACATTACCTCTTTCCACGGATGGTATTAAGTCTCAAGACAAAGCTGAAAATTTTGTAGAAATGAAAAATAATATTTACCCTGCTTCATCTGAACAGATAAATACAGCACAACTTTCCTTTCAACGTCAGTTTTGGAATGTTAATTCTTTAGAGGAGGCGATGTTTGAAAGAGTTATTACTGATGAAAAAATTAACGGGATGTCTCCTTCAGAAAAAATTCTGGCGTGGCAAAATTCAATCTTAACTTCCACGGAAAAAATTATTCAAGGTATACCAATAAAACCAGAGTGGAAAGTTTTAGAAATAGGCTGTGGTGTAGGTCGTTTAATTCAACCTTTACGGAAAATATTTGCACAAGTAGATGGTGTAGATATTTCGGAAAAAATGATTCAATTTGCCAAGCAATATTTAGCTAATGGTCAGCAAAATGGAAATTTATATGTCAATAATGGTTGTGATTTACAAGCACTAAGTTCCGAAAGTTACGACTTTGTTTATTCCACAATAGTTTTTCAGCACATCCGTTCTATTTCCATTGTCAAAAGTTATTTTAGAGAAATATTTAGGGTGTTAAAAATCGGAGGATATTTTAGAATTCAAGTACATGACCAAAGCGCTCCTAGTTTAGGAAATTTTGATGAAGAAGGGTCGAAAGATCAACAATATTATTTTTCTGGCAATGCTTATACTGAAGAACAATTAAAAGATTTGCTCCTCGAAGCTGGTTTTAATTTAGTTTCCCTAAAATCTGCTAAACCTTGGATTTGGGCAACAGTCAAACGCCCAGAAAAAATAGAAGTACTTAGAGAAGAAGTTAGTCAAAGTAAATTAGAATCGCAGTTAATTTCAATCGCTAATTCAACAGTTGAAAATCTCGCTCAAAATCCAACTAAAATTGCACCAGTAAACGATAAGCAACTGGAATTACAGCGCCAATTTTGGAATGTTAATTCTTTAGAGGAGGCGATGTTTGAACGAGTTATTACTGATGAAAAAATTAACGGGATGTCTCCTTCAGAAAAAATTCTGGCGTGGCAAAATTCAATCTTAAGTTCTACGGAAAAAATTATTCAAGGTATACCAATAAAACCAGAGTGGAAAGTTTTAGAAATAGGCTGCGGTGTAGGTCGTTTAATTCAACCTTTGAGGAAAATATTTGCACAAGTAGATGGTGTAGATATTTCGGAAAAAATGATTCAATTTGCCAAGCAATATTTAGCTAATGGTCAGCAAAATGGAAATTTATATGTCAATAATGGTTGTGATTTACAAGCACTAAGTTCCGAAAGTTACGACTTTGTTTATTCCACAATAGTTTTTCAGCACATCCGTTCTATTTCCATTGTCAAAA
>JAXHSW010000048.1:0-12347 GCA_034190295.1 Cyanobacteriota bacterium | reverse complement strand
ATTTAGTTTCCCTAAAATCTGCTAAACCTTGGATTTGGGCAACAGTCAAACGCCCAGAAAAAATAGAAGTACTTAGAGAAGAAGTTAGTCAAAGTAAATTAGAATCGCAGTTAATTTCAATGGCTAATTCAACAGTTGAAAATCTCGCTCAAAATCCAACTAAAATTGCACCAGTAAACGATAAGCAACTGGAATTACAACGCCAATTTTGGAATGTTAATTCTATAGATGAAGCTATGTTTGGACGAGTATTAGCTTATCAAGGAATAGATACACTTTCTCCAGAAGAAAAAAAGCAAACTTGGGAAAAGTCAATACAAACTTGGATACCACAAATTCTGGGAGATATCCCCGCAAAACCAGAGTGGAAAGTATTAGAAATAGGCTGTGGTGTCGGTCGTCTAATTAAGTATTTACGAGAAACATTTGCACAAGTAGATGGTGTAGATATTTCCGAAAATATGATTCAGTTTGCCCGGCAATATTTAGCTGATGGAAAACAAAATGGAAATTTATATGTCAATAATGGTTGTGATTTACAAGCACTAAGTTCCGAAAGTTACGACTTTGTTTATTCCACAATAGTTTTTCAGCACATCCGTTCTATTTCCATTGTCAAAAGTTATTTTAGAGAAATATTTAGGGTGTTAAAAATCGGAGGATATTTTAGAATTCAAGTACATGACCAAAGCGCTCCTAGTTTAGGAAATTTTGATGAAGAAGGGTCGAAAGATCAACAATATTATTTTTCTGGCAATGCTTATACTGAAGAACAATTAAAAGATTTGCTCCTCGAAGCTGGTTTTAATTTAGTTTCCCTAAAATCTGCTAAACCTTGGATTTGGGCAACTGTTCGACGCAAAGCAAAAACAACAACTTTACCTCAAGTATCAGCGATTATTTCTACATATAATTCTGAAAAATTTCTGCGAGGTTGTCTGGAAGATTTAGTTAATCAAACTCTCTATAAAAAAGGGAAGTTAGAAATTATCATTATTGACAGCGCATCCGAAGAGAAAGAAAGAGCGATCGCTCAAGAGTTTCAAGCTAAATATCCTCACATAATTTATCAAAGGACTCCAGAAAGGGAGACTATTTATGCTGCTTGGAATCGTGGGATAAAAATTGCTAAGGGGAATTATATTACTAATGCTAATACAGATGACCGACACCGACCAGATGCTTTGGAGTTTATGGCAAATTATTTGGATAATAATCCTCAGACATCTTTAGTTTATGGAGACCAATTAGTTACTACATTTCCTAATGATTTTTGGGCAACAACTCAAGCAGATAAATGTTGGAATTGGCCGGAGTTTGACTATCAAGAATTAGAGCGACATTGTATTATTGGTCCTCAACCAATGTGGAGAAAATCTCTACATGAAAGGTATGGATATTTTCGTTCTGAATTTAGGGTTGCGGGTGATTATGAATTTTGGCTCAGGATTGGTAAAAATGAAAAAATTGTTCGTTTGCCTGAAATTTTAGGGTTGTATTTTGAGAATGAACAAGGTTTGGAAAAGGGAGGTGAAAGAGCTAAGGAAGAAACTGATAATATTTGTAATGAGTATGGAATTTTTCAGCGTGGGGTTAAGCGTAAAATTTCTGTTACTACTCAAATTTATTCTGCGGAATTAATGACTTTACCCTACCGTCAAACGATTGGGGGTAGTGAAAAGCAAATGCATAATTCTGAGGTCTCGATAACGGAAGATAAGACGCACTTAAGACAGGAAAATCTCGAAGCTAAAAAGTATCAACCTATTGATTTTTTGAGTAAATCTGATTTAGTTTCGGTAATTATTCTTTGTTATAACCAGGCAGAATATTTAACGGAAGCTGTGGAGAGTATTGTTAATCAAACATATCAAAATTGGGAATGTTTAATTGTTAATGATGGTAGTCCCGATCGAACATCTCAAGTAGCAAAAAATTTAGCTAAAAAGTATTCTGAAAAAAGTCTCCATTTAATAGAGAAAGAAAATACAGGAGTTTCTGATTCTAGAAATGTAGGAGTAAATTATAGTTCTGGTAAATTTATTCTATTTGTCGATGCGGATGACAAGATTCATCCTAATTTTATTGCAGAAACTTTAGCGGTCTTAAAACAAAATCCCCAAGTTGGTTTTGTGTATACAGATATTCAGAAATTTGGCTTTGAGGAGAAGTTAGAAAGTTTCGGAGATTTTAATGTAAAACGTTTTTTAAGTGAAAATCAAGCTCCAGTTACATCCTTATTTAGAAGAGAAATTTTTCCACAGGTGGGTGGATTTAAAACTGTAATGAAACAGGGTTGGGAAGATTGGGAGTTTTGGATTTCAGCATATCAAAAAGGTTGGTTAGGTTATAGACTGGAAAAACCTTATCTTTATTACAGACAACATTCTTTTGGGTCCCGCCAACAAAAACTACATCAAAATTCGGTTAATTTGGCAGTTCATAAAGCTATAATTATTTATCTACATTCCCAGTTGTATAGTCAACAGGAAGTAATTTGGTCAGAACAAATATTGCATAAATATAGAAACTCACTAATGACAGAATTAAATAAACTTAAATCTCAATCTTCCACGGTGGAAAATATCGCAATTAAATATCCACAAATTCCACTACTTTCTGAAAGACAGACTCGACCTTTTTGGTCTGTAATGATTCCTACTTATAATCCCACATTAACTTTGGAACAAACTTTGAATTCTGTTTTGAAACAAGCGCCAGATCGGGGTGAAATGGAAATAGAAGTTGTTGATGATTGTTCAACTACAGTAAATGTAGAGGAAGTTGTCAAAAAAATTGGTAAGGGGAGAATTTCTTATTATCGGCAACCTCAAAATTTGGGATTAGTTTCTAATTGGAATGATTGTCTAAAACGAGCATCGGGTAAATGGATTCATATTCTCCATCAAGATGATTTAGTATTACCAGGATTTTATGAAAGTATCCGTAGTGTAATTGAGGAAAGTCCCACAATAGGAGCAGCATTTTGTCGCCACTATTATATAGATGAAAATAATAATCAAAAGATGGTCTCTCCACTGGAAAAAGAAACTTCTGGTATTATTCCTGAATGGCTAGAAAAAATTGCTGTAATGCAAAAAATTCAATGTGCTTCGATAGTAGTAAAACGTAGCGTTTATGAAAAATTAGGAGGATTTTGTCCAGAAGTAAATTCCGCAGCAGATTGGGAAATGTGGAAACGAATAGCTACTTATTATTCTGTTGCTTATCAACCTCAACCTCTTGCTTGTTATCGTTTACATTCAGCATCAGAAAGTACGAGATTAATTAAGTTTGGTGGAAATATTTCTGATACTCGGAAATCTATCGAAATTTCCCAATCTTACCTTCCACCAGAAAAAGCCAAAAAATTATCTACTCAAGCAAGAGAACATTATGCTATTTCTGCCACTCAAATAGCACGACAAATGTTGAAAATTGGAAAACTAGAAGTAGCGATCGCTCAAATTCAAGAAGCTTTAAAATGTAGTGAGTCTCCTCAAGTAAAGGAGGGGATAATTTCTCTGTTTATTTCTTCAGATTCTACTCTGGAAATAAATACTACTCAGCTCTTTTCTGAAGTTTCTAAATATGTTGAGGAATATCAGAAAGATTTCTCCAATCAGTCAGTTTTAGATAATCTCCGTCAACTCCGTCAAAAAATTGCTAACTACTGGCTCAATTTACCTACAGAAAAATTAGAAAGTGCTTATTTAGGTGATGTTGGTAAAGCTCATCAAAAGTTAATCGGTAGTAGTCTGAAATATGAAAAAATTACAGATACAGAAAAATCCTTGGTCAAGGAAATAGAAAATCATATTGCTCAAGGATTAGATCGACAAAATTCTATTCAATATCTCTTAGCTGCAACTCTCTATTTTTACCCCCATCAACTTTCACAAAACTGGTACGAACAAGCTCCAATTCCTAAATGGTTTGTCAATGATTATATAAAATTTCTGATTGATACTCCTAGCTACTTTCAAGAAATAGGAGAAGCAGATAATTTTTATCGTTATACTTTCAACTGGACTACCTATCTACATCAAAGAATATTCGGCAACTCCGACTCAAAAATCTGGCAAGATATCGCTTGGTTTTTCACCCAAAAATCCAACTTTATTCCCCTCTACTTTAATAATGAAAATCTGAAAGACATATATATTAAACGTGCCGAAATAATGGAACTAGCCTTAGAAAGTCGAGGCTTTAAACTCAATTATTCCTTTCCAGAAAGACCTACTAACCGAAATAAAATTCGTTTAGGAATTCTCAGCACTCACTTTATTCCTCAAACAGAAACTTTTTCCACCCTGCCATTTTTTGAACATTTAGACAAAACTAAATTTGAAATTATCTTATATAGCCAAAAACTGACAGAATACCCCCTAGAAAAATATTGTCAAAGTCGTGCAGAACGCTTTGTAAAATTACCAGAAAACTTAAACAAACAAGTAGAAACTATTCGCAACGATGATTTAGATATCCTCTTAATTGGTACTAACATTACTGCTATTACTAATCCTATTACCTTACTTGCTTTACATAGATTAGCAAGAATTCAACTAACATCAACTTCCTCTTGTGTAACAACAGGAATGAAGCATATTGATTATTATATTTCTGGAAAATTAACAGAATCCCAACAACAACCACAACAACAATATCGGGAAAAATTAATTACCTTAAAAAATACAGCTCATTGCTTTAATTACTATGCCACTCAACCAGAAAAACCAGTAGTTAAACCAACTCGAGAAAGTTGGGGAGTAACCAATAAAAGTATAGTCTTTGTTTCCGGAGCCAACTTTTATAAAATTATTCCCGAACTGAGAGAAACTTGGGCAAAAATTATTGCTGCCGTACCAAATTCTATTCTAGTTTTATATCCCTTTAATCCTAACTGGAGTAATACCTATCAAGCTAGCACTCATTTTGTTAACGATCTGCGCTCTACATTTAACAAATATGGCATCGATAAAAAACGACTCATAGTAATTAAAACATTACCAAGTCGGTCAGATATCAAAGAATGCTTGAAATTATGTAACATCTATTTAGACTCCTATCCATTTGCCGGAGTAAACTCCCTCATAGAACCCCTAGAAATAGGCATCCCAATAATTACAAAAAACGGTAATTCATTCCGCTCTTTAATGGGTAGTTCATTGTTGCGATCGCTCTCCATTCCAGACCTAATAGTTAACAGTGAAGCAGAATATATTAATCTCGCTATTCAGCTTGCCAATAATTTAGAATTTCGTCAACAAAAACAGCAAGAAATTCAAGTTAAAATGCAGCAAAATCCTTCATTTTTAGATAGCCATGCTTACTCCGCACAGATAGGTGAATTATTTCAAAAATTATGTCAAGAATGGCAAAATATTCACGCGCCAAAAACTATAGAATCAACAGATCAAAATTCTTTAACTTCTGAATTTATCAATCGTTTGATTGGTTGTGTCAATCTCTACGAAATTGACCCTAATGACCAATCTTTAATAGAAGAATTACGTCAAATTCGTAAACAAATAGCTGACTTTTGGTTAGCTGTAGCTCCTAAAGAATTAGAAAATACTTATCAAGGCAAAACTAGACAAGCATATCAAGCTTTATTAAAAAGTGGCATTCAAAACGAACCTCAGACTGAAGACGAACAAAAATTTCTCAAAGAATTAGCTGAGACAAGTATGGGTTTAACTAATCCAAAAGCTATTAATACACTTTTAGGGGCAATGTTATATTTTCCTCCAAGCAAAATGTTAGTCCGAGATGCTAAAAATCGTTTACCTCAGTGGTTGATAGATGATTATAAACAAATATTTGAAAGTCGAGAAGTTGCCCAGAAGTTGGAAAAAGCTTTTAAATCTAAATCGCCTCATCTACCTCATCTACCAGAAAATTATTCAGTCACAACTGCTGAAGTTAGACCAGAAAAAAATGTAGTTTTAACAGCAAATCAAACAGATAATTTAGACATTTCACAGCAAAAATTTATCAATCAATTATTGGGTAGTGTGAATCTTTACTATATCGACCCATCTGATGAATCTGTGGTTCAAGAGTTGCGTCAAATTAGAAAACAAATAGCTGATTTTTGGATAAATTTAGAACCTCAAAAACTAGAAACTTTTTACTTGGGTGAAATGGGTAAAGGTTATCAAGCATTACTCAGTAGCAAGATTCAAAATGAATCTTTAATAGAAAGCGAACAGGAATTTTTACGACAGTTAGCTGCTCAACTTTCTCAAGGAATAGAAGCACCAAAAGCTATAAATTATTTATTAGCAGCAATGTTATATTGTCGTTCTGAACAATTACGAATTGAAGATATAACTAAATTGCCTCATTGGTTACTAGAAGATTATCAAAAATTTGCGGGAAATAGTTGAAGAATGGAGTAGGGGAGTAGGGGAGTAGGGGAGTGGGGGAGTAGGGGAGAAGTAAATATAAGAGAATAATTAATATTAACTGGCTAATAATTATCAAAAAGAAAGATGGAGAAATCTTAGCTCAACAAACACTTAAGTTGAGTTACATTAAGCAATGGAAAAAAGAAGAAATTATGGAACAAGCTGGATTTAGTTTTGTTAGTATCCATGAAAGCCAAAAGTTTCATGTTGATCGGAAAAAATGAAACATATAATCAAATAATTGTATCCAAATTAAGTCTGATACAACTCCCCTGTGAAGTTGCATAAAATTGAGAAAATAAATAGCTGATTTATTGATACTAATTTTTCAATAAAATTATCATGGTATAGTTACTAAAAGCTAAATTATTTATTAGGGACTGCACTTTACTTCTGCAAAATCAACGTAAGCATTTCCTGCGGACTGCTGCGCAAACAGCTATTAGCTGTCAGCTCTCAGCTCTTATGAGGGGATTTTAATATATAGACTTTAAAGCCAGTTTTTATAGTAAAATTTAATTCTAATCCATTAGTAAAGCTTTTATCTAGAACTAAAAAGAAGCAATAGTTGATGGCTAATAGCTGACAGCTGAATGCTTACAAATTAACTATGAATAAATATACTAATATCGCTGATTATTACGATAGTTTTACCGATTATTACGATCTTTTGATGACCCAAGGCAATTATGATTATCAAGGAATGGCTAATGCAGTCTATTCTTTGATGAAATATGGTCAGAAAAAAATACTTGAATTAGGTGTAGGAACAGGATTATTAGCAGAAAAATTAAAAGCATTTGCTCCTGAAGCTGAATTTACAGGTGTGGATATTACCTCATCAATGCTCAATATTGCCAGAAAAAGATTGGGAGAATGGGGAAATTTAGTAGAAGCAGATGTCTATGAGATGAACTTACAAGAAACCTTTGATATTGCTGTTTCTAGTAGAGGAGTTTAGGTAATAAACCAACGAGGCGATCGGACTGACTTAAGAAATCATACCAAGGATATTGATGAGGATATTAAAGGATTAATTAATGTTGCTAAACATCTGCGTAAAGATGGATTATTTCTGTTGAGTGTTCAAGGAGAACATAAAAGTCATCAACAAAATCTCCCTACAGGAATTGTTGATTCTCAGGAGATAGAAAAAATTGGGGAAAATGATGAAATTGAATCCATTGAGAAAAGTTATTTTTTTAAGAAAAACGGAGAAATATTAGCTCAACAAACACTTAATTTGAATTACATTAAGCAATGGAAAAAAGAAGAAATTATGGAACAAGCTGGATTTAGTTTTGTTAGTATCCATGAAAGCCAAAAGTTTCATGTTTATCGCAAAAAGTGAAATAGATGAGCATTTAGCTGATAGCTGATAGCTGATAGCTGACTGCTGAATGCTTACAAAATAGCATAGATTAATCTGAGTAAATTTAATTAAATATTATAAGTGTTGTTGCAGCCAGAAAATATTCGGATCGCTTAATGTTTGCCTCTGATAGTGTTCGAGTATCCGGTCATTTAAAAGAAAATTATCGTGTTACTGGAGACGAACAAGGTAAACTTTTTGAAATTAATGGTTTAGTTATTGGTGGTGTTGGTTTGATTATGGAATTAAGCTTTATGCAGATTTTTGCCAGAAATCATAAACCCGCAGCGCCAACTGTAGAAGCTGTTTTAGATTTTATTGTTGAGTTTTATACTTGGGCTAAATCTAAAGATGATTCTTTTTCTAAGAGAAATAATTATGTAATTGGAATTGAGGGAAAAATTTTCCGCATTTGTGATAGTTATTTAGTGGAAAAAATTAATGAATTTGCAGCTATTGGAGCTGGAGAACATTTGGCTTTAACAGCAATGTATTTAGATAAAAATCCTCAAGAAGCTGTAGAAATTGCTAATGAATTATGTGTTTATTGTTCCCCTCCTATTAATATTATTACTAAACAGCTTAATATTAATAGTTAACTTGGTATAACTGAAGTCAGAGGTCAGAATTTAGAATTCAGAATTCAGAAGTAATCCATGACTAAGTTTAAGAATTTATAAATGTCCGCGCCCTATTTGCGTAGTGCTTATAGTTTAGTTGCCCGAAACTAACAGTTGAATGCTGACCTAAAACCAATCTTCTTTTTCGTTATTTTGTCGTTTATACACCTGACCTTTATTATGAATTGCGCGGGTTTTTTCATACAACTGTTCTTCTGTTAATTCCCATTTTTGCAGAACTTTTTCTAAGTCTTTCTGAATATCTCTTGCACCAGGAAAACCGCGATAACGAATTTTTAATCTTGCCAATTCTGCTAAGTTGTAAGGAGTATCTTTTTCTGTTAACAGGGTGTTAACTATTTCGCGGTCTTTATGATATTGAGGATGTTGTTGCTCTTCTGATTTCATAAAAGTAAGGAATAATTCAACAATTAATAATTAATAATTAATAATTACCTCTTCTTTTCAAGGAGAGGATTGACTAAAAGGAAAAACTTTTCTTCTCTTGGTCGATTGGATATGTCACCCAGACCTCGCCATCCCTCCACCGCTTTTTTCTCCTTAAAAGGAAAGGCTTTTAAACCTTAATTATTCGGTAAGAGAGAAAAAAGGTTAGAGCAATTGAGAACAATTACTTTTTTACAAGAAAGAAGTAATATGAAATATAAATGAAATATAAAAAAGAATACTAGGAATGATTTAGCTGGTAAAAAAACTTTACCCATAAATGTCGATTTGACTAAAAACAGAGTTTTACTCTAATAAATTATATATAGACTATTCCTACTTACTCAGTCCTCCTGACTCCTGACTCCTTGAAACAGCCTAAATATTTATTGACTATGCCACTTTTGAAAATGACTATCTTGATGATTTTTTTGAGCATTATTAACTAAACCTGGCTGAATTTCTAAAGCTTTTTCTTGAAAAAAAAATGCTTCGTAAAATCTACCTTCTTGTTCTAAAACTTTACCTAAATTCCAATAAGCTGCTGCTATATCTGGTTTTAAACTAATTGCTTTTCTATAGGTAATTATTGCTTCATCAATTTGCCCTTTTTTATAAAACATACTACCCAAATTGACAATAGCTTCAACAAATTTTGGATTAATTTTTATCGCTAATAAATAAGCACGAATAGCAGCATCTATTTTATTTTGAGCTTGCAGTACATTTCCTAAAGTTTTGTAGACTGGGGCAAAATTTGGTTGATTTTTTAGAGCTAAATGACAGAGAGCGATCGCTTCTATAAAATCTCCCCGAACGTAATAAGTTTCTGCTAATTTATTAATCGTATAAAGATCATTTTTTTCAGATTTTGATAACTCAGAGTAATAGTTTTTTACTTGACTTGATTGAGTATATTTTTGGGATTTATTCTCCTGTTGAAAACTTTTTTTATCCTGTAAATTTAGATTCATCTTACTTCAAATACTTATCTCCATAAATTTTTTTTTACTTGATAGCAGAAGGAAGAAGGAAGAAGGAAGAAGTAAAAATATTCCATTGTCTGAGTTTTAAGCTTTTGATATGTTCTAACCTTTCCTGCTACTGCTTGATTCCTTATTCCCTCTTCATTCCTCATCATAATAATTAAGTATAATTTTGGGATTTATTATCCTGTTGAAAAAAAATTATTCTGTAAATTTATATTCACCTTACATCTTACTTAAAACACCTATATCCAGCAATTTTTTCCCTTTATTCCTTCTTCCCTCTTCCTTCTCTTACATCAGGAATATTAATCTCCATTTTAATTATGCTCCTAATCACAATACTCTAAAAAATTTTCTGGAACGATTTTCAATTCTCCAGACTTCAATCTATCTATTGAAACCCAAAGTGCCGTTTTCTTTCGTTCCTTCTCCCAAAAAGTTAATTCTTTTGTTTGATAAAACTTTTTATCGGCAAAATCACATTTATATAATTGAATTAACTCATGTCTTTCCTCCCCATTAAACAAAAAAATGTTTTCCATACAACCCAAATATTTAATATTAGTCAACTCAGCTTGAATCTCCTCTTGAAACTCTCTTTGTAAAGCATCACGACTATACTCTCCAAAATTAACACCCCCACCCATAACCCGATAGAAAAATTCCTGTTTTACAGAGTCGTAACCTTGAGAAATAAACAAGCGATCGCCATCTCTAATTAAACCCAAAGCTAAGACCCTAATTTTATTTTTCTTACTCATAATTTTCTCAGATAAATATCAAAGGTAACAGGGAAATATAAGTCAGTCAAAAAGAGCAATTTGGTTGATTTTTGACAATATAGAAAAATATAAAATTACCGAAAAATTCAGGTATAAAGCCTCTCCATTAATGGAGAAAAAGCAGTCGTTAGCGGAGCTTCCCGTCGGTTGGGATGCTGAGGAAACTTAGCCATATCCAATCGACCAAGAGAAGAAAAAAATCCTTTGATCCAATCCTCTTAATTTATAAGAAGAGTTCATTAATGGATAATGGATAATTGATAATGGATAATTGATAATTACCTCTGGTTAAAACCGTTACGGAATTGAATATAAGGAAATATCAAGTGAACTTTTTTTCCCTTTAAAAGGGTCGGCTTCAAGGCGCGAATTATTTAATTATTAATTATTCGGTAATTCTGAATTCTAAATTCTAAATTCTAAATTCTTGAACATCAATTATCATCAGAAAAACCCATTTCATAGTTATTTTCAGGCACAGACCAATCCTCATTTTGCCCCCCAATAATAAGTTTTTCTACTTTGACAAACTCCTCACTTAATCGTTGAAAACTATTGACCAAAATATCTATTGCTAAAGCATCGCTAGTTCCCAAATCAAACCAACAACGACCCCATAATCCTTCATATTCTACTTCTCCCATATTGTGCATAACTGCCATCATACTTTGACCTGCAACTTCCTGACTATATTCCATATAACTAATCTCTATTCCTATGTCTTGAACTTGTAGATTTTCTGCATTAAAGCCACCGAGTTTTCCTAATAAAAACCATGAATCAAATAGTTCCTCTATGTAATCCTTTTCTGCCATGGAAGGAACAGTACTAAACTCTAACCAAATCCACACATCAAAAGGATTAAATTCGCGAAATTGTATTTCCATAAATATTTTTAATACCTGATTTTGTTTAGACTAATACCAATTACCAAAAGTAATGTTATACTTAGGTAAAACTTCAGTTATTAAGTAATTAAACTATCCTAATAATTTTTTTGCTAATTTAAGCCAATTTAATATTAATTATTATTATTTTTACTTCATTATTATTTTTACTTCTCCCCCACTCCCTTACTCAATAAAATGTAGAAAAGTTTTTGATAAATGGTATAACTTGAGAGATTTATTAATATAGTAATTTGCGTAGAAATTATCTAAAATTATTTTGCATCTGTTCTCTCATTCCCAGATATTTTATCCACAACTACCCCAAGAGTCGTTATAGAAAAAAATCTAATTTAGTTGAAAATTTATACTTTTGAATTAGATTAAGTCGGGTGTGTGACAGTATAGCAGAAGGAAGAAGGAATAAGGAAAAATATTATTTTGTCTAAGTCTTAAGCTTTTCATCTGTCCTAATTTTTCCTTCGACTGCTATAAAACTATCTCGCAGGAGAAGTCAGAAGTTTGAATATCAAAGTTATAAGGAAGCGATCGCTTACTCAAAAATCACTACCCTCTCATAATTTTTACCTCTTCAACACTTAAGTCAACTCATATATATTTTTAACTTTTTTATGCCAATTACCATGCATTAATTCTATACTTAGGCGACACTTCAATTATTAAATAATTAACACAGGCGTATGGGACCTTTTTGATAATTATTAGCCAGGAGTGTGTTAATTATTGATATTTTCATTTCTCCCCCACTCCCTTACTCCCTCACTCCCCCACTCCCCCGCTCCCCCACTCCCTTACTCCCTCACTCCCCCACTCCCC
>JAXHSW010000047.1:23410-47472 GCA_034190295.1 Cyanobacteriota bacterium | reverse complement strand
ATTACCCATAATCCACTACTACACTACTCCCCTACTCCCCTACTCCCCTACTCCCCTACTCCCCTACTCCCCTACTCCCCTACTCCCCTACTCCCCTACTCCTCCTCTATTTTTAAATAGAGTCCAAATGGGTTCTATAGAAGTCGGGGATTTCAACCCAAGCTTTTAGATGTATTTTTGATGTGGACTATTCGCGCTGATTGCCAGTAGCTGATAGCTGACAGCTAGTGCCGCTACGCGAAAGTCAAAATTCAAACATCGTAGGGGCGAATGGCATTCGCCCTCAAAAGTATTGATTGGTAAAGCTTTTAGGATTTTGTAACTGGTTAGTTATTTCTGCCATCCTGCACTAGCTAATTAGATGTTCATTATTAACTAGGAATAAAACAAACAAATTGTTGGTCTAATTTTGATGTAGGAGTAATATTTTTAATTTTCTGTTCTCCTTCAAGCTCTTCAATAATTGTATCAATTTTTGACTGCTCTATATTGACAAATTTATTTAGTGTATTTTCAATTATGTTTTTGCGCTCCATAAAACATTGTATTTTAATTAAATTTACCACAAAATCCTTCACCTCATCTAAATCTGATAAATCTGAATCGCTTTGTTGTTCTTGATTATCTATTGAGTCAACTACAGATAAATCTTGTAATAAACTACAACTGTTTAAAATCCGTGATTTACAAATTATTTCTTCTAACTCTTCGAGACTAATAATCTTACCTTCAATCATTAACTCATTAGCGAGAGCAGCATTCACCAAACTATGATATGTAGCCAAAAAATAAACCGAATCCAAATCGGGTTGAATATGGCTATTTTTAGACTTACCTTTGAAAATTTTTCTATATATTCTATTGCTCATATTTTTGGCATTTCCCACCTCAGCAGCTCTCACTAAATATAAAATTTGACATAACTTTTCATCCGCGATTTTCTGGCAAGCATTCATAGTATTATAAAAACTATTCATATTTGGTTCTTCTGTCCAAACTACACCAATTATTTCCTCATAATTTTGTTGTTTATAGCTCAAAGAATGACTGGCATATTTACCACTTAATAATTTAGTCTTTAAATCTTGGCATTGTAAAGCAGTTAACACCTCTTGTAGCATCCGAACTAATTCTGGTGCAGCTATATCTGTAATTTTATTGATTTTTTTCTGAGTTTTTTGATATTTATCTTGCCAAATTAACTTAAAAGTTTCTAATTTTGTTTCTGATGTTGATTTTTGAACATTTCCTAGCTCATCTAATAATTTGTTTTTATATTGATTATATTCCTTACGTCCCAACTCCAATATATTACGAGGCAGAGTTTTACCCCTAGGAAACTTTTCTTCTAATATTTCTGTTGACAAAGGAAATATCGGTGAATTAGGCTTTGGTTTAGCCAAAGAATGCAAAGGATTCAAACGAGCTGCTAATAAACATTCTCCCTGTGCTAAAGTAATCGGCTTTAAATGAAAATATCCAGCATTTATTCTAGCTTTATCTGCAGGTTGAATCAATTCCGAATTTTGTTTCCAGGTACTCGTAACAAGACTAATAATTATCAGAAAATTTTGTGGAAAATGAGTATGAATACTAGAATTTACATTAAACAAAGCTTGCAAATCCAAAGAACCATTTAATAACCGAGGAATATTATCAAGATTGTCAAAACATAAAACAATAGGTTGAGATGCAGCCGAAATAATTCCCAAGTTAGTCATAATTTTCTGAGCAGAATCTTCAGAATCTATACTACTTTTAATCCCCAAAGATTTTAAATCATCTTCGTCCAAATCATCCCCCCGTAACCACTCACAGGCAATCGATATATAATTGGGATTTAATAGATAATAAAGAGCGCTGAAAAAATCATTAGGATTATAAATTCCAGAAGAATAAATATCTTTGAGATTTCTAATAAATACTCTTCTTTCACCAATAATTTTTTTCAGTAAACTACTATTTTGGAAAGCTAATAGACCTTTTAACCATAGTAACAACTGAGAATCTGTTTGACCCTCTGGAGTCTTCATCAGAGAATCTACTGTTTGACGCAAAATATGACGCCAAATATAATCACTATCAGGCCAAGGATCGATATAAACAAAAAAAGCTTTAGTATTGAATAATGTTTTGATTCTTCCTAACAGATAACTTTTACCAGAACCTGAATCACCAGTCAGTATCAAAGTACGGGGACGATTTTCCTGGGCAACCTGCTCCAATATCACTTCTATATTAGTAATCACATTTTGATGAATAGAATCGACGTTCAACTTAAGATTTTGTTGCTCTTGCCAAAAATTAATAGTGTAAAGAGTTACTGGATCGAAAGGATTGGTTTCTCTTTGAATAATCCGATCTATAGATGTCATTTCACTTATCAGTTATCAGTTATCAGTTATCAGTTATCAGTACCTCTTCCTGTTTGCGCAGCATGACAAAGGTCAAGTCAGAGGCTTGAAATATTAAACTTTATTTCTCTTGGTCCATTGGATATGACGCAGGTTTCGGAGCCATCCCACCCTACGGTTCGCTAGGAAGATAGAACTCCGTTCCGAGATCCGCGAACGACCGCTTTTTCATCCCCTTGTAGAGCGGTAGTTCGCGGCGCAGCCAAGGGGAGGCTATTGACCTTATTTTTTTTCATACTATAAACTGGTAATATTTTTTGGACTTGTTAGAGAATTACGATAGCAGATATAGGAAGATTTATATCATGTCCGGTTGAATACTTATAAATAACTGTTGTGAGGAGTCATATCAAATCCGTTTTATTGGACATAAAAAAAATATCCAATCGTCATAACTACGCTCATCTTTGTAATTTTCTCTCCTCCTGAGGAGGTCCTTCCCCTCCACGTCGGGGCTAGGGGTGGGTTGAATTCCCCTCCACGTCGGGGTTAGGGGTGGGTAGACTCCTCCTGACTTAACCATTCTATAACTGTTTAACCGGATTTGATATCAGTCATCAGGAGGAGGAAAAGGAGGAAAAGAGGAAATATTGGAGGAAAGTAAAGATAATTTCACTATTTCTTTGGTACTGTCGGTACTCCTTAAATTTTATTTATAACTGACCAAAAAATAAGGTCCACGCGCCTCCCCTTTTAAGGGGATGAAAAAATATTCAGTGAGCGTATTTTCCTAAGCTGCAGGCAATAGTTGTCGGTACTGATAACTGATAACTCAAATGACCCGTCCGCAATTTGTAGCTCCTCCGGAGGAAGTACATGATATTAGTAGGGAATGATAAAAAATAAACGTCCGCCAATATCTTGAGGTATACCTGCTTCAAATTGTTCTGGAGTGTAGGAACTTACCTCTTGTAAGGAGCTTAATTCTATCTGGTCACTTTTTTCTAGACGGTAAAGTGCTAAATCTAGTTCTTCTCTAGATAAAGGAGGTTGTAATTTGTGTCGCAAATGAAAAATGGGTAGGTAGTTATTTGTGCCTAGATTTTGGTCTAAATCTCGAATCACAGCTAAAATCTCAGAGTCAGTGGGTTTGTCCGGTATCTGGGAAAGCTGCTGTTTTTCTTGCTTAGGGAAGTAAAGCGAACAGTTGGTACGCATTAAATCAAGATAGTCGCTTAACATTTTTAAGGATATTTCTTTTGCAGTGCTGCGAGAAGAGTATTCTTGGCACAAAAATTGCTTTCCTTTTTCTGTCAACCAGACATCTTTGATTTTTCGATCTATAACTTTAATCAAACCTTGCTCTAGTAAGTCTGTGATAACAGCTTTCCTATAGCTAGGATCGAGACCAGTCTCCGCTGGAGAAATAGTACCTTTAGCAGTAGCTTTTAGCACTTTCAATTCTTCGGTGGTGAGTGAGTTAACAGCTTTTTTATTATTTAGGAGTGATTTTCCTTTAGGTGCTATATTAATTTTTGTAACTTCTCCAGTAAATTTTACCAACCCTCGATCGCAAAGTCTGGAGCAAATTTCATTTTTCTCAGAGACCCTGATTTCAGACTCTAGTTGAATTTTAGCAAAAGATACTTGATAAAATTCATAGCTCAGTAATTTTAATAGAAATTTTAAATCCTTAACATCCATGCGATCGTCCGTTCCTCACTTGCAAAAATCAACCAATTAATATTATTATTAATCAGATAGGTACACCTTGACTATTTTTTGCAAAAAAGTTAAAAATAACTACAGATATTTGGATGGAGTAATGCGATCGCTCCCTGACATGGCCAGAAAATCTACTGCCATCAGTTAATTCAGTTCAGAGCAATTTAAGCCGATCTCCATTCCGACAGTCCTAACTGGGTAATACCTAGTAAAAATTGTAGTATTAAAGTGATAACTGCAACAAAAGGTAGTACAGCAAGGAACGAGTTGGTCAGGACTTATATTAATGATGAACCATAAGACAGAGAAATACTTTTCCCACTGTTGCCTCATAGGAGTGCGCATTCCATCTCCTGGTCGATGGGATATGGTGAGGTCTCCTCGCCATCCCTTGACCGCTTGCGACTAACGTCGTCGCGGGGTCGCATCCGCTTTTTCTCCTATCCTCGTTCCTAAATTTCCACAACTTGCTCAGACTGAGGACCGCAGCCAAAAGTACATACCCCGTGCAAAGATACGGTTAGGGGTTCTATATATAAGTGTTGACTGAGTTCATAGCAAAAAATCAATTGCTACTAAGATGATAAATTATTTGTCTTCCATAGTAAATGAAAGTATGCTAAAGTAACTTTGTGAAAGTAAAATCTGGGTAAGAAAAAAAAATAAACTAAGGCATAGCAAAAACCAACAAGTTCAAAAAGTAATGTTGGAGATCGTACTTATTTATAGCTGTATGAATTTCTAGCCTAAGAATTAATTATAATTTCCCAGATTATGCAATAATCATAAGTCCTGTTTAGCAGCACTAAGCAGTTTGCTCACCTCCCGACACTTAATCCTATTTTATCAAACTGTGATGAAATTCTGATTTTTCCAATAGCTGTAATAGCTGAAAATCTTGAATTTCTCATCAAAAGTGATAAATGAGGAGCCACATACGAAAATGTCACCGGGAGAATGCTATCTAGGCAGTATTAGCCCAAAACCTTTATTTGATTTTAGGAACCAAGGAAAGTTGTAAGCAAATGGTTTCATCAACGAAGCGAAAAAATCGACAAGAAGATTTACCAGTACAACCAGTAAGTTTGGAATTGACTCCCATATCCAAAATTACTGTACCAGACTCTCAGGTGAGAGATATTCCTGCTGAAAGACATGAAGCTCTAGTGAAGAGTCTTTCTGAACAAGGCAGTAACTTAATCCCATTAATTGTCAGATTGACAGATAATGACGATTCCGAGCAGCAGTATGAAATCGTTCGTGGTGCTGATTGGTATCAAGTTGCAAAAGAAGCTGAAATCAAGGAACTATGGGCCTGGATTTATGAAATGACAGATGAACAAGCAAAAATAGCTGTGGCAGAGATAGAGCAACTAACTCAACCACCTGTTATAGAAACACCAGACTTTGAGCATCTAATGCAGCAACTTGAGGTATCATTCGATAAAAAAGTAGATTCTCTCACAAAAAAAATCGATCAATCTATCAAGAAAAATGAGGAGGTACTCAAAAAACAAGTAAAATCTTTGCAAGATCGAGCTGCGGATGTTGTTCAAATTGAACAGCTCAAAAATTTGATTACAAATCTAGAAAATTCAGTTAACGATAAGGTAGAAAAATTGGCAAGAAAAATTACAAGTTCAACAACAAAGAAAACATCTAATTCTTTATCAGAAGTAAATGTGGACTTATTATCAAAACAACTTGACGACCTCGATAAACAAATAGAGAAAAAACTCGAAGGATTTGTCAAAACAATTAATCAGTTTTCCCAGTCAGTTCAAGATATTGAAGATGACTTAAAAACTCAAGTATCTGCGGTTCGGCGTCAATTACAGGCAGTACCAGAAGACGATTCTACCGAAGAAGTTGCAGCTAAAACTGAGACACCGCGTAAGACAACAGCTAAGAGTAAACCAAGTTCTACATCATCAAAGTCTAAGGCTAGTACAACAAAAACTACTACTAGAAAGACTAAAGCTCAAGCAGCCGCTGCAGAGCCGGAAGTCCCCGTAGATGATTATGATACCAAATCACTCAGACAACTGAAGAAAATTGCCCAAGAGAGGAAACTTCGTGGCTATGCGCGTATGAAACGTCCTGAAATTCTCAAAGCTTTGCGAGAAGCTGACGCTGCTGCTAGTTAGGATGAGTGTAATATAGCTGAGTATCAGTAGTTTAACATAGCGCAGGCAGTGAGCCTGCGTCAAAAATAAAGTCAAAAGTTGCTCATCACGATAGGTACTGCCTCCTAATATATTTGTTAAATTTACGGAGAGCTTAAATTACCGTTTTGAAAACCTGTTAAAAGGACGAAGATTCAAGAATTAAGAATTTAGAATTAAGAATGCGCGAATTACCTCTCCTTTAAAACGGATAGGATTGACTAATCATGAAAATTTTTCTTTTTATCCTCTTAAAAGAGGAGGCTTTAAACCACAATTTTTCGGTAACTTTTGACTATATTGCTATGACTAAGCAGAAGGGAGAAGGAAAAATCTTACCAAAAGAAAAGAGAATATTCGCCAAGGTCAAGTCTGATGCTTGACCTTTGTCATGCTGCGCAAACAGCCTTAGGTACTGGTACTATTAGCGTAGCGTAGCTCCGACCTAGGAGGCTAATTGAAATGACGTTGTTTGAGTTTTAAGCTTTTTAGCTGTCCTAACCTTTCCTTCAACTGCTATAAATTGATATTGATTGCCGTAATGTTTCTTTAGTTTTAGCAATTATATAGAATCCGGTTATATGGTATATGTTTATAACTATACTTCAATCTCCCCTGCTCCCCTGCTCCATAAGAGGAAACACCAGACACACCGGACGCGGTGACACGGTGACACTCCCTCTCCCCCTCTGGTGTGTCCTACTGAAACCGCTCCCCTACTCCCAAACATAAGATAAGTATTCAACCGGATTTGATATAACAGGACTTGGGCAAAAAAAATTGGCCTGTATCATTGCCAAGCCAATATCGAGTAATTATCATCTTGTAGGAAAATTGGTCGAGTGGCGATCGCTAAAAAATTATACTTACTTCTTTTTGACTTAAACCTAAGTAGTTGCTTTTCTAACTCGATCGGCATAATCTTGAGGGCGAATTTTCCTAAAACTTTGCAAAGCAAACTGTCGTAAATTTAGTGGTAGGTAAGATAATACTAAAGCAAATCTAGTCTTGAATGAAGTTCCTAGTATTTGACTTGATTCTTGTAATAACTCTCTTCCTTTAACACTTTCACCCTTTTCAATTAATCTAATTCCTAGAATCTGTTTCGTATCTGCTAACTTAAATAAACGCGATCTTTCCAATTTTTGGTCGTCAAATTTATAACTATTAATACAGAAAGTTTTAGCAGATAAAAAGTGAATATCTTGTTTTAAACTGGTTTGACTATTATGAAAACGATATTCCATCAGATATTCTGGAATAAAATATCCAACTTTTCCGATTACTGCTAATCTGACCAACAAATCAAAGTCTTCACATCCATCTGCTTCAGGCCGCATATAATCAACTTCTTGTAGGCAAGAGCGACGAAACAAAGTTGAACCTACCTGCAAACTTTGATATTCAAATGTTTCTTTCAGTAAGTTAGGGATAATTCCTTGCTCCAACTTATCCTTTCCCCACTTAGCAGAATTCTCTCTCGTGGCAACTTCGGACCGTTCACTTTTTTCATTAATAACCCAATGACTTGTACAGACAAAATCTACATTTTGCATCTCATCTAATACTGCCACAGTTTTCTCTAAAAATTCTGGAGTTAGGGCATCATCATCATCAAATTTGATGAAATAATCCCCTGTAGCAGCATCAAAACCAGAACGCATATTTTTACTACGTCCAATATTTTGAGGATGCTGAATATAGTGAATTCTGGAATCATTCCACTGACTAACTACTTCAGCAGTATTATCTTTTGAACCATCATCAGTTATGATTAATTCAAAATCATTGTAAGTTTGATTCAAAACACTATTTACTGCATAAGGCAGCAAATTTGCTCGGTTATAAGTTGGAATGCAAACGCTAACTTTTGTCATAATAAATTACATAATTGATGAAATAATTTTAATAGATAATTAACCCGGTATTGAACGCTCAATAATAGTTAAATTGTTACCGAATAGCAGAAGGAAGAAGGAAGAAGGAAGAAGGAAAAAGGAAGAAGGAAGAAGGAAAAATCTTACCTTGTCTGAGTTTTAAGCTTTTTACCGAATAATTAAGGTAAAAATCCTCTCATAAGCAAGGAGAAACAAGAAAAAATTTTCATGATTAGTCAATCCTATCCGTTTTGAAGGAGAAGTAATTGTTAATTATTAATTGTTAATTATTAATTATTACCTGTCCTATCCTTTCCTTCGACTGCTATATTTACTTAATTAATTAAAGATTCTGTACCGGGAATATGACCGAATATTCGCTCTGAATATTTCAATATTTTCTGATTATTAAATAGCTCCCTATATCTAGGATTATCGGCTACTTTTTGCCATCGGTTTAAAACATCCATTGATGTTGCTTTGCCATCAAATTGTTTTCCTTCAAATGAACTACCTCCACCAAAACTCGTTACCTTATCAATTCCTGTATCAGAAAATTCCATTTGCAGTTTATCCGCAATTTGTCGCCGATATTCAACATCAGCAAACCATTGATTATAATTTATACAAATTTTGTTGTGCTTGAGATAATTTGTTTCTCCTAAATATTCTTTTGCATAATTAATCCACAAATCAGCAAGTGTTTGATGAGGATCTCTTACTGATAAAAAATCAAATTTATAATTTTCTGTTAATTGGTTATTTTTTTCCATTTGTAATCTCTTCTTTAATCTACTTGCAAACAAGTTAAAAGGGTCTCTAATAATAAGTACATCATACTTAGTACCACTTTTGCCAAAATATAAGTCATGCTTGCTCTCAAATATCCAATTTGTAATCTCTTGCAAAGTATAATCCTCATAATTGCGAATGAAGCAATCTTTTTTGACAAATGGATAGTTTTCTCTGAGATTTTCATAATTCTGGCGATAGACATTTCTATCTACTTTGAGGTCATTCCAAAATTCTACTTTGCCAGTATGCTGATTTTGAATCCAGTTAATAATTGCATGATTCCCAGTGCGTCTCATGCCTAATACTCTAATTTCTTTTTGATTAACTATTTCTGCAAGTATGTCTTGCTGGGTAATTATAATGATGAAATCTTTTAGGTTATCTTTGAAAAAACGCTGACCTTGATGAAATGCTTTATTTGGGGATTTTAATGCTTTAACTATTAGTGATTTTTGTACCATAATTTCTATATCCTCAGATTAAAATATTAACTTTATAGCAGAAGGAAGAAGGAAGAAGGAAAAAGGAAAAAGGAAAAATATTACCTTGTCTGAGTTTTAAGCTTTTTACCGAATAATTAAGGTAAAAATACTCTATAGCAGAAGGAAGAAGGAAGAAGGAAGAAGGAAGAAGGAAGAAGGAAGAAGGAAAAAGGAAAAATCTTACCTTGTCTGAGTTTTAAGCTTTTTACCGAATAATTAAGGTAAAAATCCTCTCATAAGCAAGGAGAAACAAGAAAAAATATTCATGATTAGTCAATCCTATCCGTTTTAAAGGAGAGGTAATTGTTAATTATTAATTGTTAATTATTAATTATTACCTGTCCTATCCTTTCCTTCGACTGCTATATTTACTTAATTAATTAAAGATTCTGTACCGGGAATATGACCGAATATTCGCTCTGAATATTTCAATATTTTCTGATTATTAAATAGCTCCCTATATCTAGGATTATCGGCTACTTTTTGCCATCGGTTTAAAACATCCATTGATGTTGCTTTGCCATCAAATTGTTTTCCTTCAAATGAACTACCTCCACCAAAACTCGTTACCTTATCAATTCCTGTATCAGAAAATTCCATTTGCAGTTTATCCGCAATTTGTCGCCGATATTCAACATCAGCAAACCATTGATTATAATTTATACAAACTTTGTTTTGCTTGAGATAATTTGTTTCTCCTAAATACTCTTTGGTATAATCAATCCATAAATCAATCATGGTTTTATTCGAAGAATTTACCGATCAAAAATATGCAACCTTAGAATATTTCTTTAGTCTACTTGCAAACAAGTTAAAAGGGTCTCTAATAATAAGTAAATCGTACCTAGTAGCACTTTTTCCTAAGTATAAATCGTGATGACGCTCGAATTTATCACTTGCTATCTGCTCCAGGGGAAAATCTTCATAGCTGTAAATCAAACAATCTCTTTTAATAAAATTTCCCTGAGCTTGTTTGCGGTTATTTTCTATTGCCCATTTATGTTCTGGAAATTTATCTCGAAGATTTTCATACTTATAGCGGTAGGGGTTTTGATTGGCTAATACATTATTAATAAATCCCACTTCACCATTATGCTGATTTTTAACCCAGTTAATAACTGCATGATTCCCCGTGCGCTTCATTCCTACTACTCGAATTTCCTTTTGATTAACTATTTCTGAAAGTTTGTGTTGCTGGGTAATAATTCTGATAAAATCTTCAACATTATGTGCTAAAAAACGCTTACCTTTCTTCAAGGCTAGATTTGGTTTTTTTAATGCTTTGACTATCAGTGATTTTTGCGCCATAATATCTATTCCTAAGATTAAAAATTAACATTACTATCTAATTATTAAAGATTCTGTACCAGGAATATGACCGAATATAATCTCTGAATATTTCAATATTTCTTGATTATTAGAAAGGTCTCTATATCTAGGGTTATCGGCGAATTTTTGCCATGGTTTTCAGACATCCATTGATTTTGCTTTGCCATCAAATTGTGTTCCTTCAAATGAACTACCTCCACCTTGACCCGACACCTTATTAATACCTGCATCAGAAAATTCCACTTGCAGTTTTTCAGCAATTTTTCGCCTATAGTCAACGTCACTAAACCATTGATTATAATTTACACAAATTTTGTTATGCTTAAGATAAGTAATTTGTCTCTCCTAAATACTATTTTGCATAATTTATCCATAAATCAGCAACTGTTTGATGGGAAGACCTTACCAATCAAAAATTATTTCCATAACTGCTTTCTCCTAAATCTAAATTATTTTTTTCCAGCTTTAATCTATGATTTAATCTACTTGCAAAGAAGTCAAAAGGGTTTCTAATAATCAGTAAATTATGCCTAGTAGCACTTTTTCCAAAATATAGGTCATGTTTACTCTCAAACATCTAATTTGTCACCTCTGGCAAACCATAATCTTCAATAACTGCGAATCAAACAATCTTTTTTGACAAATGGATAGTTATCTCTAAGATTTTGATAGCTCTGGCGATAGACATTTCTGTTAACTTTTAGATAGATAGTTCCAGAATTCCACTTGACCAGTAAGCTGATTTTGAATCCAGTTAATAATTGCATGATTCCCAATGCGTCTCATCTCTACTACTCGAATTTCCTTTTGATTAACTATTTTTGAAAGTATATGTTGCTCGGTAATTACGATCGTAAAATATTTAAGATGATCTTTGAAAAAAAACCGACCTTTATAGATTAATTTATTTTGGGATTTTAATGCGTTGACTATCATTGATTTTTGCACCATAATATTTATGTTCTAAGATTAATTTAAAGATCGGCAGTTCAATCAAATTATGATTATCATATTGTCATCAAATATAGATAGTTGTCAAGAAGTATAGTTCTCATATCCTGACTATTTAGTATTTTTTGCACCACAATATTTATGTTCTAAGATTAATTTAAAGATCGGCAGTTCAATCAAATTATGATTATGATATTGTCATCAAATATAGGTAGTTGTCAAGAAGTATGATTCTCATATCCTGACTATTTTAGGAATACCTACAAATCATCAATAAATTGTAATCAAGAATAATTTAGAGTCACTCACCAATATATATGAAAATCCTAATCCTTTCCTCCACCTTTCCTTATCCTCCCAGTCGAGGTGGTACTCAAGTTAGAACTTTTAATCTACTCAAATATTTGAGTCAAAAACACTCTGTTACTTTGGTAACACAACGGTCTCCAGATGTCAATAATTCAGAAATAGACTCATTGCGGTCTTATGTGGAAGAGTTGGCCGTATTTCCGCGTCCTCAAGAACCAACAAAAGGAACATTAGTAAAACTAAGACGTTTTAGTAATTTTCTGATAGAAGGTACTCCACCAAGTGTTCTTTCGATATATTCGCCAGCAATGCAAAATTGGGTGGATGAGTTTGTAGCAGCAGGTAAATGTGAGGCCATTACTTGCGAACATTGTGTTAATGAAATTTATATTCGCTCGGAATGGCAACAACAACTAAAAACTCTAGTTAATGTCCATAGTTCGGTTTATGGTACTTGTAGGCAACAGTTAGAAACTGGTACAGCAGAAAAACCATTGCGAGATAGACTGAATCTTCCCTTACTACTTCGTTATGAAAAACGCTACTGTTCAAAATTTTCCTGTATAGTCGCAACAACTGAGGAAGACGGGAAACAACTACAAGAGTTTAACCCCAATAGTCAAATATCAGTTATTCCTAATGGCGTAGATTTTACTCAATTTCCCGATCGAAGTAACGACCCAGGGGGACATCAATTAATTTTTGTGGGAGCTATGGATAATTTTCCTAATATTGATGCGGTTCGGTTTCTGACTTTGGAAATATTACCCAAGGTACAAGAGCGTTATCCTGATACAACTTTAGCTCTGGTAGGAGCGAGACCAGTACCAGAAGTGCAGGAACTTTCAAATTACCCAGGAGTAAAAGTTACAGGTCGCGTACCTTCAATGGCAGAATATTTACATCAAGCGACCGTTTGTGTGATTCCGATGCGTACTGGTTTTGGAATTAAGAATAAAACTTTAGAAGCAATGGCAGCAGGTACGCCTGTTGTGGCCAGCGATCGTGGTTTAGAAGGTCTAGCAGTTGATGGTGCAAATACACCACTCAGAGCATTAAGAGCAAATCAAATAGCAGAATATGTAGAGGCCATTAGTCGGTTATTTGAGGATGGGCAATTGAGACAATCTGTGTCAGAAAATGGGCGATCGCTCATAGAAACGGAGTATACTTGGGAAGTTCAAGGTCAGCGCTATGAGCAGGTATTGCTAGGATGATGAAAAAGAAGATTCACGACTCTAAAGCTAGTTACAATCAAGCTAAGTTTCCTAAAGTTGCTAAAGCAGCTCATAAATCTGATTATCCTAGAACTAAGAAAACTCCACAAATTAGTCGGATAACTTCTGTCTCTAAATCTAGACATCAGAGGAGATTATCTAAATCTCAAAAGTTTTCTTTAAAATCCTTACCTTGGAAAAAATGGATGCTTGAATGGGTAGGGATAAGTTTATTATTTGGTGGCTCTGGTTTGATGGCAATGGGTGCATGGATTAGTGTAAAGTTAATTTCAGACCCGAATGCTATAGTCTGGTTTAATGAATCATTACCACAGTGGACTCAATTTTATATATCCGGGAATAAATCTTTGCAAACTCTCGATCAGATTAAAGATAGTATCAAGGAGGAAGGGTTTAGTACCGGAGAAACTTTTTCTCTTCCCAATACAACGGCAGATTCTGGTTCAGATGTATTAGTACCAGTAATGAAGCAGATTGATTCTAGAGCTTCTTTACCCTGTGAAACTCCTTGTCGGAAATTAGTAGAGTTGCGAGTCTATCAATCAATTTTGTCTGTTAACCAACGAGAAGGGAGTAAACCATATTTTCGATTAGTTAATACTTTACCTCTCCAAGGTCCTGCTGAATCTTTTGTCATTTCTTCTACTATTCAGTCTACCTCTGCTCCCCAAGGCTCAAATCAACCTTTACCCGTAACAACGGTACGTCGTTTTCAAGGCAAAGTTCCCACTGCTGGAGTTTGGTTTAGTGTCAGTGGTCAAAGGTTACAAAACAATAAAACTATTCCTTATGGGCAAATTGTAAATTACAATCCCAAAAAAAATTACTTGAGTTCGATGTTGGAATGGAAAAGTGCTGCTGGTCAAGCTCCCATCTGGCAGGAAATGACTGGAGGAGGAGATCCAGAGTTGGTGGTTGAGCAAACTGTGGGATTAGATCCTGATTTTGATATTTATTGGGTTCAACCACGAAAGTTTATACTTAATCCGATTGAGTTAGAGAAAATTTCTCTAGAGGAAGCTCCTATTGAAGATAGATATTATCAAGATACTCTGAGATTAGCTCGTAATGGTTTATGGTCTGGTGCTTTTGCTTTAATTCAACCTCTGCGAAAGAATTTAATGGATGAATCTCAATGGCCGGAAAAAGCACAAGCTCAATTTGATTTAATTAAATTTCATGCCAAGATTACAGAAGCTCAGGCGATCGCTTCTTGGGCAAGTCCAAGTCAAAAAGTTTTGGCTGGTTTAATTGATGGTCGTTGGCAAGAAAGTCTTAATGTGTTTGAAAATAATTTGAGCAGCACTTATGAGATTGGTAAATTACTGCAAAATGATACTGGTCGTCTCCGCAACCGAGTTGATGCTGCTTTAAGGGTAAATCAAGCTGAAACTAATGCTATTGCTTGGGGTGCTTTAATTGTGGCGAGTCAAAATGGGCGAAGAAGGGCAATGTCGTGGTTAAATAGGCAACCTCAGACTAGCAAGGAGGCAAAGGAAAAGATTGGGAAGTTATTGGATCAATTAGATGCTGCTTTTGCTAAGAAGGAGACTATACAACAGCAGAAAATTCAGCGAGGGGGGTTGTTATGAAGTCAGAAGTTAGAAGTCAGAAGTCAGAAGTTAGAATTCAGGAGTCAGGAGTTAGAAGTTAGAATTCAGGAGTCAGGAGTTAGAAGTTAGAATTCAGGAGAAGAGAAAAAACTATATAGATACATTTTTGACAGTGGTGCATTGTAATTATTTTGGTTATGGAGCATGAGAGTGGGAGCATCTTGCTCCCTGAATAGGTTTTGAGTATTCCCATCTATCTGAAGTTTGAAGTTATAGTCATTTAACTTTAGATTGAGACAAATCTTTCTTGCTATAAGGGAGTTTCAGACGAAAAAACGTCTAATTTTTAAGTTACAGCGCTTTTCAAATTGATGAACCACATCTTCACAAGCAAAATCTTGTAGGGACGTTCCATAGAAAATCACTACTGTGGTCTACCCAAATGAAAACCGCTGTAAACTACTATAAATTCGCAGCACGGACTAAATTGGTAAATTTGTGAGGAGGGAGAATGTCCTAATAGTAATGGCGACTGCCATAATATTTCTCACATTACGATGCAGGTCTACCAAATTTTTTAGTTGGGTTTCCATTACGTCAACCCAACCTACCGTTTATATTATTCGTGAATTGAGCCATCTGGCATTGTTGCGCCGGTAAGGTTTGCTTTAGCATCACCTTCACCAAAGTTTGTACCAGTTATATTTGCTTCTTTTAAGTTTGCTTTTTCTAAATTGGAATTAATCAAAATTGCCCCACGCAAGTCTGCTAAAGTTAGGTTAGCATTACTCAAATTAGTGTGACTCAAATTTGTACCACAAAGATTTGCTTCACTTAAATTAACACCAGTAAGTGTCTGATTATGAGACAAAGATAAGCTGACTAAATTGGCACCAGTTAGGTTGGCAGCACAAAGGTTAACTTGATTAAAATTTTGTACATTTTTTAGGTCAGTTTGACTAAGGTGTGCTGCTGTTAAATTAACATTGTATAAATTGGCATGAGCAAAATTTGTTTGACTAAGATTTGCTGCTGTTAAATTAACACCATGTAATTTAGCAAAGACAAAACTTGTTTGATTCAGGTCTGCTAATTTTAGTTCAGCACCTTTTATAGATGCTTCATTCAAATTAGCTTTATTAAGATTTGCTTCAACAAATTTTGTATTAACTAAATTTGCTTTTATTAACTGAGCATGACTTAAAGTAGCATCACTCAAATCGGAGTTATTCAGATTAGTTGAATTTAGATTTGCTCCTTGTAAGTTTGCTCCTCTTAAGTGGACATGACTCAAGTCACAACCAGCTAGATTTACTTCTGATAATGAAGCACCAGGAGCAATAAAATAAACACCTAATTTGGTAAAATTAAAACCTTTTGGAAAAACAGTTGCTTCACTACAAAGTGCTTGATTCATTTTAACCATTTGTAGGTTTGCTCTTTCAAATTTTGCATTTAATAAATTCACTTTACTCAAATTAGCTTGACTCAAGTCTGTGTTAGTAAAATTTGTATTCCTCAAATTTAATTCACTCAAATTTGCTTTTCTGAGATTTGCACCACTGAAATTTGCATCATTTGACAGTTTAGAATTACTCAAGTTAACTCCGCTTAAGTTAGCTTCAGTAAAATTTGCAGACTCTAAATTAGCTTCACTGAGATTCACATTTCTGAACTTTGCATTTTCTAACTTCACAGAATTCATTTGCGCTTTATGAAAATTGGTATTAATGAACTTAGCTTGACTGAGATTAGCTGAATTAAAGCTGGTTTCACAAAGGTTAGTATCTCGAAATTTTGCTCCGGTTAAATTAACTGAATTAAAACTTGCACCACTCAAATTTGCACCATTAAAATTAGCATTACTCAAATTTAATTTTGAATCATTAAAATACTTCCCACTCAAATCAACACCAGCCAAATTAATCCCAGTAAAATCTCGTTCTCCTTCACTATATCTACGCAAAAATTCCTCAGCACTAACCACAGGTTCTTGACTTTCTTCTTCCTCTTCTTCCTCATCTTCATCTACCATCATCGAAATATCCTGAAATTCCATTTTATTTTCATCAACAACTCCAGGCAAATATTCCACTTCTTCTTTCTCCTCCTCATCTTCATGTATCACCATCGAAAAATCCCTAAACTCCATTTCACTTTCATCAATAACTCCAGACAAATATTCCACTTCATCCAAACTTTTGACACTTGCTGCAAATCTACGATTAATTTCTGATTCATTCAAACTTTCACCACCATCAAAACGGTTAATTAATCCTTGAATAATTTCTGGATCGGTCGTCAAAATTCCCACTTCTCTTTCCAAACTTTGATTGCCCGAAGCTAAAAAATTATGACTCCCCACAAAAGCAAACTTCTCATCACACACCAAAAATTTTTCGTGAGTTCCTAACAACTTCAACCGAAATAAACCAGGATAACTTTCTTCTAAATCTTGTAAATCTCCCAAAGCATTATATTTCCAACCTTTGCCAATATTCAAGCGATCGCCTAAATATCCCCAACCAATATCTATCTGACAATTACGGTTTAAACAATCCTTGAATTTCTGAAATAAATGTTCATCAATACTATTACAGTTTAACCAAGGACAAACAATAATTAATCGTTCTTGAACTGTTTCTAATGCTGCGATTAATATACCACGAATATCAGTACGGTCATTTCAGTTATCAGTTATCAGTTATCAGTTAGTCTCCTAGCGGAGGAACTGCGTTATCAGTACCTCTGCAATAAGGAGGCTTGAAATACCGAAGTTGATTTTTTTCATCCTCTTAAAAGGGGAGGCTTGAGACCTGAAATTTTGGTCAAACACTAATTGATTTTGATATTCTTCAGTCTTTTGCCAATTATCCGGAGATTTATCTTGAATTTTTGTAGTTGATGTTATGGGATTATTTAAAGCTAATAATTCATCTAAACGTAGAGTTAAAGCAACAAATTTTTCCTGTAAATTTTCGATATCTTGTACTTCTGGTCGATGATTAAAATTTTCTATCTGCTCATCTAAAGTATGCTTCAACTTAACAACATATTTTTTGAGAGTAACTTGTTGTTTTTCCAGTTGTGAAACCTTAGCAACTAAAGCAGATAAATTTGATTCTAAGTCAGACATAATTAGTAAGCATTTCCTCCGGAATGCTGCGCAAACAGCCGTCAGCTATCAGCCATCAGCGATTGCTTTTAGTTTACTATAAAAGCTTTATTAATTGTCTTACTAAAAAAGTTAGCTCCATTGTCCTTAAAGTCTATATTAATTTAAACACTGTCCTTAAGGAGAGAATCTTGTTGCTGATAGCTGAAAGCTAATAGCTGTTTGTGCAGCAGTCCGCAGGAAATGCTTACCATAATTACAAAAGTTTTCTAGTGGATGAGGTACAAAATTTTATTGCTCTAGGCAACAGACAACAGGCAACAGGGAATATAGGAATAAATAGTCTTATAACTGTACCTCACTATGCTCAAAAGTGTTGTAATTTGTAGAGAATTGGCACATTCATTATAAAACATTATAATGGCAATTTGGGTGCATCTCTATATGTGCAAAAATACTTTTTTCCTATTCCCAGCTCCGGTGTTCCCTGTTCCCTAAAAGCGATAAATTTTTGGCTTTATTCAAAATTGAGATGCACCCGACAATTTAGTTTAATAGTTACTGCTCTCAAGCAGAAGATGAGAAATTATGTTACTTGAACTCACAAAAAAAACTCTAGCATTTTATTTAGAAGATATTGAAACTCCTATCGGTAAAGCTATTAACTTTATTCTGCTATTTTTGATTTTATTTTCTTCAGCTATATTTGTTGCCGAAACTTATCCAATTTCAGAGAATATTTTTATCAAACTAGAATTAATAGATAATGTTATTTTAGTCTGTTTTGCTGTTGAATATTTGCTCAGATTCTGGTGTGCAGATGAAAAAATAAAGTTTGTTTTTAGTTTTTTTTCTATTATCGATCTACTGGCAATTTTACCTGTTTTTCCAGGAGTTTTAGAACTGAGTTTTATTAGACTTATCAGATGGTTCCGAATTCTCAGGCTAATTAGATTTATCAAATTTAAAATTTATATATTTAGGATTAGTACAGAAGATGGAGTGATTTTGGTGAGAATATTATTTACTTTATTTACAATTCTTTTTATTTTTTCAGGCTTGATTTATCAAGTAGAACACCGTGTTAACCCTGAATCATTTAAAACTTTTGTAGATGCTGTATATTTTTCGGTTGTTACAATGACAACTGTTGGATTTGGCGATGTCACTCCTGTATCAGAAAATGGTCGTTTATTAACTGTTTTAATGATATTAACAGGTATTAGTTTAATTCCTTCTCAGCTTGGAGATTTAATTAAACAATTCCTAAAAACAGCTAAAAAAAGAGAAAAAGTATGCAGTGGTTGTGGTTTTTCTACCCACGATATAGATGCCAAATTTTGTAAAATATGTGGTACAGAGTTGAGTCTTTCTCAAACAAATAATGTCAGTGAAAAAAAGCAATAGAATAGCAGAAGGAAGAAGGAAGAAGGAAGAAGGAAGAAGGCTTAATAGCAAGAAAAAAACTTAAATTTCATATACATATTCACCCTTGGGTTTACACAAACGCACCCTAACGGACATTATCATTATATAAATATAAGAGAATAAGAGATAAGGGGGAGGAAAGAGAATATAAGCTACAGTTGTTTTTCTTCTTTTCTACTCCCTACTCCATCAAGACTTACGTTTATTAATGGATAATTACAAGAAGGTAAAAACCCTTACGGAATTGAATATCAGGAATATTCTCTTTTCTCTTGGTCGATTGGATATGGCGAGGAGACCTGTTCTTGCAGACCCGCTCCGCTAACGCCATCCCACCCTACGGGAAGCTCCCCTAATGACCGCTTTTTTCCCTTAAAAGGGTCGGCTTCAAGGCGCGAATTATTTAATTATTCGGTAAGAGACTATATATAGTAGATAAAAACTATAGCACTATGACATATATAGTGTTTTTGTCGAAAAAATCTCTAACTCCTGTGCCGAAAATCATAGCAGGGAAAAGCTCATCTGCGGGAAAAACATTTTCCCTGATTTGGTCGATATTCAGTATCAGTCTTAAGCAGCTTATTTCTCTCCCTACTCCATCAGAACTTATGGCAAGAGACTATATATAGTAGATAAAAACTATAGCACTATGGTATATATAGTATTTTTGTCGAAAAAATCTCTAATTCCTGTGCCGAAAATCATAGTAGAGAACAGCTCATCTGTAGGAAAAATATTTTCCTTGATTTGGTCGATATTCAGTTCCCTACTTCATCAAGACTTATGGCAAGAGACTATATATAGTAGATAAAAACTATAGCACTATGGTATATATAGTGTTTTTGTCGAAAAAATTCCTAATTCCTGTGCCGAAAATCATAGTCAGGAACAGCTCATCTGTAGGAAAAATATTTTCCTTGATTTGGTCGATATTCAGTTCCCTACTTCATCAAGACTTACGGTAAGAGACTATATATAGTAGATAAAAACTATAGCACTATGGCATATATAGTGTTTTTCTCGAAAAAATCCCTAATTCCTGTGCCGAAAATCATAGTCAGGAACAGCTCATCCGTAGGAAAAATATTTTCCCTGATTTGATTGATTATCAGCATAAGTCTTAACCAGTTAATTCCTCTCCCTACTTCATCAAGACTTACGGTAAGAAACTATATATAGTAGATAAAAACTATAGCACTATGGTATATATAGTGTTTTTCTCGAAAAAATTCCTAATTCCTGTGCCGAAAATCATAGTCAGGAACAGCTCATCTGTAGGAAAAATATTTTCCTTGATTTGGTCGATATTCAGTTCCCTACTTCATCAAGACTTATGGCAAGAGACTATATATAGTAGATAAAAACTATAGCACTATGGTATATATAGTGTTTTTGTCGAAAAAATTCCTAATTCCTGTGCCGAAAATCATAGTCAGGAACAGCTCATCTGTAGGAAAAATATTTTCCTTGATTTGATTGATTATCAGCATAAGTCTTAACCAGTTAATTCCTTCCTATATATATGAAGAAGCGTAGTTTTTTCGTAGTAACATACTCCCGACACCGAATCAAAGATTACGGCGCGGGCTTCTTCACCTCACGATTAAGATTTTCTGCGTAGCACTTATCTAGCCTTAAACCATCTTCTTCTGATTGCCTTAACTAGCTATTAGCTTTTCGTGATAGTCATGCTGCGCAAATAGCATTTAGCTAGCCTCTTACAGAGGAACTGCGTTATCAGCGCTCATATCCGAGGGTTTAACTTCCCCCACGCAAGCGCGTGAAAAAGCGTGTGGTGCACCTTTTATGGTGGATTAAAATCCCCATTATACACGCCAGATAAGCTGATAGCTGATAGCTGAGTGCTGAGTGCTACTTCAATTTAACCTACGTCTAATACTTCGCTTTAAACTTCGGAGTAAATTTTTTAATCTAGTTAAATTAACTTCCTTACTACCATAACGCCATCCCACATAAGCTTGAGAAATTTCTTCAATTATTTCTACTTCATTTATAGAATGATATTCCTGAATAGCTTTAGTATATTCAAAAGGTGTCTGAAAACGATGTTTAACTAATCCCTTACTCGCCATCAAACTCAACATTTGTTGATATATACTTTCCACTGGAGATAACTTAGCTAACCATCGACCGTAACGCCATCCTCGCCAAAATATATACAATAACCAACCCAAGAAAGCTAAAGCAGTAGCCAAAATTAAACCAGTAAATATCCCTTGCCAACCTTGAGAAAACAGAGCAAAAAACCAACCAATAATTCCCAATACCCAACGGAATATTCCACCAATAAATCTCTCTAAAAAACCAGTTACAGGAGAAGGCAACCAACCAGCTACCCACTTCCAAAAAGTCATTAATGCACTAAAAGTTTGATTTTTTTCAATAGAAGGAGGAGTTAAAGGCATTCCCGGAATAGGATTAAAAGCAAACCATCCATACTCAGGAAAATATACCTCCGTCATCATATAAGCATCTATATTTTTAACCACATATAAACCAGTAAAAGGATTAAATTCTCCAGCAGAATAACCCGCTACTAATCTTGCCGGAATTCCAATAGAACGTAACATTATTGTCAAGACAGTAGAGAAGTGGTCGCCATAACCACCGATAATTTTCTCCCCTTCCGGACTATTTTGATAACCAAATAAAAATGCTGATACTAAATCTTCACCCTCAGCAAAATATGGAGGTTCTTTTTGCAGTTTATAATTAGGATTTTGTTTCAGATATTGAGCTAAATAAAGTGCTTTTTCATAAGGCGATGTAATCGGATTACTTGATTGAGCAACCTTATTTTTATTTGCTAATATCTCCTCAGTTTTTTGTCTTACCTTTTCCCTAATTTCTGGAGGAATTTGTAGATAATATTTACTAATACTTTCTGGGTAATTGGTACCTGCTTCATTTAAAATAGTACGGTCTCGATAAGGAACATCAGAAATTACCGTATACGTTAAACCTTCCCGAAGTTCAAGAGGAGAACGTAAATTACCATCAGGGTCAATCGCTATTTTTTCAGTAGGAAAATATATTTCTTTTGCTTGATATAAAGCCGGAATTAAATTCGGCAACTGAGAAACAATTGTGTAGCTTTGAATTACCTCTCTAGTTTCATTTTCATACCAACTCCTCGGCCAATTAACATCAAATTGGTAAGACCAACGAGGGCGATTTAAAGTAAAGGTTTCGTCATTCCGAGAAATTTCCCAACCTTCACCCGTATATTTATCAAAAGCTAAAACTCGCCAAAAACCTTCAGCTTGCGACCTCACCCGCATCACAACTTGAGGCTCTAATTGCCCGCGTAAATTTTGATTTATTTTAGTATTAAATCCATAATAATAAGTACTATCTAAAGTTCCTGGACCTGATTCTTGATTAGTTCCACTTCCTCCACCAGAATCATCTCCATCTCCCCTTCCTTGACTAATATAACCAGGATTTGTAATAGTCCGTCCATCAAAATTTTCTACATCAAAATTAATTGGCGCACTAACAGGAAAAGTTCGTACTTGATAACCAGGTAATCTAGGTAAAAAAGCAAAAATTCCTAGACCTAATCCAATAATTACTAATAATAATATTGTTAATTGTTTAGGAGATAAAGCAGCATTGAATAAAGATATTTTCCTCTGCTTTTTCTTAACCTCTGATGTTTGACCTAAAATTCTCGACTCTAAACCTAACTTAGACCTATAATCTAAAATCAGACAAGGAATAGCGATCGCGATAAATAACAGCAACACTGGGCCATAAGTTAAAGTTTGACTGATGGTACCTGCGACCCCTAACAAAATTAGTCCGATAACCATCGAATAACCCAAATCTTTCCGTCTAGGCAAGTCAAAGCTATGTAAAACCTGAAGTTGAATCAATAATTCAGCCAATACCAGTCGTGTATCACTCAACTCAGTAACTAATCTACTCAGAAAAGCAGCTAACGCTAATAACATTCCGATTGACAAACAAAATTGAGTTGGTATGTTTCGTTTGTAGCGCTTATACCAACTCCAAATTGCCCCTACAATACTTAGGGGAGCCGCCCAAACAGTTAAAGGAAGTTCATCTGTTGCTACCCCGGCGGCTACATCAACAGCAATAATACCTACTATAACCAATACCTGTACCATGACTCGCAATAGAATTGAGTTTTCAGGAACAGGTTTAGGTGCTGCTTCTATCTGTCGCCACAGACGTCCTAATATAGGAAGGTTTCGCACTTCCCAACCAGAAAAATTAGACATAAATTTTTCACTAAAGTCAAAAGTCAAAAGTCAAAAGTCAAAAGTGATATTAATCGAACTTAAAACCTCTACTCTATAGTCTAAACTGTTCCCTGTTCCTCGTTCCCTGTTACCTGCGTACAGCGCTATAAATTAAAATGTAAAACTTTTAAAGCTTATGCACGTTATCAAGTCAAAAGTCACGCATTTAGAAGTTAAAAGTCAAAAGTTAAAGGTCAAAAGTTAAAAAATAGCTGAATGCTGATAGCTATGTAAAGCTTATGCACCTTATCAAGTCAAAAGTCACGCATTTAGAAGTTAAAAGTCAAAAGTTAAAGGTCAAAAGTTAAAGGTCAAAAGTTAAAAAATAGCTGAATGCTGAATGCTGAATGCTGATAGCTATTTAAAGCTTATGCACCTTATCAAGTCAAAAGTCACGCATTTAGAAGTTAAAAGTCAAAAGTTAAAGGTCAAAAGTTAAAGGTCAAAAG
>JAXHSW010000047.1:11044-23310 GCA_034190295.1 Cyanobacteriota bacterium | reverse complement strand
CTGAATGCTGAATGCTGAATGCTGATAGCTATTTAAAGCTTATGCACCTTATCAAGTCAAAAGTCACGCATTTAGAAGTTAAAAGTCAAAAGTTAAAGGTCAAAAGTTAAAGGTCAAAAGTCAAAAAATAGCTGAATGCTGAATGCTGAATGCTGATAGCTATTTAAAGCTTATGCACCTTATCAAGTCAAAAGTCAAAAGTCAAAAGTGATGACTTACAAGAAAATTTAGAATTCTAAATTCGCGCATTCTAAATTATTGAAGGCGAACAACAAACTTTAAAGATTGCCCCCAGTTGAGGAACTTAATAATTAGCTGATATGTTTCATCTGGTCGTGGGTCAAATAACTCAACACATAAAGTACCTGCATCCGAACGTTCAGCAGTCGCTTGAACCTCTCCCCCTTGAAGTTGGAAACTTGCTGCTTCAGGTAATTGACCTTTAATCCTCAAACAAGCAGAAGAACCATCCTCAGGAATAAAATATTCAGCCTCAATAGTCACCCACCCTAGAGCAGATTGCCACTCTCTTTTTGTTACCGACTCATTCAAACAACAAATCAAACTTAAAGACGAGATAATTTCTTTAGCAGCAAGCAAAGACAACAACATCTGTTGCTGTTCAGTTGCAGAATCATAAGCAGTAATATGATTAGAAATCAAATCTCCATCACGAGTTCCACCAACAAGCACCAAACCAGCCAAATCATTCAAAGATTGAGATTGGTTTGGAAACAAACTATCCACAGCTCTAACCAATTTTTTCCCCGGTAGTTCATCAGATGATACCTCCTGACAAGATTGCAAAAGTTGAGCAAAGACAGTCTCCGTCAAAGGAATATTTAACCTACCCCACTTAATATTTTTCATCTGCGATACCCACAAATTCATAGGGAAAAACCAGTTATTTACCTCGACCTCTGGATACTCAGCATCGTAATTTACCAGATTATTTTCCCAAGGAAATCGTGGGGGTTTAGATTCAATCTTGGTTTTCAGTCTTCTTTGTAAAACAGTCTCGAAACGATTATACACAGTTGATACTTCTCCGGATATAAGTGGCTGACTTTCGAGTCCGTAGGGGTAGTCAAAATCCTCAGAATCAAGTGGGTCTAACTCTTCCCACTCCAACTCCTCCACCCTGAATTCTGTTTTTTCATTCTCAATCTTGCTTTGATTTTTCCCTACATTTGATACTTCTTTAGCATTTGGCCCTAATAACCAATTAAAGAAATTATCCTCGAAAGTTTCCATCTGTTTATTCGTTTCGTTATTCATCAGTTGATACACCCGCTCCGGAACTTGAACTATTTCGTAATTCCCAGGCAACTTCCAGTAACTTGTGCCACCTCTTCTTCACCTGGTTTACCTTACGACCCAAAGTCTTCGCGATCGCTTCATCAGAAAGACCTTGATGCTTTAAATCTAGCAAATTTTTCTGTTCTGCGTCAATTTGGTTGTGCAAAGCTGCCCATTCTGTCGGAGTCAAACCTAAATTATGCTCTAAGTCCGCTCCTAACCATTGATGAACCAACTCCCACCGATGTCCCATCGCAAACTTCAGCAAATGGTACTTAAAGCGCTGCTGTAAATAATCCCTTTGTCTCGGAGTCAGACCCAAAATAGACTCTATTTCCCCAGTAGATAAATCTTGTAAACGCAGAGCAAAATAGTCTGCACAGTCTTGTTGCCCGCGTTCCTCCAGATAGGCCATAAGTTCCTCGATCACCACCCCGCGCAGAGAACCCATATCACTATCCGTATCCTGCTGTGCCACCATAGCCTCTCGCACCTGTTGCACAGACCCATCATTCCATACCTTATCCGAATCAGTTGTCGCCCCCTCCGCCGCTTGGTCAATATCCACAGACATTTCCTTTGGTTGTTGATGGGAAAATGTTTGAGCGCGCAGAATAATCAACTGTTGACTACGACCACCAGACAAAGGTATACGTCTTTTGCCATAACGCTCTGTAAAGGCCATGTATTCTGCCAGTTCTAATAAAGTACGGGGAGTATACGTTGCTGACAACTCCGTTTCCCGTCGAAAAGCATTCAAAGCTTCCAGATAAAATTGTTGTAAAAAATCCTCAATCAGATTTAATCTTGCCTGATAACTTGATTGTATTTGAGGAGGAGTGATATACCTATAAACAATCGCACTTAGATTGCTATGTAAATCTATCCTCCCCTCCCTAGAACCAAGCTTATAATAATGTAGACATTGTCTTAACCTATGTTGAGCTAAATCCCTTGCCCATTTACTTATTTCCCCCGAAGCTTGAATTCTTTTGCTTTCTATGCAAATTCTTTCTACCTCCTGTTTAATACGCTCTGCTACCGATTGGCAACTTTGCCTTGATGCACGAGTATATTGCTGAAATTCATCTAACAAAAGCTTTAAATTTTCTTCGCCAACTTGGCAGATTTCCACCATCATCGTATTAATAAATTAACTACTAATAAATTTTCCCCATTCATAACACATACACCCCGATTTCATACAATTTCTGAAAATACTAAAATAATAAATTATGGACTTAGATAAACAAATCCAAGAACTAATTAAAAATTCACCTCAAAATGGCAATACAGCAGAAGTTGTTGAAGCAATTACACCTGCCTTGAAACTTTTAGCTCAACAACTACAACATTTAGAGTATTATATTTTGCAAACTGACACGCAAAATTGGGTTTTGACTACTCTTAGTCATCGTAATAAATCTGAATTAGAAAAACGTGTTATTTATGCTTTTCCTACTCAAAAAGATGCTTCATCTTCTATTGATGAAGATAATGTCGTTGCTATGTCTGTACCAGTTGTTTATATACTTTTCCAAATGATAGCAATTGAACCTTTAGATAGCCTGATATTTTTTGAAATTCCTGGTAATTTGACAACCGCCACAGAAGTTAAAAGAGAGGATGTCCAAAAGCTGATAAATATATATCTCCAACAGTATCAGGCATCCTCTAATTCCCACTCTAGCAAAATTCCTCCAGATATTGCTTGAAATAGCATTTCAGCCGTCAGCTATCAGCCATCAGCTTCTCAAGGTATACAATAGGAGATACTCAAGAGAAGCCTCTCCGCGTCTACAAACCCCAATAAAAAGTTGAACTTGACATAGCAAAATTAAACTCATCTGAAGACAGACTAGATAGCTATAATCAAGATTAATTAATAGGTTTACATTAATCAATCGCCCTTGTTAAGTTTTATCCTACTCCTAGTATTAATTAACTTTTACTAACTTATTAGAAAATACTAAAATCTAATACAGCCGACTTAAAACATAGTCAGTAAGATTAATCAAAGCTTGACGAGAATCACAATCTGGCAAAGACTTTAAATGTTCTACACCCTTTTTCGCGTACTTAGTAGCTAATTCCTGAGATTTTTCAATACCGCCACTATCTTTAATCAATTGGATAGCCTCCTCTAAATCCCCATCTTGGGCTAATTCTCTTTCGATTAGTTTTTCTAAAGTTGGCTTTTCTGCTAATGCATATAATGTAGGTGCTGTCAAGTTGCCACTTTTGAGGTCTGAACAAGCAGGTTTTCCTAGAGATTCTGTCGCACTGGTAAAATCTAGTATGTCATCCACTATCTGAAATGCCAAACCTACATATCGGCCATAGTAATACATATCCTCAGCTAGTTCTGGTGAGACACCACTAAGGGTAGCTGCAGCTTTAGAACTATTAGCAATTAGAGAAGCTGTTTTATAGTAGCTCTTTTCTAAGTAAGCATCTATAGATAAATCGGTATCAAATTTATGTAGTCCTTGTTGAATTTCTCCTTCGGCAAGGTCCATAATTACTTCTGAAAGTAGTTTAACTACTTCTAAATTATCTAGATTGGCCAAATACCAAGATGATTGAGCAAAGAGAAAATCTCCGGCCAGTACTGCAACACGATTGGTAAATAAACTATGAACAGTGGGGACACCTCGGCGAATTTCTGATTCGTCTACTACATCATCGTGAACTAAGCTTGCAGTATGAATCATTTCTGTGATTTCTGCTAAACGACGATGTTTTGGACTAATTTCTTGATTTGCCATGGTAGTCCGTGAAATTAAAAAGACTATAGCTGGTCTCACTCGCTTTCCTTGTACGCGGAATAGATGTTCTGCTGCTGCGTACAGGATTGGGTGACGAGCACCTACCAATTGTTTTAGGTTATCTGTTAGCAGTTTTAGGTCTGCTTCTACTGGTGAAAATAGGAGAGTTGAAGTGGTCATGGATTAGCCAATAAAGCTACAAGTTAACAAAATTTTACATATTATATTCTTATTCTAAGCCAACCATCCTTTATATAGATAAAGTTGAATTTTTAATTATAAATAATTTTTTATTTTTTAATATACAAGGATTAAGATCGATCAAAGTCGGTTTCAAGAGTAGATTGTATCTAATTGTTAAGTAATTCTCAAAATCCTATATACAAATAGTATTGACTATGTTACTTTAATAGTAAGAACTGTAATAATTCAAGTATTCAAAGTTGTTGACAATAATAGGTTAATGCTAAGTTATCCTGTCAGGAACTGGACTTATTATAGATTTATCTCTCAATTTACCTAATTATCAAGGCTGGCTAGGAATAGTAGAGAATAGTTTTTCACCATTCATTAAAGGTTGACTCAATCTACTATAAATATTTAGAGTAAAAAGAGATAATAGTTACATTTTGAATTCAACAGGTAAATAGATCAAAAATTCCTCAATAGTTAAAATTTACCTATTGGTGAAGAGAAATAGTCAAAAACTTCTGAGCTGGAATACATATAATTTAGTCATCATCGTATTCGACCAAAATTAACCTGAAAGTTTTTGCTATGTAGATTATATCAATTAAGCTATCAGGCGCTCTATCTAACTAATTAATAATAATGAAGATAACTTAATAACTGTATAGTTGGTCTGAGATATATTTACCAATGACTGAAGTGCAGAAATTGAGTTACTTTAAGCTTCTAAAAATCTATGGGTTATTAGTTACTAAAACATAGTCCCAGGTTAAAATTTTAGATCGATAGATGATTTAATTAAGCAATTGTATTGCTAAAAATTGCGGTAAATCGATAGTATCCCAGGCAAGCAATCTTACTCAGTAATTATCAACAATTTAGAATCTGAATAGTAAGCATTAAGCCGTCAGCTATTAGCTATCAGTTATTAATTTTGAGGAAGATAAAAGCAGAATAAAAGTTACTGGCAAATTTCCCAGACTAAACCTTAGAAGTAATTACTCATTACTAATTGCTGAATGCGAGCGCATTCCGTAGGAAAAGCTAACTGTTAATAGCTGTTTGCGTTGGCGTAGCATCCCATAGGGAAGCATTCAGACCGAAAAGCTTACTCTGAATAACCTCTTCTCTAAACAGACATCTAGGCTCTAAATTTAGAGACTACCTAAGCAGAAGGTAACTTAAAAAACAGTTCAAATATCTGAACTTAAAAATCAAAATATCTGCTACTTTGCATTACTATTTAATGCTACAACCTGATGAAGACAAAGTATTGAATTCTTTGTCTATAAACTTCTTTTTCTCTAAAAATCAATTAAAGGATAATTGTTGTTCTTAGTATTAATTCCAATTAATTACTTAAGTAAAGAATACTCAGTTAATCTTTAATTACTTAGCTTTTGAGCTAGGAAATACCTGCATAAAAATCCTCCTCACCAACCATCTAATAAAACTATGAACTACAATGACATTCCGGTAATTATTCCCATTCTAGCAACTGGTTATGTGTTGACTGTATATTTACTACTAGCATTAGCCCAAAGGGGTGCAAAAATCACAAAAAATAAATCTTGGGAACAAGGTATTGCTAACTCAAGAACTAATTTGCATTAGTAAAAAACAGCAGATAATACTATAGTTTATATGAACTATCAATTATCTGCTATAGCAATTCTCAACAAATGTGAGGGTAAGCATTTCCTGCGGAATCCTTCCTGCGCAAACAGCTATTAGCTGTCAGCTCTCAGCTCTTATGATAGGATTTTAATGAATATAGACTGTTTCAGCCAGCTTTTATATTCAACAATTAATAATTAATAATTAATAATTAATAATTAATAATTAATAATTACCTCTCCTTGAAAAGAAGAGGATTGACTAATCATGAAATTTTTTCTTTATTATCCCCTTAAAAGGGGAGGCTTTAAACCACAATTTTCGGTAAAATTTAATTCTGACTAAATTAGTAAAGCTTTTATCTAAAACTAAAGAAAAGTAATAGCTGATGGCTGAATGCTGACGGCTGAATTCTTATGTGTGAGGTATAAAATTCCTTTGTTTTAGGGACTAGGAAGTAGAGAGTAGAAAAGAAGAAAAACAGCTCTACCTCAGTAACTTGAGAAACGCTATATTCAGATTAATTTGAGTAGTGACATACTCCCACACTAACCTTGCGGTATAGTGTGGACTTCTCGTTTCGCAGTCCTGCTATTGCATAGGACTCCACGAGCTTTAAGGACGGGATGTCCCGCCGCCCTTTTTTGCAAGTTAAAAAACTACTCACCCAGTGTCGCAATCAGATTTTACGTTTTCCCATGGCTTGCTAGGAATTTAGGATCGCAACCCCATATCTTATTAAATTTTTATGGTTCATCACTGGCGGTTGTTAACTCAAACCAGCTAGAAACTATTATAACATAAAATTTGTAAATTAATAGGACTTTGGGTCTCATTAATTTACCGTCGATTCATCCCACGCTCTTCTCGCAAATTATGACGTGGGACTTCTCGACAATTATGCTAAAACCGTAGATAAAGAAACTGATTGTACAATTGGTTTATAACCAAGCCATTGTAATGATAATTCAGCAAATTTTTGAGGAGAACCGCTAACTACAAATTTTGTTGGTTTTGCTTTCTCATAGTTTTGCAAATTCATAATTTCTAGCTTTTTAGCAGCTACTTTCACTAGAGATACAGCAGGGTCTACAAAATTAACATTTCTAGGTAGAAAAGAACGCAATATTGGTTCTAAATAGGGATAGTGAGTACAACCATAAACTAATGTGTCAATTTTTTGCTGTATTAATGGCATCAAATATTCTTCTGCTATCTGATATGTGTAAGGATTATGTAGTTGATTTTGCTCTATTAAAGGTACGAAATAGGGACAACCTACTTGCCACACTTTAGCAGAAGCATTTGCCTCTAGAATTGCTCTACGATAGGCATTACTAGCAGCAGTTGCAGGGGTAGCAATTACACCTATTCTTGTTCCTAATTCTACTGCAGCATTTGCCCCTGGTACAATCAATCCTAGAATTGGAATATCAAATTTAGACTTGATTTTTTCTAAAGCAAGAGCTGAACTGGTATTACAAGCCATTAATACCATTTTAACTCCACTTTTGATTAGCCACTCTATAATTTCATCTACAAATTGCACAATTTCTTCGCTAGTTCTTGTACCATAAGGCAATCTTGCTGTATCTCCAAAGTAAAGAATAGATTCACTAGGTAACTGTCTATATAGCTCTCTCAAAACAGTTAGACCTCCTATCCCACTATCAAAAATACCTATTCTTTTTTGTCTAGTTTCAACTATCATTCTTGAGGCTATGGAAATACGATTCAAATCAAATAAATATAACTATAATGTATCGGTTGCAAATCTATCTAATTTTTCCTATTTATTTTAGTTTGAATAGATAAAAATTATATGATTATTTATCAACTGAAGCGAAGAAAATGGGAATTGTCGAATATATTTTGATTATCATTACTGAATAAGATTAAGTTAACACTATATATAGCAATGTAATGTAAAAATATCATTGTAGCGCCAAAAATTTATTGTTTAAGTTAAATTTGAGACCCTACAATTCAAAAATCACATTTAACTGCTACATATAGTATTATTATTGTCAGTTTCAGCTTTAATTTTCGAGAGCTAAATTAACCAACAAACTCTAATCTATCTGGCTTTTCTGCTGGTGGTTCTTGACCTTTGAGATAAGCTAATACTGTATCTGCATCAGATACCTCAAATGGATCGTCACCATAGTTGTCGCTAAAACCTTCTTCAACAAACATCTTCTCGATTTTACAGTCATTGACAACCATTGCATAGCGCCAGGAGCGCATACCAAAACCTAGATTGGACTTCTCTACTAACATTCCCATTTTACGAGAAAATTCTCCATTGCCATCTGGTAATAGGAATACGTTTTTGGCACCTTGCTGTTTACCCCATTGGAACATTACGAAGGCATCGTTTACTGATAGACAAATAATTTCGTCTATTCCTTGTCCTTTGAATTCATCGTATAGTTCTTCATAGCGAGGTAAGTGAGTAGATGAGCAAGTTGGTGTAAAAGCTCCAGGTAATGCGAATAATACTACACGCTTGCCACCAAAAATTTCTTGGGTAGTTTTGTCTTGCCAACGATAAGGGTTAGGTCCATCAACAGACTCATCACGGACACGGGTTTTGAATACTACATCAGGAACGCTTTCAATAACCATAACTTAACCTCAGAATGATTTAGTAACTTAGCAATTTAATTTGTATCAGCTTTTACTGCTGTAAATCAGAATAATTCTTATTTAAGAATTTGTCAACGGCATTAAAGAAAAAATTTTATTTTTGAGGTTTGCTTGTGTAAGTCAAAAATTAAAAGTTAAAAGTCAAAATTCAAAAGTCAAAAGTTAAAAGTCAAAAGTAAGAAAAAAATTAACAATTATAGTGGTTAATAGGAGTCAACGATTCAATAAGTATTTATGCTTAACTAGCTATTAGCTTTTCGTGATAGTCATGCTGCGCTTGCCAGCATTTAGCCCCCCACGGTTAGCGTGAAAAAGCGCGTGGTGTACCTTTTATGGTGGATTAAAACCCCATTATACAGGCCAGATAAGCTGATAGCTGATAGCTGAGTGGTGACTGCTACTTCAATATTTAACTGAGAATTTGACGAGCGATCGAGGTAAATGAAGATAATTTATATAGTATAAATATCTAAGCAAGCTCAGAATTTTATACTAATTTTCATGTTACGAATTGAAGTGCGGAATGTGAGATACAAGTTTAATTATTTCAGTTCTCTATAATATGAGTTGTTAAATAATTTTTTGGAATTTCTTGAATTTTCAATCCTGAGAGTTATAAGTAGGAAATAAATTTGCTATTACTCTTCAATCTCTAATAATTATTAGAATTATTAGATCAAAAAATCGGATATTTTATCAAAATAATATGGGTCTAAAACTTCGCCTTTTAAGGCGCAATATTTTTGGAGCGGAGCTCAAATCTCCGTTACAAAAATAACTTCTGACTTGCAGACTTGCTGACGCGCGTTAAAACCTACCAAAAGTTACTAACTTGATATCCTAAACTATTTAACATAACTCTCAATAATGGTAGACTTAAACCAATTACATTAGTATGACAACCTTCTATTTTTTCAATAAATAAACCACCTTTGCCTTCTATGGCAAAACAACCAGCACATTTTAAAGGTTCTTCAGTCGCAACATAAGCTTCTATTTCCCGATCGCTAATCAGGGCAAAATGAACTTTTGTCATTCTACAAATTACGATAGTTTGATTTTTAACTAGATCGATTAAAGCATGACCTGTATACAATTGACCAACTTGACCGCGCATTTTTTGCCATCGAGCGATCGCTTCTTTAGCATCAGCAGGTTTACCATATATTTCGTCATTAATAACTAATACTGAATCACATCCTAAAATTAAATTTGATTGTGTTTCAGATAAGTTTTCTTTAATTAGAGACTTAGCTACTGTTTCTGCTTTAGCCTGGGCTAATGTTTCTACTAATTTTCGAGGTTCTATTAATTTAACTGTTGATTCATCAAAGTTACTAGGCATAACTATAGGATGAATACCAATAGTTTGTAACAAGCGAAATCTCGCTGATGAAGATGAAGCTAATATGAAGGTTGGAGTTTTCATATTTTCAAGCAAGCAAACAAATATTCCATAAAACATTGATAATTTGTCAGGACTATAGCCTATATTTAACGATCTTTTTTAAGATTGGAAAACTTAAACATTTGCTAGTCCTGACTAATATAAAAAATTCTCACTAATATATAGAGAAAGAGTTAATAACTTGCTCAAATTTATCGTGTAGTTTTTGCCAGCGTGCTTCAGTAGTTGAAATATTCATAGTCAAAAGTTTACCTCGACTAATTCCTACACTTGCTAAATTATGACGCTTTCTCCCATCAGCCAATTTAACAGCATACTCCAGTTGATAATATGTTTTAGCTTTATATTCTCGTGCTTCTGCACTTACTAATTCTGCTTCCCGACCAGAGTCTGCTGGTGCAATGGCATTTTTGCTCAGTTTATATCCTACTTCAGTCGGAGTACCCAAATCAGCCAGAGTTTGGTCTCCCACTACGGGACTAATAACGACACTAACATTCTCAGTGGCCTCAACTAGGTCATGGAATACTACATCCGGGCCATCAGATACTTTGACCTCGAGCCAACCATTAGGATAAAGGAATTCATAACCATCAGTTGTATCCACGAAGCTTTGTAGTCCACCGCCAATAGAAACACAACCTGTTAATACCAGAGCGATCGCTACTAAACATAAGGCCACAATTTTTTTAAACATTTTCTCTAATCTAGACTCTAAATAATTGGAGTTGGATTGAGTTTACCTTTCAGTCCCAATACTCCTTTGAGTTTATTGTCTCATTAAATCTTGATTAATTTCACAAATTTGTGAATTTAATCAACTTCAAGAATTAATTTTTGTCAGTCAGGAGCCAAAATAATTTACAGTTAAGGTATTTGTTTTGCACTGAGTAATATTTAGATATTGAGATTGAGTTTAGTGTAATGTTTTGAGCGATAAATAATTCTGAATTATGAATTTAATTCTGAACAACTGGCGAATTTAGCTGGCAATTTTGATAGAAGTATAATTGATTTTGATACTTCGCGAAATATGATGATTTAGTTATCTTTAATTGATTGAGGTTCTGAATATCTCACAATCTAATTCTTGATTTTGACTATTGAAAGATTTCTGTCATTAGACATCTCCAATCATCAAAAATTCAATCAATTATCCCAAAGAAATCATCAATGATTTTTCCCTACTCCCTACTCCTTATTTATTAACCAAATTTTCACTCATCAATCTACGGTCAAAATACTGCAAAACACCAACAGTAATTCCCGCAGTGATTACCATTGCTAACCAAAATATTTTCACCACAATTTGTGTTCGATCTAATACCCATCCCCCTAATAGTAGTTCGATTAAAAATCCAATCGCCCAACACTGAGCATTAATAACTGAATAATTCTTGATTCTGAATACTGAAATATTTCTGCCATTAGACATCTCCAATCATCAAAAATCCAATCAATTATCCCAAAGAAATCATCAATTATTTCTTCCTACTCCCTACTCCCTATTTATTAACCAAATTTTCACTCATCAATCTACGGTCAAAATACTGCAAAACACCAACAGTAATTTCCACAGTTATTACCATTGATAACGTAAGCATTCAGCTATTAGCAGTCAGCTATTCCTAGGTCATGCTACGCAAACAGCAATTAGTAATGAATAATTACTTCTCAGATTTAGAAATGGGAATTTGGCAGTAAATTTTTATTCTTTCTCAATTTCAAAGGTGGCTTTTACCTTCTCCAAAATTAGCTGAATAATTCTTGATTCTGGCTGCTGAAATATTTCTGTCATTAGACATCTCCAATCATCAAAAATCCAATCAATTATCCCAAAGAAATCATCAATGATTTTTCCCTACTCCCTACTCCCTATTTATTAACCAAATTTTCACTGGTCAATCTGCGGTCAAGATACTGCAAAATACCAACAGTAATTTCCACAGTTATTACCATTGATAACCAAAATATTTTCACCACAATTTGTGTTCGGTCTAATACCCATCCTCCTAATAGTAGTCTGATTAAATATTCAATAACTCAACAGTAAGTATTAATAGCGGAATAATTATTGATTCTGAATACTCAAATATTTCTGCCATTAATTACTTTCTGTATTAGTAAAATTTTGACTCATCAATCTGCGGTCAAGATGCTGCAAAATACCAACAGCAATTCCTGCAGTTATTACCATTGCAGTTATTACCATTGCTAACCAAAATATTTTCACCACAATTTGTGTTCGGTCTAATACCCATCCTCCTAATAGTAGTCTGATTAAATATTCAATAACTCAACAGTAAGTATTAATAGCGGAATAATTATTGATTCTG
>JAXHSW010000047.1:1211-10944 GCA_034190295.1 Cyanobacteriota bacterium | reverse complement strand
GATTAAATATTCAATAACTCAACAGTAAGTATTAATAGCGGAATAATTATTGATTCTGAATACTCAAATATTTCTGCCATTAATTACTTTCTGTATTAGCAAAATTTTGACTCATCAATCTACGGTCAAAATACTGCAAAATACCAACAGTAATTCCCGCAGTTATTACCATTGCTAACCAAAATATTTTCACCACAATTTGTGTTCGGTCTAATACCCATCCTCCTAATAGTAGTTCGATTAAATATTCAATCGCCCAACACTGAGCATTAATAACTGAATAATTCTTGATTCTGACTGCTGAAATATTTCTGCCATTAGACATCTCCAATCATCAAAAATTCAATCAATTATCCCAAAGAAATCATCAATGATTTTTCCCTACTCCCTACTCCCTATTTATTAACCAAATTTTCACTCATCAATCTACGGTCAAAATACTGCAAAACACCAACAGTAATTTCCACAGTTATTACCATTGCTAACCAAAATATTTTCACCACAATTTGTGTTCGGTCTAATACCCATCCCCCTAATAGTAGTCCGATTAAAAATCCAATCGCCCAACACTGAGCATTTTTTTGGTAAAAATAATTGAAAAATTGAGAGAGAATTAAAAGTTACTGCCAAGATATGCTTCTTCAAGCTTAGAAAAAATTATTCATTATTTGCACTCAGCGCAAACAGCTTTTTAATAGACATCTCCATAAAAGAGGGAGTAAGGGGAAATAATTGATAATTGCTGTGCGATAATTGATTTGATTTTTTATTATAGGAGATGTCTAATAAAGCAAATATTCATTTAATTTCTACTACATTCTCAACCAGAGATTCGTAGTCTGAAGCTTTTATAAAATTGCTTTTTCTCCTTTAAAGGTAATAAAACTGATAGCTGATAGCTGTTTGCGCAGCATGACCTAGGAAATACTTACATCTCAACTGTTGTAAGTTCAATGATGCTTCGGCAGTTGTTAATATGTAATTTCGTAATAACTTTAAATGAATTTTTATGATTAATTATCTGAAAGGAAAAGTGGCTGATGTTCAAAAAGGCAGTGGTATTCGTGTAACTCTAATTTTAGAAGTTAATCAAGTAGGTTATGAGCTACAAATTCTGCCGAGGTTAACTCAACATTTACAGCAAGAAGAAGAAATAAAAGTTTTTACTCACCAACAAATACGAGAAGACCAAATGTTATTATATGGTTTTGGTATTTCTGCAGAAAGAGATTTATTTCGCCAGTTAGTAAGTGTTAGTGGTATTGGCACACAATTGGCGATCGCTTTATTAAATACTTTAGAATTACCAGATTTAGTCCAAGCTATTGTTGGGGGTAATACTCGTGTCTTAGCTAAAACTCCAGGAGTAGGCCCGAAAACTGCAGAACGTATTGCTTTAGAATTAAAAAATAAATTGGCCGAGTGGCGACATGATGCTGGCTTAACTACATCAGTACCTGCAGGAGTTACGCCCGCTATTCAAGAGGAAGTAGAAATGACTTTGTTAGCTTTGGGATATACAGGTCAAGAGGTAATACAGGCATTGCAAGCTGTTAGTCAAGATGCTAAAATGTCCAAAAATACAAATGCAGAAGATTGGATCAGGGAAGCTATTAGTTGGTTGAGTCGTCCTACTCAACTTTGAAAAAGTTACATATAGCGCTGTGCACAGGCAACAGGGAACAGAAGGATTAACGCGCGTCAGAAGTCAGAAGTTAGAAGTTAGAAGTCATCCCTGACCAAAAAATAAGGTCAATAGCCTTTCCTTATCAAGGGGATAAAAAAATCAAGTTCAATATTTCAAGCCTCTGACTTTAACTAGAGGTACTGATAACTGATAACTGATAACTGAAATGACCAACTTTGAGCATTTATAAATTTTCGTGCCCTATTTGCGTAGCGCAATAGTAAGAAATTTAGACTCACTGCTAAGTAGAACATGGTAAATTTTGGGCGCTATGTATCAAATTGTAAATTAGCTCAAAAGTTTATATTCAATGGCTTTAGGGCTTTTTTTGATTAAATATGCAACGTCTTTTTTTTAGCCTGCTCTACTTAATTGAAATCTTATCTATTGTCCAGAATAAGTATTTGATGATATAGTTAATGATTGTAGTAATTTTGAGAAAGATTAGTAGAAGTTAAATATATGGCTCTCAAGCAACAACGTAAACAAGAAATTATTGGTGAATACCAAACCCATGAAACGGATACAGGTTCAGCAGATGTCCAAGTAGCTATGCTGACCGAAAAAATTAGTAAATTAAGTGCTCATTTAAAAAATAATAAGCAAGATTATTCATCCCAAAGAGGTCTATTAAAAATGATTGGTAGACGTAAACGCCTATTAGCATACATTCAGAAACAAAGCCAAGAACGTTATAAAGCATTAATTACTCGCCTTGGTATTAGAGGTTAGAAACTGACTTATGCCATCAGAATCATCACGTCAACCTTTACCTTTTGAGCCTGCTAAAACTCGTAAAAAGCAAGGTAAGAAATCATCTCCCTCACCCAAAACAAAAACAGTAGAAGAACAACAATCTTCTAATGTAAAAAATCAGCCGAAAAACATTAGTAATCAAAAACGCCAACAACTCAAAGAAGAAAGTTCTATCCCAGAAATAGTTAGTCAGAGAATGATAAGTCGTATGGTGTTATTCTCTGGTACACCTCTAATATTGGCATTATTAACCTTTGTTATTAGCTACTTTATCATTACCAATGATATTTTAATACTACCAAACCAAGCAGTTTTGCTAGTTAGTATGGGATTTTTTGGTTTAAGTGTTATTGGTTTGAGTTATGGTCTTTTTTCCGCTTCTTGGGATGAAGATAGAAAAGGTGGTTTATTGGGTTGGCAAGAAGTAAAAATTAACTTTCAACGGATGAAAGAAGCCAGGAAAGAAGCTAAATCAAAAAGCTGATTTCTATCTATAGATTAATAGTTATAGAGATGAGAAAACGGGTGCATCTCAAATTTGAATAAAGCCAAAAAAATATCGGTTTTAGGCAACAGCTCCGGAAGGGAATAGATAGGTGAAAAAGTATTTTTGCAAATATTGAGATGCACCCGATAAAACCTCGTCTCTAGTATGATTTTAATCTTCCCAAAAAAATTATGGATTGAAACGCAAAAATATTATCTCCACAGAGCAAACTTGAGATTATATCGGATTTATTAAGAAATAAGTAAAAGTCAAGTTTGACAAGTTATTGTCAGAATAACCGTAGTTTAACTCACATCTAAATTTAACTGCAAAAGAAAAAATGATTATAGTAACAAAAGTTGGTTCTCCAGAAGCTGAAATAGACCGTCTTTGTAATGACCTTCAAACTAATTGGGGTCTAACACCAGAAAAAATTGTTGGGCGCTATAAAGTTGTCATCGGTTTAGTAGGAGATACTGCAGACCTAGATCCATTACAACTACAAGAACTGAGTCCTTGGATCGAACAGGTAATGCGGGTTGAACGTCCTTATAAACGAGCAAGTATAGAATATCGCCATGGAGAAGCCAGTGAAGTAGTAGTATCTACTCCTGATGGACCTGTAACTTTCGGCCTTCATCATCCCTTAGTTGTAGTAGCTGGGCCTTGTTCCGTAGAAAATGAGGAGATGATTATAGAAACAGCTCAACGGGTAAAAGCTGCTGGTGCTAGGTTTTTGCGCGGAGGAGCTTATAAACCTCGTACCTCTCCTTACTCTTTTCAGGGACATGGTGAAAGTGCTTTAGGTCTATTAGCTGCAGCTAAAGAAAAAACTGGTCTGGGTATTATTACAGAAGTAATGGATGCCGCTGACTTACCAAAATTGATTGAAGTTGCTGATGTGGTACAAGTGGGTGCCCGTAATATGCAAAACTTCTCTTTATTAAAAAAGGTAGGTGCCCAAGACAAACCTGTACTTTTGAAGCGGGGAATGGCTGCAACTATCGAGGACTGGTTAATGGCGGCAGAATATATTTTAGCTGCTGGAAATCCAAATGTAATTCTCTGTGAGCGGGGTATTCGTACATTTGACCGTCAGTATGCTCGTAATACCTTAGACCTCTCAGCAATACCAGTATTGCGATCGCTGACCCATTTACCAATTATGATTGACCCTAGTCATGGTACTGGTAGAGCTGAATATGTACCGGCAATGGCAATGGCTGCTATTGCAGCAGGGACAGATTCTCTGATGATTGAAGTCCATCCAAATCCAGCAAAAGCTCTGTCTGATGGCCCTCAATCCCTGACGCCTGAAAAATTCGATCGGTTAATGCAGGAAATGGCAGTAATTGGCAAAACAGTGAATCGGTGGCCACAAGAAGAGCCTGTTTTAGTATAGAAGAAGGAGTCAGGAGGACCGAGTCAGGAGTCAGAATTTAGGAGAAAATCATAGCTGCCGCGATCGAGTACACGATCGAGCAAGTATTTATACTTAATTTTTTACTCGGGATTTGATGAACGAAAAAAGTAATGAAGCTGATAACTGACTGCTTTTTGCGCAGCATCTCCGTTGGAAATTCTTACAACAAATTTCTCCCTACTCCCTACTCCCGACTCCCTGTCATATCTATAAACTTTGATTATTTTGTTGAGAAATAATACATTCAACCTGATGCTCAACATGATCGAGTAACTTCTGTAAAGTTAACAAGCTATCTAGTTGAAATGGAGCTAGATGTTGACGAGAATAAATTTGATTGATTTTAATCTGTAATTGTTTGCCTAATTTTAAGCTATCTTGACTCAATAAAGATAGCTTTTGTTGTTGATGAAATTTTAAAGCAGCTCCTCTTAATACCTGTAGTGTTGCTTCTTCCCCATAAGCTCCTGGCATAACTCTCAAACGTAATAATAAATGATTATTTTGATAAATTCTTTCAATCTCTACTTGCCGAGGTTTTTTAATGGGAATTGAACTCATTTTTGTCAGAATTTTAAGTTCTTTAATAACACCTTCAATTTTTTCTCGTTCTAGGTTTTCAACTACAGATTGTAGAACTCCATCTTGACTCCAAAGAATTTTTCCTTGTGATTCTTGTTGCTCAAAATAAAGTCTACCAATTCCTGATTCTAAAACTCTTACCATTAGTTCTCTTAATAATTGTTGAGGCTCTAAAATAGCCATAGATTCTAAAGAGATAGATTGTTCAGAGTTAGGTAGAAATAATTCTAAAACATCACATAAATAATTTTGTGATTGATGTTGAATTTTAGTTGTAACTGTTTCTTGTTGTGAGTCCTGAGAATTTTCAATAAAATAATCTCGATTTTTTATGTTTTTTTGTTCAGAAAATTGCCGATCTTTTCCTTTTTTAGTATATTGATGATTATCAATTTGTTTCTGATTATTCTTTGGCAATTTAGGTTGAGAAGAACTAGAAATTACAGTTTTTTGATGACCAATATAGTTTAAATAAGATGATAATATTGACCTCTGAGTTTCAGAGGAAATTTCTTCCATTACCAGCGAACAATTTAAGTAAGATAATAATCGGCGAGCATAATTTATCGCAGAAGAATCTTTGATGTCAACGACACCAAGTCTGACTCGACTACCCTCTACAGATAGAGGTAAAATTTGATAGTGTAGACAGGCTTCAAATGGTAATATATTGTCAATTAGAGCAAATATCTGGGGATTATCCATTTGCTTTTCCCCATGATTTTTTTTATGTGCGGGCATTATTGAGTTGTTGGTTTGAAACTAATAGAAATCATCTATTTAAGAGTAAGCATTTAGCCATCAGCTATTGCTTTTAGTTTACGATCGAAGCAATATTTAATTAAGCTAGAAAAATCTGGCTAAAAGTCAGCTCCAAAGTCTATATTCATTTAAACCTCGTCCTTAAGCACAAGGTCTTATTGCTGATAACTGATAGCTAATGGCTAATAGCTGTTTGCGCAGCATTCCGGAGGAAATGCTTACATTTAAGACCGGGATAAAAATAGGCAACAACCGTCTTCAATAGAGCTATTGAGGCTGATTTAACAATTAATAATTAATAATTAATAATTAATAATTAATAATTAGGGTTTGCTGAAAAAGTATGAGTGGTGAGAGTAGGAGTCAGGAGCTAGAATCGGTGAATTTCCCTTTGTCACCGCGAAGCAAACAGGAGGAACGGGGAATTATAGAGGAGGTCGTTGGAAGAATCGTCCCTTAATTTTTCTGCCCAACTCTTACCCAAAATACGCTCATTTTTGAACCGGAACGACCTAAAAGCTAGCACTTTTTGATACCTAAAAATCTTCAAAGCTTTATGTGTAAAGACTTTAAGATTAGATAGGTAGAGCAATAATTACATCTCCTTGAAAAGAAGAGAATATTCCTTATATCAAATATAAGGCTTTAGCTAGAAGTACTGATAACTAATAACTGATAACTGAAATGACCATCTGCAAAAAATTTCTGAACAAGTCACACTAAATACGCCAATTATTTAGTCCAATTCTTGAGAGACTCAAATACTTGATTATGAGTAAGTTTGATGAGTTTTAGACAAGTTTTCGCTTTCTGTATTTACCCCACTTATTAAGACTATATTATCCTAAAAATTACAGACTCAATTAATGTTTGAAAAATCTTGGTTAAATTATCCTAGCTACAATCCTAATTTTGATAGAAGCTAAGAACTATTCCGTAAAGATTGAGCAGATAAATATAGTTTTGTCCATTCGCTAATAACTTGGTTACTTCTCAAGTTTAACTGTTTAGCAATTTCCTCTACACTTACACCTGATTTTAAGCCTTCAATTAAATGACGTTGTTGAGGATTAAGATTTTGCCAATATTCTTGCCATTGATTAGAAGTCAAACCTAAGCCATGCTCATTTAGAGAAATCTCTAACCAACTAGCTACTAATTCTGGTTGTTGTTTAACCGCAAAAACACGAATTGCATGATAACTGACTTTTTCTCGTAATCTATATATTTGTCTGATAGGCATATCTAAAGCTTGAGCAATTTCCTCTTGAGAATTGCCTCGAAGATAAAGCTTTAACCATTCTGCTGCCTTTGAATCAACTTTTTCTACCAAATATTTCTCAAATTCTTCCTGGACTTTAGAGCGAAGCATATGTTGTTGCTCCATTTCTTCAGTATCTTGATACCCTGAAGTTACTATGGCATCCAACAAACTCACTCGGTCTTCCGTATCACCAGGACTAATATCTTCCGATATTAATTTAACCCATTCTTTTACAGGTACTTGAGTTAGGCCACCTCTTTGAGTTCGACGTAGATAATTAACAAATCTATATACCAGTAAAGGTTGATTGCGAATCGGTCTAATACAATATTCTTCTACACTGGCCAATAATAGAGAGTTGCGGAGATTGGGATTTTTTGTACATTCAGTAATTCTGGCCATTTGCTGCTGTAGGTAGCGATCGCTATTGAGCATCTCTTGGATCACTTCCTGTAGGACATCAATTACACTTCGTTGGCGATCGCGACTGGTATTTACCCATGCTCGTATTTTTTGTCGCAGCATTACTAGGCCACTCAAGCGCTGCATTAAGTTTCGATAAGCTCGCTCTGGGGGAATGTCCAAATATCTTTGTTTTAGAATTCGATAAAGAAACTCTCTCCCTTTAGATGCCATTGCCCTTTGAGTAGGAGTCAGCTCGTCTAAGCGACTAGGATTATTCCCCAATAGCCAGCAAATAATACTGTTGTGGACATCTGAGTTATGGTTTGGGTAGTCTTCCTGAAGTTTGGTTTTCCACTCTTGTTCCAGTGCTTGGGCCAAAGTCATGAGATTTTTAATTGTATATATTTAATTCTAGCTTTTGCCAGAATCTACCTTTGCCACATTCTACCAAAAGCTTATTTTCAGTCATTCTAGCAATATTTCTGACCACTAATTTAATATGCAGTGTGAAGTTCTCTCCCGTTAAATCGGAGATTATAAGCTGATTACCTAGCTAGGTTTTATACCAAACCCGTATTGTAGACTGGTTCTTATTTTGTTGCTAGCTGCACCAGTTGTAACTATTGAGCAATTAAAGGAATATGTTGAACATCAATCGACACCTATTTTAATTTCCTCTCGGCAATTCCCCTCCTATTTAAATCGGAGATTATAACGGGAGACCCCTTGCCGAATTAAGTATAGTCAAAAAAGGTGTTTGGATAAGAGTGGAGCGATCGCTTATCAGCTATAATTGTCCTTTTTTATTTGGCTTACCACAAATTTGTCAATTTATCAAACTGCGGAAAAGTTAGGAGAGAAAAATTTGTCATTTCTGGTTGAGGAAAACAAGACTATTTGTCTCTAAAACAACGAAATAATGGGTGTTTGCAGCGTCAAAATCTTCTTTAGCAATACTTACCCTTGGATTTTTCTACCATTTATAGTATCACACAAGGGAGGAAAACAGCTAGAAATATTGAAACTTCGTTAGCTGTATCAGAAAAATTTTCTCCTTTTTTGTCATCAAATTCTGACAAAGTTAAAAATATTCAAAGGAAGATACTAAAACTTATAAGTAAAAGTTAAGTGTTCAATTGATTTTGAGATATAGAAGCTTTTGAAGCGTTAGCGGAGTAAGTACGGCAGCTATATCGCTTTATTGGAGTTAAAGATATTAGTGGAAGCGATCGCTTGTCTGTCTGTTAAGTTTTAGACGGCATTTTCCTCGACATTTATTGATAACTGTGGAGAAAATGTATAGGTATAACTATCTTTTTATGTACAACTTTTAATTTACTTACATGAACACTTTTGGCATTGGTAAATCAAGAGATGAAACTTTTAGCTGAATAGACTTTATTAATGGATAATTGATAATTACCTCGGGTTTTAACGGTTACGGAATTGAATATCAGGAAATAGTATTAATGGATAGTGGATAATGAAAGAATTCTCTAACTCTCTAACTCTTTAATTTTCAATTGTCAATTACCCATTGGTAAAGGGAGGCTTCAAGGTGCGAATTATTTAATTATTAATTATTCGGAAATTCCCGTTTATCCTGTATCCTGTCTTTTACCCTCACCCATAAGACTTCCATAAGCAAACCCTCAATAGTTATGGAAAATCAATGTTTGTATTTGTAGATATTATTGTGAGTTGAAAAATATTTTATGAAATTATGACTTCTCCTAAAAAAAATATGCAGAATCAGATACCACAACGTTTTCGAGAAAGAATACAAGTAGCTAAAGATAACAAGCTTAAGGAGTTAGATTTAAGTAATGATTATTCGAGCAAAAATGATGAAAAATTAACTGAAATTCCTACTGAGGTTTGGGAGTTAGAGCAGCTAGAAGTATTAAATTTAAGTAGTAATCAATTAACAACTCTCCCGGAATCTATCTCTCAACTTACCAATTTAACTCAGCTTTATTTAAGTTATAACCAATTGACAACTCTCCCGGGATCTATCTCTCAACTTACCAATTTAACTCAGCTTTATTTAAGTTATAACCAATTGACAACTCTCCCGGAATCTATCTCTCAACTTACCAATTTAACTCAGCTTTATTTAAGTTATAATCAATTGACAACTCTCCCGGAATCTATCTCTCAACTTACCAATTTAACTCAGCTTGATTTATATGATAATAAATTAACAACTCTCCCGGAATCTATCTCTCAACTTACCAATTTAACTGAGCTTGATTTATATGATAATAAATTAACAACTCTCCCGGAATCTATCTCTCAACTTACCAATTTAACTGAGCTTGATTTATATGATAATAAATTAACAACTCTCCCGGAATCTATCTCTCA
>JAXHSW010000047.1:754-1111 GCA_034190295.1 Cyanobacteriota bacterium | reverse complement strand
ACTTACCAATTTAACTTGGCTTAATTTAGATATGAATCAATTAACAACTCTCCCGGAATCTATCTCTCAACTTACCAATTTAACTTGGCTTTATTTAGAGAGCAATAAATTAACAACTCTCCCGGAATCCATCACTCAACTTACCAATTTAACTTGGCTTAATTTACATAATAATCAATTAACAACTCTCCCGGAATCCATCTCTCAACTTACCAATTTAACTCGGCTTGATTTATATAATAATCAATTAACAACTCTCCCGGAATCCATCTCTCAACTTACCAATTTAACTCGGCTTGATTTATATAATAATCAATTAACAACTCTCCCGGAATCCATCTCTCAACTTACCAATTT
>JAXHSW010000047.1:0-654 GCA_034190295.1 Cyanobacteriota bacterium | reverse complement strand
AACTCGGCTTGATTTAAGAAGTAATCAATTAACAACTCTCCCGGAATCTATCTCTCAACTTACCAATTTAACTTGGCTTTATTTACATGGTAATAAATTAACAACTCTCCCGGAATCTATCTCTCAACTTACCAATTTAACTTGGCTTTATTTACATGGTAATAAATTAACAACTCTCCCGGAATCCATCACTCAACTTACCAATTTAACTTGGCTTAATTTACATAATAATCAATTAACAACTCTCCCGGAATCCATCACTCAACTTACCAATTTAACTCAGCTTAATTTACATGGTAATAAATTAACAACTCTCCCGGAATCCATCTCTCAACTTACCAATTTAACTCGGCTTGATTTAAGTGAGAATCCCCTGGAAACTCCACCAATAGAAATTGCTAAAAAAGGCATAAAAGCAATTAGAGAATATTTCCAACAAATAAAAGCAGAAGGAACAGATTATCTCTATGAAGCAAAGTTACTAATTCTTGGAGAAGGTGGAGCTGGTAAAACTACTCTAGCTAACAAAATTCAAAACCCAAACTATCAACTCCGAGATGAAGATTCGACCAAAGGAATTGAAGTTCATCAGTGGAATTTTCCCACAAAAAATCAACATGACTTTCAGATGAATATTTGGGATTTTGGCGGACA
>JAXHSW010000046.1:0-48617 GCA_034190295.1 Cyanobacteriota bacterium | reverse complement strand
TCGCGCCTTGAAGCCTCCCCTTTCAAGGGGAAAAAAATAAATTTTTTCCTTTTATTCAATCAATTCCGTTTTTAGGGAGAGGTAATTATCAATTATCCATTATCAATTATCAATTATTGAAGCACCTCAAGGTATTTCCGTCATTGAGGAAAGAAATTTCAAGTCCTTATTTTTCGTACCTCATGGGTAAGTCCTGTTTCGTTTAGACTTTTTATATTACTGCAATACAATCAATTTCTACAAGTACATCTTTGGGTAAGCGAGCAACTTCAACACAGGCGCGAGCAGGGGCATTGTCGGGGTCGAAGTATTTAGCATAGATGGTGTTTACGGTGGCAAAGTCGTTCATATCTTTGAGGAATACGGTTGTTTTGACCACATTTGACCAAGTTGCACCTGCTGCGGTCAGGATAGCTTCTAGGTTTGCCATAACTTGTTCTGTTTGTTTGCTTACATCGTCAGTGTAGACTATTTGATTGATTCTAGTGTCGATCGCTATTTGACCGGAGACGAAAATCATTTGACCTGTGGCAGCGATCGCTTGATTATATGGGCCAACTGGTTCGGGGGCTTTGTCAGTTTTGATTATTTTGCGGGTTGTCATATTTTGTTTTTGTTGCTAGTTGGTTATATGGTGTTTTTGAGTGATAATTTTCAGCTTGAGACATTTCACCATTTGGCATTATTGCATAATTGACATACTCCCAGCCCTGAATTAAAAATTACAGCTTATTCTTTATCTATTTTTTGACCACAATGGGGACAAATTATAGATTTTTTATTTTGATTTGAAGCCCGTTTTTTTTCTATTTCTTCAGTAAAACCAGAAGCAACTATACCTGCTGGTAAAGCAAATATACCAACTCCTACTAATGCAACGATCGCCCCTAAAAATCTACCTAAAGGAGTAATAGGATAAACATCTCCATAACCTACAGTAGTTAAGGTGACAACCCCCCACCACATAGCAGCAGGAATATGAGGAAAATTTTCTGGTTGAGCTTCATTTTCCGCGAAGTAAATCAAACTGGCAGAAGTTACTAATAAAACTAAAGCAATAAATAAAGCAATAACTATCTCTTCTTGTTTTGACTTGATAACTTTACCAAATAATTTTACTGTACTTGAATATCTACTAATTTTGAATAACCGAAATATTCTAAATAAGCGAAACGAACGAGTAAATATTAGATTTGGCCAAAATAATGGTAAATAAAATGGAAGAATTGCGATTAAATCAATTATTGCTAAAGGTTAAACCATAAATCGTATTCTTCCCCATACTGGATGTTTATATCCAGAAGCAACATTGGATGACCAAATTCGCAAAATATATTCTATGGTAAATATAATTACTGATATTAACTCAAAGTTATCTAACCAGGTTTGGTATGGCTGATAAATCTCTTCTACTGTGGAGATAATTACAACTATAATACTCAGAAAAATCAATGTGATGATGCAGATATTGAAGGTTTTGCTGTAAGTATCTCCGGGATTATCTAGCTCAATAATTTTAAATATTCGGCGTTTGATTTTGTAGAGCATTTTTATAGATAAGTTTTGGAGTTATTTTGATTTTTTGCCGATAATTATATAGTCATCTAATCCATAGTTTGAGTTATGATTTAATCCAAGATATTGACGTTGAAGTGGACTCATATATTTTTGAGGAGGTAATTTTTCATTAGCATACTTCAAAAAGTCTCTATGAGATTCTCTGATTCCTGTTGAAGTAACATATTTATACCACTCTAATTTTAATCCTAACTCCTCAACAAACTTTCCAATTAATTTTTTTTCTTGGATCGTATCTTCTTTGCGCTGCATATTATAAACTTTAAATATTTTACTTATTTGAACAATTAAAATTACATAACCATCACTACTCAAATTTTCCTGAAAGATTTTTCGATAAACCTCGAAAGACTTTTTCTTTTCTGCTTGGTCAGCAAATAAACAGTGAGAAATAACTATAAAGTCAAAGAAACCTCGTGGCAAAATTTTAGATTGTTCGTTGTATGTAAAAATATCATTTGTATCAAATCGAAAATAAAGATTAGTTGGCATTCTTTGTTGTTCTATATATTGTCGCCAAAACTGAAGACCTCGATACTGAAATTGAGCTTGTTTTTCTAGGGAATAATAAGATATGTGCATCGGAGGGTTGAGTAAAAAGCCACTACTACTTTGTAGAAATAAAGCTAATCCATAAGCTACTGTTCCCGGACCAGCAGCAATATCTAATATATTCATTTTTGTTCGTAATAATCCACTTTTGTAGACAAAATACCAAGCTAAATAATTACAATAAACATTATCTAAAAAATATTTCATAAAATAGACATAAGGAGTTAAGTTGAAGCCATAATCTGGATCGGCTCCACGCTTTAACCACTCTATATCTCTGTTAGCTTTTTCTAATTCTAGTTTTCGTTTTTTTTCAGGTATTCTTTCTATTTCGGTTTTGATATACTCTGCTAAATTTGATTCAAAATCGTCAAATATCCGTTCATTTATTCCAGTACATTGCAATAAATTTTCATCTTTTTCAATTAACTGAAAAGTCTTCGTGACAAACTCAATAAATTTTGGTTCTGGAGTCAATATATAGTCATCAAGTCTTCTAATTACTGGCTCATCAAAATCAACCTTTAATTCTAATTCATCTAATTTGTAAACAGCTTTTCTCAGATGTTCATTTAAACTGTTGATTTCTCTGTCTTTGTCATGTAAAGATGTCTGAAATTTCAGCTTATCCTGATACAACTTTTCTAGGGGCGATAATTTAGCTCCTGAATTTTGAATAGCTTTGAATATATGATTAGCTTGAGCATTTTTGCCTTGTTTTAGGGCAAACCAAAACTTGAAAGAACGCCAAAAATTTGTGATGTAATTATTCATTAGTCAATTGTGCCTGAAATTATTTGATTCCTCAATTATTTAGTATTTGTATTAACTTAATCTGGGAAATTTTGATAATTTATCCCTAGATTAAATTGCTAATTTCTCTATCAGGACTTACACAAAATACGAAATTATACGTCATTTCTAGGGGTTGGCGGCCGTTAACCCTATATGTGGTAGTTATGCGTAAGTTATGTCTATTTTTGTCATGTAAAGATGCCTGAAACTTCAGCCTATCCCGAGCAAACTTTTCTAGGGGCTAAATTATCGCCCCTGAATTTTCAATAGCTTTGAATATTTGATTAGTTTGATAATTTTTGCCTTGTTTTAGAGCAAACGAAAAGTAAGCATTCCGGAGGAAATACTTACAATCAAAACTTGAAATAAAACCAAAAATTTGCGTTCTAATTATTCATAAGTAAATCCTGCCTGACCTTCTTTAATTTCTACATCACTCAGTATTTCTACTAACTGAGATTTGAAGCTTTGATAATTTTTATTTTCATTATTGTACCACCAACTATACTTGTTTTTCATATCTATAGCCTGATTACGAGTGCTTGCTATGAGCGATCGCTTATGACTAGCATGAAACTCTTGAATTACAACTCTATCTACAAAATTTAGTTGTCTAATAAAATTTTCTTGTTCTTCTGGTAAAATCGGCAGTAAAGGAGTAATAGTAATAGAAAGTTTAGGCAAATAACCTGTTAAATCATTAATTGTGGTTTTAATTTTTTTCATAGCATTAAGTCTAGCTCTAATACTAGGAGTTTGAGGCTCAAAATCTTTTCTAACTTTCTCACTACCAGTAGGGATACTCATATTAATTCTTAGATGTTTAAATCGCTGTAAAAGATCGATATCTCTAGTTATCATCGGGCTACGAGTTTGGATAACTAAAATTGGTTTATATTCCAACATTACTTCTAATAATCTACGAGTTAGTTGAGTTTTAGATTCTATCGGTTGATAGGGGTCTGTTACAGTACTCATATAAATACTAGGGGCTTTAGCAGGATTTTTCTTCTCCCATTTCAATAATTCTTTCTCCAAAACTTCCGCAGCATTTTCTTTAATAAAAATCCATTTTCCCCATTCATCTCTCATTTTTTCATTAGGGCTAAAAGCTGCCGCATAACAATAGCTACAACCATATTGACAACCGCGATATGGATTTAAAGTAAAGTCATAAGCTTTAATAAAACCAGTAGCTTTATTTAATATAGATTTAGCATTTTGTCCGTAAACATCAGCACTGCCAAATTTTTCACTAACTACTAACATATTAGATAATAAAAATGTTTTTTAAAATTACCAAAAATCCAGATTAATTCAGTATTTTCAAGGCTAAAATTTTCATATAGCGCTGTGCGCAGGCAACAGCTCATCTGGCAACAGGGGGAATAAAAAACCTACAATATAAGACTTTTAGCTATTGGACAGTTCTTGTAATTTGTAAATATGCCAGCGCACATTGCTATATATTTTAAATTCCTAGCTCTGTTGTTGTAAGCATTTTCTGCGGAATGCGGAGCTAACAGCTGTCATATAGAATCCGGTTATATAATATATGTTGATAGTTCTATAATTATTTCAATCTCCCCTACTCCCTACTCCCTACTCCCTCTTTTGCGGAGATGACTAATGCTATTTTAGAGATTGATAATCTTATTTATTTCTGATGCTTTTCTAGTCGCTTCAGCAACTTTTAGAGTATACAAACTTGCTTCTGGAGTTACATATAAAGGAGTTCCCTCCAATAAATGTTCAATTACCATTTTTGTATCTTTAGCAAATAAACCCCGTCGCGCTCCCACTTCTATAGTTTGTGTTTTTTCTCCTTGCAATAGTTGACCTTGTTTAGGAGTAAAAATTAATGTCCCTGCTTCGCCGTAAATAGTAAAAATGTTTTCTGAGAGCCAAAATTTTTCACCCTTGCCATAGACACTTTCCCCAATAACGCCATTGCTAAATCTTAACTGGGCATTACACAAACAAGCATTGTAAAAGTCCGCTTCAGTGTACCAAAATTGACTTTGGCAATTAACATTATCAACTTGACCAAATAGATCGGTAAACCGATGCAAACGAGAAAGCGCTCCCATTAAAGGAAAGCCAAATAATGAAGGCTGATAAGTCCACTTCCTAGGTGCTGGCTGTTTAGAATTGATTGTAACGTAACGAGCATAGAAGACTTTACCAATAGCTGATAAAGATTGTTTAATCGCATTATGGAGATTACCAAGAAGCTCGATGTGTTCGACGTGCAATAGCTTATTTTTCTTAGCTGCTAGAGAAATTAATGATTCGGCCTCAGTTGGGTCTAGGGACAGAGGATATTCCACAATGACGTGTTTATCATTTTCTAAGGCTGCACGAACAATTGCTCCATGGTCTCTATTAATAGTAGAAATGATAACTAGCTCCAAATCTTCTCGTTTTACCAACTGTTGCCAAGAAGCTGTATTCTGGACTTGGAAGGTTTGACTAAATTCCTCAGTTTTTTCTGGGGTATGACCTGCGACCGCAACTAGGAGCGATCGCGTATCTACTTTTAATGCCTCAGCTCTAGTTTTAGCAGCATGACCAGTACCAACAATACCTACTCCGATCGGGATAGTGGGGCATAAAAAAGAGGAAGAGAGATTTGTCTGGATCATAGTTAAAATACAAAATCAAAAACTTATATTTTAGATTGTATATGCCAATGGTCGTACTATACTTCAATATTTTTTAATATCTGTCTCAGGGTTATTGTCCAACCAGGTATAAGTAATCAGAATTAAATTAGAATTATTTATAATAAATTCTATAGTAATTTTTTGCCTAATTTGTTTTACAACATTGATTTTTTCCCTTAATATCAAAGATGGAAATAAAACAAGTACAAATAATTTGGCTAATCAAGCCTTGTAATTTGTATAAGTTTAAATTATATCTATACCAAACTACCAAAGAGGAAAATTCAATGGCCACTTATAAAGTTACTCTAGTTACACCAGAAGGTGAAAAAGTAATTGAATGTCCAAAAGATGAGATCATTCTTGATATTGCTGAAGATCAAGGAATCGATTTACCCTATTCCTGTCGCGCTGGTGCTTGCTCCACTTGTGCAGGCAAAGTTGTAGAAGGAACAGTAGATCAAAGCGATCAGTCTTTCTTAGACGACGATCAGATATCAGAAGGATGGGTACTAACTTGTGTGGCCAAGCCTACATCTGATTGTAAAATTGAAACGAATAAGGAAGACGACCTATAAGTAGTAGACGAGAGCAAATTAATTAATTTTTTTTGGTATATAGTTGATGACCATTTGACTATCACCTAATACCTTTAAATGAAGGCTCTTGTTTGAGGTGATTAGTCGGCTAGCTTAAACTCCAAGTAATTTTGGTGTTTTGCTTGTTTGAGTAATTGACCTCTACTAATTCTGATATGAATCCCAGAAAATGAAGAACAGCGATCGAGATGAGATTATAAATACCGATCGCTATCTTTATAGTGGATATCTATTTGAGAATTTCTAGACCTGAGTTAACCCTACATATCCTACATTGTGTTCCATCTCAGTGAAAAAAATGCGTAGCATTCTAGTAGGAGGGTTAGGCACTGATAACTGAGCCTCGATCGCGACTTAAATGGAGCGCGTGAAATTTTGATCGAAAGCGTGGTAGAAAAATTTTCTACTACATTGGGAGATACCCCCTCAGTAATCTAAATTACTGTGCATTGTTAACATTTGTTAGCAAAGCAAAATAGTATAGCGCTACTAGGCAACAGCTCATCTGCTCCGAAAGGCAACAGTAAGCGGTGAGTGGGTTTGGTGGATTTAGGAATGTCATAACCTCAACTTGTAGCGCTATATCGGTAAAACTAGATAGTAAAATCAATCAACGAAGTGCTGACTTCAAGCATCACGAGTTAACTCTATTACCTTGAACATGAGTACGACTCTATCTCACAACGAATGAAGCCTTTTTTTCTGTTGGATAGAGGCGAAACTATTGAATATTAAGGAGTGCAAAATGGCAAGCTATAAAGTGAAACTGAAAACTCCAGATGGAGACCGAGAAATTGATTGTCCTGAAGACAAGTATATTCTTGATGAAGCAGAAGAGCAGGGATTTGACTTACCCTTCTCTTGTCGTGCTGGTGCTTGTTCTACTTGTGCTGGTAAAATACTAGAAGGTACAGTAGATCAAAGCGATCAGTCATTTTTAGATGACGATCAGATCGAATCAGGATATGTTTTAACTTGCGTAGCTTATCCTACATCTGATTGCACAATTGAAACCCATCAAGAAGAAGCACTGTACTAAAATTAGCAGCTTCGAGTCAATCAAAAATCAAAAAAAATTGTCTAATTAATTATTGAGAGGAAAATTATATGGCTACCTACAAAGTTACTCTAATAAATGAAGAAGAGGGACTCAACCAAACTATTGATTGTGATGATGATACCTATATCCTTGATGCTGCTGAAGAAGCAGGTCTTGACCTACCTTACTCCTGTCGTGCTGGTGCTTGTTCGAGCTGTGCAGGAAAGGTAGAAGGTAACGCAGATGATGTTATAGATCAAAGTGATGGCTCTTTCTTGGATGACGATCAGATCGCGGCAGGATGGGTACTAACTTGTGTTGCTTACCCTAAAAAAGACTGCACCGTTACGACTCACCAAGAAGAGGCACTTGTGTAGTTGAGGATTTTTTGATTGTTTATAGTTAAGCGAACAACTAACTATAAACAATCAGGCATTGCTGAGGGGCGGGATGAATATAAGTGGTAAGTGGGGGCAGGGATCCTGCCTGTCCCTGCCTGCCTGCGGTGAAAATATCAGGAACGGGAAAATATCAGGAACAGGGAACGGGAACGGGAACAGGCAAGATGCCCATTCCACAAGACTATTGAAATCCCAAGCGCATTTATATTATCTCGATCGCCATCATTATTTTTGTCCAAAAGTGACGGACTCGCTGAGAGGTTGGATCTCTGTTCCAGGAAAGTAAAAACTGAGAATTCGATCGCTACTCCAACCTAACTCAGCTAATTTAATAGACCCTTTCTGAGAGAAACCTACCCCATGTCCAAATCCTCCTCCAATAAAACTATAGCCCCATAAAGTTTTATCGGGTTTGTATATAGGGTCTAAATAAAAGAGCGTACTCCAAGGTACCCAAAAGGCATTTTGTACTTCGTCCTTATTTAACTCTATAATCCCTTTATCAGTTTCCACAGTCATTTTCAGAACACGACCAGCAAGCGATCGCTCCGTCACCTCCACATTTTTTACAGTTTCAATTTGAGCAAAAGGACTTTTTTTCTCTCGAAAATAACTCTTCAAATAGCTAACTATACCCGGCAAACTAACTACCTCCCGCCAACGAAACTCTATCCAACCTTCTTCATTAAATCCTTTTTTAAGACTCATAAACTTACGGAAATTTTGTTCATCAGCTAAACTATTTGTAGATAAATCCCAGATATTATTAGCTGAATCAACTACAGGTCGTAAATATGGACGTTCAGTGCCATTCCATAGATCGTTAAAATCTGCTGTCACACCGCCACTAACAGCAAAATAAACTGCATCTATCAACTCATCTTCATAAGTCACGACTTTTCCTCTAGTTGCTGCTACTGCTTCATCTGTTTCTGGGTATACATCTAATCCTTTGTATACTTGACAGTGAGTATTGGCGCACAACTCATAATTATCTGCTACAAACCTATGTAAATTCCGTAGTGCATAAGTTCTAGCTAAAATTGCTTGAGCTTCTAGGGATGATTTTGGTGGCCAAGCTCCTAATTCGTGGGGTACTACTCCTCGAATATAAGTTTCTATTGGGACATTATTTACTAATGTGTAGCTTCCATAAGCATTCGGTTGTAATTTGAGTGAGCCAGCATAACGTCGTTCTTCTGGTATTGCCGTATCTTGATTAAATTGATTATTGACGAAAATTATATCTTTTCCTGCTGTAATATCTAATTCATGGCGATGATAAGTATAGCCATTCATTTCCCAGTAAGCTGTGGGTCGTTGTTTGAGAACTTCCAAATCAAGATATACATCTGTATTACTATGAGCTTCTAGACTTTCTAGTAACCAGCGTCGCAATAAAGGAGTTTTATAAACTTCTCTTTTGGCCCAAACTTTCCATCTTCCGGGTTGAGTTACTTCTACTTCTATTCCCTTATTTTTCCATAATTGAGCATCTTCTTCAGCATTTTCATAACTGCGGTGACTGCTGAGAACTAACCGCTCTTTTAATAATGCTTTTTCTTGCGGTCTCATCTTAATTTTCAACTCAACTTTTTCAGTAGTAAGAGTTTCTTTTCCTGCTGGAGTTTTAAAGCTTAAAGTTAATTTATCTCCTGGAGTAGCTCTGAGGGTAATTTTATCTGTGGGTTTAGTACCAAATCGTTGTATGACTCCTATTTTGAGCAATCTATTAGATTCTTCTAGAGCTTCTGCTGGTCTTTTATACAATCCTAGTAGTAAAGCTACTATCAATATTGTACTCGGAATTAATTTGTAAGTTAAATATTTTTTATATATCTTAGTCTGCAATTTTATTTACCTCCACAGTGTTTATTTTCTAGTTATTGTAGCTAAAAATGGCTAGATTGAAAAAGCTGATGATTTGTATACTGAAGTTTCTCGGACTATTGATAATTTTTGTAGTTCCTAGAAGCAGATTTACAATCAAATTCAATTTTTTTTACCAAAATAACATGGGTCTAAAACCCCGCCTTTTAAAGCGCAATACTTTTGGAGAGTTGCTCACGCATCCCCTATTTCCCTTCCTGGGAGGGGTTAGGGGTGGGTACACTTGCTGACTTGCACACCTTGCTGACTTCTGACGCGCGTTAACGGGTGGATCTCAATGCATGAATAAAGCCAAAAATTTATCGCTTTTAGGGAACACCGGAGCTGGGAACAGGGAACAGGGGATATATAAGAAAAAAGTATTTTTGCAAATATGAGATGCACCCGTTTTATCAATTAATAAATAAACATAATTAGGGTTTACCGATTAAATATAAAAGCACTGACATATAAAAGTAATATTATGTCCGAATGCAATCGTTTGTGTAAAAGTTAGTGTGGATATCTACAGGAAATTTAAGTTTTTTTTCTGGCTCTTAAACCTTCCTGCTTGTTGCCTGTTGCTTTCCGGAGCTGTTGCCTACCTTTACTATACAATACCGATGCTACCGGACATGATATAAGTGCCTTTTTGGAGCGAAAAATTGCATATAAATCATCAATTATCAAAATCATAAGGGTCTAAAACCCCGCCTTTTAAGGCGATCGGGTTTTTGGAGCTTTTCTCAAATCCCCTACTTCCCCTCCTGGGAGGGGTTAGGGGTGGGTACACTTGCTGACTTGCACACCTTGCAGACTTGCTGACTTCGTTAAACCAATTCCCATGCATTAATGCTATACTTGAGTAACACTTCAGTTATTAAGTAATTAATACAAGTCGAATAACTTTTTTGCTAATTTTAGCTCGCGTTAATGTTAATTATTCTTGTCTTTACCGAAGAATTAATAATTAAATAATTAAATAATTAAATAATTCACGCCTTGAAGCCGACCCTTTCAAGGGAAAAAAAATAAATTTTTTCCTTTTAGGGAGAGGTAATTATCAATTATCCATTATCCATTATTGAATTCTCCCCTACTCCCCTACTCAATAAAATGTAGAAAAGTTTTTGAGAAATGGTATTATTCCCCCCTATTCCCTACTCCTTACCAAAAAAATCTGGGTATGCGCCTCCCCTTTTAAGAGGATAAAAAAAAGAGCATATTCCTTATTTCAAGCCTCCTTATTGCAGAGGTACTGATAACTGTTGAAGTAGCACTCAGCAATCAGCAAGCCTCCTGCGGAGGAACTGTGTTAACAGCAATCAGCTTCTCAAGGCGTATAATGGGGTTTTGAATCCCGATTATATAGAATCCGGTTATATAATATATGTTGATAATTCTATAATTACTTCAATATTTAATCGGGTGCAACGATAATGCAAGAATAAAGCCAAAAATTTATCGCTTTTAGGCAACAGCTCCGAAAGGCAACAGCTCCGGAAGGGAATATATCGGAAAAAAAGTATTTTTGCTTGCTATGAGATGCACCCATTTAATCAGACCCACTCCCCCACTCCCCAAATTCCGCTCCCAGGAGGGGTTAGGGGAGGGTCCCCTACTCCCAACTATACAATAACTATTCAACCGGATTCTATATTAAAGGCGCACTACTAATTTTTCAAATAAGCCTGGGGGACGCCGAACCCTTGAATTTTTAGCGCTCCAGCTAAATGCTGGCAAGAGTAGCATTCCGGAACGTCCAAGCTGATAGGTAGTTAACTGATAACTGAAATGACTCCCTACTCCCCCTCTCGATCGTGAGTAATTGTGATATATTCTAGAGCAGACATACAGCAGTTTCCGAAGCTATGAGGTACAGTTGTTTTTATTCTTTTCTGTTCCCAGATCCGGTGTTCCCTCAAACCTAAAATTTTGTACCTCACGGGCAACGGGAAATGCTGTAAAAGTTTGCTCTTTTCTTTTAATATCTGGTGAAATGAATCATTCTTTTTTAATAAACTATGCCTCCCAATTACAAAATCTCATGGATAAAGCAAATATTTCTAGCATTAAAGAATTAAGTAAAAAAGCAGGAGTTTTGGAATTACAGCTTATTCGGTTGCGACGTGGGTTAGGTTCGCAAATGCGAGTAGATATTTTATTCAAAATTAGTCAAGCATTAGGAATTACCTTAACAGAATTATTAGATAATTTTGCTCCCGAACTTGTCAAAAAATCAGCACCAACTTCCACATCAAAATTAGAAAAAGAATATAACAATATCCAGGCAAACTTAGAGCAACAAAAACAATTTTTAACACAGGAGTTTCAGCAGTCTAGCTTGCAAATTTTAGAATCTTGGTTACAACAATGGCCTACTGTTGTATACAAAGTCAAACAAAATCCTCGTTTAGCAGCAGTCAAGATATTACCTTTGTTACGTCCAGTAGAGCAATTGATCCAACAATGGAATGTAGAATCTATCCTTCCTGTGGGAGCAGAAGTTCCTTTTGACCCTCAGTTACATCAACTAATGGAAGGGTCTGTCCAAGAGGGAGAACTGGTAAAAGTTCGTTATACTGGCTATCGGCAGGGAGATAAACTACTATTTCGTGCCAAAGTTAGTCCTATAAATTAAATCAAACAACAGAAAAGCTTATGTGGTAATTACTTTTGATTTACTTATCAATATACTTGGAGTTAATCTCAGTAATGAGTTATACTAGCGTAGGTCTGTTAATAGTTAGAGTCATAGCTTCTAGAAAATATGAGTACTGTGGTTAAAGTTATTGAACCAAATGGCATTTTAGACGGCACTAAAGCTACTGCATTTCGCCAAGAAATTAGCGAGCAAGTCGAAGCTGGAGCAGATATTATTTTGATAGATTTTAAAGAAGTAACTTTTATGGATAGTTCTGGCTTAGGTGCTTTAGTTTTAGCGCTCAAAACTGTTAGAGCTGCTGGAAGTCAATTAGTTGTATGTTCTATTAATGAACAAATTAAAATTCTGTTTGAGTTAACAAGTATGGATCGAGTTTTTGACATATTTCCTAACCGAGAAGAGTTCGATCAAAAATCTATTGAAACTAATACAAATCTTCAGGCTCAAAACAAAAACTAAAATTTTTAATTTTTGAGTGAGTTAGTATCTTAGATTTTGGATTCCAGTATTTTAAGTGGTAGATTAAATTTTCTTCCATAAGTTCCCGATTAATGTAAAATTTCTTTCAAATATTTTCTATCAAAAAAGGAGCGAGAGGACTCCCGGTATAATCGAGCCATTTACCGGGAGATGAATCGCGACCAAACAAACAATAAGGGTTCCATTGATATAGAATTATGATACAATGGAAACATGATAACATTGAAGTATCACTGCGGCCTTTGCAGATGCGTAGAGCAAATTGACGCTCGTTGGCGTACTGTCGGGGACTGGTAAAAGTCTAGATAAGTGCCATTTAAGCAGTAAACCGCGCCCATGCGAGGTTTGGGAATCTCTCGTTATAATCTTTGATTTAACGGGAGAGGATGTCAATCTTAAAGGGGCTAGTAACTGTTGGCTATAATCTGGTATTATCTATAATAATCTATGATTATCTATAATTTTATTTTATGCTACTAGGATTCACGCGCTGAGTTGCATCCCACAAATCAGCAAAAAACATTACTGGCCAAACACGCGCTTTGTAGCTCGTCATGCAAATAAATTGGGGATTATGGCTAACTAGGAACATCCGCATAGCACAATTCCAGTAATCCTGATAGTAAACTTAAATTTCCTACTGCAATTGACCTGCATAAACTATTAGTAGCAATGGTTAAACAAACATAACTATTGGTATTATGAAGTATCGCTCAACAGCGCCGTATGGATGCTTTGAGGTATTTATCAGAAGCCTGGAAGCGTTGTTTTAGTGAAGTCTCAGGACAACCTAAATTCAAGAAAAAAGGTAGGGATGATAGCTTTCCTGCGGAATGCTACGCAAACACCCTTGATGGTTCGATAACAGTAGCTTTTAATCGTATAAAGTTACCTCGAATTGGTTGGGTGAAAACTTATGAAATTTTGCCAGATAATGCATCTCCGTTTAGCTGTAACTATTAGTAGAAAAGCTAATGGTTGGTTTGTGAGCTTTAAAGTAGAAACCATACCTCAAACTACCTCCAAGTCAGTAGATGTAGTTGGTGTAGATTTAGGAGTAAAATCATTAGCTACGTTATCTACGCTCTGAAGTTTTTGTTGGTGCTAAATCTTTAAGAAAGTATGAAGCCAACTCTCTCGATTGCAATATTTGAACAGGCATAAAACTAAGTTTTCGCTCTAACTGGAAGAAAGCGCAACTCAAGATAGCTCAGTTACACACAAAGGTAGCTAATATCAGAAAAGATACATTACATAAATTAACAACTTATTTGGCCAAAAACCACAGTCAAATAGTAATAGAAGACCTAAATGTATCAGGTATGATGTCAAATCACAAGCTAGCTAAGGCTGTTGCCGATATGGGTTTTTATGAGTTTCGTAGACAGCTACAGTACAAGTGTGAGTTATATGGCTCGAAGCTAATCATTATGGACAGATGGTTCCCTAGTTCTAAGACTTGTTATAACTGTGGTTTTGTTAAAGAATCTCTGTCTTTATCGGAGCGTGTTTTCAGGTGTGAACATTGCGGTTTCAGTTGCGATTGCTCCGCAACTAAGATCGCGAACGAGATTTGAATGCTAGTTTTAATCTAGCTATGGCGGTCAGTTCGACCGCGTGTGCCTGTGGACTGGATAACGCCGACGTTGCCAGATAGAAACAGGAATAGAACAGGCTATCTATAGATAATCATAGATTACACTAGATAATCGTAGGTTTCTAAGAACGGTACATCTAAATAGGGTCTGCTGAAAAAATTGGTTGGTGGGGTAGACACGGGGACGCACCAGACGCGGGGACGGGTCAATTTGTGGGGAACAGGCAAAGGTTTCGGCCATTTTATGTGAAGAAATTTTCTTGAACTTCAGCAGAAAATTTCAGTAAATTGATGCTAATAAGAGCCATAAACTAGGAGATAAATTGAATATAATAAGCTCCTAAGCTTTATATATCCTGACTTTTAGCTTTATTCAGCAAGCCCTAAATAAAAATGATCGGGAAAAAATTTTTGATTTCAGATAAAATCTAGAATTTTTTACAAAGTTTAATAGCTTGAGAAGATGGTAAAAATCTCCATAATTTACTGAAGAATTAAGGTTTATAGCAGAAGGAAGAAGGAAGAAAGAAAATATTGTGTTGTCTGAGCTTTAGGCTTTTGATATGTCCGTGCCTTTTCTTTCGACTGCTATAAAGCCTCTTCTTTTAATAAAAAATAAATCAAAAAAAATTCTATTTGCCAATTCTATCCGTTTTCAGGAGAGGTCATTTCAGTTATCAGTTATCAGTTATCAGTACCTCTGGAATCAGGAGGCTTGAAATCTGAAATATTCTCTTTTTTTACCCCCTTACAAAGGGGAGGCGCATACCCAGAATTTTTCGGTAAAATTTATGAATTTAGTAATACAATTAAAAAACCAATCTCTCCGTTTTTTGGCAATAGCTCTACTTCTAATGGTAGGTGCTTGTGGCAATAGTGAAACAATAACTTCCACTACCGAAACATCTCCACTAGCAAACGAAGAAGATATTGAGGAAAGACAATATGTCCTAGTTGATGGCTCGAGTACAGTTTTTCCCTTATCTGACACAATGGCTCAAAAATTTATGAATGATAATCCGGAAATTCAGGTAATTGTAGGAATATCTAGTTCTGGAGCTGGACTAAAAAAGTTTTGTATTGGGGACACAGATATATCAAATGCTTCCCGTCCCATTCAAAAGTCTGAGATTGCCCTTTGTCAGGCAAACGGAATAGAATTTGTTGAAATTCCCATTGCTTTCGATGGTATTTCTGTAATTGTCAACCGCGACAATGATTGGGCAGAGTGTCTGACCCTAGAAGAGTTAACAAAAATTTGGCAACCTGATGATGGCGATCGGGAGAAAATAACCAATTGGAAGCAAATTCGGGATGAATTTCCCGAAGAACCTCTGAGTCTCTATGCTCCCGATCCCGAATCTGGTACTTATGATTACTTCACTGAAGCTGTTACTGGGGAAGAAGGTAAAAGCCGAACAGACTATAAGGCCAGTGAAGATGATGATATCATTCTTCAGGGAGTTGAATCTGAGTGGGGTAGTTTGAGTTTTATCGGGTTTACCTACTATGAAAAAAATAAGGATGCTCTGAAGGTGATTTCTGTTGACAATGGTAGTGGTCAATGTGTTGAACCAAGTAGTGAAAGCATAGCTAACGGTACTTATAGCCCCCTATCTCGTCCATTATTTTTATATGTGAGCAAGAATTCCCTAGAAAACACACCTCCTGTTAAGGCTTTTGTTGATTACAAAATTAATACTGCTAACAAACCAGTAATTTCCGAAGAGGGTTATGTACCTTTACCTCGAATATTGGAAGAGAAGGTACGAGAGCGTATTGAGGAACTTACTACTGGTTCTGTTTTTGATGGAGAATCTGCTGTTGGTGTTAAGCTGATTGATAAACTTTTCTCTGAAAAAGAAAGGCAGAAAATCAGTGGTAGTCAATCTAATTAGGGTCTGCGCAAGCGCTTGTCTTTTAGTAGGGGTAGGAGACAGGAGACAACCCACCCGCGGGCCCCGACTGTGGAGAACCCACCCGCGGGCCCCGACCAGGAGGGGAAGACAGGAGAAATGGGAAATGAGCGAGGAGGTAGTCGGAAAAATTGTCGATCGTGATTTTTCTGCCATAATCGTCCCAAAATACTAGCTTTATGCAGCTCTTTAAGCTGAAAAGCTGGCACTTTTTTAGACCAAAAAATGCTTTACACCAATATCAGTCAATGCTTTGATATTATATCAAATCCGTTTTATTGAACATAAAAAAATTCTCCCATCATAACTACGCTCATCTTTGTAATTCTCTCTCCTCCTGACTCGGTCTGACTGACTCGGTCCTCCTCCTGACTTAACTATTCTATGGCTGTTTAACCGGATTTGATATTAGATCGGTAGAGCAATAATTAAGCTGACATAATAGACATCAGTAGGCAACAGGCAATAGCTCCCGAAGGCAACAGGGAAGAAAATTTCTGAAAAAAAGACACAATTAAAACTCTGTAGGGAGGTTCCATGGAACCTCCTTGTGTTCTAGCGAAATGAAAACCGCCTTCAACAATTAATTATTAATGGCTTTGTTGCATGAAAGTAGCGTTCTTAACATCCATTCCGCAGCTATATCGCTCTGTGTTCTATTTATCTATTGTCCAATAGTTATTGCTCTGCCGATTCGCGTTATTCGGAGTAAGTGCGGCAGCTTAATCGCTGTGTTTGGCGATTATTGATATTCTATTTATCTATTGTCCAATAGTTATTGCTCTGCCGATTCGCGTTATTCGGAGTAAGTGCGGCAGCTTAATCGCTGTGTTTCACGATTATTGATGTTCTATTTATCAAAATAACATGGGTCGCGCAACCCCGCTTTTTAAGGCGAAATATTTTTGAGCTTTTCTCAAATCCCCTATTTCCCCTCCTGGGAGGGGTTAGGGGTGGGTACACTTGCTGACTTCTGACGCGCGTTAACTATTGTCCAATAGTTATTGCTCTGCCGATTCGCGTTATTCGGAGTAAGTGCGGCAGCTTAATCGCTGTGTTTGGCGATTATTGATATTCTATTTAACTATTGTCCAATAGTTATTGCTCTGCCGATTCGCGTTATTCGGAGTAAGTGCGGCAGCTTAATCGCTGTGTTTGGCGATTATTGATATTCTATTTATCTATTGTCCAATAGTTATTGCTCTGCCGATTAAGGTTCAAAGCTTTTACAGGCAAAAGCTTCAGCCTTTTTCTGCAAAACATTGATGTTCTCTTCATCTATTGTCCAATAGTTACAGCAGTTTCCGTGCATTATGAAGTACATATGCGGAGCAAGTGTGGCAGCTATATACTTTCATGCAACAAAGCTATTATTAATTATTAATTATTAATTATTATATTACCAAAAAATGAGGTCCACGCGCCTCCCCTTTTAAGGGGGATGAAAAAATATTCAGTTCAATATTTCAAGCCTCCGGTTTTAGTGGTCGGTACTGATAACTGATAACTGATAACTGATAACTGAAATGACCTCTCCTTGAAAACGGATAGGATTGATTAATCATGAAAATTTTTTTCTTTTTTCCCCTTAAAAGGAGAGGCTTTAAAACACAATTTATCGGTAAACCCAAGCTTTTAGGGCGCTGAAAGCTGTTTGCTCCGCATTCCGGTACGGAAAATACCGATCGCTAGTTAAATAAATACCAAAATAGTAATTATCAGTAAAATTTTCATCATACTCGGCCAATAAAGCGCCTTAAAAATAAAGTTATCTTTATACTTAAAAATCTGAAGATCGGGCTTCAAACTCCAGAGAATAAAGTTCAAAGTTACCAAGAAAATGTACAAATAAACAACAAAGTAAAAGTACTCTAAGTAAACAATACCTTTAGTAATGATTTGTTGTCGAACTGTCACCTGATCCAAAATCACAATAAATACAAAACCAGCAGCAGCTCCCAAAACTTCCATTGTTTGTTCTCTGTCGCAAGTCAGTAGTACTGCAAATAACAAAGTCAAAACTACAATCATTGGTCCTAGTTTAGAAATAAACAGACCTAAGAAAGACCTTTGCAAAATAACAGTAAATTGAAGTTCGGGAAAATTAGTTTTTGGTGCAGAATCTAGCAGACCAAAATTAGTATTGTATGTCTTAAATACATACTCGAAAAAGCTATCTCTGAGATACCATTCTCCGAGTACCATTTCTCGATCTACCCCTGGTGTGGTTCGCGGGTTAATTACACTGTAACTATTTAAGCTAGGAGCAAGAACCACCCGACGATTTAAGTTTCCATTATTGAAATCTTGATGCAAAATCCGAATTTTCAAATCTTTATCATCAAAAGGATAATAATCAAAATCAAAATCCATCCGGAGAGTATAAGCAAAATACCAACCGATAACTTCTAAACCATCTTTTTTGTGTCGATAATCTTCTCTTAACTCATAATCACTGTCTTCAATAGCATTAGCTAGTATAATGCCACGAGATAAATCATCATGTACACCATCTTGGTATTCTTGCCATATATAACCTGTGACAAAAGCATCTTTTGGACTTGTAAAATCAAATGATTGAATAAAAACTCCTGTAGGAACAATTAGGGGTGGTTCTTGATTTAATTCTTGACTTAACTCTATTTGAGGAGCCAATAATTGTGTTATCCCAGTATCACTAAGCAAAAGGTTTCGAGTTGCTGTATAAGTTCTTGCTCTTAACACTAAGTTCCAAACAAAACCAATGTTTGCTATAAAGAATGTCGTAATAATAAATGATACTAATGAAATTCGTTTCACCCCTCCCAGGTAAGCTTGAAAGAGTAGAATTGAGAGAAAAACAGCAAACCAAAGATAGGCGATACTAAGACCAATTAGTTTACGTCTTGTGACTGCAGAATCTGGTAAAATTTCATCTTGAATAAATACTATTCCTACTATCCATCCATTTCGATTGGTTGTTCGTAGAAATAACCAAGAATTTTGACCTGTTACTTCATCTGTTAAATTTGCTTCTACTGGTGTACCTTTAAGACCTTTGACAATCAATTCTCTGAGTTTTTCATCGTTCTGTTGATAAGTAATATCAAAGACATTTGCTTGAGCTTTAAAATATTCTTCATTAGGATGATAAAGGTAAGTTCCAGTTTGAGAAATGATAAATCCATAGCCAGTTCTACCCAAGTCTAGAGACTCCATCAACTCTCGAATTTGACTTAATGAATATTCGCTATATACGATACCTCGTAGAGATTTCTCTGGAGTATTTGGGTTATAAAAAGGAGTATAAAATCCGACTACTGGATCGCTGACTATAGAAGTGTCACTCCACAAATATGGCTCTCCCCAATTTGGTCCTTTGTTCAGGGTATTATTGTACCAAGCATATTTGGGTTTAGTATAGTTAATTTCGGTTTGAAATAGTTCTATTTTGTCGTCTATTCTTGCATAGTATGGTCCATATAACCTTACATCCGGTTGATAAGCAAAGGGTTGATAAGCAACGCCAATATCTAAAAGTTCTGTATTTGCTTCAATTTCTGATTTAAGTCGCTCCAATAATTCCCCATCACTTAATTCACCAGAAGTAAGGGCGTTAGCTACAGAAACAGCCGATCTTTGGGCAAAATATAGTCGCCGATCGATTTCTAAGGCAACTCTGGCTGTTTCTCGTTGAGCTTGATGTTTAGCATTATCAAATCTCTCATTTTGTTCTAGGGTGTACAATAAAGACCCTAATATAGCTACTGTTAAACTCACTCCACCAAGGATTAGTGAGGTGTAAAATGCGATTATTTGTGGCTTACTAGCATTATTAATGGTTAATGTTTTATGTAAAAATTTATAGACTTTTTGTTTGATTTTTTTAGCTTTTTTTTGAAGTTTTTTATCGTCTTTTATGACATCATATTGAATTTTTTTATCAATTTTCATAATTTGGTTTTTCCTGTAGATTTTAGTACATAATAATATCTTGATTTTTTTGCAAAAAAAGAATGGAGAGTATTAACATTTTTTTTTGCTGGCTCGATCAAAATCTATGAATGGTAAGATTACCCGGAGGAAAATGGTGCTATCTAAATTTTGTCTCAAAATATCAACTCTAGTTCATCTGATATTTGAGCGAGAAATATAGGAGTATCAATCTGAAATGTTCCTAGCTTTGACAGCATTTTTTAGAATAATAGTTTAATCTTAATATCTGTTTTATCTGTTGACTTACACAACAATATTAAGTAGTTAAGCATTAAAAAATAAAAATGTAAAATTTAGCTGACAGTCTATAAATAAATACGTTATTTAAAACTTTTTACAGAATTAAATATACATCAATTTTATTGTACCAACCTACTTAGAGTTTACCGATCGCTCTCTAAAAGCATTGACAGATAAAGGTAAGTGCCTTTAAAGGAGCGAAAAAAGTCCCTGGTATCACGTTGAAAACCCTCAAAAACTTAGCATAAAAGGCAGGGAGGATAGCAGAAAAATCAAGGGACAAATATATCCGATTATCTCCTAATTAATTCCTCGTTTCTCCTAACTACTCTAATCTCCCCTCTTCCCCTCTACCGGATGGGTTAGGGGTGGGTTCCTCACTCCCCCTACTTCCTCGCTCCCCTACTCCTGAAAAAGACTTTTGAGCGCAAACCCTACTTATCTGTAGTCTTGGTTCTCCGATTATTACTGAAATAATAAACTATATATATAGCATAGCTTCATAGGCTCTGTATATATGAGCTAGAAAGCTAACTAGGAAAAAAGTCAAATAATTTTTAATTTTCATTAAAAACTGACAAGGTAAAGTCTGATTTGCATCAGGCAAAAGAGATTGTCAGAACAAATTAAGGTATTCTATATTTGATTTTCAGGATTATGCCTGATGATTTTAAATTTAATGTGCCTCTCACCAATGCCTGCTTTCATAATTCCATGAAGATACAATGCGCATATTAAAATATTATATTAACAATACTAGATCGACAGTTTTTTTGCTACTGTAAGAACGGTCTGAATTTGTCATTGTACTAGACTCTAGATTTTAGTTTCTGTAGATGAGGAAAGTACCTTATTCTATTCTGATGATAAATCTCTAAATTGAGGAAAAAAAATGGACTTTATGAACTTATTAGAACAAATTTGGAATGCTCTTGGAGAAATAACTATTTTTGGCCTATCGGCATATAAATTATTATTAGCATTTGGAGTGTTACTATTAACACTAATACTTCAGGGTTTTATTGCTGGAGTAATTATTAAAAGTATTGAAGGTCTAGCTTCTAACACTGAATCTGACTTAGACGATCAATTGATTGCTATCATTAAAAAACCCTTAACCTGGTTAGTTTTACTTGGTGGGTTCTGGGCAGTACATATAATTTTAATAGAGTATATCAGCGATGAGTTAAACGCAATTATAACTGATGTTCTCGGTTTAGTTGCTATTGCTCTGGTAGCAAATGTGGTTTATCGTTCAGCTCCTTTGTTAGGTCAACTACTACAATATCTAACTATTCACACTGAGACAGACCTCGATGATTTGCTGGTTCCCTATTTCCCTAGACTATTTCGGATTGCAGCAATTGTTGTGGTATGTATTAAAGGAGCAGAAGTATTTTTAGGAGCATCTGCAGGAGCTCTAATTGGTTTACTTGGTGGTGCTGGTGTAGCTCTAGGTCTGTTGTTCAAGGACATTATCTATGATTGGTGTTGTGCTATAATTATCTATACTGATGGGTTGTATAGACCTGGTGATTGGATAGCAGTTACAGGATTAAGTGGTTTTTTCCAGGTTTCAGAAATTGGTTTAAGAACAACAAAGTTGTACTCATGGGAGTGGGGTTCGATCATTAAAATGCCCAATTCTCGAATGGTGGGGGGTATTGTAGATAACTGGTCTCAAAACAGAGCTGATGTTGACGAGTGGGGGATAACAGGAACTTTAAAAATTGATGGTATTACAGCAGATCAAGCAGAGAGGATAATGGCTGGTCTTGATGAAATATTTAAAAGTATCGACGGTTTTCTGGAACATTATATAATGTTCCAAGGTGTTGAAGGTAATGCTCGCAAGATCAAATATGTTTCATATCATACCCCTACTGGTTACGGGCGTGCTGTCCGTGAATTTCACTTGAAAGTAATGAGATTAATGGAAAAAGAGGGTATTGCAGCTCAGAATGTATTTATCATTACTGACCAAGAAACTTATACAAAAAATATGAAAATGGCAAGCAAGAATTGAACCCTAAACATCTATAAGTTAATATTTTGGTAGTGGTAAACAAGTAGCGATTGTTTAGGTTTACCTTCTAGTAATAAAATGAATATACTGACTAACTACTACTTTGACAAGACTACCAATATCTTTTTGCTCCTGATTACCTAACTTTTTTTTTTCTATTTAATGAATGGCGAATATTAATGCTTTATATACTTCCCTTTACGTTGCATGTAATTTCCCTACTGCTCACTCTCCCTTGAATGTAGCTATATTTTATGAAATTGGTATTAGAAGTATTTTTGTCAGTAGTGGGAATACTAAAGTTAAACAAATAAATTCAATTAATATCAGCTTATGAATAAGAATCTAATATGGTTATTTGTCATCGTGAGTATAGTTTTTGTAATTGCTGGTGACAGTTTTGAATTTGTGCCTCAACCTGTCCAAAATGCTAGCTGGCAAAGTCGAAAATTTATAGTTGGGCTATGGCCTGATTGGTTGAAGCCCAAGAATACTAATGAACGTACAGAAGATGCTGTAGACGAGCTGGAAAATCGTAGCGATCCTTAACGAAGTCAGCAAGTCTGCAAGTCAGTAGGGGCGCCATTCGACAGTTATGCGAAGCAAACGGCCGTTCCCCCGTACAGAAGTTAACCCACCCCTGCCCCTCCCCAACCCACCCCCGCCCCTCCCAGGAGGGGAAGTAGGGGATTTGAGCAAGTCTCCAAAAACCCGATCGCCATTTCCCGGCGGGGTGGCGCGAATAATTAAGGTAAAAATCCTCTCACTCGCCGTGGAGAAACAAGAAAAAATTTTCACGATCGTTCAATCCTATCCGTTTTATACCAATTCCCAAAAGCAATGCTATACTTCAGTTCTACTTTAACACCTCAATATTTACCAAGATTCAAAGTATTTTTTTGACAATTATTAGTTGGTTAGTATAGATTTTTCCTACTTTTAACCCCTCCCCACACGAACCAACTTTCCACACTTCCCACACTTCCCACACTTCCCCACCCAATCATACATAGCATTCTTTTTGAGAGATGGTATTAGGGAGAGGTAATTATCAATTATCCACGATCAATTATCAATTATTGAAGCGACCCAATCCTGTTTGATAAATAGACATCTCCACCAAAAGAGGGAGTAGGAAGTAGGGGGAAAGAATTGATAATTTCTGTACCCCCTAATATCAAAATCGTCCATGTTTTTCAGCTTTAGCAAGCAACAGTGGTGTAATACCAAGAGTGAGTTGCAATACACTCTACAGGTAGAACTTGGTACGGAAGTCCTGAAGATATTACAATGGAAAGTTCCAGAAATGATATTCCAGGGTAAATGTTTTGAAAGAACTTTTGATTACTGCAACCGATACCGACGCTGGTAAAACGATATTGACGATCGCTCTTGCTGCTTATTGGCAGACTTACCATCAAGACCGGAACTTAGCCTTATTTAAACCTATTCAAACTGGCATAGGCGATCGCGAACTTTACACTAAATTATTTTCTCTAGACCAATCTATTGACGAAATTAACCCTTTATGGTATGAAACACCCGTGGCTCCCCCTGTAGCTGCAGAACGGGAAGGTCGTGTGGTACAATTAGATAGGGTATGGTCAACTTTTGCCAGATTACGACAACAAAAAGATTTTGTGCTAGTCGAGGGTTTAGGGGGACTAGGTTCTCCTGTAACTCACGAACTGACGGTGGCAGACATAGCTAGGGATTGGCATTTACCAACTATTTTGGTTGTACCAGTAAAGTTAGGCGCGATCGCTCAAACCGTAGCTAATGTTGCTCTAGCTCGTCAAATGAAGGTTAATCTCCGAGGCATTATCCTTAACTGCGTTCAACCTTGCTCTGAGCAAGAAATTGCTGACTGGACTCCTGTTGAATTAATTCAATCCTTAACTCAAGTACAAGTCTGTGGAATTATACCACATTTGCCAGATATTAACAACTTAGGCAAATTAGCAACAGCAGCTTCTAATTTAGATTTAGAGAAATTTTTGCCCTTACCAACGACAATCAAAAATTATTGAAGAAGGCAGAAGGCAGCTATGCTGAAGGCAGAAGGCAGAAGGGAAAATTGCTTATGGATAGTCAACGACCTGCTGCTCCGCGTCTACTCACCCCAAACAATTTTGAACACCCTGTAGACGATGGGGTATTAAACCCATAAGGGAAATGATAATTCAGTATAAAAAATATGGTTTCAACTATTCCAACTTCAAATTCCGTTACTCAATCTCAACTACGTCCAGAAATTAGAAAACTACAACCTTTGCTAGTTGAATGGCGACGACATCTCCATAAAAGACCAGAGCTAGGTTTCAAAGAATATTTAACAGGGGAATTTATTTGCCAAAAATTGCAAGAGTGGGGCATCGAACATCAAACAGGAGTTGCTAAAACAGGTATCCTCGCAACTATCGACAGTGGTAAACCAGGACCTGTATTAGCTATCAGGGCAGATTTAGATGCTCTGCCAATTCAAGAATTAAATGATGTGCCATATAGGTCAATACATGATGGTGTGATGCACGCCTGTGGCCATGACGGACATACAGCGATCGCTCTAGGTACTGCCTACTATCTCGCTACCCATCGCCAAGATTTTAATGGGATAATCAAAATCATTTTTCAGCCTGCGGAAGAAGGACCTGGAGGCGCTAAACCAATGATTGAAGCAGGGGTGTTGAAAAATCCTGATGTGGATGCCATTATTGGTTTGCACTTGTGGAATAATCTACCCCTCGGCACAGTAGGAGTCCGCAGTGGTACTTTAATGGCAGCTACCGAAAGATTTAATTGCACAATTTTGGGCAAAGGTGGACATGGAGGAATGCCTCATCAAACTGTAGATTCTGTGGTAGTTGCAGCTCAAATTATTAATGCTTTGCAAACAATAGTAGCTCGGAATATTAATCCTATAGATTCAGCGGTTGTGACGGTTGGGGAGTTAAATGCAGGTCGGGCGTTTAATGTGATTGCTGATACTGCTCGAATGGGTGGTACAGTGCGCTATTTTAATTTGGCTTATCAAGATTATTTTGCTAAACGAATTGAGCAAGTTATTGCCGGAGTTTGTGAAAGTCATGGGGCGAGTTATGAATTTAATTATAATCCTCTTTATCCGCCGTTAATTAACGATCAAAAAATAGCAGATTTGGTTAAAAGTGTAGCTGAATTATTAGTAGAAACTCCTGCGGGTGTTGTACCAGAATGTCAAACTATGGGGGGTGAGGATATGTCATTTTTTCTGCAAGAAGTACCTGGTTGTTATTTCTTTTTGGGTTCGGCAAATGCTGAGAAAAATTTAGCTTATCCGCACCATCATCCTAGATTTAATTTTGATGAAACTGCTCTAGGAATGGGAGTAGAAATGTTTGCGCGTTGTGTGGAGAAGTTTTGTAGTCAGGGTTAACGCGCGTCAGAAGTCAGCCCACCCGCGGGCCCCGACCGTGGAGGGGAAGTAGGGGATTTGAGCAACCCTCCAAAAATATGTAAGCAAACAGCAGTCAGCTATCAGCTATCAGCTATTCCGTTTGTCATGCTGCGCAAACAGCTTTATTAATTTTAGTGGACAATTTAAGCTTGCTGTTCTTGTGCTTCAATTCTTTGTTTAAAAATGTTGTAGAACAGGACTTACGCAGAGACTCTACATCTAGTGAGGGCGAATGCTATTTGCGTTCCGCAAAGCTCCGAATGGCGCCACTACAGATTGTGGTTTAAAAGTCAACAGGACTTACGCAGAGACTCTACATATAGCGAGGGCGAATGCCATTCGCCCCTACAGATTGTGGTTTAAAAGTCAATTTGCGTAAGTCCTGTAGAGGTTAAGCAAATGCTTGCTTCATTTATTAAAAATACTGATAACTGATAACTGATAACTGATAACTGATAACTGAAATGACTCCTCACAACAGTTATTTATAAGTATTCAAGAGATTAGTTTCTAGAGTATATCTAAAAAATGTCAAAATAATTTAAGCACGATCGAGGTCTTTATTCTACTAAGTTCCAACTTATTTTCAGGTTAACATAATACTTTTCAATAATTGATAATGGATAATTAATAATTACCAAAAAATAAGGTTTAAAGCCTCCCCTTGGCTTCGCCGCGAGCTACCGCTCTACAAGGGGATGAAAAAAAAAATAAAGTTCAATATTTAAATTCACTTTACTTGACCTTTGTCATGCTGCACAAACGTAAGCATTTCCTGCGGACTGCTACGCAAACAGCAGTCAGCATTCCGGAGGAAATGCTTACGCACAAACAGGCAGAGGTACTGATAACTGATAACTGATAACTGATAACTGAAATGACCTCTCCCTAAAACGGATAGGATTGAATAAAAGGAAAATTTTTTCTTGTTTCTCCTTGCTCATAAATAAGAGGCTTTAAACCTTAATTATTCGGTAAGAGGGTTTCAACATAGAGAAGTTTTCCATAGGATAAAATACATATCTACAGTATATTAACCAAACAGGGAATAGAAATAAAACTATATTAATTAACTCCTTTAGCTTCTTTCATTAATTGATAATGGATAATGGATAATGGATAATTACCTCTGGTTAAAACCGTTACGGAATTGAACATAAGGAAATATTATTTCTTGATTTTCCCCTTGAAAGGGGAGGCGGAATTAGCTGAATTATTTAATTAATAATGATTAATGATTAATTATTCGGTAATCTATACAATGCAAGAATGCAGTCCTAATTATTATATAATGTCCGGATAAGAGCGCGATCGACAAACTTTCTCCTTCTTCCTTCTCCTTTATTCCTTCTCCTTTATTCCTATTTATTCCCCTCCACGGTCGGGGTTAGGGGTGGGTTGACTCGGTCCGACTGAGGAGTCAGTCGTTATTTATTTATAACTGTTCAACCGGACATGATATTACTAAGTAAATAGACTTATTATGTAATGTTTTTTATTGGCGCTAAAAATCAGACTTTATCGGCTTAAATTCCTTATCTTCCTGTTCTCAAATTTATAGATTTATTGAGGCAAATAGGGATTTTTGTTAACTTAGTAAATTTCCCTTGTCAAAAATTTTATTTATATTAAAATATAAAAGTTAGAAAGATAACGCTACCTTTAAAAAAAGATGTTTTTATCTAAATAAAGTATTAAGAATAATCAAAACATCCGAAATATAGACTTACATAGTCAGTAGCTAAACTTGCGATCGCAAATAATTCAAAATATTTATGAAAAATAACATCAAGCAAAAACCAAATTACCTAAGAATATTAACAATTGCTTCTCTATCTTTATTAGGAAGTCAAATACCAACTATTGCTATGGCAGACCAGTGGACTCCATGGGTTAACCAGACCAATAAGAGATTACTTGCTCAACAACAAGTTTGTCAGCTTCAGTCTTCACCAGCAGATAGTCGTGCAGGTGTAGATTTCCGAGACCAGCCAAATGGAGGTAGAAATATTGCCTTTTTTAACAACGGTACTTCTGTAACAGTCATCAATAGGTCTAATGATGGACAATGGACACAAGTAACTGGACCAAATAATACTCAAGGTTGGGTATATACTCCCTATCTACAAAATTGCGATACACGCTCTGCTTCACAACTACCCAATACAGGAGATAGAACAGGTGGAGTAGCAGTAGGAACAATTTGTCAGGCTGTGGGTTCTCCCGAATATCCGAATATTCCAGTGCGAGATTTTCCCAATGCTAAAGGTTCTAATATGCCTTTCAATTTTGCTAAAGGTACTCAACTGAGAGTTACTCAACCACCAGCAGGACAACAGTCTCAGGCAAAGTGGGTTTATGTTCAATCAGTACAAACTCCTCAACAAATGGGGTGGGTATGGAGACCTTATATTCAATGTAATTAGGGTTTGCATAAGGAAAGTCTTTTTGCTCTTTGTAGGAGACAGGAGACAACCCACCCGCGGGCCCCGACCGTGGAGAACCCACCCCTAACCCCTCCCAGGAGGGGAAGACAGGAGACAACCCACCCCTACTTCAAAAGATTTTATACCGATTCTACCTGATTTGATATAAGAATGATTTTTCTGCCCAACTCTTGCCTAATATAAGCTCCATGTATGAGCATCAACAGCTGAAAAATTTGCACTTTTTAAAGGCCCCAAAAAGGCACTTGTCTTTATATGTCAATGCTTCCCCAGAGCGATCGGTAAACCCTAATTAGAGCTTACTGAAAAAAGTAGAGTGTGGGGAGTGTGGGGAAACAGAGAAAGTAGAATGAACAAAGCTGAGTGCTGAATGCTGAATGCTGACCGCTTTTTTTAGCCCTCAGAAGTCTCAAAAATACTAACCAATTCAGAAATCTCTGTAATAGATTTTATTGCTGTATCTGCCACCAAATCATGGACATTGGTAGTAGGATGTACGCCATCAAAGAATAAAAAATCATCGGGGTTAATTGCTCCAGAAGCTAAGAAATTATCCGTGACATTCGTCAAGCCAAAATCAGTAGGGTTAGCAATAATATTGTCAATTATAGTCCTAAAATCAGGGCTAATAATATTAATATCCGGGTCTTGCTCTAATATTTGAGAAGCTGCTGCTAACCCACTATTATGAGCTTCACTGAAGAAGGTTAATCCCTGTTGTAGTTGTGGGGGTAAACTCTGTGCGAATGGAGTCAAACCTAGATCGGGTAAGCTTGGCAACAGAAAATTTCTGGCTCCAATGCTTGCTAACTTATTTACTGCCACTGACAAATTACCCACACTTGACTGCACACCTTGGGTGTTACCGCCTAAATAATCATTTCCACCTGCCCACACTACATACAAAGCATCAGGGTCAGTTTCTGGAGTATCTGCAATAAAATTGTCAATTTGTGTTTGCAGTCCAATTAACAGTGGGGGAGTACCTTCTGGCAATAGATTATTGGTATCATTCACAAATCCTGTGGTGGCTCCATTCACTGCAAAATTGAGACTGGGGTTAGGTGTTAACTCTAATTGTGGTGCAAGAGTTTCTATCCATAGAGGGCCGTTGCTAGTGCGACCTTCAAAATAGGGAGGACTGGGTGGCAATAGACCGCCAGTAGCTGCAAAAGCATTGCCTGTATCAGACAAACTATCGCCAAACACATAGATATCGCTGAATAACAAACGTGGCAACCGTCCTTCAAATTGACCAGTATTGAGAAAGTGTTCTGTTGCTGTGAGTGAGGTAGTTACTAATGCTTCACCAACATCTGGATAACGGTCTAGATAAAAACTGGTGTCTAATAAAGTACTAGGGTCGCGTTGTTCAAATTGACCAAAATTGATAAAGTGTTCTGTAGGTGTAAAAATGTTTTGTTCTACAGCAGCAGCAACTTCAGGGTTAGTATCAAGATAGAAATTAGTATTGAAAATAGCGTTGGGGTCGCGACTTTCAAATTGACCAAACCGAATAAAATGGAAAAAGCCATCACTGACGGTGCCATTGGCGACTGCTTCAGCTACTCCTGGGTAGGTTTCTAAATAGAATTGTTCATCAAATAGTTCGTTGATAGTTAATGCCATTGGTCATTTCAGTTATCAGTTATCAGTTATCAGTTATCAGCTATCAGTTATCAGCTATTTGCGCAGCATGACAAAGGTCAAGCAAAGCGTATAAGTAGTCAGCTTTTTAGTATTTATAAGTAGGTTTGAGAAAGTTCATCCCCAATTTTCTTTGGAAATATTGTTAATAAGAATATGGATTATCACATCAGATAACCCATCCTAAAGTAAGCATTTCCTCCGGAATGCTGCGCAAACAGCTATCAGCATTTCCGTTTGTCACCGCGAAGCAAACAGCTATCAGATGCATGAACATATTCAATAAATTACTAAGGTTAGCTGAAGACATTTTTTTTATAAGTTTTAATTCTCCTTGGAGACTAATTCCTCTTTTGAGCTAATAACTCATAGCTGATAGCTGATAGCTGACGGCTGTTTGCTTACATCCTAAATACCATAAACAAATTTATTTATGTACTTACTTTCTTCTTCCTAAAATTACTAATTAGAGGTCAAAAGCACAAAATCAGTTACTTTATCTCCATTGTAAGTCCGCCAATGTTCTGATACTTGGAAAAACTGTTCATTATTTGGAGTTTGATTCACAATTCTGAATATTTCTGAAGGATAATTTTCTTCTTGGCAAGGTTGATTTTTTCTGAAGCTAGCAACTAAGTTTTCCATAAATTGATACCCATCACAAAAGGCATTTGGTGGATAACCCATTTCTCCTTCACTATAAGCTTTTCCAGCAATAGAAATTATTTTGTGATAAAAAGAATGTGAGTCCATTTTATCTATATATCTGTATAATTTCAAAGGTGATGGTGTGATTAAGTAAACATCTTCACAGTCAGGTTCACAATACATCAATTCATCCCAACTTCTATAAGATTGTAGAGTTTCTCCTGACTCTAATTCATAACCTAAAGCAAACTGCATTTCATCTAATAATTCTGCTTCCCAATCTTTTTGAGATATTCGTTCAAGCCAATGATGAATAGTATTATATAGCTCCATTTCTGATAGGGAAAGCAGAGCTTTTTTTACTGCTTCGGTATGTAGTTGAGTTTTGATTTTCATGACATTACCTCCTTTTTTGTATAGTTAATAGACTTTGACTGAATTGATATTAGTTAACTTTTCTGAAGGAGAGATCCTTCAGGATTAACTATAAATATTTGGCAGTATTCTACTTGTATAGGAAGTAGAAGATGATAATTTTAATTCCCTCTATTAACAGAGTTATCTTTTGAAGATTATTTCTGTAATACTTAGGAATATCATTTTCTTTCGGCCTGTTATTTCTGTTACTTTCTAGTTGTCACAGAATAACTATTGATTTTGTCGATCCCAATAGTTAAATTCATACACTTAGGTAGGAATTTTTTGTGGGTAAGAAAATTAAATAAGCAATTATACTGTGAGCATTATTTTTAATACTCCTCCGCTTGGAAGGCCCTTTACGACTTTGCGTCGTCATATCGGCCTTGAGTGGAGAATATTTATCTGCCAAAACTCTTAATATAGTATATAAACAAATTTTTGTAAATCAAAATTTTGGCAGTGTGTATTGATTTTTGATTTTATTTTTTTATTTTAGGTGATATAGCACTACGGATTTAGGTGTTTGACACTACTAAACCCTGTTTGCGGAGCATTGACCTAGTGGAGCGACACACCACACCTTAAATGGTGCATTAGGGAGTAGGGGAGTAGGGGAGTAGGGGAGTAGGGGAGTAGGGGAGTAGGGGAGTAGGGGAGTAGGGGAGTAGGGGAGTAGGGGAGTAGGGGAGATAAAGATACCTAGTGGAGCGACACACCTTCAATGGTGCATTAGATGGGAAGTGTGGGGAGGGTGGGGAGAAAAAGACACCTAGAAACAAAAATCTATTGCACAGTTTTAGCTGTGTCAGTCCACTAGAAACAAAAATCTATTGCACAGTTTTAGCTGTGTCAGTCTACTAGGAAAAACGAGGGTCAGAGATTACTTTTGACTTTTCACTTCTAATATTATGTCCGGTTGAATAGTTATAAATAAATTACGGAGTCCTCAGGAGTCAACCCTCCCAGGAGGGGAAGAAAGAAGGAAGAAGGAAGAAGGAAGAGGAGGAAAAGGAGAAAGTTTTTTTTATCACGCTCTTATCCGGACATAATATAACTTGTGCGTAGCGCTATATTGGGTTTGAATTCTGAGGTGTTAAGAAGCTACAGTATACTCGATCGGTCAATAAATTCTAAAATCGTCAAATGAAAGTATGGCAAATTGAGGAAAATCAAATTATCTGGGGAGAAGCGATCGCTGCTTTGGACAGTTATGTAAAAGATGGTAGTATCGATCTAATATTTGCCGATCCTCCTTATAATATTGGCAAGAAATTTAATGGTAGAAAAAACAAATGGGATTCTAATAATGAATATATAAAATGGTGTTATCGGTGGATAGATTTATGTTTGAGGAAATTGAAAAAGACAGGTAGTATTTACATTATGGCAGCAACACAATATATGCCATATTTAGATATACATTTAAGGGATAAAATCGCTATTCTTTCCCGAATTATTTGGTATTATGATAGTTCAGGAGTTCAGGCAAAGAAATACTTTGGTTCGTTATACGAGCCGATTTTATTTGGTGTAAAAAACCGCAATAACTATATATTCAACTCTGAAGAAATAATGGTTGAAGCTAAAACAGGTGCAGTGCGTAAATTGATTGATTATCGCAAAGCAAAACCAGCACCTTATAATACTCAAAAAGTGCCTGGAAATGTTTGGTATATTCCCAGAGTTAGATATAGAATGCCTGAGTACAGAAATCATCCGACTCAGAAACCAGAAGCTTTATTGGAAAGAATTATTAAAGCTAGTAGTAATCCTGGTAATTTAATTTTAGATTTATTTGCCGGAACATTCACAACATCTGTAGTGGCTCAAAGATTGGGTAGAAAATTTATTAGTATAGAAATAGAAGAAGAGTATGTAAAATTAGGATTAGAACGATTAGATTTGGTTTCGGAAACTCAAAATAATCAGAATTTTTTCAAGAATAAGGCTATTCAATTAAGTTTGGAGCTAATGATGGGTGACTAGATGAAACATGAGTTTACACAAGGTAAGCATTCCGGAGGAAATGCTTACTACACAAGTAATCAATAGCCAGAAATTCTTTTGGTAATTTGTATGCAATTTATATTTTAGTTGAGGATTATTTCAACAATTAATAATTAATAATTAATTATTAATTATTACCTCTCCCTAAAAGGAAGAGGATTGACGATTAAGGAAAATTTTTTTTGTTTCTCCTTTAAAGGAGAGGCTTTAAACCTTAATTATTCGGTAAAAAAAGGATTTGATGAAAGTGCTCAATAAAATTTCTATGAAGGTAGCAAGTATTCTGAACTTTTAAGGCGACAAAGAGAATTGCCTTTTGGGCAAAAGTTACAAAACCATGCTTTGAATCACAGACTAAACCAAGAATTTAAAAAATATTTCCCTACTTGTGATTATATTCCTGTTATCAGAGAATCTTCAAACAATCGGTCTTAGTTTAATGAAAATTTACTTCTTTGTATAACTGAAGATAAAATTTACAATCTAGTGCAGGATGGCAGAAATAACTAACCAGTTACAAAATCCTAAAATCCTTACCAATCAAAAATGATTAACTTTTGACTTTTGACTTTTGACTTTCGCGTAGCGGCACTAGGAGCGATAATTCTTAAAATAATTGATAAGTATATTGAGACTAAAATTGATGCTTTTGAAAATTTCATAAACTCTTGCAAACAAATAAATCAATTAGTAGAAGTAAATCAAAATGAGGCTGTTTATTTTATTGTTGAACTTTTACAACCAAATGTCGATGCTAGATTATTTGAGATAGTTAGCTATAGCATTTTGAAATATTATTACTACGAACAAACTATATTTTTTGGTTTTGATATGCAAGATATACAACAAGAAAATTTGAAACTCTATAAAACAGGGCGAACTAATGCTAATGACGGCGGTATAGATTTTGTAATGAAACCATTAGGTAGATTTTTTCAAGTCACTGAAACAACCGATTTTAAAAAGTATTTCTTAGATATTGATAAAATAGAAAAGTATCCCATAACTTTCGTAATTAAAGCAACTGAAAATACAGATAAATTGTTACAAAAAATTAGAAAGAAGGCTGCACAGCAATACTCTGTCAATTTAATAGTTGATAAATACATAGACTGTATAGAAGAAATTATTAATCTGCAAATTTTGAGAGAACGTTTTAAGCACGCTGTAGAAATAGGATACTTGGGTAATATATTAGAGGAAATAATTAAACAAAGCAAAGTAGAATTTAACTATAATTTTATTTAAGAAAAATAAATTATATACTCATAAAAATTCTAGTTAGTAGTTATAGCAATTTTTTGAATAAGGTAATTATTTTAGATTTTCTATAGCAGGTTTTCTGTTCAAGAAGTCAATTTTTTTACTTACAATCAATGTTTTTTGAACTATTATCAATTACCGAGAAATTGTGGGTATGCGCCTCCCCTTTTAAGGGGATAATAAAAAAGATAATTCCGTATTTAAAGGTAAGCATTTCCTGCGGACTGCTGCGCAAACAGCCATCAGCCATCAGCTATCAGCTATTGCTTTTAACTTAGGATAAAAGCTTTATTTATTGTCTTACTACAAAAGTTGCTTCCCTTGACCTTAAAGTCTATATTAATTTGAACACTGTTCTTAAAAAGAAAGTCTTGTTGCTGAAAACTGACTGCTAATAGCTGTTTGCTTACATTTAAAGCCTCTTGCTTTCCTAGGTCATGCTGCGCAAACAGCAAGAGGTACTGATAACTGATAACTGATAACTGAAATTACCCATTACCGAACATTAAATAGAGTCCAAAACTTCTAATACTGATTTAGGTAATAACTTATCCTTAAACCAAACAATAGGTACTGGTACATCTTTCACTTTTACACCAGCTTTTTCCAAATTTAGTCGTTCAGAAACTGCCAATATTAAATTATCGCACTCAGCACTCTGCACCTGATAAAATTTCTTTTTTAAATATTCCGGTCGCCAATATCCAACTATTTCTAATAAATATGATTGTCCATTGGGATGTACCAGTCTAAAATCAGGAATCATTACACTACCAGGAATTGGAATTAAATCAACTTCTCTTTCTAACTTCCACTCGGTTTTTGACTTTGCCCAACGTTCTACAAATGATGCTTCTAACATACTATCGTAGGGTTTTCCTGGTGGATAATGACTAACTAAATCGCAATCAGAATTAAGGCTAAATCGACCTTTTTTCCAAGCTCCACTATAGGTATCACGATTTTGTAAGGTTGCGTGTAAACTCCATTTTGTAACGTGGAGTAATGCGGGTAACATTTTTGCTAGTGCTAAACCGTAACGAGTACTAGGTTTAAATAAACTATAAGGACCATCAATTGTGAGGGTAAAACCATGGTCAGCATCTCCCTCTATATAAGTCATTAATTGAAAGAGTTTTACATACCTAAATAAGAGTTTGTATTCTCCTGGATCGTTGCGATGAGCATTTAATTGAATATGACTAGCTTTGTAAAAAATACCTTGTACTTGAGACAGATTATATCTATGTAATAAAGCTTCTGATGTAGGAGCATCAAATTGAGTCAAAATTCTATTTTCTTGTAAGTCAGCATAGATACCTTTTTTAATCTCATCAGGCACAACTTCTCGGTTTAATTCTTGACTCAATTTAGTTGCTAAATTTTCTAGAGTTAATTCTGTTGATTTGATACTAGGAACAACTTCTGCTGCTGTAGTAAAAACTCGTTTTCTTAATTCTATTGGTTCGAGAGGACTGATAATTTCAAAAGTAGAAAAACTGCCTCTAAGCATGTGTGCTAATCCTCTTTTGAAGCGATAGTTAGGGTCATCTCCTTCAATTTCTTGTAAACGTTTATCAAGTTCTCCTTGAGTTTTGCCTACTGTTTCTTGGAAAGAGTTAATCATTTCTGTGGCAATGGCTAAATTTTTAGCATCAATTTTGAGTTTTTGAGGAATAATTGTTTCTCCTGTTTGCCGATGAGAAAGTAAATCAGTTGGTAACATAAGTTAAAAGTTAAAAGTTAACAGTTAAAAGTTAAAAGGTAAGCATTTCGGTCCGAATGCTGCGCAAACAGCTATTAGCTATCAGCGGTCAGCAATAAAAATCAAATAAGCTGTCATTGTAAGTATCCATCTCTTAGCTTTTTAATCAATGAAGCAAGCATTCGTTTAGCTTCGATAATGACTTAATAACTCATAGCTGATAGCTGATAGCTGACCGCTGAATGCTTACGTTAAAAGTTAAAAGTTAGATTTTATCTGCTCAAAACTTTAATTTTACAGTACAGAAAATTATTTCAGGACTTACGCACCAAGCGCCATATCTACTGGGGGCGAATGCCATTCGCCCCTACAAATGGTGTATAACTTCGTGTTTTGCGTAAGTCCTGATATATTCATATATTCATACTTGGGTTTACACAAACGATTGCCTTCGGACATGATATGATTTATGACGCGAGCAAGATGCTCGCACTAATTGTCTTAACTAATCTGGTGGTTGCTATTTTTGTGGTGGTGCATTGTAATGAATGATTTATGACGCGAGCAAGATGCTCGCACTAATTGTCAAACACCAACCAGGCGGTTGCTATAGTTATTTTTTGGCTTTATTCATTCTCAAAAATCAGAAAAACTCATCAATATTAATATCATTATCAGAATTTTCTGAAGAAATTTTATCCTCTTTTATTTCTGATTTATTTTCCAAATGATTTTCATCATTTTTTCCATCACTTACCCATTTTGCACCTGGTTCAGCAGCACGTTTAGCAGCATAATCGTTAACTCCATAAATCGGTTCTGGCTTCACAATTTCTAACTGCTTAATTTCCGGTTTAGCCTGTTCTTGTTCTTGATATTTAGGAGATTTTTTCCGCCTAATTCCACCTCTACGTCTGCGAGAAGTTTGTTCTTCACTGGTATTTTCCGTAACAACTTCATACAAAATTGCTAACTTATTTTTATCGCTACCTCGACGTAAAATTCGACCCAATCTTTGAATATATTCTCGTTCGCTACCAGTACCAGATAAAATAATTGCTACCCTCGCATCTGGCACATCAACACCTTCATTTAAAACATGAGAAGCAACAATAGTTTTATATTCCCCAGTTCTAAATTTACTTAAAACTTCATGCCTTTCTTTCACAGGAGTTTGGTGAGTAATTGCCGGAATTAAAAACTCATGGGAAATCCGATAAACCGTTGCATTATCAGCCGTAAAAATTAAAGTACGTTCGGGAAAATGTTGAGCCAATAAATTAGCAAGAGTTCGTAATTTTCCATCGGTACCAAGAGCAATTTCTTTAGCTTGACGATGGGCTAACATTGCTCGACGTCCACCCTTAGAACGGGCACTTGCTATCACAAAATTTTTCCAACCATTTAACCCACCTAACTTAATATTTGCCTGCTTTAAAAAATCATTCCTAACTGTCATTAACTTGTTATATTCTTCCCGCTCCTGTGCAGAAAGTTTAACCATTATTTGTACAATTTTATGGTCAGCTAAAGCAGCACCTGCCAATTCTTCAGGAGTCTTGCTAAATACCGTCGGTCCAATTAAATAATCGAGGTCAGAATGACGGCCATCAGAACGGTTAGGAGTTGCTGTCAGACCCAGACGATAAGGAGCGATCGCGTATTCGGCAATGACCCGATAAAAATCAGTGGGTAAGTGGTGACATTCATCAAAAACTAATAGAGCATATTTATTGCCGATCGCCTCCGCATGAATAGTGGCACTATCGTAAGTCGCTACTAAAATTGGTGTTTTGTCGCGAGACCCCCCACCAAGTAACCCCACCTCCACATCTGGAAAAGCTGCATTCAAATGTGCGTACCACTGGTGCATCAAATCTAGGGTAGGTACTACTACCAGAGTACTGCGGGGAGTGGCCTGCATTGCCATTTGGGCCAAATATGTTTTACCCGAAGCAGTAGGGAGAATCACAACTCCATTTCTGCCTGACTGTTTCCAAGCTTTCAATGCTGCCTCTTGGTGGGGATAGGGAGGCATTTCCAAACTAGGGATGAGTTCGAGGGGTGCAAATTCTTTAGCTTTGTCAACAAAATCGATTTTTGCTGCCTTCAACGACTCTACTAAAGGGCGATAGTCTATTGCCCGAACCCGAAATTTTTCCACCCGGTCATCCCAGGTTGCATAGTCTACCCATGCTTTACCTTGAGGTGGGGGATGGAGAATAAGAGTGCCGCGATCGAATTTTATGGTTGGTGTTCGGTACATTATTTCATTTCACTGATTTAAAAATAACCTTGATTTAGAACTTTATTTATAGATGGATTACTATTATCAATCAATATTTTAATTTTATCAATCATTATTTTGCTAAACCTCTGGGTTCTTTCTTAAAGATTGTTTTCAAAAGGATTGAGAAGTAAAATTTCACAACCTTCAAAATCTCGTGTATTGCGGGTAACTAAAGTTAGTTGATGAATTTGGGCAGTAGCAGCAATTATCATATCTGCTTAAGAGCGTTTCTGACCTTGAGATTGGAATATACCTCTCAATTTACCAGATAATTTGGCGATGTTTGTAGTAACTGGAAAAATCTGACAGTTAGACTCAAAAAAACTTTCAAACCATTCTTGAATTTGATAGTTTGGTTTCCAACTTAAGCCATAGAATATTTCCTCAATTGTGATGACACTAACAGATATTTCTGATACTTTTGCCGCCCAATTTAATACTTTTGGATTAGGTTTTGCTCGTGCTAGTTCGCTAATAATATTAGTATCAAGTAGAAACATTTTCAAGATTGTCACTAAAAGGATTTGGTCTATTTTGGCGAGAAGGAATTTCTAGTACATAATCTGCTTGGGTACACAAATTGCGTAACTCTGCAAAGGTCTCATTTAAGGTGGGTTTTTGATGTTGTTTTTGCCATGCTAAAAATTCCTGAAATGTTTGGGCATCGATCATAGCTGCTACAAGTTTTTCTTGTTCATAAATCATTTGTGGTTTTTGGGTTGTTGCTTTTATCAGGTCTGATAAATTTTCTTGTGCTTCGTGTATTTCCCAATTCAATTTTTACCAAAAAATGAGGGTATGCGCCTCCCCTTTTAAGGGGATGAAAAAATATTCAGTTCAGTATTTTAAGCCTCTGACTTTAACTAGAGGTACTGATAACTGATAACTGATAACTGATAACTGAAATGACCTCCTATATTGATAATTTAATGTTGTTTATTTTAACATAGTGGGCAGGCGTATAGTGCTACGCACCGCTACACGATCGCTTCCATTCATATTTCCCACAAAAAAAATTTGAGTAAAGAGTTGATTTTCAATCAATTTGTGTTATTATTTAAACAATGGGAAAGGTGCGCTCTTATGTACTCTATATTACATAGCATAATTTGAGTATAAGATACATAAAGTAGATAATATTGATATAAATTATTGACAAACACATTTACACCAAGTCGGAAAAAATACTTATTGCCAAAATCCGGAGTTTGCCTCCAGATAAAATTTCCGAAATAGTAGATTTTGTGGTTTTTTTGTCTCAGCAACAACAACAGCAAAGTTTGACTAATTGACTAATTCTATTACTCAACTGTCTAAAGCAGCTTTTCAGAAAATTTGGGATAATCCTGAAGATGATGATTATGACTATTTATAAATTTAATAATGTTATTAAGGAAAAGCTAGACTTTGATAAACCCGGTTTCTGCATAATTCCTAATAAATAAAGAGGTAAAATATGAGTCATAAATTGCAAAAAACAGATACTTTATACAAACACGATTTTCTGGCGTGGTGTGAGGATACTGCTGCTAAATTAAAAGCTAAAGATATAGAAAATTTAGACTGGGAAAACCTGATTGAGGAAATTGAAACTTTGGGCAGAAGTGAACGTCGAGAATTGAATAGTCGATTAACAGTATTGCTTGCTCATATTCTGAAGCGAATGTATGTTAATAGTCCTGAAAAATTTCATGGATGGGAAGTTACAATTAGAGAACAAAGGCGAAAAATTCAAGAATTGTTGACAGATTCTCCTAGTCTCAAACCTTATTTAGAAGAAATATTGGCTAAGGTTTATACCAACGCATTAGATGATGTAAAATTTGAGTATCAAGAAACTGAATTTCCCTCATTTTTAGCGTTTAATACTAATACTAATTCCTTGTTATTTGAAACATACTGGAAATAGCGATCGCGCTAGACACAGATTCGGGCACGGATAAACGGATTAATTATTTGACATCATCCGGGCAAGACACAGATTCGGGCACGGATAAACGGATTAATTATTTGACATTATCCGTGTATCTGTGGCCAAATCCTTGTCTAGCTACTGTCTAGCTCTATTGTTGTTGCCGACAAAGTTCGAGATTTTCTCGCACAATCTTAGTATTAGGATGTTCCTGACCTAATGTTTGTATGTAAATATCTAATGCTTGTTGGAACAAAGGTTCAGCTTCTGAATATCTTCATCCGGGCAAGACACAGATTCGGGAAGGCTAAAGTAGCGATCGCTGCTGCGGTTAAAGATGCAGGTTCCATTTTTAATACTTCTCGTTAAATAATTAAAAATTATAGCGAATTTCATCCGTAGGGGCTAATGGCCATTTGCTAACGTAGAGAGCTTCTCCGCTTTATATCATGTTCGGATAATTACTTATAATAAAATTTTTGTTTGTAGTTGGGCTTTAGCCCTTACAATACTTACTATTGGAGCTAAAGCCTAACTACGAGCCTAATTATAACTGTTCTACCGAACATGATATTATATGTTGCGGAGCAAAACGCTCCTACAAGGTTTTGGTTGAAGAAGGAGTCAGGGGTGGGTAGACTCCTGAGGACTGAGGACTGACTCCTAAATAATCATATTCATAGAAAAAGCTCTTCAATGACGCACTACCGATTTTTCAGAGGCTAAATACTGCTCTTCTATAGAACCCATTTTGGATTCAGATGGGGTAGTAGCTCTTGCTGCATGACGCTTTGATACAAATTGTTCTGGATCGATTCCATCAAAAGTAGGAGGCAACCAAACTCTGATGACAAGCAACCCTCCTAAAACCAATAGCAAAACACAAGCAACTAAAACATGAATCCATGGCGTTTCTAAAACACCACGCACAATAATTTCTCTGAGAACAGAAACAATTGATACTTCAACAGCAACTCCAATGGAAACTCGGCGCTCTTGCAAATAGATAATTAACAGACGAAATAATTCAACCAGAATTAACAGAAATAAAATATCTGACGTGACAGATTGAAAATCTAAAGGAGGAATTAGCGATAGTACCATCTCCCATAATTCAAGGATCATAAAGCTGAACAGTCCCATGCACAAGCAAATGATAATGAAATCTTGTACGGTTTCTAAGAGTCGAATAACTCCACTGCTATTTAGCCAGCGATACCAGGGAAGAGATGACGGTTGATTGGTTTTCATATAGCAGTATTAAAATTAAAGGTTGTTGCCTTATAGCTTAACTATAAATTTTACCAATAACAATACTAAATAAATATAAATAATATTTATCTAATATAACTTCTGCTTAACTCTCTCTAGGTTTGTTCGACCTAACGCCTAACTATAAGGAATTTTGGAAATGCTGAACAAGGCGATCTGTCTTATTAGGAAATCGTACATTAAGAGCAATATTTAAAAATAACCTTGATTTAAAACTTTATTTATAAAAGGTTTGGCATTATCAATCAATATTGAAATTTGATCGATCGTACTCTGAAAAACATCAGGATAATATTTTGAAGCATCTAAAAATCCTGCATATTCTTGTCTATGAATAAGTCTTGCCTCCGGTGTTTTATGCACTATTAAAACATCATCAATTTGAGTTGAAACGATAGAAACAGGTGTCATATCTATAAATTCGCAAATCAAAAAGCGTTAGATTATTGGGGTGGGGGGCGGGTTCATCAGATAATTTATAACACCATGAATTTAACCTGGAACCCGCTCCTACTTTTGCCACATTTTAGCTGTGTTACAGCACTACTAATACTTAACTCAATTGCGCCTCTGTCACCCAAGCAGCATGAAAACCATAAGGAATTCGCTGCGGAATAATCACTCGCGCTACAGTTTCCCCACTCATATCCCGAGCATTCACTACTACCAACTCAGAAGTCTGAGTATTTTCATCATAAACATAAGTCACTAACCAACCATCATCTTCGCTACTAGCATTGAGTCGAGGTGCAAACACTGCCTCACCACCATAACGTCCCTTACCAAACTCATGGGTTTCTGACTTCCCTGTATCCAAGTCATATTTAATCAAACCATCAAACAGAGGAAAACTGCCTGGTGCCATCCTTGCCGAATAACCATACCGCGTCTTTCGCCCTAATAATTCTTCATTGACACGGGGAAACTCAGAAGGTACATCATCTAGCTTTTCCTCTTTTACCGCTCCAGTTTTTAGGTTAAACCGCCAACGATGTAAATAAGGAATATCTCCATCAGGGAGGCGATCGCTATCATTAGTCGCAAACACATTACTAGAGTTCATCCGACAAGCAACCAATACAACCTCATCTCCCTCTTCATAAGCATTGAGAGTATGCCAAACAAAACAAGCTGGAGTTTCAAACCAACGTACTTCGCCACTATCACCGTGTCGGGGAATAATTCCGAAGCGACTGGGTGTTTCTGACTCAAACATTAGTGGAAACTGACCTTTTTCTATTCTTTCTGCGCGGAAAGTCATCGGTAAATCGAAAAATATACTATAATTTTCCGTAATAGCAAAGTCGTGCATCATTACTCCCACTGGCAAATCTATAGGTATAGTGCGTAGTAATTCTCCTGTGGGAGAAACAACGCCGTATTGTAAAAAGGGAGGTTGAGATATGGAGTACCCGAAAAACATCATTTCTCCTGTGATGGCATCAACTTTAGGGTGCGCAGTAAAAGGAGATTCCAATTTGCTGTTAAAAGTCTGCTTGCCAATAGTTTCCAACTCAGGCAGTTTAATATGATAGGGCGCACCGCCGCCACCTTCCCAGAGAGCATAAAAATGACCAGCATGATAGACCAGAGCAGTATTACCTCTATTTTGGTCTGTTACCTGGGGATTATCTGGTTGGGGTGGCTCTAATAATCCTGGCCATACTGCTTTACCTTCCTGGTTTTCTACCTGGAATTTGTTGGTGCGTACATAACGGTTGCAATAGGATGCTTTACCGTTTTTTATTCTGACTCCATGGAGCATTCCATCACCATCAAACCAGTGGTATTCACCAATTGGGTCAAATTGTGGGTTGGGACCATTACGCACAAACATTCCTGAGAGGTCGGCGGGGAGTTCCCCGATAACTTTGAGGTTTTCGGCGGTTATTTCTTCTTTAATGGGGGCGAAATTATTGGTTAAGAAAGGATTAAGGGTAGGAGTTGTTGCAGTCATAAATTTTTGATATTGGGAATTCTTAAGTTATTTTATAATAATTAGAGAAAATTGGTTATAACTTGTTGGGTTGTTGGTAGGTGCCAGAAGTCAGGAGAGAATTTTTTTTTCAATTTTGTATCTTTGACAAGATAACAAAGAAAATTTTTCCTATTTTAAAAATAGCCTTGATTTAAAACCCTATGTATAGATGGACTACCATTATCAATCAATATTGAAATTTTATCGATCGTACTTTGAAAAACATCAGGATAAAATTTTGAAGCATCTAAAAATTCTGCATATTTTTGTCGATGAATACGTCTTGTCTCCGGTGTTTTATGCTCTTGTCTAATATTAGCAGCAAGACCCTTTTATTTACCGAATAATTAAGGCTTAAAGGAGAGGCTTCAAAGGAGAAACAAGAAAAAATTTTCCTTTTATTCAATCCTATCCGTTTTAGGGATAGGTAATTATCAATTATCCATTATCAATTATTGAAGGACTATTAAAACATTATAAATTTGAGTTGAAACAATAGAAACTGGTGTCATATCTAGAAATTCGCAAATCAAAAAGTATAGGGAACCACCGAACAGCTTTTTTTAAATCTCTGCTAGTAGCAACTGCTTCTTGAAACATCGTTTTATCTAAATTTGTTTTGCATTCTGCACATACATAACCAATATGAGATTCGATTAGTTTGTAATCTTGAAAATTTGGTTCTAAAGATATTTTTAAGTATAACTTTTTGCCTTAAATAAAGTCTTTATCCTTAGATATAATAGATGGTTGACTCCCAGACCAGGATTACCTAAATCAGTTATCAGTTATCAGTTATCAGTTATCAGTACCGACCACTAAAGCCGGAGGCTTGAAATACTGAACTGAATATTTTTTCATCCCCTTAAAAGGGGAGGCTTTTGACCTCATTTTTTGGTAAAAAATCTTCCAAAATTGTATTATCTAATTTTATAGCGGTTTTCACAAAGGTAGACTACAAAATTTCTGCCCTCAGCATAGCAGCATAGCTGCCTTTAAGCCAAAATCTCTGTACTCTATGAAACATGAAAACTGCTATAATTGTCCTTTCTGTCTGTAAAGAAAATTTTCTGAGCTATCAAATATTAAATCTAGTTTAATAAAACGTTTGTATTTACTAGAAATATTTACTCTTATTATATTAGTAATGAATTCAGAAAATACTTGGATTACTACAGAACAAACCGCATATGATATTGTAGGAAAAAGTTTCCTGCTCGCTAACCTGTGAAGATATATATTTTTTAATTTCTTCCCACACTCTCTCTACCATTACTATGCAATACCACCAGGAAAACTTATCGAAAAATTGTGGTTTAAAACCTCCCCTTTTAAGGGGATAATAAATAAAAAAATTCCTTTGAGTCAATCCTTTCCTTGAAAAGAAGAGGTAATTATTAATTATTAATTATTAATTGTTGAACGCCTCTAATATCTTAGCAACAGTAGAAAACGTTAGTGATGTAACATTTCTTGACACTCTCAAAAATTCAAATTTTCCATCATATGATATTCTATACTTGGAGTTAAAAAAATTAACAATGGAGTGTTAAATTATGTCTGAAATAGAACGGGACGCTAAGTTGTGGGTGCATGGTGAAACCTATGGCTTCAAAAGTCTCCCACCAACTAAAGACCATGAAACAATTATTAAATCAGTTCTTATTTGTGCCAAAGCAGATGGGGTACTAGCAGCAGAAGAAAGAAATTGGATAGTTGGTCGTGCTGCTGCACTCGGCAGTAACGGATATGAATTAGCTAAAACTTACCCAGCAGATGAGGATGTAATTGATGTTTTAAGTCAAGCACCTGCTGTGAATAAAGGTGGTCGTCGTACAGTTATTTATCTTGCTATTAAGACTTGTAGTGCTGATGGAGAATTACACCCAGACGAAATGACTAAAATTTACCAAATAGCAGAAAAACTGGGGTTGGCAAAAGATGTTGTTGATTCTCTCAAGGAACTTTGCCTTGAGGAAGCTAAGGTGCGAGAAAAACGGATACGTCTGTTATTTCCTAATGGCGCTCCTTACTAAATTTGATTGCTATAGCACGCAGCGCCATAACATAGCACAGACAATATAATCAGGACTTACGCAAATTAACCTTGAAAACACTATATGTAGGGGCGAATGGTATTCGCCCTCACTCGATTTAGTGTCTGTGCGTAAGTCCTGATAATTCTTTTGAATTCTTGCTCTACGACATTGGCAAAATTCTAGGGAGTTTTGATTGCTATGAGTGTGGCATATCTATAGACAGAGATTTGAATGCAAGTATAAATTTGAAAAATGCGGTCGGGCAAGACCCGTCAATGCTTGTGGATGAGTAACCGCCGACGGCCTCAGTGGAAGCAAGAAGTAAACATTAAAATGTCACTAATTATGACGTTTTATGTTGGTTTTATGAAGCAGTGTTATAGCATTTTTCATTAACCATAGAATACAGAGATTTTGGCTTAAAGGAAGAAGGCAGAAGCTTTGTAGTCTACCTTTGTGAAAACCGCTATAATTGCCTAATTTCTCTGTGCTAGCGAAGCTTACTGAAGGTATCATGTTTCTCTGGCGGTGCGAGGAAAAATATCCGTAAAACTTGGCGTTGCTGAAATGTAATGGTGGCGTTACATAAATGCGGGGTGATTTTAATAGTTTTGTGGAACGGGCATCTTGCCCGTTCTTTTTGTGGTGGTTATTCGTAAGTCCTGAATTAAGTGAATGCAAGTGCAGGTATCTTGCCCGCGATGGGGTGTACCTCACGCTTAGTGAAATCTGCTGTAACTACTAATATCATGTCCGGTTGAACAGTTATAAATAAATGACAGAGGAGTCAGGAGTCAGGAGTCAACCCACCCCTAACCCCTCCCAGGAGGGGAAGAAGGAAGAAGGAGAAAGTTTTTTATCACTAATTATCCGGACATGATCGGGACTTACGCAGAGACTCTACATACAGAGAGGGCGAATGCCATTCGCCCCTACAGGTGGCGTATAATTTCGTCTGCGTGCGTAAGTCCTGATGATATTAGAGGTATATTATTTCTCCCTGTTGCCTGTTGCCTCTTTTCTGGAGATGTCTATTAATCAGGACTTACGCAGAGACTCTACATACAGAGAGGGCGAATGCCATTCGCCCCTACAGGTGGCGTATAATTTCGTCTGCGTGCGTAAGTCCTGTTAATGTTTTTGTATTGAAATACTAATAAATTCATTTCTAAGCTGCATAGAATAATATCTCGATCGGGGTAGACTGTAGATCGAGATAGACAAGTTAATAAATTTGATAATTCTGTGCCACTTCACATAAAATTGCTATAATACCCAACACCTACCACCGCGCCACCTAATTCTGTGCAGCCTCACATAAAATTGGTATAATCTTTTTCCAAAGAGTAGAAACTTTTTTAACCATAAAAAAGTCTTAACTAATAATAGTAGCTTCTTAAGTTTAAAAGACTTTGCAAATGCCTAAAGAACTTGAGAATTCATCAATATAATGCAAAAAAAACATCAACAATGCCAGAAATTTTAGCACTTCAAATTGATTCTAATCAAATTAATCTTGTACCAGGATCTACCGTTTCATTATTCGGCACTGTAGGAGTAACAGATGGCTTTGACTCTTATGACATTACTATCAATGAACCTCAATTATTAGAAGTTAACTTGTTCGATATTATCACCAGTGCTGATGTCTTAGTAAATGATAGTAATGGAAATCCTGTTCCCGGTGCACCAGGATCTCTACCACTTTCTACCCCAGAGAATTTTACAATTCCTCTCAATCCTGGTAACTATCAAGTATTAGTATTTCAACCACTTAATGATTTTCCTTTAGGAGGTACAAATTATCAACTTGATTTAGTCTCTATTAGCTCCAATAACCCACCAGTAAACCCTCCCATTAATCCGCCAGTAAACCCTCCCATCAACCCTCCTGGTTTTACCGATAATAGTAATGACAGTATAAATACAGCAACTCCTTTAGGTCGTATAGTTCCCGGAACACCCATAACTCGCTCGGCTACAATTAATGATTTTGATACTGTAGATTACTATCGCGTTACAGTTGACCAACCCATAGCTTCAGGAGTTGCCTTGCAAAATATTACTGGCAATCTTGATGTAGAAGTATTAGATAGTAATGGTAATTTAATTGCCAGTGGTAACAACCTGGACTCATCAAATGAGGCATTTCAGGCACCTTTCTTTACCCCCGGCGAATATTTTATCAATGTTTTTCAGACTGCTCCTGGTATTACCAGTAACTATGATTTAACCCTATTTCCAGCAAGTGCAAACATTAATCCTGTACCACCCCCTAATCCGATACCAGTTCCACCCGCTCCTCAACCAATACCACCTAATCCTCAACCAATACCACCAAACCCTATCCCACAGCCACAAATCATCAGTTTTGATGGACAGATAGATGGAAGTGATGAAGCTGTGAGAAACCGTGAAGATACAAGTTTCATTTTTAAAGAAGATTTTCTGTTAAATGCTACACCAGGTGTTCCATTAACAATCGATCTGACTGGTATAAATAGTGGTTTTGACCCTTTATTAGAAGTTTATCAACTCCCCTCAAATTCTCCTGTGCTTGAGGCTAACCAACAAGCCATTCTAGTTGCAGCTAGCGATAATAGTGGTGGTGGTGTTAATGCTAGAATTGGACCGGGAGCGCCATCAGATGTAACAATTCTTTCACCAGGAACCAATACTCCTATCAGTGTTCCTGCGGAGTTAACTTTAGCACCAGAGTTTCAATATCTGTTGCGTCTGACTTATACGGAGCTACCTATTGTTCCGATTGGAGGTTTTTCCTTCAGTGCAAGTGTCCCTGATGGTTTTATTAGTCTTGCTCCAGTGAGATTAGGAGTTACTACGGTCGATCCAATTGTGGCAGGAGATCCGCCAATCAATGGGTTTTCTGATGAAGGAAGTTTTTTCTGAAATAGCAGGGAACAGGGAACAACGAAGTCTGCAAGTCAGTAGGGGCGAACGGCCGTTTGCTTCGCATAACTATCGTTAACTTCTGTACGGGCGTTAACCCACCCCTAACCCTTCCCAAAAGGCAGGGTCCATTTATTGTCACCAGAGAAAAAAGGAGGGGGGTGGGGAGTGTGGGGAGGGTGGGGAGTGTGGGGAGTGTGGGGAGTGTGGGGAGTGTGGGGAGTGTGGGGAGTGTGGGGAGTGTG
>JAXHSW010000045.1:30132-49356 GCA_034190295.1 Cyanobacteriota bacterium | reverse complement strand
ATGGGGAGATGGGGAGATGGGGAGAGCGAGAAATATTTGGTAATGGTTGAAGATGGAACATTTTTTATGTGCCGAATTAAACGGATTTGATATAACTTTTAACTTTTAACTTTTAACTTTTAACTTTTAACTTTTAACTTTTGAATGCATGACTTTTGACTTTAGTGAATGGGGAGATGGGGAGATGGGGAGATGGGGAGATGGGGAGATGGGGAGAGCGAGAAATATTTGGTAATGGTTGAAGATGGAACATTTTTTATGTGCCGAATTAAACGGATTTGATATAACTTTTAACTTTTAACTTTTAACTTTTGAATGCATGACTTTTGACTTTAGTGAATGGGGAGATGGGGAGTAGGGGAGTAGGGGAGTAGGGGAGTAGGGGAGTAGGGGAGTAGGGGAGAGCGAGAAATATTTGGTAATGGTTGAAGATGGAACATTTTTTACCGAAAAATTATGGTTTAAAGCCGACCCTTTTAAGGGGATAATAAATAAAAAATTTCCTTTGAGTCAATCCTCTTCTTTTCAAGGAGAGGTAATTGTTAATTATTAATTATTAATTATTAATTATTAATTATTGAAGTGCCGAATTAAACGGATTTGATATAACTTTTAACTTTTAACTTTTGAATGCATGACTTGTGTGTAGCGCTATATATATAGTGTCTTTGCGTAAGTCCCGATCGTATTATGTCCCTTTAATAGCGCGACCAAAAACTTTCTCCTTCTTCTTCTTTCTTCCCCTCCAGGTCGGGGCCTGCGGGTGGGTTCTCCACGGTCGGGGCCTGCGGGTGGGTAGACTCGGTCCGACTCCGTTGTTTATTTATAACCGTTCAACCGGAAATGATATAACTATGAAAAACCACGAAATAGGCTATCTCTATGTAGCAACTGGGGATAAATATATTCAAGAAGCAATTGTCTCTGCTACAAGTCTAAAAAAACTCAACAAAAGCGTTCATATTACTTTAGTAACCGATCAAAACATTAATAATTCGCTGTTTGATGAAGTCGTTATTTACCCTGTAGATATTAAACATTTTAAGGAAGGTTTGTTGTATAAAGTCAGGCATATTTATCAAGCTTCTCCCTATGAAAAAACTTTGTTTGTTGATACAGATACATATTTTTGTGATGATTGTCAAGAAATATTTGAAACTCTAGATTTTTTCGATCTAGCTGTTGCTCCAGATCCCACAGATCCTCATAAAGCAAAATCACCTAAAACTAATAAAAAATTAGCTGCTTGCGAAACATATAATACAGGAGTTATTTTATTTAAAAAAAGCTTAAATAATGAGTTATTTTTTCAAAAATGGTTAGAGATTTATGAATCAAAAATTATTAATAAAACTGTCGGGAAAGAAAACGATCAAACTTCTTTCATAGAAGCTTGGTTAGAATCTAATTGTAAAATGTACGTTCTTTCTCATGCTTGGAACGCCAGGACTCCCTTCTTTTTTACGATGAAAGATGCTGTAAAAATTATTCATGGTAGACATCGCAATTATGAAACTATTAAAAACGAATTGAATAGACTACCAGGATCACAACATCGATGCTGGTTGCCAATACAAAAAAGATGTATTAAGAAAAACCAGGGATGGGAATATAAACTCTCACTGATAACTGATAAAATCAAAGAGTATTTAAAACTTTAAATAAAATGGTTTGGGTGTTCGGTTGTTAATTTGTCTAAGTCTTTTATTGTTAAATTAGGCATAGTTATTAAAATTATTTTCCAATATAAATATTATTTCATATTTAGGGGCGAATGGCATTGGCTAACGCCAAGCTCCGAATGGCGCCCTCATTCGATTTAGTGTCCGTGCGTAAGTCCTGCATTATTTCATTTGTTTAGTAGTGGGAGCATCTTGCTCCCGTCCATGAACTAGATGGCGATCGCTATATTAAAATTCCGGTGCCCACACCTCAACCACAGCTAACTCCCACCCTGGTAACAATTTTGGCAGTTGTAAAACATCCCCATCCCCAAGCACAACTTTCTCCGTATTGGGGCGATATACTTCCATTGTACGAGTGCGGGGGTCTACTAATACTCCTACTTGAGTACCATAAGTGAGAAACTGTTGAATTTTCTCTTGGAGTTTGGTTACAGAATCAGTTTTAGATTTGACTTCAAAAATTAGGTCTGGCACTATTTCGGCATAATTTTCTGTAGTTTGAGGTAGGCGATCGCTCCGAATAAATGCAGCATCTGGTGCGCGAACATCTCCATCTACATTTGGCAGACGAAAACCTGCACTGGAAGCTGTAACTCTACCTAGTTTTCGAGGTCGCACCCAGTTTAACAATAGGGCGATAATCATTGCTGCTACTTCATCTGATTCTAAACCTGACGGACTCATAATGATAATTTCTCCTCTTACTAATTCCATTTGATGGTCTGGGTGTTCTGTGGTTAATTTTTCTAAGTCTTTTGTTGTTAGATTAGGCATAGTTATTATCTCCGAATTTAATTGAGATTAAAATAGCTATTATAACACGCAATTTACGATTATATACAGCATTCTTTATTGCTTTTATTCTCTTTATTTTTCAATAATTAATTATATAAATTTTCAATCCTTTTTTAGCATCAATATCAAATTTTAAACCAACTTCAACTTCACTGGCTCTTCATCTAAAAATTGCATACTTTTTATCATATAAAGGTCTAGAAATCCTTCTATTCCTCCCCGGAAATAATCCATATTTCTCAGAGCAAAAAAACGCAGCACTAATTCAGCATCTTCCATTTTTTTATAAAGATTATTTTTCTCTAGTTCTGGATTTTTTTCTGTAGGTATTCCCCAAGCTTTAGCAAATATAGGATTACGGGATAATTCAAGTAATAGCTCATCAAATTTTCCATTATACAAACAATGTCTTGCTTCCTGTCGGCTTAAATCTACTCCCCCAGTATTAATACGTTCAAATGCAAGCTGTTTTAAAAACATTGCTTCTTCTGGGTCAGTTGTTGACTCTGTAATAATTGTAATAGTTGATATGGAACGACGGTCTATTCCTCTCTGAATTATTGAATCAAGTTCTTGATAAGTAAGTCCGTTTAATTCTGACCAAAATTCTAGTCCAGTTAACTTTAATTGATTGTCATAAAAATCTCTAATCGTCGTAATTCTCTGTTGACAATCTATAACTTCATAGGAATTATAACTTTGTTCATAAAGAATAACTGGAGGTACAGGTATATTAATCAGAAATGACTCAATTAAACGGGATTGCTTTTGTTTATCCCAACGGCTTCTTCTTTGATAAAATGGTCGTAAATTCATATATTCAGGTTTCTTTAATGCTTCTGCAAAACTTGGAAGTTTTTCCCGGTTAATTTCAGTAAGTATTCTTTTTTCCCTAGAATGATACTTGGCAACAATATCAGTTGTAGACTTGCCGTTTTTTGTTTTTGCTGTAGCTTTTTCTTGCCACATTTTTTGTTCAATTGGTAATAATGACATTTCTGATATTTCCCTTATATTTTTACTCTAATTTATTATTATAGAACTAATTTTTGATTTGTTCCACCAATGAAAAACCTAGTCGATCAAAAAAATATATTTTGAACTTAATAGTTAATTCCTAATTCATCCCTCCTATTGATAAATTGAAATTACCTTAATCTGAGTAACTCGGTGCATGGGTTTACTCGGTTTTTCTGTTGTTATTAATTCATCAGCATTTACAGAAATAGCAGCAACATGAAGAGCATCTATTGCATTTATACCAAAATCAGCAGCTAATTTTTGTGCAGATTCTACAATCTTTTCTAGTTCGTTTGCCCAGATATTACAACCTGCAAAAAAAGTCTCATAAAAATCAACTTCAACTATTATATGATATAATTATTAATCTTCAAGCTCGAATTTATGATATATGTCCCTTGTCACCGATATGAAATGCTCCGTAAAATATACAGATATAATATCAAGTCTCATTAATTAGCCATAATAAAAATGTTCTTCTATGGTATTGTCTTAGTTGTTTTTATAGAAAATTTAATATAATATGACTGATAGCGAAGAAAATATAGAAGTTCCTTTACGTCCTTTAGTTTGGATGGGAAACTCTCGTAAAAATATCCGTGAGTTTCCAACCGAAGTTCGTTTATCGGTAGGTTATGCACTGCAATTGGTGCAAGCTGGAGAAACACCTCTAGAAGCTAAACTTTTCAAGGGAGTTGGAAGTGGAGTGTATGAAATTGTTAAACGTTATAATACTGATACTTATAGAGCAGTTTATGCTGTAAAAATTGGAGAAACTGTTTATGTACTTCATGCTTTTCAAAAGAAATCAAAGACAGGGATAAAAACCCCACAGTCTGACATTGACTTGATTAAACAACGTTATCAAGATGCAGTAATAAAGGAGGAAAAAAAATGATAGAAAAGCAAATTTTTGAAGAAAGTAGTGGTAATGTATTTGCCGATATTGGTTTGGATGATGCAGAGGAACTTTTGACACGAGGAAAAATAGGTATTCAGGTAATACGTTTGTTGAAACAACGCCATCTTAAACAGGATGAAATTAGTGGAATTCTGGGTATTTCTCCACCAGAAGTATCTTATTTGATGAATGGAGAATTTCAAAAGTTTAGTGAAGGAAAACTACTTAATTTTCTCAAACGACTTGATATAGAAATTACTTTACACCTTCGTTCTCGTAATGGAGAAAATCAAGATATTGAAACAGCGATCGCTCTTTGATAGCAGCTATATTAAGTTTTGTCCAATTATTTTAATTCAGTTGATTTCCCTTGTAGAAACGTTCCATGGAACGTCTCTACATTCTTTTTCGTAGATGTCTATTGAAAACTAGAACATTTCTACCCTTCGAGCAAACTCATTTCATTGGCAAGGGGGTACTAAATTGCTTTTCACTCAAAGTTGACTGACTCAAGGGATCGAATCCTAATTGTTGAGTTATGCGTTCCCTTGCTAAAATACGGTACTCCCAGAAATGTTCCCCTGCAGCACACAAACCTAAATACATATTCAGAAATTGAGGCTTAGTGCGTAAAATACTCCAAAGCTGCTGCCAGAATTGAGCGCGAATTTCTCGTCTTTGCCACCCTTGAAGCCAGATTAACTGAGCGATGAGTCGAATTCCTTTACCTGGGGAAAAATACAGGGTCTGTTGTAAATTCGGATTGGGTGTGATTTTCAGACATTCCTCAAAACAACGTCGGAGATAATTTTTCGGTTCGTACATCGTCCAAATTGACTCGACATACTCCTTGGCAATTTCAGCGATCGAACGAGTGGGGATAAAATTCATTAAGGAATTCTGATCTCCCACCTCTTCACATCCAGTGCCATCTAATAATCGTTGTTCCTTTGTTAGTCGTTGCCACAGAGCGGTATTAGGTAGAGCTTGCAATATACCTAGCATCGGTTGAGGAATACTGGTTTCTTCTACAAAAGCTTGAATTCGCTCCCCAGCACCAGCTCGCTCTCCATCAAAGCCAATAATAAATCCTGCATAAATGATCAACCCAGCTTGGTTGATGGCACGACAAGCTTCTACCAAGGGACTGCGGGTATTTTGAAACTTGCGAGTTGCTTGTAAACTGTCTTGATCGGGAGTTTCAATGCCGAGAAAAACTGCGTAGAAACCTGCTTGAGCCATCAGCTCTAGTAACTCGGTATCATCTGCTAGATTCACAGAAGCTTCGGTCATAAAAGTGAAAGGATAGTTACGTTCCTGCATCCAAGGAATTAATTCTCGTAGCAGCCGTTTAACATTGCGCTGATTACCAATGAAGTTATCATCTACCATGAAAATAGACCCTTTCCAGCCTAAGTCATAGAGCGTTTGAAGTTCTGCTAAAATTTGAGCAGGCTCTTTGGTTCGCGGTTTGCGACCATAGAGGTTAGTAATATCACAAAATTCACATTGGAATGGACAACCGCGAGAAAATTGGATTGCCATCATTAGGTAATCATCGCGCTTGAGTAAATCGAAGCGAGGCATGGGACTTTTTGTCACGTCTGGCTTTTCGAGAGCGCGAAATATTCCTTTTTCTTGACCTTGGGCGATCGCTTCTAGAAATTGGGGAACTGTAATTTCTCCTTCATCTAAGATTAAATAATTAGCGCCAGCGTTGAGAGCAGCTTCTGAAACTGAGGTGGGATAAGGGCCCCCTACTGCTACTTTTTTGCCTAATTGGGCTGCTTTTTGAATGAGTTCGAGAAAGTCTTGTTTCTGGGCCAGCATGGCAGAGAGAATTATCAAGTCACACCATTCCCAATCAGCTTCTGTCTCTGTTTTGACATTGCGATCGCAAAAACGAATTTCCCAATCTGAAGGTAGTAGGGAAGCGACGGTAATAATTCCTAGAGGTGGGATGGATGCTTTGAGACCCGCCATTTTCATAAACTTGTCATAAGACCAAAAGGTTTTAGGAAAACGGGGATAAAGTAATAAAGCTTTCATAATAGCGTTCCTCTGATTCCAGGATTTTGCCCTAGATCATATCTTGCAGCAATTTCAAGGTGATGACACTAAGAAAGAAGCAAAGGTATAAGGTGGGAGCAATTTTTGGCATTATAACACAGAAGCAAACAAAAGCTCTTCTCTCTGTAGGATGAGAAAATTTACCTACTCAAATTTTTCACTTTCCAAATTCAAAAAAGGTAGTTACATCTTAATTTATCATTTATTGCTACAATTAAAGATTGCATATATCCCATAATAAGTTTTGGTGATATTCACTGCTTTTCACCCCTACTTTCTGATATTTATTCCTCTATTTCATCCCAAGTTAGTAATTTAGATTCCTCTGTAATTGCTTGACAACGAATTTCCCATAATTTTTTACCCATATCTGTTTGAGGTTGATAAATATTTGCCTGATTAATGTCCTGGTTTTGTCGATAAAGTTGTTCGACTAAATCTAAGACTTCTTGCTGTTTTTTTTAATGGTAATTTACGCCATTTATCCAGTAACTTTTGTTCGCTATTCATTGATTTTTATCCTGTAACTTAATTTTCTGCTTTGTTATTTTTTTGATGTATAGCTCTTGCAACTGCTTTTTTAATAGCTTAAATTTATAGTTGAGAAATAAGTTGATTATAATCTGAATGAGAACCTATCCAAAACCAGATAATTGTATTACTATCTTTAATGCCAACTGCTCGCCAATTTAAACCTATTCTGACAGAATAAATAGGTTGAACTGGATGAATTTTTTTAAATTGTAAACTGGGATTATATGGGTCTTTTTGCCAAAGTTGGTAGGTTTATTTGGCAGCTTCTTGGATAGACTCAGGAAGCTTATTAAATGCTTTCCAAAATTTAGAGGTAGTTTGAGAATTCATCAGAAGTTTAAAGGTTTAGTTTTACCTTGTTTAAACTCAGCGATCGCTTCGTCAGCAAGTTGGGCAAGTTGGTCTTGAGAATTAGCAAAATTTTCTGCCCATTTTTTCTCATCTTCTATTTCTGCTAGGATGAGATAAGCTATAGCTTCTTGTTGGTTTTCTGGTAGTTGAGAGAGTTTAGTTAGTGCTTGTTGTAGGATGTTAGTCATATTTTTTTTGTGATTATTTCTTATTAATTTAGCAGGTTGGGTTTTAGACTATAGTTTGAAACTATTTGTAACATTATTTTTTCAAATTGCTGTTATTGATAAATTGAAATTACCTTAATCTGAGTAACTCGGTGCATTGGTTTACTTGTTTTTTCTGTTGTTATTAATTCATCAGCATTTACAGAAATAGCAGCAGCAACATGAAGAGCATCTATTGCATTTATACCAAAATCAGCAGCTAATTTTTGGGCAGATTCTACAATCTTTTCTAGTTCATTTGCCCAGATATTACAACCTGCAAAAAAAGTCTCATAAAAATTCACTTCAGCTAGTTGTTTATTATAAATTGCTTTGGGTAATACTTCTAATTTTACAAACGAGCTGGTGGCATATTCTCGTTGAGGGTCATCAAGAATTTCTTGTGCTTTTATTCCTATCAGGGTTTCGCCTCGATATGCTTGAATAAGTACGCCAGAATCTACATAAGTTTTGATAAGATTCACTGTCTTTCTCGCCTACCTTCAGCAATTTCTTCTTCTATTTCATCCTTATTTAGTAATTTACGCTCGGAAGGTATCTGAAGACGAATTTCCCGTAATTTTTTACCCATATCAGTTTTAGGTTCTATGGATCTTTCTAGCGCATTTTTATATCTTTTATTTCTGTTAAGTAACTGGTGACAACGTTCTGAAGTACAACCTAGTTCTTTCAAAATACAAGCTTGCAAAATGAAAGAAAGTAATTCTATAAACCAAGATAATTCTTCTGGTTGAGGAACCTTTTTCTTTAAAGATTTATTGTAATGAGTGAAGTAATTTCTAGCATTCTTGACTTTAGTAGCAAATCCTTCTTTATCCTTAATTAATTGGTTGGTTATTTCTGGGATTAATTCAAGTAGTTCTATTAATCTTTCTTTTAAAGTTGGTTCATTACTGTAGTTAAGTTTGTCTTTTAGCCACTCTTTATACTCGCTAGTAACACTATCTAATATTCTTTCTATACGCTCTTTATGCTCATCTTCTGGCAAAATATGGTTTTTTATTTGACGACGATGATAAGATTCTAAAGCTTGAACAAGATTGAGAAATTTATTCTCTAAATAAATATCTGGTTTGTACTTAATACTGAAGAATAAATTCACAACACTATCTAGTTTTTCAACAGAATCAAACCACCTTTGCATAATTAATGAAAAGTCACTTTTAATATCAGAGAGAGAGAAGAGCATCTCAAAGAGCATTTCATATTTAAAAAGAAATTGATTTTGTTCTTTTCTGTCAGGATAGTAGTTTTTATAAAAAGCCTGTATAGGAATTTGGTCTATAGTGTAACCAGTATTTACTATATCTAAATCTAAATCACCGTAATAGGAATACAATTCTAATTTAGTAATGGAGTTTGCTCTATCAGTTGCAAAAGTAATAAAGTTGTTAAGAGGGTGTATGAATTTAGAGCAAAAATCTTTAAATGAAAGTTCTTCATTGGGTTGAATCATTAATGAAATAAATTGTTTTAAGTCGATACTTTCACGCTTACCTGCTTCAGAACAACCATAAATGACAGAAAATTTTCCGTATGTTGTTTTTGCTTCAATATCTTCAGGGACAGTATATGTAAATCTTAATTCTCTCTCTTTATTCCAATCTAAATCTATCAAATCAGGTTCTCGCTTAATTAAAGGCAAGTCAGCCCAGTCAGATAGATAACTATACTGTACTGTAGCTTTATTAAATAATAGTTCATTTGGGTTAGTAAAATGTCTACCTATTAAAGCTAGTTGTGAGATATATTCTTGACTTGCAAAGCCTGGGTCACTTCTTCTTGAATTAGAATTAATACTATTACAAAGAGTAATAATCTTTTTATGTACAACTCCTAAAATAATGGGAATATTAGTAGGAATTTTTCCCGCAGTATAAAAATTGAGAAATGAGCCTATTAGTTGTAGTTTAATTCCTTCACTCTTTGTGAATTTGAGAATACCTGCTACTTTTAGTTCTGGCTCTGACGGCAGCCACCAAAATCCTTCTAAATTTTCTATATTTTTCATGTTCAAATTTTTAATTAATAAGTATTAGTAAAATCTGATTTTTAAAGAGACTATACCCTATTTTTTAATTTCGGGCATAGCTTAAATAATAACATTAATTAGGGTACGCAAAACGCACCCTAAAAATAACTACTTCACAACTAACGTTGTTGTAGCCGATCGCCCAAATTCTTCGGGTGCATATTGTAACTTTGCTTCTGCTCCAGGCCATATAAATGTTCCGGGTGTCACGGACCTGACTAAATAATGTAAGGTATACACTCCTGGGTTTAAACGGTCTGCATAAGCTTCGACGCGATCGCGATAAATTTGTTGATATCCTATTTGCCAACTATCTGTTTTTGCCTTCACTGCAGAAGTGGCGGTTTGGAAACTGGTATCAACTGCTTCTAAACCTGCTGGCAGTGGATCGCGAATAATCACATGGTCTACGGGACGGTCTGTAATAACCTCGATGCCAATATCAAAGACTTGCCCTGCACTGACATCTAAGGATGACTCCACTTCAGATAAATCCATGCGTTGCAAAATTTCTTCTTCATTTGCCAGACGAATTTCCCGTGCTACTCGCACACCGTTATACCTTCCTGGTTGGTTTCCTGGGAGGCGATAACTGTATTCGACTAAATAGTGCAATTTGCCTTCTCCAGATTTTTCTAATACTAAATCTGATTCGCCTTTTGGCAACCCATCCATTGCTACATTCAAAGAGAGATTCGGATTTTCATAACCTTGAAAACGAGCAGCATCTAATTGTTGACCTGACAATTTTGCCGTTGCCACGAAATTCGGTGGCGCTGGTTGGGTATTGCTATAAGTCACCAATGCTGTCAAAGCTTCGGCGTTATCATAGGTTGTGCGCCAGGTGCCATCGCGTCGGAGGTTGAGCAGACTTTGTAATAGTCGGTCTAATACTTCTGGTTGGGCGTCGCGGGTAATAAATAGTCGCAATGCTTGTGCTTGAGCGGCGGTGTCTGAGTTGAGCCATCCCCAGGTTTGCGGTATGTTCAATGTGGCACTGCGTCCGGTTTCATAGACGCTTTCCTGAATTTCGTTAAACATTTCTTCGGACTGGGTGCGCCATTCTGGGAACCTGGATATGTAGCGCGCTAGTTTTATCTGGTCTACCTGAGATAGTTTCTCCCGTTGTCGATCGATATCTGACAGGAAGCTATTGCGGGTGTCGCCTAATTCTGACAATGCCATCAAAACGTCTAAGCGCACTTGATTTTTACAGAGTTGTTCGCTGCAATATTCATCTTTTCCTGGATCTGCCAAAATGCGGTTTAAGTAACTCCGCAGACTACTTACCATTTCCTCATTTACTAAATCTGGAAATGCTTTTTTGGCTTGGGCGATCGCTTCTGCGACATAAGGTGTTAGATAGGGATTAGATTTTTCCCATCCTGGATAATAACCAAAACCTCCGTCTGGCAGTTGCAACTTCTCTAATTTTTCTAATGCTTGTTTTGCCTGTTGTTCTGGGTTGAAGTCTACAAACGCTTGCTCGTATTTTTGACCGAGAATTTCTAGGTTAGAAGCGATCGCTAATTGACTGGCGGTAGGCTCTAAAAATGGTAGTTGGTCTTTGAGCAATACTTCTTTTGCGGGGGCAGTAATTTCTGGTATTAATGTACTTGCCATGGAAATGTCGAGACCTCCGACATCTGGCATTACATTCTCTGTAATATTCAGTGGAATTTGTATTTGACTGTCAGTTGTGCCAGACTCGACCACACTTTCACTTGCTGCCAATGACTGCACGGGTAATGAAATTTCAAACCCATCAGTGTCGCGGTTATTTAGGTCAGTGGTAAATTGCACTTTTGCCTCACCCGCTTGTTTTGCCTCCATCGGGAAACGGAAAGCATTGGTACCTGAGTCTGTCCTGGTTTGTAAATTTTGGGTAGTTTGGGAATTTTCGGCAAACAAAATATTCTGACTAACTTCCCCATCTATTTTTAGACTTCCTTTTTTGCCAGTATTATTCGTAACTGCTACACCACCCTCAAATTTATCGCCAATACGAGCAAACTGAGGCAAAACTGGATTTAACATTAATGGTTGAGTCGTGACAAAAGTTGCTTCCCCATTACCAAAATGTAAATTCCCATCTGTGGCAACAGTCATCACGCGCCAAGTTGTCAGATCGTCTGGCATTTTAAAACTTACCGTTGCTTTACCTTTATTATCAGTAATTACAGAACCGTTGTAATATGCCAAAGATTGAAAGTCTGTACGAATGCGGGTGCCAGATGCAGCAGATGATATTCCACCACCAAAACCCCAACCTTTTCTCAGAGCGGATGACATTTCTGCCATTGCCACTTCCGGACGGTTATCGTTGAAACGGGTAGATATTGGTTGTTCAGCGTAAACTGTCTCGACTAAGTCTGGGGGACGATGACCGCTTAGTTGCAAGACTGCTTCATTTACCACCATTACCGTAAACTGACCTTTGGTTGGTTGCCCCTGATTATTTTTAACTGCCAATTCCACAGTCTGCATAGCTCCCGGTTGCGCTTCCGGACGTTGGGGTGTGACTTCTACATCTAAATATTTGTCTGCCAAATTAATTTTGAATGGAGTAAAACCGACTTTCATCAAATCTTCCACAGTTCCCGGTTCCACTTCTTCCAGTGGTTGACCTTGCCGCACTAATACCGCCTCCACCGCAGCATTGGGCAACATATCTTCTGTCACCTGAAACTGAATTTCTGGCGCGCCACCTGTAACTTTGACGATTTTTTCATACAGTGGTTTGTCGCGGACGACGGCAAAATATAATTCCCCTTCTGGATAGGGTGACTGAATTAAAGCGGTTGCTGTTTCTCCTGGTTTATAGGTGTCTTTGTCGAGTTTAATTTCCAGACGGTCTTCATTGCGACCTCCCCAATAAACGCGGTTTGCTCCGGTTGCCCAAATTTGAATATCGGTGCCAGTAATGTCATTTTCAGCATTGGCAAAATTAGCTCGGATGCGATAACTACCTGATTCTGGGGGGGTGAGGTTGACGGTTTTGGGTTTATTGCCACTTCTGACTTTCTGGCTCGCAACAGTTTTATATTCCACCTGATTTTTTGGCTTGCGACTACCCGCGACTACCTGAGTGACGCTACTATATTCCATTTGTTGTAATTCCAGTTGAATATTTTCCCCAGAAAGTGGTTTTCCTTGAGGGTCAGTAACAATAACTTCTACCGGAAAATTTTTATTAGCATCGGCCACAAATTTACTTTTTAGACCTATTAATTTGTTACTTGGTAGGGCGGTAAATGTTTGAGTATCTGCCACAGAAAGATTAGATATATCTGTCACTTCCACATCTACTCGATAAGTCATTGGGTAAGGTAAATCTTTTCCGACAGTAAATATTTGATTATCCCCACCTTTATTATCTAACACCACATTTTTTTCCAATACATTATTAGGAATAGTCGGTGTTTCTTCCGGCCAAAACCATTGACGACCAAAGTCAAATTCTTGCCAATTTTCGGGAGTAAATTCTGTTTTTTGGCGAGTGACATAATATTTAGCCTTTGCTCCTTGAACTGGAGAACCAAACAAATAATTACTTTCAGCTTCCGCCACTATTTTTTCGTTAATCAAAGCAATTTCTCGATTCAGTTTTAGGTCTACCTGAAAATTAGGCGGTTTAAATTCAGCCACGCGAAATTGTCCGTAAAATTCTATGCCATTTTCTCCCTTAGCCTCCACATTGTAATAACCCAATGGCTGATTATTATCTAGAGGAATTTCTAGAGAAAAAGTACCAAATTCATTAGTAGTCTGAGTACCTAAATTTTGCTTATTTCCATCTGGATTATTTATAGTTACTTGATAATCCATATTTTCCGCTTGTTTCAAGTTACCATTTTCCAAATAATAAGCAGCTCCAGTCAACCAAACTTTTTCCCCTGGTTGATAAAGTTCTCTATCAGAAAAAATAGTACCTCGGGATTCAGCCTTACCACTATCCCAACCAGAATAAATCCCATAACCATAAGTACCGCTATATTGTTTCGTTCTGGCAAAAGCCCAATCTTGATTTTCTTTGGCAATTACTAATAATTCCGGTGCTTGGGAAAAACGCCGACCGTTCATACATTTTTGTAAGTCAGTTTGAGAGAGGGTAAGCAAACCATTTTCATCAGTTTTTCCCGTGGCACAAACAGTAGGTTCAGGTTGAGATTTAGCATTTAATTGAGATTGATAAATCTCCACATCCGCCACAACTGGCGCACCATCATCTAAATGATTTACCCGAATAATTCCCGACTCTGGAAACCACTGAGCAAATACTCCCAAATTAGTCAGTTGTACCAATCCATAAAATTTTGGTTCCTGCCATTTTTCTTGACCATTTTGTTGATAAGAACTCGTCCGAGCTTGTACTCCATAAGCCAACATTCCTGTCTGACTGCCTAGTTGTTCTCTGAGAGGAACTGCTACTTCTTTAATCTGATTTTTTTCACCAGAAACAGGATAGTTTTGCCACTGTTCATCTGCAGGCAATAAATTTTTACTATTCTTTCTCGGATAAGCTGATTCTGTGTAAACCAAATCTGTTGGTTGAACAACTTGATAAGCCGCTTTATATTCCGACTCTGGCAAATTTACTGTAGAAATATTCAGTTGTAAATCCTGACTAGAAGGAAAAATATTTAAGCCAGAAGGTACCGAAAGATTTCCGACTAAATCCCCTGTTTGATAATTTAAAGTAACAGGCTTTTCTAATACTTGCCCAAATTTATCTTTGAGATTAGCGCCGATAGTAATTGTATAGTTTGTATCGGGTTCTAACGCCCAAGGATTGAAACTAACAATGTTGTAGTCATCATAAGCTTGAATCAGATTTTTTGTCTCTTTTGGTTGTGGTTCAATAGTAATATTTTCTACTGCTGATTCAGGTACAACACCATGATTAAATTCCAACATGGGATTACCTTTAACAAATCTGCCGCCACCCTCAGAAAATTTCAGTTCAGAAAACTCAAAAGCGGAATAAGTTTCTACTTCACTGACAAAAGGTGTTTGACTTGGTAAATTACCTTTTGCTGGTTGAATTCCAGAATCAAATTCCAGACGATATTTAGTACCCTTTTCTAGAGTAGTTTGAGGAGCGATCGAATAATTCCACTGACGGAATGAAGAGTCAAATTCTTCTGTAACAACTTCTTCTTCCTCTGTATTAGTTTCTAATGTTTCTAAACTAACTGTCAAAGGTAAAGTTTCTGTTTCTCCCTCTGGTAAAAGTTTTAAATTTTCCTCAATTGAATCTAAATCCAATTCCACATTTGAAGTAAATTTTAACGTCGGATTTATATCAATTGGTTGTGGTCTTCTATTTTGCTGCTTAGTAGTTGGTAAATTCGTTAATTTAACTGGTTCAGTATTGAAAGTCCAAGCCAAATCTTCATCTAATTGATGATTTTTTAGGTCGGATAAACCAGCCTTCAAAGTTACTTTGACTCGCGTAGATTTAGGTAAAGCCTCCGCAGGTTGAAACCCCACCATTTTCGGAGTTAAAAATCGAAATTCACCAGGTAATTCTGGGAAAACTTCAAACTTTTTAAGTTTCTCCTGTTGTTCTGGAGAATCTAAAGTTTCCAAAGGAATTAAAGGTTCTTTAAACCGAATCCGAATTTGACTTAAAAGTTCTGCTTCTCCCGTCGGACTAATTTGTTCTATCCACTCCGGTAGTGGAGGAGTAATTATGAGGTCTACCATCGGTAATTTTTCCTGTTTTGAACTTGTGTTAAAAAAACCACAAGCGGCAATGGCAAAAGCTAGGAATAATCCTAGTAAAAAATGTTTCCAATATTTAAGAGCCATACTTGTTTAATTTGAGGATAGTTTATACCTACAATTATTAGAAGTTGATTTCCTGAATAAAATAGATAAGTTGGGTGCATCTCAATGCATGAATAAAGCCAAAAAAAATATCGCTTTTAGGCAACAGCTCCGAAAGGCAACAGGCAACAGGCAATATACAGGAAAAAAGTATTTTTGCAAATACCAGATGCACCCGATAAGTTTATCTATTTATGGTAAGATATTATATCTCTAATAATTGAAATTGACAATTTAAAGTTTGTAATGTTTTTGTATATTTTATTAAGAAAAAGCCTTAGCGATCGATTGACTAATAAACTGTTAAAAGCCTTAATTTCAGCAATATTTGATTTAACTGACTTAACTAACTAATGCCAGCAAACTATACCGAACTAGAAAAAAGTCTCTGGGAAGCAGCAGACCAACTGCGAGCAAACTCCAAACTCAAACCTTCTGAATATTCCGTTCCCGTTTTGGGATTGATTTTTCTGCGCTACGCAGATTATAAATTTTCCTTAGCACTTAAAATATAGTGGCGCTAAAGCGCAACTACGAGCTTTTATGATCGAAGTTATGTTTGGTTTAATTATTGTCGATAATATTGTTGTTTTTTTGTTGGAGGTTGAGGGATAAGGGAAGTTAAAACTCAAAAGTGAGTTAAGCTTATAGTTAATTGTTATTGTTGGAGATTTTTATGAATATCAGACTTACTCCAGAACAGGAAAAGTTTATTGAAGTACAGGTTAATAGTGGGAAATTTGCAACTTTTGAAGAGGCAATTGATCGAGCTTTGAAGTTGTTGGAATATCAACAATGGATGGAAGAAACACGGGAAAAGATTGATGCTGGTGTAGCAGAGTTGGATAGAGGAGAAGGATTAGATGGTGAAGTGGTAATAATGGATATTTTGAATAGATTTAAAGCAGCGCGTGAGGAGAGAGTATGAAGTCAGAAGTCACCAAGTCACCAAGTCAGAAGTTTCTATGAAATTGTAAATTTGAGGTTTTTGAAATAGGTCATTTCAGTTATCAGTACCTACTATTGTTTGCGCAGCATGACCTAGGAAAACAGGAGGCTTGAAATACGGAATTCTCTTTTTTTTATCCCCTTAAAAGGGGAGGCTATTGACCTTATTGTTCGGTCAAGATTTAGAAGTTTTATTTTTTGATGAAGGTGATTAAATGTCTTTACAAATGATAGTCAACTACCCCGAAACATTTCCCGATGCTCTAGGTAAAACCAAAGAGCAATTTGAACAAGAGGCTAAATGGGCAATGGCAGTCAAATTATACGAACTTAAACAACTTTCATCAGGGATGGCAGCAGCATTAATAGGAGTAGATAGAGTCACATTTTTACTAAAATTAAACGATTATGAAGTACCGATAATTGACCTTAGTGAAGCTGAATTATTATCTGACTTAAACAATGCCTAATCCCCAAAAAATCGTTATTAATACTTCTCCTTTAATTGCTCTTATTGCTGCTGTGAATGACTTAACAATTTTACAGTCAGTTTATAGCGAAGTTCATGTACCTCTTGAAGTTTGCCAAGAAATATTAGTTGGGGGCACAAATAATTTTGCTGTTGCAGAATTTCAAGCTGATACTTGGCTACAAAAATCATCATCTATACTCAATATTTCTCCCCTACTTCTTAACTCTCTCGACCGAGGAGAAGCGTCAGTAATTCAACTTGCTTTAAATGAAAATATTGAGACAGTTTGTATTGATGAAATAGTTGGCAGAAGAATTGCCAGACTAAGCGGTCTTTCTGTTACAGGTTCCATTGGTATTTTGCTCCGAGCTAAACAGAAAGGCTACCCTTTATCAATAAAAACTGCTATTCAAAAAATGCTTAACCGGAATATTCGTTTAAGCGAAACAGTCATTAATTTTGCCCTCAAGCAAGCAGGAGAAAATCCAGATTAGAAAACCCAAAAAAATTATGTAAAAATATAAGTAAAGGAACATAAAATGGAATTTTAGAGATTGCTTCGGGGGGTTAGATAGAAAAGTTAGGAATTAACTGTTTTGTCAGACCCCCTTGCTAACGCAATGACACTTTTGTGTAAAAATATAAGTTATTGTTGGGTTGCGAAGTGCGCTTAACCCAACCGACAAAGATTCATCTCTAAAATTGACAATAAAATGACAGAAATAACAGCTAATTATGATGAACCGTGGAAAGCAGCAATTTCTGAATATTTTGAATCTTTCCTCAGCTTCTTTTATCCAGAAATTCATGTCTCTATTAACTGGCAAAAAAAACCAGTTTCTCTAGATAAAGAATTAGAACAAATTACAGCCTCGGCAACAACAGAAAAACGTTATGCCGATAAATTATTTCAAGCTTGGTTATTGGACGATCGAGAAATCTGGATTTTGATTCATATTGAAGTGCAAAGTCAGTATGACCGAGAATTTAGCCAGCGAATGTTTATTTATAACTATCGAGCTTTTGACCTTTATCATAAACCAGTAATTAGTTTAGCTATACTGGGAGATGAAAACCCATCTTGGCGACCAAATTCCTATGAATATGGTTTAGGAAACAGTCAAATGAGATTGGATTTTTCTATAGTTAAACTTTTAGATTACCAATGGGAGGAATTAGAATCGAATAATAATCCATTTGCTATGATAGTAATGGCACATTTGAAAACTAAAAGTACCACAAGTAATCTTACAGAAAGAGAGCAATGGAAATGGCAATTAGTTAGAAGTCTATACGAAAAGGGTTTAACCAAGTTCGATATTATCAATTTGTTTAAATTCATTGATAAAATGATGACATTACCCCCAGAATTAGAATCAAATTTTCAAACCAAAATCAATCAATATGAGGAGGAACAGAGAATGGAATTTTTAAGCACTATAGAAGAATTAGCTATGGAAAGAGGTCAGCAAATAGGTCAAGAAAGAGGTCAGGAAATAGGAGCAAAAGCAACTTGCAGACAAAATATTCTTGATTTACTGGAAAAACGCTTTAATAGTTTGCCAGAAACTCTGATAAAAGCTATTAATGAAATTAATGACTTAGCTTTGCTAAAACAGCTACATCTAGAAACAATTACTGTTAGTTCAGTTGCCGAATTTGAGGATTTAATTAAAGATGACTCATTTCGGGAAAATTAGCATAATTCCTATTTCTCATTATCGAAATAGATAACAATTAAAAGTAGAGTAGGTTGGGTTGAGGAAAGTTAGCACCAGCTTATCCGTAGAATCAACCCAACATCAAGATATATCGCAAACAGATAATTAGACCATAATATCATCAGTTATTGTTGGGTTGCGAAGCGCGCTTAACCCAACCTACAAAGACTTACTAAATAGATAACAATTAAAAGTAGAGTAGGTTGAGTTGAGGAACGTTAGCGCTAGCTTATCCGTAGGAGCTACCCAACATTAAGATATATCGCAAACACATAATTAGACCATAATATCATCAGTTATTGTTGGGTTGCGAAGCGCGCTTAACCCAACCTACAAAAACTAAATCGAAACAGATAACAATTAAAAGTACAGTAGGTTGAGTTGAGGAACTAGCCATAAGTAGAGTCTGTGCGTAAGTCCTGATATATCGCCAACAATAATTAGACCATAATATCATCAGTTATTGTTGGGTTGCGAAGCGCGCTTAACCCAACCTACAAAAACTAAATCGAAATAGATAACAATTAAAAGTACAGTAGGTTGAGTTGAGGAACTAGCCATAAGTAGAGTCTGTGCGTAAGTCCTGATATATCGCCAACAATAATTAGACCATAATATCATCAGTTATTGTTGGGT
>JAXHSW010000045.1:11835-30032 GCA_034190295.1 Cyanobacteriota bacterium | reverse complement strand
TGCGAAGCGCGCTTAACCCAACCTACAAAAACTAAATCGAAATAGATAACAATTAAAAGTAGAGTAGGTTGAGTTGAGGAACGTTAGCGCTAGCTTATCCATAGGAGCTACCCAACATCAAGATATATCGCCAACAAATAATTAGATAATAGTATCATCAGTTATTGTTGGGTTGCGCTGTCGCTTAACCCAACCTACAAAGACTACAAAAACTAAATCGAAACAGATAACAATTAAAAGTAGAGTAGGTTGAGTTGAGGAACGTTAGCGCTAGCTTATCCGTAGGTTCGACCCAACATTAAGATATATCGCAAACAAATAATTAGACCATAATATCATCAGTTATTGTTGGGTTGCGCTGTCGCTTAACCCAACCTACAAAGCCAAATAGAAACTATTATCTAATTACGAAATCCTCTGCTGATATAGTTGGAGTACCAGTCAAAGTTGCAAACCGACCGCCATCTCCAAAACCACCATCGCTACCATTCGCATTGTAGAATAAACCACCATTACTAGAATTGTAAACAACGATCGCTTCACTACTAGCAGCATCACCATTACTTTCTACTATTGCAAATTCATCCCCAATATCTTCACCTGAAGTAGTAGTAATTTCTGTGAAAGTCGTTAAGTCAAGCAGAATTAAATCTAAGTCTGGGTTAAAGTCTGTAATTTCATCTATCCCTAAACTTGCTTCACTAAATTCACTATTGGCAGCAAAAATAAAGCGATCGATACTTGCTCCACCAGTGAGAATATCATCATCCGCACCACCATTGATGCGATCGCGACCAATACCACCACTGAGAATATCTTCTCCAGGACCTCCTAGCATCCGGTCATTACCAAGACGACCAATTAAGGTATCATCTCCATTATTGCCAAAGATAATATCGCTTTCAAAACCACCATTAACGCGGTCATCACCATCTCCGCCACTAACCCGGTCATCTCCACGGTTGCCATTAATATCATCATTACCAGCAGAACCACTAATAGTATCGCTACCGCCAAGGCCACTAATAGTATCATTACCTGCAAGACCATCAATATTGTCGTCACCCGTACCACCTTCAAGGTTATTATCACCTGAATTTCCCGGAATATCCTGGTCTGGGGTAAACTCATAAACAGTAGTAGTACCACTAACTTCATTAGCAACTACTAATAACGCGTCTCCATTCGGACTATCTTCTGGGGAAATAAACTTAAGTCCTTCAGGTCCAATGTCTCCAGGGTTATTGATATATTGTTCAAAAGTTGGTGTAGTGGGTTCGCTAACATCATAAACCATGATTCCACCTATGCGCTCTAAACCGATAAAAGCATAAGTTTTACCATCTAAAACTCCTGTCGTTATAGCTTCAGGTTCAGGGCCTTTAGCATCGCTACGAGTATCAAAAGAATCTTCATCGCCGTTAGAGTTGAAGGCTTCTGGTCGTTCTTCCGCAGTAATTTGTTCAAAAGCATCACCACTATCGAACACTAAGTTACCAGCAGCATCCCAAATACTAAAAGAGCGACCGCCATAAGCAAAGATTTGGTCAAAGTCGCCATCACCATCCAAGTCTCCTTCTGTGTTTGTTACTTGCAGACGGCCTAGAGCAGCTTCATCTTCTATAGCAGCAACGTCGAAATTTTCATCGAGTACATATTCCTCATCTCCTACTCGTACTTCTTCTGAAAAACCATCATAGTCTCTGGAGTCTCCTTCATTTGCTGTCGCATAAAAAGTTTCATCATTAATCTCAAAAGAGGCAATACTATCTGGTTGGAATAACCCAAACACAGGCCAGTTATCTAAATTAATCCCACCATCTTCATCGCTAGGGTCAAGTTGATTACTTTCTGAAAAATCAATCACACCTAAAACTACTGGCACTGGATCGGGGTTGAGAGGAACAGTACCATCACCAAGAATTTGGTCATCTCGGAGACCGAAGTCATTGTCGTTGAGTACCGCTAGTCGCCCATCTGGTAAAAGTGATAAACCTTCAGGTTTGTCTCCTGCTAGATAACCAAGGGAGGGTAGGTTAGTTATCTTGGTTTTGTTAACTGGTTGGATGTCTAATGCTGCTAACTCATCTGCAGTTAATTGTTCTAAAGTTGTGCCGTCTGGTAAATTTGGCGCGTCGTCAGCGAGTAAGTTAGTTGCTCCTGTGAGGTCAATTTCAAATATGAATTTTTTGCCTGTGGCAGTGGTAGAAGAGTCTCGCTCTAGGATATAAAATGTGTCATTATCCGCATCATAAACGGCATCACCAATTTTATCAACTAATAAACTACCGTTATCTGGGTCTATAGTCGGTTTTTCTAGGAGGTAGACATATTCTGCTACGGGTTCTCCAGTCTCTGGATCGATACCTAACATCCGAATAACGCTGGAGTCGTCAGATGCAGAGCGATCGGGGTTTGCTAGAGGTGTTTGAATAAAGCTGTAGAGAATATCTTCATCTGTATCTAGAGCAATAGCTTCAAAACCACGGTTACGACGACGGTTAGAATATTCTTCGGGTAGGGTTTCTGTGCCAAAAGTTCCTTCTGTTTCTCCTGCTAGTGCTGCTGTTCCTTCGGGTACAAAACGGTCGATGAGTGACCCATCAACATCAAAGTGGTAGATGGCGGGGCGATATTCGTCTACAGTCCAGTATGTACCATCATCATTGATGACAATACCTTCCATGTCTGCACCAAGGGGGTCATATTCTAGGAGGTTGCCAGATAGGTCTACTGGCTCTTCATCTATTCCTGGAATGTTTGGTAAACCTGTGATGGGAGTTGTACCGTCTTCCCTGTTTAGGAAAATTTGTTCAGTAATTTCAATATCGCCACTGTCTTCATCTAAGGTAAAGCGAACAATTCTTGCTTGATAGTCTGGCAGTGCAAATGGTCTTTCGTTATCGCCGTCATTATCTACATCTGTAGGTGCGCCATTTGGTCCGCGATCTGGTACGGTGACAAATTGTAGGTTGCCGTCATCGTCTGTGCCTTCATACCATAGTCCAGATAGACCACCCAAGAGAATTTCTTGATCTCCTTCCGTTGTACCCAAAGGAAAGTCGGGGAATTCAAATGTTGTCAGGGAGGGAAGACCGCGACTGTAGTCTTTTACTCCTAATGGTAGAACATCTAAAATAGTTGCATTTTCAATATCTACCACTGCTACAGCATTATTTTCTTGCAGAGTGACAAATGCTGTCGTGTCGTTAGCATCTACAGCGATATATTCTGGTTCAAAGTCTTTAGCTGCATTTGACCCAGGTCCGAATATCCGAACACCTTTGTTACGCAATTCTTCTTCCCGACCATTGAAAGCAGAAAAATCAGCGGTAGAGACATCTGTTTGAGTTAAATTTTCTACTCCACCAGAAATGTCGATAATGCTAACAGAACCTTCTGGGTCGTTGCTGTAGTCATCGTTGGGTTCTCCTTCATTTGCTACTAGCACCTTTGTGCCATCGGAAGTAAAGGTGAGCATATCTGGTAATGCACCCACAGTTACTTGGTTAAGAGTATCGCCATCAGCATCAAAAAAGGCAACGGTGCCTGGGTTTTGTGCTACCTCAGCTTCAACTGCTACTGCTACAATACCATTGTCGTTAACTGCAACACTATTAGCACCTGCACCGAAAGGGGAAACATCAATTTGATTTATTCGATCGGGGTTGCTGGGATCGCTAATATCTAATACATCAATAGTAGCATTATTGGCATTGACAACAAACACTCTTTGTGTATTAGGGTGGTGAGCCACAATTTCGGCCGCACTTTCACCAAAAACGCCTGTTTCATAAGTACCTAATGGTCGGAGTTGTGGGTCAGTCATTGTATCTTCTTGTATATATGTTTAATAGGCCGAATGTATATTAACAGCTTCACTTTAAGATAAGTTTAAGTAGTCGTAATTAGAGCTGCGTAGTTTTGCTCTAGCCCTAATATCATGTCTCTTTGAATAACCACTTCGGAAAAATTTAGGGAGCAGGGGAAATTTTAAAAAATATTCTTGCACTTGATAGAATAACGTTTTTATTAGGGCTAATTAATGAGACTTGATATAAGATAGGTATCTCACTGGCTCAAGCCCTACTACAAACAAAAACTCTTTTGAACGCGTAAGCGGAACGGAGTTTTATCGCTAATTATTCGGACATGATATGAAAGCTGAGTGCTGTTTGCGGAGCATTCCGGTACGGAAAATGCCGATCGCTAGTTTAACTCTCAACTATTAGGCGATCGCGTAACCTGTATGGTGTCTTACATTAGGCGGATGAAACCCTAAAACAATGTCTGATTTAGGAATTCCTGCTTCAACAAGTTCTGGAGCAATTCCATCTTCCATTCCATCTTGTTGAATCCATATTTTACCATTAATAATTTGAATATGAGTAATGCAGCCGTGAACGCGACGTTTTTTTTGCCAACCAACATCTAATAGTAAGAAATGGTTACGTTCCTTATCAATAATTAAAGACTCTTCAATTTCACCATAAGTATAGGGCATATTGGCGTATTTTTGGAGAATTTTCTCAATGATATCTCGATATAAATTTAAGTTATCCATTCTACAATTTCCTCTATTTCTGGTTTGAAAATTAGTAGTTTAACTTGATTAAATTTAACAACAGACTGTGGTAATTCTTCACAAAAGAAGTCTGAAAATATGCCTTCAGAAATAGCCATATATAACAGACGCTCTGGCTGTTGTTCAGACAAAATTTGTGTATAAATGATATATTGACCCAAGGCTTGTTCTAAATCATGTATGGGAGATGGACTTAAAAAGCTTTTAATTTCTACAGCAATTTTCTGTCCCTCTTTTTGAGCTGCTAAGAGCTTTTTTGCTCCCAAATCTGCATAAAGAATCCTACGGCCAACTTTCAGTCGTAAAGGGTCGTCGGTAATTGTCCATCCATCCTTTAATAGTGCTGTTTTAACCGTCTCATGGTAGACATCTTTTGCCATTTCAATTAAATTTAATCAAAGCCTATTTTACACAAATAAAGAGTAAATTACTCAATTACTACACAGCTATTATTATAATAGATTTAATCTGATTAATCTACTTAACAAGTCCTAATTTTTAGGATTATTTTTTGAATTTGGTATAACTCGAAATGATTCCTTCAAAACGTTTATATTTACTATTATTATTAGGAATGGTCATTGCGCCAGTCATTGCTATTTTGTTCGACCGACAAATAAGTTTAATAACATTAGCACTATTTGATTTGATTATCTGTAGTTTGGCTGTTTGGGATGGAACTACAGTCAAACCTCATCGAGTAAAACTAGCGCGCTACCCTTTACAGAAACTTTCCATTGGGCGAGATAATCATATTACTATATCGGTTGAGTCTGGCAAACACAGGGCAAATATTATCTTGCATGATGATTATCCCTCAGAATTTGCAACCTCCTCTACTACTCTCTCAGCAATAGTCGAACCTAACAGCACTCAGGAATTAACTTATCATGTCAACCCCGATAAACGAGGTGAGTTTCAGTGGGGGAATATTCGGGCGCGACAATTGGGAAAATGGGGTTTAGCGTGGCAGCAATGGCAAGTTCCGGCAAGTCAACAGGTGGCAGTTTATCCAGATTTGTTGGGGTTACGATCGCTCTCTATCCGTCTCTCTCTCCAAAATACTGGCACGATGCGTCAAAAGCGACGCCTGGGAATGGGAACAGAATTTTCCGAACTCCGGGAATATGGTATTGGTGATGATATACGCCTCATTGACTGGAAAGCTACCGCTCGTCGTAGTCGCCCCTTGGTGCGGGTATTGGAACCGGAAACAGAGCAAACTTTAATTATTTTACTTGATGGGGGGAGGTTGATGACTGCCCAAGTCCAGGGTTTAAAACGATTTGATTGGGGTTTAAATGCTACTTTGTCATTAGCAATGGCGGGGTTGAGTAGGGGCGATCGTGTGGGAGTGGGAGTATTTGAGCGTCAACTCAGCACTTGGATACCACCGGAGAGGGGAAAAAATCAATTATCAAAATTAATTGAAAGTCTGACACCTATTCAACCAGTTTTGCGGGAACCAGATTATGTCGAAGCAGTTACTAGAGTGGTTAAGCAACAAACTCGTCGTGCTTTGGTAGTTGTAATTACAGATATTGTGGATACTACTGCTTCTGCGGAACTTTTGGCAGCATTGGTAAGGTTAACTCCTCGTTATTTACCATTTTGTGTGGCTTTGTGCGATCCATTGGTAGAGAAATTAGCTCATACTCCCACTGTTTCTGGAGAGCAGGTACATGAAAAAAGTCATGCTGCTTATACTCGTGCTGTGGCAATAGACTTATTATCTCAAAGACAGGTTGCTTTTACTCAGTTGAAACAGAAAGGAGTTTTGGTTTTAGATGCGCCAGCAAATCAAATTAGTACAGAATTGGTAGATAGATATTTGCAACTTAAGTCTAGGAATTTACTTTAGACATCTCCACCAAAAGAAGGAGTAGGGAGTAGGGGGAAATAATTGATTTTATTTTTTCAGGACTTACGCATACTTCACTTTTCAACCACCATCTGTAGGGGTGGCATTCGGCAGCTCTACGGAACGCAAATTGTATTTGCTTCGGATACTTCGCAGGTGCCCTCCCCATAAGTAGAGTCTGGTGCGTAAGTCCTGTTTTTATTCTCACCAGATGTCTATTAGTATTCAGCACTAATATGATAATTACTATATTATCTAGCACGCAAACGAGTTGCTTAGGACAAAGACTAAACTCAGTCATATCATGTCCGGTTATCGAAAAGCTGTAGTTGAGAGTTCTATAAATTTGTTTGTGATAAATAAAATCTCGATGTTCTCCATTGCGCCAATTTTCTACCCGATGGGTTCGTCTTTTAAATTGAGGATAATATGATGTTGTTCATACTTATCTATAGGCATTGAAGCAGGTTCGGCTTCAAAATATTCTAGAGTAAGTAAATCTGCTGCTAATAGACGTACTAAATCGAGGCTTTGTATCAGGGATTCGGATGGATATATATCTTGATATTTAGGCATTTTAAATGTTGTTTAAAGAAATAAATTTAGGCTTTTAATATCTTTGTTTGTAGTTGGGCTTTAGCCCATGAAATATCTATCTTCTTACTCAAGCTCAACTACAACAGCTTCTAATTATAACTATTCAACCGTTAGCGTAGCTCCCCCGGAGGGGGAACATAATATAATAATTTATCAAAATAATTGTGTCTAAAACCTCGCCTTAAAAGGCGAAATATTTTTGGAGCGAGGCTCAAGTATCCGTTACAAAAATAACTTCTGAATTCTGACTTCATTACTAGCGATCGCTAAACTACTTCATCATCAATTACCCTAAACTTTTTCCCATCATAAACTGAACTAAACCAGGGAATAATCGATAAGTTTCTGTTGCCAAAACAGCAGGGCCTACTACTACTTCAGACTGATTATTTTTCACAGCATTCCAGATAGCTTCAGCAATATCTTTTGGCTGACTAACAAAATTAGATGTCAAAGCAGAATTCATTTGTTGACGACTACTTTCTACTTCAGAATTATCTCCACCACGAAACTGCGCTCTTTCCATAAAATCGCTATTAATAACTCCTGGATGTACAGAAATAACATTAATTCCTTTTGACTGTAATTCCAAACGTAAAGTATCAGTTAATCCGGTAACTGCATATTTACTAGCACAATAAGCGGTCATTTGTGGCAAAGGAAGTTTCCCACCAATAGAGCCAACATTAACAATTGTGCCAGATTTTTTTGCCAAAAAATGGGGTAATAAAGCTTTTATTGTATTCACATAACCGAAAAAATTGACATTCATTAATTGTTGAAAATCTTCTAATGTTGTATGCTCCATTGCACCAGTCAAACAAATACCAGCATTATTAACTAATATATCGATTTTGCCATAAAAATCTATTGCTTTCTGCACTAAATATTCCACTTGTTTAGCATCAGTAACATCAGTAGGAATAGCTAAAGCAGAACTACCGTTTGCTCTAACTTCATTAGCTGTTTCGGCTAATTTATCTAATGCTCTAGCAGCTAAAACAATGTTATATCCTTTTCTCGCAAATAAAAGTGCTGTTGCTTTGCCACAACCTTGAGAAGCACCAGTAATTAAAACTGTTGGTAGCATTGGTTTTTTTGTAGATAATTAAAATTTGATATGTCCTAAGAAGGAAGAAGGGGATAATAATTAATAATTAATAATTAATAATTAAACCGATCTCCTAACTATAGTGGCGACTGCTATATCTTTACATTTAAGAATTATAGCAGAAGGAAGAAAGAAAAATTTTACGTTGTCTGAGTTTTAAGCTTTTGATATGTCCTAAACCTTTCCTTCGACTTTTCTGGAGATATAGCACTACGCAAATAGGGCGTAGAAATTCCTCTACTCCCTTTTCACTCCAATTTATTATCAAATGCCAAAGAAGGTACTACTATCTCTAATCTTTTAATTTTCTTTTTCCTCTCATCCTTGCCAAAATTTGTAAGTCAACACTTTGATCGGTTTCATCCACAATTTCACCAGTTAATTCTTCCAACACATCTTCCAGAGTAACCACCCCCGACATTCCTCCATATTCATCTAAAACTACCATCAAATGTTGACGATATTTCTGAAATTCTTTTAGCAATAAATCGACTCTCAATGTATCGGGAATGAATCTAACATCTCGCATAAAATCAACAATTTTATCGCTATCTTTTCCCTCTATAATTCCTTGAAGTAATTCATGTTTCAATGCCACACCAAGTACATCATCTATAGAATCTCCAATTACAATAATCCGACTATGTTGAGAAGCAATAATATCTGACTTTACCTCAGCCAGAGTTGCATTAGCATAGAGATAAGTTGTCGCTATTCGAGGTGTCATAATATCAAAAGAACTTTTGTCATTGAGCCGAAATACTCTTCTAATCATTTCAGCTTCATCACCTTCAATAACTCCTTCCTTATACCCTATTCTGGTCAAAAACATAATTTCTGCTTCATCAGTGGTGGGTAATTTCTGCCCTTTAGTAAAAGGAGAAGTAATTTTTTCCATCAACCAGACTATAGGAGTAAATATAAAAGTTAACCCCTGGATAGGTAAAGCCACAGTTAAGGCATATTGCATCGCATAACGTTCGCCTAAAGTTTTAGGAATAATTTCCCCAAAAACTATTACCAAAAAAGTTAATATTGCAGAAAAAACTCCTAACCAAGCATTTCCCAAAACCGAAGCCGCAATATTACCAATTAAAATACTACCAACTATATTAAAAATGTTATTAATAATCACAACAGTAGCAATTGGGCGATTAATTTTTTTCCTAATTCCCCACAGTGCTAATGCTGCTGGTTTTTTAGACTGTGCTAACTGTTGTACTTTGATGGAAGAAACTGAAAGTAAAGCCGTTTCAGTAGCAGAACAAAGAGCAGAACCTATGAGAATAATTAAAACTATAATAGTTAGCTTTAGCATACTTAACTAATAATTGGTTAAACTCAATTATACCATTTTTTATTTTCTTATGAAACCTCCTAACTGGCGAATTGTATTAGTTTTAACTATCGGTATTTTGGCAATATCTACAGGTGCAATATTAATCAGGTTGGCAAGTCTCTCTGCTGGAATGAGTGGGATAGGGTTTAGTCTGGTAATAGCTGCCTCGCGGGTGACGATCGCTGCTTTGTTATTAGTACCCGCATGGTCAAAAATTCAGTGGCAGAGTCTCCAGTCGGGAGCAATACCCTATGCAGTAGCGGCAGGAGTTTGCCTCGCAGTCCATTTTGCTTTTTGGATTACCTCTTTATCCTACACTTCGATCGCGGCCTCTACTACTTTAGTAACTACTAATCCCATCTGGGTAGCTTTGTTGTCGCGGTGGTGGTTGAAGGAAAGACTCTCTCGTCAGACGGTTATTGGCATAGTAGTAGCTATGTTTGGGGGGTTAACCATTGGTTTAGCAGATATTGGTGGGGGGTCTACAGGTATTAACCCTCTCCTGGGAAACTTTTTGGCTCTGATGGGAGCTTGGACAGTGAGTTTATATATACTTCTCGGACGGGAAGCTCAAACTAAAGGGTTTGGTGTTGGTGGTTATGTTGTGGTAGTTTTTACTGTAGCTGGAATTGTATTATTGCCTCTTCCCTTAATTTTAGGTGTTGGTTATTCTGGTTATCCTGGTTTAGTTTACTTTTACTTATTATTGATGGGATTATTTCCTCAATTAGTAGGGAATACAAGTTTTATGTGGGCAGTACGCTGGTTGTCTCCTACTTTAGTTAGTTTGGCAATTTTATTTGAACCTGTCGGAGCTAGTTTTTTAGGTTATTTATTGTTCGATGAAGTGCCTTCTATCATGGTGTTTTTTGGTGCAATTATATTGTTAATTGGAGTAGCGATCGCTTCAAGAAGTCAAAAGTCAAAAGTTAGAAGTTAAGAAGTCAGAAGTTAAGAAATCAGAAGTTAAGAAATCAGAAGTTAAGAAGGAAATAGATGATAGTTTATCTTTTCAAGCAAACGAAGAAATACAACTTATCTTATCCAGTGAAACTCTAGCTTTAACAACCCCTATTTATCCTAATATTATGACTTTTTTGGTTGTGGATGTCCGACTTGGACAACTCAAACTTTATTACTGCAAATTAACTAACCAAAACGGGCAAGATGCCCGCACTACAAAACTTTCAAGATTTAGGTTGTCACATCATTTACCCGAAATATTATGAAAAACGTTAACTTAGACGACTTATAAAAACAAATTTTATTAGCTCAAAAAGAACTTATTTCTATAGATCATGAAGGGAAAACCATTGGTTATTATTATCCAATAGGCGATCGCGAAGCTGTCAATAAAGCAGCAGAATAACTTAAGGCAATTAACGCGCAAATATTAGCTAAAACAGGATTAACAGAAGAAGAATATGTATCAATGTTTATGAATGCAGTTGAGGATTCAAAAAGTCAGAAGTCAGAGTAGTGCGGGCATCTTGCCCGCAACAGATGTACCTCACCGATCTGAAATATGTTAACTAGCTATCAGCTCTTCGGTCCGGAATGCTGCGCAAACAGCATTTAGCTGGAGCGCTAAAAATTCGATGGTTTAAGTCCCCCACGCTTATTTGAAAAAATTAGTGGTGCGCCTTTTATGGGGGATACTCTAGAGTTGCCGCTCCGCGTCTTATAACCCCCATTATACACCTTGAGAAGCTGATAGCTGACCGCTGACCGCTGACTGCTATTTCAAAAATCCTGTTTTATTTAGTTTCAGGACTAATTTCTTGATTTTGAAGTATTAAACTTTTAGTCAGTCTAACTAGAAATTGTTGTGAAAATTGAATAAATTCTCTCATACTAGAACCATGAATAACTGCCCAAGTATTGGTAATTAAACAACAGCTAGCAAACCACAAAAGAATGAATGTTTGGATTCTCACTACTCCTACAATAAACCAGGTTCCAACATGAAAAATAATCGTTAAAGCGTAAAGACTAGCTACTAATGCCATTAAATTTATTTCATGTTTGGGGCGACGGAGGACTGTAAAAATTATTGGCTGTAAACTTGCTAGTACATTCATGGGTACTAGAACGCCACAAATTGCTACACAGTAGATGTGTGAAAATTCGATTATGCTATCTAGATTTAACATTTTTGTAGTTTATTTCCCTTTTATTTTCCTAATTTTCCCAGATAAATTCAATCTTATTCAAAGTTTGACTTTTCTAGAATGAAAGTTTGAAGTAGCAGTCAGCACTCAGCTAGCCTCCTGCGGAGGAACTGCGTTAACAGCAGTCAGCTTTTCCAGGTGTATAATGTGGGATACTCTAGAGTTGCCGCTCCGCGTCTTATAACCCCCATAAAAGGCGCACCACTAATTTTTTCACGCTAAGCGTAGGGGACGCCGAACCCTCGAATTTTTAGCAGGAAATGCTTACTTTAGCAGTCCGCAGGAAATGCTTACATCAATATAGACTGTTTCAGCCAGCTTTATATAGTAAATATAAATTCTGATTCAATTAGTAAAGCTTTGATTTCAAACTAAAAGCAATAGCTGATGGCTGATAGCTGACGCCTGTTTGCTTACTAATCAATAATTGTTTATTTCTTACTTTTTTCCTGCTTTTTAATTGAATCAGTCCAAAAATTAGTGAACATCATTAGCATTGCTCCAAGAAAAACAGTAATTGCCATTCCCGCAGGAATTATAGTTTCCCAATCAGTAGTTTCCATGTACCTCCTAGTTTATTTAGTAACATTATTTTAGTAATTATACCTAAGATGTTATTTACTTTTATCTCATTATATTAAGTTTTGTAAACAAATATTAAAGAGGAAAAAAATTAATTAATGTTTAAAGCTATTATAGAAATATCTATCAACTATCAAGAATAGAACAAATATACTACTTAATTGAACGTTAAGTATAAAAGTCTAGACAAGTAGAAAAAAATATTTAATATCACAGGTGTTATTATTAATATTATCGCCATAATTAATATTTTATTAAAATGAAAGTTAAGCAAGTTATTCAAAACAGAACTGTATATTTAACAAAGAAATATCAAGAAAAAATTCATCTCTCAGGTCACATTCAACCTCACGGTGTATTATTTGTCTTAAAAGAACCAGAATTGACAATTTTACAGGTAAGTAACAATACTTTTGAATTATTTGACATACCAGCAAAAACATTAGTGAATCAAAATCTGAGTGATGTTCTTGACCAAAGGCAAATCAATAAACTCAGAAAAAGCTTAGAAAATAATCCGGAGCTTAAAACCATCAATCCTGTTAAATTATCAGTTAAAACAAAAGATAAATCTTTAATTCTTGACGGTATAATTCATCGTTCTGAAAACTTTTTAATCCTGGAATTAGAGCCAGCTATATCTGAAGAGAATATTTCATTTTTCAACTTTTATCATTCTATGAGAGAAGCAGCATCAAAAATGCAAGATGCTTCTGATTTAAAAAATTTATGTCAAATAATGGTTGCAGAAATTAGAAAAATTACAGGCTTTGATAGAGTGATGGTATATAAATTTGATTCTCAATCCAATGGAGCTGTAATTGCTGAAGATAAAATAGAAACTTTAGATTCACTTTTAGGATTAAATTACCCAAGTTTAGATATTCCAGCCCAAGCTAGAGAACTTTATACGAAAAATTGGTTAAGAGCCATCGGAGATATTAATTATCAACCAATAAAAATTATACCTGAAAATAATCAGATTACTCATCAACCCATTGATTTAACTTTCTCTATTTTAAGAAGTGTTTCCCCTTGTCATAGACAGTATCTAAAAAATATGGGTGTCACCGCTACAATGTGTATATCTTTAATGAAAAACAAAAAGTTATGGGGTTTAATTGCTTGTCATCATAATTCACCGAAATATGTGCCTTATGAATTACGGACAGCGTGTGAATTTTTAGGGCAAACAATGTCTCTAGAACTTACTTATAAAGAAAAGAATGAAGATTATGATTATCAACTAGAGTTAAAGTCAGTCAAGAGTCAAATTATTGAAGAAATTTCAACATCAGAAAATTTTATTGATTCCTTAGTTAAATGTCAAAATAAACTACTAAATATAGTCAGTGCTGAAGGAGCGATCGTAGTTGATGGTGACAATTTTCAGTTAGTGGGAAAAACTCCACCATTAATAACTGTTGAAAAATTAATTAACTGGGTAGAAAAAAAATTTAATCGAGAAGTATTTTATACAGATTCATTGCCCAAAGTTTATCGAGAGTTCGAGAAATATAAAGATATAGCTAGTGGGTTACTAGCACTCTCAATATCTTCAGCTCAGAGAATTTATATTTTGTGGTTCCGACCAGAAGTTATTAGAACAGTTAATTGGGCAGGAAATCCAGCGCCTATTACAGAAGTAGAGCCTAATGGTAATATAAAATTGTCTCCTAGAAAATCATTTGAGTTGTGGAAAGGAAGAGTTCAACTCACATCTCGACCGTGGAAAAAATGTGAAGTTGATGCTGCTTTAGAGCTGAGAAATGCGATTATTAAAATTGTACTGAAACAAGCAGATGAACTAGCAAAATTAAATTATGCGTTGCAAAAATCAGAAGCAGGAGAGAGAGAAAAAGCTGCTCAATTGGCACAAACTTTAAAAAAATTACAATTGACTCAAACGCAATTAATCCAAAGTGAAAAAATGTCTAGTTTAGGACAGTTAGTTGCAGGTATCGCCCATGAAATTAATAACCCAATTAATTTTATTTATGGGAACATTAAATATGCAGATACTTATGCTCATGAACTAATGTATTTGATTAAACTCTATCAAAAACATTGCAATCCATCGCCAGAAATCGAACAAGAAAGTGAAAAAATAGATTTAGAATTTATTCTCGAAGACTTACCTCAACTATTAAAATCTATGGAGGTAGGAACAGAACGCATTTATGAAATTGTCAAGTCTTTGCGTAACTTTTCACGGCTTGATGAAGCAGAGATGAAGCAAGTTAATATTCATGAGGGAATAGATAGTACTTTACTAATATTGAATAATCGACTTGCTCCTAGAGTTGGAAACCAGATTAATCTAATTAAGGAATATGGCGATCTACCTCAAATATCTTGTTATGCGAGTCAGTTAAATCAAGTATTTATGAATATCTTGGTAAATGGAATTGATGCCCTGGAAGAAGCAATAGCAAAAGGCAAATTTTCTGAATCAAATGAACAACAAATTCCCACAATTAAAATTCAAACAAAAGTTGTAGACAATAATCTGGTAACTATTACTATTTCTGATAATGGTATAGGTATAAAAGATGGAGTGCGTAACAAAATCTTTGACCCTTTCTTTACTACAAAACCTGTGGGTAAAGGTACTGGTATTGGTTTGTCAATTAGTTATCAAATTGTAGTAGATAAACATGGCGGTCGGATATTTTGTAATTCCCAGAGAGGAAAAGGAACAGAGTTTATGATTGAGATTCCTATTTAAGATAATACTAGAATTGCTACAGGTTTCAAATAATATAGAATCCGGTTGAATAGTTATTGTATAGTTGGGAGTAGGGGAGTAGGGGAGTAGGGGAGTGGGGGAGTGGGTCCGATTAAATATTGAAGTAATTTAAGAAATTATCAACATATACTATATAATCGGATTCTATATAACTCTTATTTTCCCAGCTCGCGATCGCTCATGTTAAACTACTCAAATACAATAGAATTAGCGTAGTCAATATCATGCTTAGATCCAATTACCAAACCCAGAACAAGGAAACCGATATCTGACTCCTGAAGAAGCTCAACATCAAGAGCAGCAAGCACGACTGGTGGCAGAACAACAAGCTGAAAAATTGGCAGCACGTTTGCGGGAATTAGGCATAGATCCAGACCAATTGGATTAAGTAAAAATGCTACACCAACAGGGTTGAGTCAGTCCAGTAGTCCTGTAGGTTGGGTTAGCGGTAGCGTAACCCAACAAAACTGTTAAGCTCCTCTACTTTTCATTGATGCGATCGGGACTTATATCATGTCCGATGTTAATCAACTTAACTATGTTGGGTTTACCCAAAGTTCTTTATATATAGAACCACCCACAGTTTGAACTGGATATTTTTTAACAAATTCAGAATTGACAGCAAAGCGAGTAACAAAACCAGAACCGCTGGCTTTAACATTCCAGTCTCTGGCTATTTGCGTCGCATATTCTTCATTAAGAACGGGATAAAAAATCGGCTGTTCTGGAAGTCTGGGAGGAAATTTATGCCACAGGAATTCTTTAATTAAAGCTAATTCTTTCGGTCCAATAGATCTATAAAGAATAGTCTTTTCTCTCATATAATCTCTTGTTTCCTCCACTTAATTCCTTTGATAAAAATTTCTCGGTAACGCACCATTCCTATCATAAAGGCCAAAAGTCATCAAGGCCATTCGGCAATATATCTTAATATATCTTAATATATATAGAAGAAGAGTTTGAGAATATAGCCGTGACTGATAACCAAACATCTAAAGTGAATAGACTGTTTCAAACCCTAGCCTATTTTGGGGTTGTTCCCTTTGTTGGGAGTTTTAAATGGCTACAAAAATTATTTGGTGAAAAGGCACCGAAACTAGCACAAACATCAGAAGTCGTATTAGTAGTGGGTGCTAATGGTGGAGTTGGTAAGCGAGTTGTACCTAGACTCCAGGAGCGGGGTTATCAAGTTCGATCGCTTGTTCGAGATGCTAAAAAAGCTCAGAAAGTTCTCGGTAAAAATGTTGAAATAGTAACTGCCGATATTACTAAACCAGAAACCCTCACCCCTGAGATATTCAAAGACGTGAGCAAAATTATTTGTTGCACGGGAACACGAGTACAACCAGTGGAAGGAGACAACCCAAACCGGGATAAATATAACCAAGGTGTCAAATTCTTCATGCCAGAAGTTGTTGAAGACCCCCAACTTGTGGAATATGAAGGCATGAAAAATCTCGTGGCAGCAGCAAAACCACAATTACAACCAAACAACAACCAAACTATCTTTGACTTCACGAACCCCACCCAAGACCTGAAAGAAACTTGGGGAGCATTAGACGATATCGTTATGGGGGGAGTCAGCGAAAGCTCCATCCGTCTGACAGATACAGGTGCCCTTTTCTCCGGTAACGTCTCTACTGACAACTCAGGGGGTTTTGTATCAGTTCGTACCCGTAACTTCGACCCTCCAATGAATTTGTTGGGAGCGGCTGGTATCGAACTCCGGGTCAAGGGAGATGGCAAACGTTATAAATTTTTCCTGCGCTGTGAAGACAAATGGGATGGAGTTGGTTACAGCTATTCTTTTGACACCGTTTATAATATCTGGATGACTATTCGCATTCCATTTAAAGATTTAACACCAGTATTTCGTGCCAAAGTTGTAGAAAATGCTCAACCTTTTAACCCTAGTCAAGTTTATTCTTACCAATTAATGTTGAGTAAATTTGAATATAACCGAGGACTTAATCCTAAATTTACACCAGGATTTTTTCAGTTAGAAATTGAGTCAATTAAAACTTATGGTAGCGACCAATTACCTAAATTTGTCTTGGTTAGTTCGGCAGGTGTAACTCGTCCGGGGCGACCAGGTTTAAACTTAGATGAACAACCTCCTGCTGTGAAATTTAATGACCAATTGAAAGGTTTATTAAACTGGAAATTAAAAGGGGAAGAAGTTATTCGTTCTAGTGGGATTAATTATACTGTTATTCGTCCTTGTGGAATGACTGAAAAACCAGGAGGTCAAGCTTTAATATTTGACCAAGGTGATAATATTAAAGGTCTTGTGAGTCGGGATGATATTGCCGAACTTTGTATTAAAATTTTGGAAGAAAAACGGGCTTGCAATACAACTTTTGAGGCAAAAGGAGATAAAGAAAATCAGGCTAGTGCTGAAATTTGGGAGAAGTTATTTAACAGTTTAGAAACCGATAAAAATAAATTAACTTTGACAGTTTAAAAAGCTCGTAGTAGGGCTTTAGCCCATGAGATACCTATCATATTGCTCAAGCTCTACTACAAACAAAAACTTTTTTTATCGCTAATTATTCGGACATGATATAAGTCCTGTTTATTTGACAAATACTCTCTCAAGTTTACAGCGGTTTTCATTTCAGTAGACCACAGTAGGGACGTTCCATGGAACATCCCTACAGGGTTTTGATTGTGACGATGTGGTTCATAAATTTGAAAAGCGCTGTATTGGATTTATGTAATACCAATTTGATAAATGTTTGTTACATAAGGTAGAAGTAAGAAAGAAGGAAGAGGGAAGAAGGAAGAAGGGATAAATATTTTAAAAAATGGAAAAACGATATCAATAAATATCTAAAATGAACTAGACTAGCTATTTTTAAGCATATCCGATAAAGGTCTACCTTTTTGTAGCATTCTTTTTTAAAATTGGTATAAAATTAGGCGGATTTGATATTACGGGCTAAAGCCCTACTACGAGCAAAAAATTTTCCTTTGAATCAATCCTCTCCTTGAAAATAAGAGGTAATTGTTAATTATTAATTATTAATTGTTGAATAGCCCCAACATAAAAAGTTTGGATGAAAAAGTAAGTTTCAAAACTGCATAGATTTATCACACTCAACTCTATATAGAAATGACAAGGAGTTCTATTCATGTCGATTGATAGATTTAGGAGAAATTGTTGATGTGTAATAAAAGGAGTCAGGGATAACAATTATGA
>JAXHSW010000045.1:5452-11735 GCA_034190295.1 Cyanobacteriota bacterium | reverse complement strand
TTATTCTCAAGCTGAATTTTGTTGACGTTGCTTTATTTCTAATAAAGTTCGGGAATATTGCGTAAAAGCGATAATTTTTTGGCTTTATTCACGCATTGAGATGTACCCAAAAAATTAAGTGTCAAAATTGCATAGATTTATCACACTCAACCCTATATAGAAATGACAAGGAGTTCCTTCCATGTCCGTTTAAGATTTAGGAGAAATTGTTGATGTGTAATAAAAGGAGTCAGGGATAACAATTATGACTGCTACATCCCAATATTGGAATTTTGTAGAAGTTGGCACTAATGGAAACTGTCGAATTCGGGAAATTGAAACTGCTAGAAAATTCTTGCTTGAGCAATTTCCTGAGCTGGTAAATTTATCGGATATTTCAAAAGAGAAAGAGAGAGAAATTCAAAGCTATCTGATAGAAAGATGGCGAATTTATTCTCACGCTGAATTTTGTTTACGTTGCTTTATTTATAATAAAGTTCGGGAATATTGCGTAAAAGCGATAATTTTTTGGCTTTATTCACGGATTGAGATGTACCCAAAAAATTAAGTGTCAAAATTGCATAGATTTATCACACTCAACTCTATATAGAAATGACAAGGAGTTCTATTCATGTCGATTGATAGATTTAGGAGAAATTGTTGATGTGTAATAAAAGGAGTCAGGGATAACAATTATGACTGCTACATCCCAATATTGGAATTTTGTAGAAGTTGGCACTAATGGAAACTGTCGAATTCGGGAAATTGAAACTGCTAGAAATTTCTGATTTGAGCAATTTCCTGAGCTGGTAAATTTATCGGATATTTCAAAAGACAAAGAGAGAGAAATTCAAAGCTATTTGATAGAAAGATGGCGAATTTATTCTCAAGCTGAATTTTGTTGACGTTGCTTTATTTCTAATAAAGTTCGGGAATATTGCGTAAAAGCGATAATTTTTTGGCTTTATTCACGCATTGAGATGTACCCAAAAAATTAAGTGCCAAAATTGCATAGATTTATCAGATATAACCCTATATAGAAATGATAAGGAGTTCCATCCGTGTCCGTTAGAAATTTCTTACTTGAGCAATTTCCTGAGCTGGTAAATTTATCGGATATTTCAAAAGAGAAAGAGAGAGAAATTCAAAGCTATTTGATAGAAAGATGGCGAATTTATTCTCAAGCTGAATTTTGTTGACGTTGCTTTATTTCTAATAAAGTTCGGGAATATTGCGTAAAAGCGATAATTTTTTGGCTTTATTCACGCATTGAGATGTACCCAAAAAATTAAGTGCCAAAATTGCATAGATTTATCAGATATAACCCTATATAGAAATGATAAGGAGTTCCATCCGTGTCCGTTAGAAATTTCTTACTTGAGCAATTTCCTGAGCTGTCAAATTTATCGGATATTTCAAAAGAGAAAGAGAGAGAAATTCAAAGCTATTTGATAGAAAGATGGCGAATTTATTCTCACGCTGAATTTTGTTGACGTTGCTTTATTTCTAATAAAGTTCGGGAATATTGCGTAAAAGCGATAATTTTTTGGCTTTATTCACGCATTGAGATGTACCAAAAAAAATAAGTGTCAAAATTGCATAGATTTATCACACTCAACTCTATATAGAAATGACAAGGAGTTCTATTCATGTCGATTGATAGATTTAGGAGAAATTGTTGATGTGTAATAAAAAGGAGTCAGGGATAACAATTATGACTGCTACATCCCAATATTGGAATTTTGTAGAAGTTGGCACTAATGGAAACTGTCGAATTCGGGAAATTGAAACTGCTAGAAATTTCTGATTTGAGCAATTTCCTGAGCTGGTAAATTTATCGGATATTTCAAAAGACAAAGAGAGAGAAATTCAAAGCTATCTGATAGAAAGATGGCAAAGTTATTCCCAAGCTGAATTTTGTTGACGTTGCTTTATTTATAATAAAATTCGGGAATATTGTCTATATTTGGAAAAGCGGTTTGGAGTGAAACATGGCTTCACCCAAAATGATTTATTTTACCTTTTACTTGATGATACTATTACAACGAACCAAACAAGTAGTTATCAATCCTTAGCTACTGAAATTTTGGCAACATTTAATTTTAATAGTGGAGGTAGTTTATCAACTTGGATAAGTTGGATAGTAAAATGCCATCAACCACTCAAGGATTTTTTGCTACAACATGGTATTTATCTAGCTACAGATTGGGCAATTCTTAATAAAGCAACTACTAATGAATTAGAGTTTTTGGGATTGACATTGGAACAGCTTCAGCAAGATAAATTATTATTGGATAGTTACCATGCTGTTTATCGTCAAGACCGTTTGCAAGCTAGAGTTAGAGGTAAATGTCAACCACCAACATCTGAGCAACTAAAACGAATTGCTAATTTTTCGCCAAATACCCAGAATTTATCACCTGAAAATATTCTCAAACAACTCCAAAATCTTGCCCTAGGTTTACGGGAATATAGGATTGCCATAAAAGGGGGATTACCACCTATTGTAAATGTAGAAAATCCTGAAATAAATCAGACAATTGAACAAATTCCTGACCCCAATTTCGATGAGGATGAAGAAGAATTTTTTTTGAAAGATTATACCCGAATGGTTAAAGATTGTTTAGATAGGTCTGTGGAACAAGTTATTCAGAATCGTGTTACTAAATTACAGAAAAAAAAGCCTCCTAAACATCGGGATTTCCTCACAGCACTGACACTATTTTATCAAGGTATTGATATGGGGGAAATTGCGTCTAAGATTGGCTATCAAAAACAGTATCAAGTTAGTCGTTTACTGAAACTAGAGAAATTTTGGGAGGATGTTGGTCAACAGATACTTGTATATTTAAAACCGCAAGTAAAAGAATTGGCACAATACTATACTAGCTCTGAAAGACTGCAAAGTTTAGAACAACAATTAAACGAAATATTGAATGAGGAAGTAGACAAAATAATTCAGACTGCTAAAACAGAATCTGAAGGCAGAAAGACAAAAAGTCGTCAATTTAATAGTCTATTTGCTGATGCTATTCGTAAATGTATGAGTGAGGCAAAAAGTAGGTGATAAAAAGCAAAAAATTACTACAATATCATGTAAAAAATTTTGTGTTTGTAGTAGGGCTTTAGCCCTATCTATAACTTCGGGCTAAAGCCCTACTACAAGCTTTAATTATAACTATTCCAAAGGAAACAATTACTATGAGTCATACAAAATTTTCTGAATTTTATCTAGAGTTTGACAATTTTCCTACAGAGGAAATTAGCCTCAAATCTGAACATATTGAGGCAGCTTTTAAACAGGTTAGTAATATCAAAGACTATGAAAAACAATGGCAAACTTATATTCATACTTTGGCTCTTTTTGCTTTTGAAGAATGGTTGGCAGAAAGAGCGCCTGAGTTATCTGTAAATAAATTTGATTGTTCAATTTTTCAACCAGAATATGCCAATTTAATTCCGGCTGTTTCTAATTTTAGAGTAGGGGATTTTAAGGTCTGTTTGATGGTTGTCAATCTATCTGAACAGGTAAATATTCCTAATTCTATAATTATTTTGCCAGAATTTACTGCTCATTTTTATGTGGTAGTTGAAGTGGAAGAGGAGTCAGATTTTGCTGCTATTCGCGGATTTTTACCATATAATCAATTAGCAACTATGAGGCAAAATTTACAGCAACAATCGGATGATTTTTCTCAAATTCCAGTCGGTTTGTTTAATAGTAATTTAGATGAACTATTGCTAAATTTGCGTTGTTTAGAATCTACAGCTATTGCTTTACCGAAATCTTCAGTAAATTTATCTGAAATGAGTAAAGAAAAGGCTAATACTTATTTATCTGATTTACTACAACTGGTTAGTGAAAAAGCTATAAATGTCAAATATTGGTTACAAAACCAAACGGATGTAGTTGCCAATTCACTATCCTGGAATTTATTGCCTGCACTGTCACCTGTAAGGCGAAAAGTTGAGAGAAATTATGGGGAAAAATTAGAGCAAATTCTTAATCAAATTAACTATGGCAATAAAATGGAAATTCCTCCTACTATGGGACGTGGTTATAAACAGTTTAATTTAGCTGGTAATCAAGTTTATCTTTATGCAGTTACTTGGTTAATTTCTGAAGCTGAAAAAGAGTGGAGTTTACTGCTAATTTTGAGTAGTGCTGAGGGTGAAAAATTATCTCCGGGGATGAAATTACGGATTAGCGATCGCACGGGTATTTTAATTGAAAAAGAGCAATATCCAAATAAGGACAATACTTATCCATACGCTCGTGTAATAGGTAATTTGGATGAGGAATTTGTGGTTACTATTGTGGCACCAAATAATCAGGAAAAAACATCTGTTGTATTTAAGTGGAATGAGGCTTGACTGAAGTCAGAAGTTAGAAGTCAGAAGTCAGAAGTTCAACTATTACTGTTACTCAATGTGAGAGGAGCGAAAATGTCCTGACATCTAAATGCGTGACTACCTCAGAGGAGATAAATAGTGAAAATTTCCGACTATTGCGTATAGGGAAACAATTAATTCATTCTCTGAAGCACTCCACCAGGGGAAATAAATAGTGAAAATTCCCGACTATTGCGTATAGAGAAACAATTAATTCATTCTCTGAAGCACTCCATCAGGGAAATGAGTAGTGAAAATTCCCGACTATTGCGTATAGAGAAACAATTAATTCATTCTCTGAAGCACTCCGCCAGGGGAAATGAGTAGTGAAAATTTCCGACTATTGCGTATAGAGAAACAATTAATTCATTCTCTGAAGCACTCCGCCAGGGAAATGAGTAGTGAAAATTCCCGACTATTGCGTATAGAGAAACAATTAATTCATTCTCTGAAGCACTCCACCAGGGGAGATGAGTAGTGAAAATTCCCGACTATTGCCTATAGAGAAATCGTTGATTCATTTTCTGAAGCACTCCGCCAGGGGAAATGAGTAGTGAAAATTCCTGACTATTGCGTATAGAGAAACAATTAATTCATTCTCTGAAGCACTCCGCCAGGGGAAATGAGTAGTGAAAATTCCCGACTATTGCGTATAGAGAAATCGTTAATTCATTCTCTGAAGCACTCCGCCAGGGGAGATGAATGTGAAAATTTCTGACTATTGCCTATAGGGAAATCGTTAATTCATTTTCTGAAGCACCATCAAGAGGAGATGAGTAGTGAAAATTTCTGACTATTGCCTATAGAGAAATCGTTAATTCATTCTCTGAAGCACTCCGCCAGGGGAGATGAATGTGAAAATTTCTGACTATTGCCTATAGGGAAATCGTTAATTCATTTCCTGAAGCACCATCAAGAGGAGATGAGTAGTGAAAATTTCCAACTATTGCCTATAGGGAAATCGTTAATTCATTTTCTGAAGCACTCCGCCAGAGGAGATAAATAGTGAAAATTTCCGACTATTGCCTATAGGGAAATCGTTAATTCATTTTCTGAAGCACCAACCAGAGGAGGTGAGTAGTGAAAATTTCCAACTATTGCCTATAGGGAAATCGTTAATTCATTTTCTGAAGCACCAACCAGAGGAGGTGAGTAGTGAAAATTTCCAACTATTGCCTATAGAGAAATAGTTAATTCATTCTCGGAAGCACTCCGTCAGGGGAGATGAATGTGAAAATTTCTGACTATTGCCTATAGAGAAATAGTTAATTCATTTTCTGAAGCACTAACCAGGGGAGGTGAGTAGTGAAAATTTCTGACTATTGCCTATAGGTAAATCGTTAATTCATTTTCTTAAGCATCCAACAGAGGAGATAAATAGTGAAAATTTCCAACTATTGCCTATAGGGAAATCGTTAATTCATTCTCTGAAGCACCCAATAGAGGAGATAAATAGTGAAAATTTCCGACTATTGCCTATAGGAAAATCGTTAATTCATTCTCTGAAGCACCCAATAGAGGAGATAAATAGTGAAAATTTCCGACTATTGCCTATAGAGAAATCGTTAATTCATTCTCTGAAGCACCCAATAGAGGAGATAAATAGTGAAAATTTCCGACTATTGCCTATAGGAAAATCATTAATTCATTGTCTGAAGCACCAAACCAGAGGAGGTGAGTAGTGAAAACTTCCAACTATTGCCTATAGAGAAAATGTTAATTCATTGTCTGAAGCACCAAACCAGAGGAGATGAGTAGTGAAAACTTCCAACTATTGCCTATAGGAAAATCGTTAATTCATTGTCTGAAGCACCAAACCAGAGGAGATGAGTAGTGAAAACTTCCAACTATTGCCTATAGGAAAATCGTTAATTCATTGTCTGAAGCACCAAACCAGAGGAGATGAGTAGTG
>JAXHSW010000045.1:0-5352 GCA_034190295.1 Cyanobacteriota bacterium | reverse complement strand
ATTCATTGTCTGAAGCACCAAACCAGAGGAGATGAGTAGTGAAAACTTCCAACTATTGCCTATAGGAAAATCGTTAATTCATTGTCTGAAGCACCAAACCAGAGGAGATGAGTAGTGAAAATTTCCGACTAGACCGACACCTATATATTATTTTTCTTGACTGAAAATGAAATCTTTTAATTTAGAAGTAGAAATTAAATCTGTAAATGTAGATGATTTAGAAAAACAAGAATGTTCGTTTAAGTTATCTTGGCAAGATGGTCGCAGACTTTCTACTACTCTTAAATATCCGACCAAACTGATAGAAAATTACGCACGCTGGCAAAATGCTTATCACAACTACTACACTCAAAACTTGCGGGGAAAAGTTGCAGAAAATGGTCATTATTCAGCGCCAGAAGTTGACTGGTTGGCAAAACTAAATGAGGAACAAAAAACTCTAGTAACCGAATTTAATGAATGGTTGCGTGACAAAAATTTATATGACATCAGAGAAAAAATCAAAAATGCTACTAACGAACCTAACTCCGACTGGGTTGATATTTTTCTTTCTTGTAATTCTGAGGAGTTAGCACGTTTACCTTGGGAAGTGTGGGAAATAAGTGGTATTTTTGGTGCATCAGGGAAAATTAGAATTTCTCGCGCTCCTACAAATATCCTGGAAAAACCAGTGCAACCTATTCGTCGCAAAGCACGAATTTTGACAATTATTGGAGATGATAACTGTCTAAATTTTCAAGCAGATCGGGAAGCTGTAAAATCTCTTTCTCGTATTACAAATATTCAGTTTATTGGATGGCAACCAGGAGTTAATATTGATGAACTAAAAAATCAGATTTGGCAGGCGATCGCTGACTCTAATGGTTGGGATATTTTGTTTTTTGCTGGTCATAGTGATGAAACTAATTTGACTGGGGGGGAGTTTAGTATTGCTCCTGGTGTTTTTGTGTCTATCAGTCAATTAGAAAAACCGCTAAAAATAGCTATTGAAAAAGGTTTACAAGCTGCGATTTTTAATTCTTGTCAAGGTATTAGTATTGCTGAATCTCTGATTAGCTTAGGGTTGACTCAAGTTGTAGTAATGCGGGAGTTGATTCATAACAAGGTTGCCCATGAATTTATCGTTAGTTTTACTCAAAGTTTGGCAGGACATAAAGATATACATGAGGCTTTATTGGATACTTGTCGTACTTTTCATCAAACTGAAAAATCTCTGATTTATCCTTCTGCTTATCTGATTCCTTCTCTATTTCGTCGCCCTAATTCGCGGCTTTTTAAAATTGAACCTTTTGGATTTAAACAACTGTTGAAAAGGTATTTACTATCTACGAGGGAAACTATAGTTTTGTTATGGTTAGTGGTTATTACTTGGCAGTTACCGATACAGCAATTTTTGTTGGATTGGCGAGTTTTTGTACAGGCTATTTATCGTCAGTTAACTGGTCAAGTTTTGACTAATAAAACTCCTCCTGTGTTGTTGGTTGAAATTGATAATGAGTCGATTATTAAAGCAGGAATTACTGATACTACGATAATGGATAGAGGTTATTTGGCTAGGTTGGTTGCAGAAATTTCTGAGTCGGAGGCAAAGATAATTGGCATTGATTATTTGTTAGACCGTTTTGATGATGATGGGGAGGGCGATCGCTTCTTAGCTACAGCACTTCAAACAGCAGTAAAAAAACAAAAATGGATGGTTTTTGCTAAGGATGAGTATGGTGTTCATCCAGAGTTTGCTAGTTTGAATTGGAGTTTGGAAGGAGATATGACTGTACTTGGTGATGGTAGGTATGTAACAACTATGGATTTTAGAGGTTCAGAGGATTTAACTTTTGCTTCTATTTTGGCATTGGTTTATCGATTAAATTATGAGAATAAATATAATGATTTGCCATTGCCTAGTTTGGAGAGTAAGAATGATTTATTTCGTGAGTTATCTGATTATGTGGAGCTAAAAAAGGTGGTTGAGTATGAAAATTTATTTTCTCCTGCTGCTCGGTTGAATTTACTGACGGTTTTTTCTTATTGGTTGAGGCAAATGTGGCTCCATCCCATTGTGGATTTTTCTATTAGTTACGATCGAGTATATGATTCTATTCCTGCTTGGCAAGTTTTGGAATCTAATAATTCTTTTGTATCTGAAGAAGTTAGGAATCAAGTAGTGATAATAGCTCCTGGTGGATATGAGAATGCTGGGGTAAAATCTGGGGAGGATAATATTGATAATCTACCAGTGGCTTTTTGGTATTGGAGTAGTGGTGAAATTTTAACAGGGGGTGAGGTTCATGCTTATTTATTGCATCATTTTCTGACTAATAGATTGGTTGTTCCTATTCCTGATTTATGGATGATTTTGATGGCTGCTTTTTTGGGAAAGAGTGTTATTTTGATATTGAATGATTATACAGATTATTCACAAAAGCGCAATCTGTGGGTGGTTGTTTTTGCCGTTGGTAATTTAGGGTATTTAATGGTTAGTTTACAGGTTTATATTTCTGGTGCTATTTTGTTACCTATTGTGTCACCTTCGGCGATTTTCTGGATTTATTTTTTGCTAAATAAAAGGAAGCGCTCACACAAATTATGCCACGGATAGCTCACACGGATTATGCCACGGATACACGGATTAAGTTGTGAGAAAATGTAGGTTGGGTTGAGCGAGAGCGAAACCCAACAAAGAGTTATAGCAAATCTACATTAGTAAAAGGGTATTTAAAAAAGTTGAATCTTTGCTATACATTAAATTACTGGTGTTGGGTTTCATTCTTCAACCCAACCTACGCTTGATAACTAATAATTGATAACTGAAATGATAATAGAAAAGTTAGGAGAAAAATACCAAATTGTAATTCCTCAAGAAGTTCGAGAAGTGTTAAATTTACAACCAGGCGATCGCTTGGAGATAAAAGTTGTAAATGGTACTGTTGTTATGACTCCAGCAAATAGTAAAGCTTCTCGTTTATTTGGTAAACATCGTCAACTTTGGCAAGGAGAAAATGCTGTTAATTATATTCGGGAACAACGAGACTCATGGCGAGATTAGAAGAGCTTCAAGGTGCTAAAATTGCTCTAGATAGTGTGATTTTTATTTACGCCTTTGAGGGGAATTTAGAATTTGGAAATCGTGCTATTAAAATTTTTGAAATGATTGAAAAAGGTAGTTGTAAAGGATTTGCTTGCGACTTGGTTTTAGCAGAATTAATGGTTAAACCTTTACGTACTGGAGAAATAGAAATAGCCGAGGAATATGCTAATGATTTGCCCAAGTTTCCTAATCTTACTTTCTGTAGTCTTACTCAAGCAATAGTAATTGCTGCTGCTAGGTTAAGAGGAAGTAGTAATTTAGGTTTAATTGATGCTTTGCATTTAGCAACTGCTGTAGCAACAGGATGTAAAGTTTTTATTACTAATGATGCTGCTATGCGTCATCCTGACCCTGGTTTAGATATTTGGATGCTTACAGATATTGAAAATTAAAAGGTGAAAATATGTCTCATAAATTTAAGTTATTTCTATCTTTTTTCCTCTTATCATTTTCTGGTTTTTTCTGGGTTAATTATTCTCTCGTAAATGGGAGAGTTTTGGCTGAAACTTCCACTCAAGAAAAATCATCCACTCAGGATATTCCTGAAACTTCCAATCAAAAAAAATCATCTACTCAGAATATTCCTAAAACTTCCAATCAAAAAAAATCATCCACTCAGAAGACTTTTGATAAGCTACGAGAGATTATTTTTAATATAAAATTCTATCAACCTTCTCCTTCAGTTCCTCAAAGAAGGGGCGGTGGAACCTGTCGGTAAGTCCAGCAAGTACTCTCTTAATTTCAACAATCTTTGAAGATTGACCGAGAAATAGGTAAACGCTCTGGGGAAGTTGCTTCTCTAAACAATATTCGGAGTGTTTACCCGGCTATTGCTTGGAGATAAAATTAGATATTTGGATACTTACAAATATTGAAAATTCAAAGGTGAAAATATGTCTCATAAATTTAAGTTATTTCTATCTTTTTTCCTCCTATCATTTTCTGGTTTTTTCTGGCTGAATTATTCTCCTATAAATGGGAGACTTTTGGCTGAAACTTCCACTCAAAAAAAATCATCTACTCAGAATATTTTTGGTAAGCTACGGGAGGTTATTTATAAGGCAAAAGCAAAACAACCTCCTTCTTCTCCTCCAGTCCGTAAAACACAGGGTGGTTCTCGTACCGCTAATTTTTGTGTAATTACCCCTTGGTTATATAAATTGCCTGAACAACAGCAACAACAACCAATTTTTGTAGAAGTTTTCCGGGAGCGACCTATGTTTATTTGGCAGGGAGATAGAGCAGAAATTTTTATACAAGTTCCTTCTGAAAATCAGCAAGAAATCTGGGCAGAAAATGTTAAGAGAAAAAAACAAATTATTTATCAAGGTCAAAGCTTGGAGGGAGGCAAAATTTATGAGGTTTTCTTTCACAAAGGTCGTACAACTAGCTTGCCTTTTCCTTTTAAAATTATAGATGGCGATCGCCGAGCAACTATTGAGTCAGAATTGAAGGTTTTGTCGGAAAAATTTCCTGGTATTTCTGCTGAGGAAATGGCTTTATTACGAGCTAATTATTTTATGGAAAAAGGTTTATTTGGAGATGCTTATCAGGAGTTATTTTCTGTGGCAAAACCTTCGGCAGAATTGAAAGAAAATTTGCGGGAAATAAATAAAGCAGAATTTTGTCCTAAAACGATAGTTACCCAATAAAAAAGATGGCGTAGATAGTTGAGTCATCTTGGACATGACTTCAGTTATTAGCCAAGGATTAAAATTATTGGCGAGCCATCAAGTATGAAGTTACAGTGGATTCCACTTTGGAAGGTACACCCACGCGAGCAAGATGCTCGCACTAAGAACATTTAATTATTCAGGACTTACGCAGAGACTCTACATACAGAGAGTAGGAATGCAATTTACCCCTACATATAGCGTTTTAAAGGTTTATTTGCCTAAGTCCTGTTATTAATAAATGACCAGCTATTGTCATTGCGAGGCGGTGGCATAACAGTTAAACTCTGGGAAAGGCCACAAACTAGCCGCAGCAATCTCTACTATCCTAGTCAGTAGGATGAGGCTAATTTTTGCATAGTTTCCCCAGACCAACTTCTATAGAAGAAAAGATAACTGTCTATAATACTTTTGGGCTTTGTTGCATGAAAGTATATAGCTGCCACGCTTGCTCCGCATATTTACAACAATAACGTGCGGAAACTGTTGTAACTATTGTCCAATAGTAATCATATAGAATCCGGTTGAATACTTATTATATGAGATGGGGGGATGGGGAGATGGGGAGATGGGGGGATGGGGAGATGGGGAGAT
>JAXHSW010000044.1:22753-50192 GCA_034190295.1 Cyanobacteriota bacterium | reverse complement strand
AGGGGAGTAGGGGAGTAGGGGAGTAGGGGAGTAGGGGAGTAGGGGAGTAGGGGAGTAGGGGAGTAGGGGAGTAGGGGAGTGAGGGAGTCTTACAAGGGTAAGTTTTTAACAAAGGGGTGAGCGATAGAACTCCGTTCCGCGCTCCGCGATCGCTTTTATTCAGTATAAAACTTCAAAAAAAATGTGCTTTTTTATATAAAAAAATAGCTGATTTTTCCTCCCAAACTTCCCAAACTTCCCAAACTTCCCAAACTTCCCAAACTTCCCAAACTTTGCTTTTTTCAGCAAACCCTAAATAACTTAGCGAGGAGTCAGAATTTCCGTTTGTCACCGCGAAGCAAACAGGAGGGAAGAAAGGAGAAAAATCAAGATAATTGCAGTATTTATTCGGTACTGTCAGTTCTAAAATTTTATTTATAACTGATTATCCAAACATGATATAACTATTCATTTTTTCATTATGGCAAAATGTGGTAAGCTATACCGCCAACTATAATCCTAAAATATATAATTAAATAAATAGTAATTAATCACAATCTTAAAAGATACATCTACTAAAAGTGATTAATATTCCGGATGAAAAGCAGGGTGTAAAGAAAAATCAAGATGAAACACTTATGCAATAATAATGACTCAAGATATTAGTTTATATTCTAAATTTCCTCACGTTGCCAGAAGTGCTGCGCAACAAATTGCCTCGAAACGTAGTCGCTTGGCTCAAGCATTCACAATGATGCTAATAATCACCAGCTTAATTGGTATCAACGCTTATCGTGTAGTACAACTACAATTAGTTCAGGGAGAATATAACCGGGAACGTGCAGAAAATAACCGCATTCGTCTAGTACCAGTAGCAGCCAGTCGTGGCACAATTTACGACCGTAAAGGTAAAATCTTAGCAGGCAACCAGCTCTCTCGCTCCGTATATTTGTGGCCTCAAGAATACTCAACTGCAGAGTGGTCAGAAGTTGCAACCGAATTAAGTTCAATTTTAGACATTTCCGCCAGCGATATTATCAATAAATTAGAAGAAGTTGGCTATGACTCACCCCTAGCAGTCAGAATCCTTTCTAATCTCGATCCCACTGCCTTCATAGCATTAGCAGAAAAAGCTGGTGAAACACGAGGAGTAGAAGTGCGTACCGAAAATATTCGCCACTATCCTAATGGCAGTTTAGCAGCTCATCTGATTGGATACACTGGCGAAGCAACCAAAGAAGAATTAATATCTAACCCCAAATACCCAATGGGAATGATCGTTGGTAAAATGGGAGTAGAAAGTACCGCAAATTCTACCTTGGAGGGGGTTTGGGGTAATCGTTTGATTGAAGTTGACGCTAAAGGTAACGAAATCCAGGAACTGGGAGTCGAAAATCCGACGGCAGGCAAATCAGTGACATTAACTATCGACCTTGATATTCAAAAAGCAGCAGAAAAAGCCCTCGGAAACCGTCGGGGTGCTGCAGTTGCCATCAATCCCAAAACAGGGGAAATTTTAGCAATGGCAAGCGGACCTACATTCGACCCTAGCCTATTTACTGGTAAGATGACAAGTTTAGAATGGCAACGTCTACAAGGTGCAAGTAAGCCCTTTTTGAATCGTGCGCTCCAGGGTTATCCACCAGGAAGTACTTTCAAACCTGTTACTTCTGTTGCCGGACTACAGTCTGGTAAGTATTCTCCTAATTCTAAAGTGAGAACTTATAATTCTGTCACTATTGGTGGCATCACTTTTAACGAACATAGTGGAGGTTATGGGTTAATTGGTTTTAGGGATGCTTTAGCCTACAGTAGCAATACATTTTTCTATCAAATGGCTGTAAAGATTGGCCCGGAAGTAATTTCTAAGTGGGGTCGAGAGTTAGGTATTGGTGGCAGTATTGACTTAAAACTATTGGGTATAGATGGTAATCATGGTCAAATCCCGACTCCTAAAGAAAAAGAAGAGATTTATGGAGAACCTTGGCATATTGCTGATATTGTGACTATGGGTATAGGTCAAGGTTTGGTATTGGTAACTCCTTTAGAATCATCGGTGATGGTCAGCACGATCGCTAATGGTGGGAATCGAGTACAGCCTCATTTATTGGCACCTCAAACTGGGACTGCAGCTACTAAACCAGTCAAAACTGGTCTGAAACCTTCAACTATTAATACAGTGCGCGAAGGATTAATTGATGTGGTGAGGAAGGGGACTGGTCGGAGGTTGAATGATGGTACTATCCCACTATCTGGGGGCAAGACTGGCACGGTGGAACTTCCTGGACAGGCAGATAATGCGATGTATATTGGGTTTGCACCTGCTTATAATCCTGAAATCGCTGTAGCAATTGCAGTTGAGGAGGGTGGTTACGGTTCGGTGGGTGCGGCACCAATTGCGAAAGCTATTTTTGATACTTATTTTGCTAATAAGTAGGGAGTAGGGGAGTGGGGGAGTAGGGAGTAGGGGAGTAGGGGAGTAGGGGAGTGGGGGAGCTTACAGGGGTATGTTTTTAACAAAGGGGTTAGCGATCGCTTTTATCCAGTAAAAAATCTCAATAAAAATGCGCTTTTTTATACCATAAATTCCTAAAAACTCCTCCCTCTTCCCACACTCCCCACACTCTCTTCCCTATCCGTGTATCCGTGCCATAATCTGTGTGAGCCACACTCTCTCTACCATTACTATGCCAGGGCGAAAATTTCCTGTGCAGATAATTTGAACTGGGGAAAAGTCGGGGAAATAATTACAGTGTTTTCAGTAAATGGAGTCATCTGATATTCTCCGTCAACAAAATTACAAACAAAAAATGTGGGTTGCTTAGGGTTGCCAATAAATTTTCTCGCTCCCAACGCTGCATAATCAACAATCCAATATTCCTTAATCCCCATTTCCTCATAATCTCGAAGTTTATTGTAGTAATCATCACGCCAATTTGTTGACACAACTTCAACGATTAATTTGACTGAATCAGGATTTTGGATAACTGATTCGCTTTCCCACCGGAATTCCGCCCCGATCGCTTCTTGATTCAAAACAATGATGTCCGGCTCATAACCCGAACGTTCGTTTTTGGGTTTGACAATTGATTCTCTAGGAATAGTCCAAATGCCACCTTTGCCCATCTCCCTGATAATTATCAGTAGTTGTTCGATTAGGGAACCTGTTAAATTTGAATGCTTTCCCTTTGGCTTGGGAATTTCGATAATTACTCCATCATGTAGTTCGTAACGGACTTGTGAGTTTTCGGGATACCAGTTGATAAATTGATCGAAGTTGTATAGTTTGGGTTCGGCTTGGACTTGAATCATAAGTCATTTTTAGATTACTTCAAGTGTTTTGATTCAGTTTTGGTGTTTTATTTATGTAACAATCTTTTTTACATTCTTGTATAAGTTTAGACTTTTTGTCACAAAAGCAATAATTCTATACCAATTTACTTTAGAGATGTCACAATATAGTTTCACATCTAAGACTTGAAATAATTTCGGTGAAATTACTGTAGTGTCAAAGTTTTGTAGCTCTGTAAAATCTTACTTTTGACTTTTGACTTTTGACTTTTGACTTCCGTGAAACGGTTTTGACTTCCTTGAAATAATGTTAGTTTAAACTATATTCATATAACATATTTGGTAGTGAGGTTTATGGAGTTTTATCTGGTCAACCCTTGGATAGCTAACATTTGTTGGGTTCTCGGTTCTATATTTTTTGTGGAACTGGTGCGAGATATTTATCATGTGGTTTCTCATGTTTGGTCGCCTTTGTATAAATGGCACGGTTGGCATCATCGTGTTTTCCGCCCAGACTTGACTCCTGTCAGTACAGAGATTTATCAAAAAGCTACTTGGTATCACGATGTACCAGAATCTCTGGTAATGTTGACTTTTAGTCTGTTACTCTGGGCACTAACTTTTGTTTGGATACCTTCTTATCATTGGGCTACTTTAGCAGGTGTTGTTTATACTTTAAGTTTCTTTTTTCCAGCGATCGCTCGTGCTACTGGTATTCCTAATGCTGACCAACTTACAGACCTCAATCATCTTCCCGGTGCATTCTCAGCGCCTCCAGCTCATTGGTTTATCAACCGCTCTTATCATTGGCGACACCACTTCGATAATCAAAATGCTTATTTTTGCGGCACTCTGAGCCTGGTAGATAAACTTATGGGTACAGCACTTTCTCTCAAAGGTAAAACTATTGCTGTTACAGGTGCTTCAGGAAGTTTAGGGCGATCGCTCCTCCAACATCTTCACAAAGCAGGTGCAAAAGTAATTGCCCTTACTTCTGGGAATCAAACTATTACCTTAAATATAAATGGTGAAGAGTTAGAAATTAATACTATAAATTGGCAAGTTAGTCAAGAAAAAAATTTAGCAGATTTATTTGAAAAAGTAGATATTTTAGTATTAAATCACGGCATTAATGTACATGGAGAAAAGACAGCAGAAGCGATCGCTAAATCCTACGAAATTAATGCTTTTTCTAGTTGGCGAATGTTAGAAATATTCCTCAAAACTGTGAGAACAAATTCTGATATTGCCTGTAAAGAAGTCTGGGTTAACACATCAGAAGCAGAAGTTTCTCCAGCATTTAGTCCTCTATATGAACTAACAAAAAGAACTCTTGGAGATTTAGTTACTTTACGAAGATTAGATGCTCCCTGTGTCATTAGAAAATTAATATTAGGTCCGTTTAAAAGTAACCTTAATCCCATCGGAATAATGTCTGCCGATTGGGTAGCAAAACAGATAGTAAAATTAGCAAAAGCAGATGCTAGAACAATTATTGTGACAATTAATCCCATTACTTTTGTAGCAATTCCTATCAAAGAATTTTTCGTTTCTACTTACTTTAAATTATTTACTTCTAAATAAATTTAGAGCCATAGCAAAAATTAATAGGAAAAAGTAGGGGTTTGGTCTCCAAATCCCTATAGAACTCACATTTCGCACCACAAAATGTAGCATAAAAACTTAATTCAAAAGTCAAAAGTCAAAAGTCAAAAGTAAGAAAAAAATTATGATAATTTATATTATATAAATACCTAAGCAATCTCAGAATTTTATACTAATTTTCATGTTATACCAATTTGAAAAAAGAATGTGTTCGAATAGTTTTGTCAACAAAAATAGTTAAAGTCAGATGTATATTTAGCAGAATAGAATTATTTCATGGTCAAAAATGATAATAACAGCTCTTTCTACTGACTACTGACTATTGACTACTAGAAACAGTTCCAGTATTTGTAGCAAACATTTATCACGCTTGGTATTACAAATTGAAGTTCGGAATGTGGGATAGAACCTTTATCGGATTTATTTATTGCTCTGCTGATTAAATATAAAAATACTGATAGATAAAGAATTCAGCCTTTAAAGGAGCGAAAAAAGTGCCTAGTTTTCAACTGAAAACCCTCAAAAACTTAGCATAAAAGATTAGCATAAAAGACAGAAATTTTAGCAGAAAAATCAAGGAACAAATATATCCGACTATCTCCTAATTAATTCCTCGTTTCTCCTAACTACTCTCTACTCCTTTTTTCCGCTCCTGGGAGGGGTTAGGGGTGAATCTCCTGCCTACTCCCCCGCTTCTGAAAAAGACTTTTAAGAGCATTCCCTAATTATCATTTCCCTTATGGGTTTAATACCTCATCGTCAACGGGGGTGCTCAAAATTATTTGGGGTTAGTAGACGCGGAGCAGCTTGTCGTTGACTATCCATAAGCAATTTTCCCTTCTGACTCCTGACTCCTGACTCCTTCTTCAATTATTAATTATTAATTCTTGAATACTCCCTATCTGAACCAAAAGACTTCCATAAGCAAACCCTACTCAAACTTGTCGCTTTTTCTGTATAAAAAACTCCTTACTGCAAGAGATAAACCATAAATCCGAAGACGAGCAGCATTCACAGAATTAGGATCGCGAGCATCAAACGCCTCCACTGCACCCAAAGAATCAGGTTGCCTACCGATATCAAAAGATAGTTTCTCCGTTTCTTCAAAAGAAAGCGACCGATCTATAGTTATCGTTGCTAAATCCAGCCAAGGGGAAGTTTCTTCGCTCCACTCTACTTCTTGGGTAAAAATCTCGGTTTTATCCCCTTGAATATCTTCATGCAAGCGTAATTGGAGATGATAGATAATAGGTTTTTGGGAAAGTTTTTCAATATATTCCTTGCGGAGATAATCAATAGGTCGGGTCTCATCGGGAAGGCGCTTTTGCAACCAAGGTTTTTCCCAATCCTCCCCCGATATTAACCCAGAATCTACTCCCCGGTCTTCAGGAATAAGACGGTACTTAACATACCGAAGTTTGCCATCTTTAGCTTTAAAATAGTTGACTAACTTCGAGTGATAATACATCTGACCAAAAGAATCAGGAGCGCGTCGTAGAGTTTCAGCAAAAATATCTTTGAAGATTGGTTGACTTTCACAATAGACCTTGAGTCCTTTAGAACTAACAAGTTCACCCTCTTCTCTATCTCGTATAGATGCTAAGGTAAAATTCCAAAATTCGATGATGTCTCTAAATGTGCGAGGTCCTGTATTCATAATGATATCGAGTACGCTCTTTTCTGCGGGGTCGCTAAGTTTTACAGAAGCACTGCGAAGGTCCATTGCTGCATCATCCTCAAATGTTACTGCACCATGGCGAATTTGTACGGAAAAAACTTTCTCCCCTTGCCAAAATTCGTGTTGGGGAAATTCCGGACTATCGACCACTTTCAAGGTTCCAGCACCACCGACACCATATTTATGAGTTGCACGTCCCTTGTTTTGAAATGCTGCCAACATAAATAGTAATGAGGCAGAAATTAAGTAAAAAAAGAAGAGAATGGTGTTCCAAATTTTTTGCATTGATTGCTATCTCCGTTCTCGTGTTTTCTCGATCTATGAGGATTTACCCTTAATGAAGTCAGAAGTCAGAAGTTATTTTTGTAACGGTGATTTGAGCCTTGCTCCAAAAATATTTCGCCTTAAAACCCACATTCCGCACTTCAATTTTTAACATTAAAGTAGTATATAAATCCGTAGCTTGGCAGGTATTTATACTATGCAAATCATCTCAATTTATTTTGATAAACCGGGTATATTAACCCAAATTCTTGTTCTTAAAACAAATAATTAGGGTCATAAACCCGGTCGATCATTTCCCTTATGGGTTTAATACCCCACCGTCACCCGCGGTGCTCAAAATTATTTGGGGTTAGTAGACGCGGAGCGGCAGGTCGCCCTTCTATCCATAAGCAATTTTCTCTCCTGACTGCTGTACGGGTGATTCGCGTTTGCGGAGCATTCCGGAGGAAATCACCCCTACGACTGCTGACTCCTTCTTCAATGGTTGGGATGCGTAAGTCCCGACCTAAATATTGATACTCATCATAATCCATCCTAAAGGAATCCCCGGTTCGATGCGATCGCGATATTCCCAAAGCAGTTTTTTCAGAGGAATAGGACCAAATTCAATGACCGGGTTATAATGAACATTTGCTAAACTCCACATTAATTTCACTTGAGCATCATATCGCTGTTCAACCTTTTTGGGGTCATAGTTAGGATCGTCTTTATCCCACAGTCCGATCGAAGCATAGTCAACATCTCCACCATCTTCATATTGTTTGTTATTAACCCAAGAATGAAAGAAAGTGCAGTGATAAAGAATATAAACGCAAAGCTGTTGCAAGTCCTCTTGGCTATTAATAGCTAATTTGTTCTGTGGCTCTAAAACAGAATGAGTAACTAAATCTTTAGACATCCCCTCAATTTCACCCCAATAGGTTTGAATTTCCTGCTGATTATTTGCAAAAAATTCGGAAACATATTTTTCCAGCAGTTCCCAGATGGCAGAAGAAGCACGATCGAAATGATTATTATCAATAGGGTCGGGGAGAACGCGCTCAAGTGGCGACCAGTGATAATCCAACAGAGCAATTTCTTCTGCCAGAATCTCATCTACACCTGTTGTAGTCAAAACGGAGGCTATGGGGATAAAGCCCCGATCGCCAATAATCAGGGATGCTCCTTTCTTGTCAATATGAATTAATCCTTCAAAGTGAGGCAATAAGAGCTCGCGAATTGGATTCTTGATGACATTGCGATAAAATGCCATCGCATACTGGTCCATATTCATGTGAGTCCGTCCCAAATGAGACTGAATTTCCTGAAAAACGTATTCAGCGCTGCGAAAATAATATTTTGCCTTCTTCCACTTTTCTCCATCTGTGGGATAGTAGGTGAAATTTTGTTTTTTTAGACTATAGTCAATTGAGTGAACATGAAGAGCGCGATCGCGCAGTAAAAAACGAGCTTCAATATATTCAGGGAGGAGTCCTCCTGGTTCAACCTCATAGCGTCCGGTTTTGTAATTAATAGCATATTGCCATTCCTGACCTTCAACACGGTTCAATTTTCCCGGATTAAATCCATTTAAACGCCGTTCTACAAAATATTCATCGCTCAACTTATCGTAACGCAGACGACTTAAGTTAGAAGGCATCCACTGCCTGAAGCATGGACCAGTCATGCTGCGGATGCCCAACTTTTTGGCCAATCCTGAAAATAATTGAAACCTACCGAGGGGAATTAAACGCAAGGTGGGGAAAACCCGCAAACCAAGATGAGCTTCATATCTCGCGGTTGGTTCAACTTCTTCGGGTAAAGGCCAATTGGGGTCGAATCGGGGAAAATCCTCTCCTGGTTTACCGTAGTATTTAAATCTTTCTTTCAGATTGCTGGATGATGGGTTCATGATTTTTGATTACTTTTTTTTTGCTTTTGAGAAAGTTTAACTAGCTATCAGCTCTTCGGTGCGGAATGGGACCCTTGCCAGCATTTAGCTGGAGCGCTAAAAATTCGATGGTTTAAGTCCCCCACTATATTTGAAAAAATTAGTAGTGCGCCTTTTATGGGGGATTAAAACCCCCGTTATACACCTTGAAAAGCTGATTACCGTTAACGCAGTTCCTCCGGAGGAGGCTCGCTGAATGCTGACTGCTACTTCAACGACTCTACTATTACTTACCAGAAACTGTTTTTCTATACTTAGCATCTACACAAAATTTATTACTTGCTGTAATTTTCTGTAATTATTTTTTTTCCTGCTTACTACCAAGTGAAATACCGTCTGTCCAACACAAATTAGTCTAAAATTTTGTGAATTTGTTAATACAAATATAGCGCTACGCACTAGGGAATAAGGAATAGGGAATAGCAAACTTTCAAGAATGCGCGAATTACCTCTCCTTTAAAACGGATAGGATTGACTAATCATGAAAATTTTTCTTTTTATCCTCTTAAAAGAGGAGGCTTTCAACCACAATTTTTCGGTAAAATGGTTTTCGGTGGGGAATCCATCAGGAAACAGGATTGAAAAATTTCCTAACCAGTTCTTGTATTGCTATAGTTAATTATTTGAAAAAATTTATGCTTAAATATTTGTCATTTTGACGGTAATCTAATAATACTCGAACTACTAAATAATCTGTTATAGCAAACCATACAACGACTCCCATTAATGCTATATGAAAAAAATAAGAATAGCTAACCTAGTGCAGGATGGCGGAAATAACTGACCAGTTACAAAATCGCGGAAACAATTACAAATCAATACTTTTGAGGGCGAAATGCCATTCGCCCCTACGACTTTTAACTTCCGCGTAGCAGCACTACTCTCTATTTTTCTTAACCATCATTAATCCCATCATCCATCTGAGATAACATTGTTTGTATTTCAATATTCGACTCCTCAACTTCCATTTCTATCGAATCAAAAGTTGGCTGTACAACAAAAGGTAAACCTGCTCCTATCAATCCTCTTTTAATCCTTTCTGGAGTCTCTGAAAATAAAACAAATAAAGGATAAACTTCTTCCGCTTCTTGAGAATAGATATGTTTATAATCTTGAGGCATTACCCATTCATATTCCTTATCCAATAAAATCTGAGTTTGTCGCCAACGACTAAGTAGATCGGAAAAGTCTTCCTGGGGTCTATAAATAAAAATAAAAATTTCTGCTCCTGTCTTAACCTTCCACTCAGGGTCACACATAAAAATGCCTATATCGCAAGGCAAATTAACAGTTTTCCCTGAATCATTACCCTGTTTTCGTAACCTAATAATAGGTAGAGGAATCACAATTAAACTATCTTCTGGACGACGCATACTGGGAAGCATTTCTAAGTATGGTCTATGTTGTTTAAGTAGTGCAATTGTCGCTTGTGAATTACTATATTCTGCTAGTAGTGCTTCGTAATCTGATTTTTTGATGACCATAATAATTTTTATTTTTTCTTATATTTAATTTATGATTTTCTACTACTTAAAATAGGAAGTAGGAATCCAATAATCAATAATCAATAATCAATAATTAATAATTAATAATTAATAATTAATAATTAATAATTAATAATTAATAATTAATAATTACCTTTCCTTAAAAGAAGAGGATTGAGCAAAAAAATTTTTCTTTTTTCTCCTTATTCAACAATTGATAATAAACAATGAATAATGGATAATTACCTCATTCAACAATTGATAATAAACAATGAATAATGGATAATTACCTCTCCTTGAAACAAGAGGATTGAACTTGAAATAGCACTCAGCTATCAGCTCTCAGCGGTCAGCTCTGAAGGCGTATGATGAGGGATCGAGATAAGCCGCTCCGTGTCTTATAACCCTCCAGAAAACGCACACCACGCGCTTTTTCACGCCTTCGCGTGGGGGACGCTCCCACCCGCCGATCTTAGCTAAAAGCTGATAGCTGATAGCTGATAGCTGATAGCTGATAGCTGATAGCTAGTTAAGGAAAATCTTTTCTTTTTATTTTCTTCATAAATGATAGCGAAGTGCGGTAGCGAGGAACGAGCGTCAGAGGTCTTAGACCAAATTAAGCAATTATCAATTATCAATTATCCATTATCAATTATCAATTATCCATTGATAAAGAGAGGCTTTAGACCTTAATTATTCGGTAAAGTAGGGAACAGTAGGAAAAACATTTTCCTGTCTAAGATTTATCATCCGCATAAGTCAAATACCAACTTGTTCTTTGCTATATAAAATTTGGAGAGGAACAAGGAATACAACTTGTTATAACAGTCAAAGGAAAGATTAGGACAGTTCAAAAATTTAAAACTCAGACAAAGTAATACTTTTCCTTCTTCCTTCTTCCTTCCTTTTATAACAGTCAAAGGAAAGATTAGGACAGTTCAAAAATTTAAAACTCAGACAAAGTAATACTTTTCCTTCTTCCTCCTTCCTTCTTCCTTCTTCCTTCTTCCTTCTTCAATTCACTCTACAAATCTTCAAATACCTTAAACATAGGTAAATACATAGAAAGCAAAATCGCACCAACCATCGCACCAATAACAACAATCATTAAAGGTTCCAACATACTTGTCAAAGACTTAACAGCTTCCTCAACTTCTTGTTCATAAAAAGCTCCCACCTTCATCAACATCGCATCCAACTCACCAGTTTCCTCTCCAATAGCCATCATTTGAACTGCCAAAGAAGGGAAAACTTTCTTTTCTTGCAAAGCCAAACTAATCATTCCCCCACTTTGAATTTCTTGCCTTGCATACTCAACAGACTCAGCGATCGCCGCATTTCCTGCCACATTTCTCACAATTTCTAGAGACTTCAACATTGGTACACCAGAGCGAGTCAAAGTACCAAAAATCATACAAAAACGAGCCACTGCCGACTTCTCAATAATATCTCCAAAAATAGGAAGTTTCAGAAATATTTTGTCAAAAAATAGCCTACCTTGCTCCGTTTTATAAACCATTGTATAAACAACGTAAATAAAAATAATCGTACCTATTGCCGTTACTTGAGGAATAGGAGGCCAAGTTCTACAAAAAGCACTTATTCCTAACATAAAAATAGTAAAAACTGGCAATTCAGTACCAATTTCTTCAAAAATTTTGGCAAAGGTTGGTAATAGAAAAGTCGTCATCCCAAAAAATACTGCTAGAGCAATAAACATAACAGTTTTTGGATAAGACATAGCAGACCTAATTTCACTCAAAGTCTTAGCATTTTTCTCCAACATAACTGCCAGACGCTCTAGTACTTCATCAAGAACACCACCCACCTCTCCAGCAGCTACCATACTCAGAAATAACTCATCAAAACAAGCAGGATGTTTTCTCATTGCTTCTGATAATTCAGTGCCTTCTTCTACCTCTGCACTAATCTTTTTCAGAGCATATTTTATCTTATAATTAGAGCTTTGTTCTTGTAATACTTTAAGACACCTAACCATCGGCACACCTGCGTTAAACATCGCAGCAAATTGACGGGCAAAAACAGCTAAGTCTTTAACAGTAATCGTAGCAAGGGCGACGTTTAACTTTTCTTCAAATGCTTTTAATTGTTCCTCTAATCCACCTTTCGATTTTTTCCTGGCTACATTGCTAGTCATAATTTAGTTTCCTCATTGATTTAATCTTTAAAAAATCACTATTAGACATCTCCACCAAAAGAGGGAGTAGGGACCCACCCTTCAACAATTAATAATTAATAATTAATAATTATATTACCTCTCCTTGAAAACGGATAGGATTGATTCAAAGGAAAATTTTTTCTTTTTTCCCCTTAAAAGGGGAGGCTTTAAACCACAATTTATCGGAAACCCCTCCCAGGAGGGGAATTAACGAAGTCTGCAAGTCTGCAAGTCTGCAAGTTTACCCACCCCTAACCCCTCCCAGGAGGGGAAGTAGGGGATGCGTGAGCAACTCTCCAAAAATATTGCGCCTTAAAAGGTGGGGTTTTAGACCCATGTTATTTTGATAATTGATGTATATAGCGCAATAATTAACTTAATTTTTTATTACTGAAGATGTATGTTAGGTTGAGTTGCGTTGTTTTAAGTTGCTGTTGAAAAAATTTTTAATTACTATTAGCTTGACTCTGTTTCCAAATCAGACCTTAAGCTCAAAAATTCTTTTTATCTACCACCGTAAGCATTTCGGTCCGACTGCTGCGCAAACAGCTATTAGCTGTCAGCTAGAGCGCAACAAGACTCTCTCTTATGGGACAGTGTTTAAATTAACAACTAACTTTAAAGGGCAAGGGAGCTAACTTTTGTAGTAAGACAATTAAATATTGCTTTGATCATAAATAATAAAGCTTTGATCGTAAATAATAAAGCTTTGATCGTAAATAATAAAGCAATAGCTGATAGCTGATGGCTGACGGCTGTTTGCTTACCTACCACCTCTCAAGAAGTTTTTTATATTTAGCACTACAAGAATTGGTTAAAACATTTTTCAATCCTATTTCCTGACCAAAAAATAAGGTCTCAAGCCTCCCCTTGGCTGCGCCGCGAGCTACCGCTCTACAAGGGAATGAAAAAAAATCAACTTCAGTATTTCAATTCACTTTACTTTAGCCAGAGGTACTGATAACTGATAACGTAAGCATTTCGGTCCGAATGCGGAGCAAACAGCCATAAGCAGTCAGCTCTCAGCTTTTTAATTAATAAAGCAACCATCGGCTTAACTTCATAATACATTTTCAACTAATTATTGGAAATCTATCAATTACTTTTTCCTCCTTTAAAGGTAATAAAAAAAAAGCTGAAAGCTGAAAGCTGATAGCTGATAGCTTACCTTATAACTGATAACTGAAATGACGGATTCCGCACCGAAAACCCTTTTACAGTTCACTATTCCCTGTTTCCTGTTCCCTAGCGCTATAATTACGAGCAAAAGTAAGTAGTGTACTTTGCTGAGGAGAAAGGAAAATTGTATGAAATTCTGCTACATTCCTCACTCCTGTACTACCTACAACCTACTTACCAAAAAATTGTGGTTGAAAACCTCCTCTTTTAAGAGGATAAAAGCGGTCGATCTTCGTGGCTTCCCGTAGGGTGGGATGGCTCCGAAACCTGTGCCATATCCAATCGACCAAGAGAAGAAAAATTTTCATGATTAGTTAATCTTCTTCTTTTAAAGGAGAGGTAATAACGAAGTCTGCAAGTCTGCAAGTCTGCAAGTCTGCAAGTGTACCCACCCCTAACCCCGACCGTGGAGGGGAAGTAGGGGATGCGTGAGCAATTCTCCAAAAATATTTCGCCTTAAAAGGCTGGGTTGCGCGACCCAATCCTGTTTGATAATTAATTATTAATTGTTGAAACAATACCTAACGACGAGCCTTAGCTTTTTCTACCTTACCTTTAGGTTCTGGACCAATCAAACCTTCTAGCTCATCCGGTTTTACTGCTTTAGCCATAGCATTCTCCCAAGTAACCTTTCCTTCTTTATATAGATCTGCAAGAGCCATTTCCATAGTCTGCATACCCAACTTTTTACCCATCTGAATTTGAGAATAAAGTTGAGCATTTTTAGATTCCCGGATTAAGTTAGCGATCGCCGGAGTATTAATCAAAATTTCCTGAGCAGCACAACGACCCCCACCAACTTTTTTCACCAAGTTTTGGCTACAAATACAAACAATAGAATTAGCCAACTGTGCCCTAATTTGAGGTTGTTGTTCTGGTGGAAAAACATCCAACATCCGGTCCACCGTACCAGAAGCCGAATTAGTGTGCAAAGTCCCAAATACCAAGTGACCCGTTTCTGCTGCGGTACTAGCCAAAGCAATAGTTTCCAAGTCCCGCATTTCCCCCACCAGAATAATATCCGGGTCTTGACGAAGTGCGCCTTTCAGAGCATTAGAAAAACTTTTTGTATCTTCTCCTTTTTGTCGTTGATGAAACAAACTCTTAACGTTAGGAAAAACATATTCAATGGGGTCCTCAACAGTCAGAATATGTTCGGCACGAGTACGGTTAATCAAATCTAGCAAAGCCGCCATAGTAGTTGTTTTTCCAGATCCAGTTTGCCCTGTCACTAGAAACATCCCTCTAGGTCGCTCAGTCATCTGCCGTAAAATCATTGGCACACCAAGCTTATCAACATTAGGAATTTGAGAAGCCAAAGCACGCATACAAGCTGCCCAACTACCCCGCTCCCGATAAACATTTAAACGGAAACGAGCCAACCCCTTAACACCATAAGCACTGTCAAGTTCCCAATTTTGCTCCAAATGCTTACGCTGCATATTGTTTAGCATTTGGAAAATTAGATTTTGCACTTCCAGTGGGTCAAGATTTTCTCCAAACTGTGGCTGAGGTGTAAGTTGGCCACTAATTCTAAAAAAAACTGGAGCGCGAGCTTGGATATGCACATCTGAACCGCCCTGTTCTACAAGGGACTCCAACACATCCTCAATCATAAAAGACATAATTTAAATCTCCCGAAAAACGTTGAACTTGCTATACTTAAAAAATTAATTACCGAAAAATTGTCGTCTAAAGCTTCCCATTTTAAGGGAATAAAAAGCTGTCGCTCTTCGGAGCTTCCCGTAGGGTGGGATGGCGAGGAAACCTGCGCCATATCCATGAGACCAAGAGAAAAGATAATTCCGTATTTCAAGCATAAAACTTTCCTACGGAATGCTGCGCAAACAGCTAGAGGTACTGATAACTGATAACTGATAACTGATAACTGATAACTGAAATAGCTACTCAAAGCGAGGCGTCATACAATATGGACAATCTCGCCACTCTGCCTCTAACTCAGCACCACAAGACTTACAAACTAGATTCTGTTTAGCTTGGCGTTTCATTTCTGCCTCCAGACCAGAGTCAGTAAACGTTACCCTTTCTACCTCCTCAAAAGTCGTATGACCTTGGCGCACCAAATTCAAACTGTATTGCAACAAACTAATCATTCCCTCCTCAACTGCCACTTCCTTAATTTGTTCTGTGGGTGCTCTTTGAGTAATCAGAGTTTGTAGTCGTTCGGTACATTTCATAAATTCATAAACACCTACACGGCCTTTGTAGCCAAGACCATTACATTTTTTGCAGAGTTCGCCCCTTTCCCCCAATACTCTCCGGTCTTCAACCGATACAATATTTGCCTTATAGAAGGTAACATCCTCCTCCTGAGAGGGAACTAAACCATAGCGAATCAGTTCATCATCTTCAGGTGTGTAGGGAACTCGACATTCAGTACAAACCCGACGCATCAGACGTTGTGCCAAAACACCCAACAAAGCAGCAGAGACCATAAAAGATTCGACTCCCATCTCATCAAGTCGAGCGATCGCTCCTGCCGCATCATTAGTATGTAGGGTTGTTAAAACTAAGTGTCCAGTTAATGCCGCCTCAATAGCTGTCTTTGCTGTTTCCTTATCCCGTGTTTCACCCACCAGTAGAACATCAGGGTCTTGTCGCAAAAATGCCCGGAGGATATTAGCAAAAGTCAAGTCTTTTTCGCGAATCACCTGACATTGGGTAATACCAGGCAAAGCATATTCAATGGGGTCTTCCGCCGTACTAATATTAATCCCTGGGTCATTTCGTTCCGCCAGAATAGAATATAGAGAAGTAGACTTACCAGAACCTGTTGGCCCTGTTACCAGAATCAATCCAAATGGACGGCTAGCAGTCTCCCTCACCAAGGCTAAAGTATCCTCATCACTGATTAACTTACCCAACCCCAGTTGCGTACTAGAGCTGTCCAATATCCGCAAAACAATTTTTTCACCATAGCGACTAGGCAAACTATTTACCCGGAAGTCGATAGTACGTCCCTTAAATACCTTACGAATACGACCATCTTGAGCTTGCCGTCGTTCAGCGATGTCTAAGTTAGCAATAATTTTGAAGCGGGAAGTAATAGCCGGGATAACTTTTTTTGGAAACCGAAAATATTCTTGCAATACCCCATCTTTACGCATCCGAATTCTAATAAATTCTTCTTGAGGTTCTACATGAATATCAGATACCCCCTCACTCAGAGCTTTCACTAAAATTACATTAACAGCCTTAATCACAGGAGCATCTTCAGCCTCAGAGATGCTTTGTGCTATGTCCTCTACTACATTCTCATCTTCAGCTTCTTCTAATTCAGGACTCTCAAAAAATCCTGACTCCAGCTCTAACTCTTTTTCTTCTGCCTTCTTCGCAGCAACAGCATCCTTTTTAGTTTGTTCGTCTAAGTAGTAGTTAATTAGGTGTTGATAATCTTCTGGAGTAATGACCAAACGCTGTAAACTTAATCCACGATGTCTGAGAATTTTATTTTTCAGTTCATCTAAAGCTTGGAGGTCATCCGGTTTGGCCATTGCTACCATGACAAAGGGTTGCTGTTTTTCATATTCATTCAGCAAATTTGACGGCAGTGAATCTCCAGTAAACTTTTCTAGTTCCTCAACGAATGTACCTTGTGAACCAATGCTTTGAGTCAAAACTTTTAACATTTGGCTTTGATCTATTTTGCCAGCTTGGACTAACTGATTTGCTAAGTGAGTTTCGTGGCTAAATAGTGGTACGATTTGGTTACGACGACAAGTTTCTATAGGAATTACTTTGTCAATTAGATAACATACTTGTTGTGGTGGAATTTGAGTGATTTCTGGGTCAAAGGCAGCTATACCATAGAAAATCATTAGTTCAAATAGCTGCTGCTTCTTATAATGCCTCAGTAATTCAGGGGGTAAAGGTTGTCCTGTCAGAGCTTCGAGCAGGTCTGTCAAAGATTTACCTGATTTACGGCTTTCAACTTGACATTTTTGGAATTGTTCAATGTTGACATAGCCTGCCTGAACCAGTTTATTCCCAAAAGGAGAAAGATTACTAAGGGCAACTATAGCGGTGCGTGAATTCCGTGAAGAGATTTGGGCCATGGCTGATAAATTAAGTTCTCCTGAATCTAAGTATTCCCTATGTCTTTGATAAAATTTACACCAGCTTAACAAGTCGTTAACTGAGTTTACTTAATTAAGTATTTCTGGTTTTATGGTTTAATTAGGGATAGTCTACATCCTACAAAACTCCCAAATTAAAACTAAGGCCAGTAATTACCATACTACTTTAAAAATCTTAGAAACTTAATAGATACTTCCCTTCTGTCCGATATACTAGCTACAATTACCTATAGCCAATAACGAAGTCAGCAAGTCTGCAAGTCAGCAAGTGTACCCACCCCTAGCCCCTCCCAGGAGGGGAAGTAGGGGATTTGAGCAACTCTCCAAAAATATTGCGCCTTAAAAGGCGGGGTTAATGACCCATGTTATTTTGATAAAAATAAATATCGACCAGAAAGATGTTTTGGTTAAGATGAAATAATTCGGTATAATATGAAACTATAATCAATAAAGTTATCCAGGGACACAATGTTTGCCAAAAACATCAGGCCATAGAACTAAGAACACTTATTATTTATTTCTGTTTGATATCTTTTGATATCTCAGGAAGTACTTCAGAGTGACTGAGATAGTATTGCAATCTATGTTAATTTAAAGAATAGCCTAACTATTATATAATAAACTAATGCTAACAGTCGATAGGTTCAATAACCTTAACATTTTCTAGTTTAAAATCTGTCAAAAAGTCTTTATCTTTAGTATAACTCACTTCTTCCCTAGTGATAACCGTAATTTTATTTGTGACAGAGACTTAATTAGTAATTTAAGCCAATTTTTAGCTGAATCGCCGAGAAGCCTCACACCATAATTTTAAATTTGGTGTGAGATGAATCGGCCGCCAATTGAATGGGTTCGATGCCCATTCAATTGGCATGCTATCCCACCAGAAGCTTTCGCCCTAGTTGAAAACTTGTATTATTATGTTGCTATAACCCCGGAAATTTTCCACCATGCGGACTGCCTACCAATATAGATTAAGGCCAAACAAAGAACAAATAGCCACAATAGAAATGTGGTTGGAATTGTTGCGTCGGCAGTACAACTATAGGTTAGGCGAGCGGTTCTCCTGGTGGTCAGAAAATCGCTCTCCCGTTAATGCTTGCCCCTTGGTGATGCCAATTCCAATACTCAGGGATAATCCAGATTATTACTCTCAGAAAAAAGATTTGGTCAATACTAAAGACAGGTTTCCTGAGTATAAGCTAATTCATTCTCAGGTTTTACAGGACTGCATAAAACGGGTAAAACTTGCCTTTGATAGATGGTTGACAGCAGACAAAAATGGACATAAATTAGGGAAACCAAGATTTAATGGAATTGGACGTCTACGCAGTTTTACTTATCCTCAAATCAAACAAAACTGTATTGAAGGAAATCAAATTAATTTGCCCAAAATAGGCAATATAAAGTTGATTCAACATCGACCTTTACCATTAGGTTTTCAAATTAAAACTGTGACGATTAGTCGTAAAGCTGATGGTTATTATCTGACATTATCCCTAGAAGACAAATCAGTGCCAGCTTTTACAACTAAAGTTGAACCTGCATTAAAAAATACTCTGGGAATTGATATGGGGTTGAAGGAATTCTTAGTAACAAGTGAAGGAGAATCAGTCCCCATCCCTCAATACTATCGAAAATCTCAGAAGCGATTAAAGACTTTACAGAAACGTTTATCTCGAAAGAAAAAAGGAAGTAAAAGGTGGTTAAAGGCTGTTAAAGCTGTAGCCAAACAACATAAAAAGGTTGCTGATAAACGTAAATATTTTCATTTTAAAACTGCCAATGAATTGTTATCAAAAGCCGAAGTTATCGCCCATGAAAACTTAAATATAAAAGGGCTAGCAAAGACCCGATTGAGTAAATCAATTAATGATGCTGGATGGGGTCAATTTCTAACTATTTTGACTGTCAAAGCCGAGAATGCTGGACAGAAAGCGATAGCAGTGAACCCCAAAAATACCAGCCAAGATTGCTCAAATTGTGGGAAAAAAGTCCCGAAAGAATTAAAAATACGAACTCATTCTTGCCCACATTGTCGTGTTGTCATAGACCGCGACTTAAATGCGGCGATAAATATAAAAAATAGGGCGGTAGGGCATTCCGTCCTTAAAGCTCGTGGAGTCCGATGCAATGGCAGGACTGCGAAACGAGAAGCCCACACTATAGCGTCAGCTTAGTTTGGGAGTATGTCACCAAAGAAATAATGCTTACGAAATTAGTTAGGTATTTTGCTAAACAATTATGTAACCTATAATTTCTATAAGCCACTGTATTTACTAATAACATACAAGCTTCTAAGCTTGGCGCTAAAAACCTGATTACTAATAAATTAAAAAGTAGTTATAATCATATAGCGCATTGAAATATCAGTGTTCCCATAGTGCTTTTTTATGCTGAATAAATCAGAGAATAAAAAGCCAAATAAAAAGCAGTAACAACCGTCAGTATTCAGGAGAAAATTAAATGGTAGGAGAGATACCATCAGCAGAAACAACAAATCAAGAAATACAAGAAAATATGACAGCGGTTGAGCAAAACGCAGAATTAGACTCATCTCAAAAACTTGAAAATATTGAGGAAGTATCTGAAGATAATGCTTCTGTAAATACAGAGCAAGAAAGCTTCGATCAAATGTCACAGAATATAGTCCTTTTAAAAGAAGCAAATGAATCTCTACAAACTCAGGTAGAAACTACCAAAGTTCAGCTAGAAGAGAAAGATATTCAATACAAAAGACTAGCAGCAGACTTTGAGAACTTCCGTAAACGTACACTAAAAGAAAAAGAAGAACTAGATGCACAAGTAAAGTGCTCCACAATCATCGAATTATTACCAGTAATTGACAATTTTGACCGTGCTCGTTCCCAGATTAAACCAGCTAATGATGGAGAAATGAATATCCACAAAAGCTATCAGACTGTCTATAAACAAATGGTAGATAGTCTCAAACGACTGGGAGTTTCTCCTATGCGTCCAGAAGGTCAAGAGTTTGACCCAAATCTACATGAAGCAGTAATGCGAGAAGCAACAGCAGAATATCCAGAAGGAACTGTTACAGAAGAGTTAGTTCGGGGGTATACTCTAGGAGACCGTGTCCTCCGACACGCCATGGTAAAAGTAGCGACAGCTCCAGAACCTGAAGAGTCTACAGAAGAAGCTGAAACTGATTCAGAAGGTTAAACAGTAGTTCCACTATATTTTTGTTTAATCACCACCAAACTTAGTAGAGTTAAGTTGTATTCAGAACCTTCAAAATCAGCTCAAAGAAAATACAAAAATGTCAATCTAAATCTTACCTAGATTACTTTGTACTTGTTCTGAATACAACTTTGCTGAAAAAAACTCAAAATATTTTTGACTATTTAAGAACGCCGAAGCACTATGGGAAAAGTCATTGGCATTGATTTAGGGACAACGAATAGTTGTGTGGCCGTCTTAGAAGGGGGCAAACCAATTGTAATTTCCAACTCAGAAGGTGGGCGTACAACACCAAGTATTGTGGGATTTGCCAAAGGGAACGAACGCTTAATTGGCCAATTAGCCAAGAGACAATCAGTAACCAATGCAGTAAATACAGTTTACAGTATCAAAAGATTTATTGGGAGAAGATGGGACGATACAGAAGAAGAGCGCTCCCGAGTTCCATATACCTGTATTAAGGGTAAAGATGATACTGTAGATGTCCAGATACGAGGGAAAAATTATACACCTCAAGAAATATCAGCAATGATTCTGCAAAAAATGAAGCAGGATGCTGAAAAATATTTAGGAGAATCTGTTACTCAAGCAGTAATCACAGTGCCAGCTTACTTTACAGATGCACAAAGACAAGCGACTAAAGATGCAGGAACAATTGCTGGTCTGGAAGTGCTGCGAATTATCAATGAACCAACTGCTGCTTCTTTATCTTATGGCTTAGATAAGCAAGACCAAGACCAGACTATTTTGGTATTCGACCTTGGTGGTGGGACTTTTGATGTTTCGATTTTACAGTTAGGAGATGGTGTATTTGAAGTTAAGGCAACTTCCGGTAATAACCATCTAGGAGGAGATGATTTTGATAATTATTTAGTCCGCTGGTTGGTAGAGGAGTTTAAAGACCGGGAAGGTACAGATTTATCGGCAGATAGAATGGCGCTACAAAGACTGCGAGAGGCAGCAGAAAAGGCGAAAATCGAATTATCTTCTGCCCAGATTACTAATATAAATTTACCATTTATCACTGCTAACGAAACAGGGCCAAAACACTTGGAGACCCAATTAACTCGTGCTCAATTTGAAAAATTAGTACAAAGTCTGATTCAAAGCACGATTAAACCAGTGGAACAAGCTCTTAAAGATGCTGGTATGTCACCAGAAAAGATAGACAAAATTATTCTTGTGGGAGGGTCTACTAGAATACCAGCAGTTCAAGCGGCAATAAGTAATTATTTTAAGGTTCAAACTCCTGATACTTCTGTTAATCCAGATGAAGCTGTGGCATCGGGAGCAGCAATTCAAGCTGGTATTTTAGGTGGTGAAGTTAAAGACCTTTTGCTATTAGATGTCATTCCTTTGTCCCTGGGGTTAGAAACTTTGGGGGGAATATATACCAAGGTGATAGAAAGGAATACCACAATTCCTACCAGTCGCTCTCAGATGTATTCTACTGCCGTGGATGGACAAACTTCTGTGGAAATTCATGTCCTTCAAGGTGAGCGGGCAATGGTTAAAGATAATAAAAGTTTGGGTAAGTTTTTACTCAAAGGAATTCCTCCAGCTCCTAGAGGGGTACCTCAAATAGAAGTTAACTTTGATATTGATGCTAATGGAATTCTGAAAGTTAAGGCTTTAGACCTAGGGACGGGTAGAGAACAAAGTATTGAAATTAGTAATACAGGTGGTCTGAATGAAGCAGAAATTCAACGAATGCAGCAAGAAGCAGAAATGTATGCGGAACAAGATACTCAACAACAAAAATTAGCAGAATTGAGAAATCAGGCAGATACTCTTCTATACAATTACGAAGCAACTATTAAAGAACATGGTGATTTTATTGATGAAGAGTTAGCAACAGAACTTGAAGAAAGCTATGGACAGTTGAAGCAAGTTTTAGTTAACTCACAAAGTGAAAATAATTATGACCAGTTAAATCAGCAAATTGAAGAGTTTAGGCAAAAGCTTTTTGGTTTAGGTGAGACTTTATACGACCAAAGTGGGGGTGAAAAGATAGAGTCACCAGAAAAAGAGAAAGTTCCTCAGCTTCCTGTAGATTCAGAAATTACAGAACCGGAAACTTCAGAAGAAGAAACTGTAGAAGAAGAAACTAATACATCAATTGATGATAATTCAACTGAAAATGAGGCCACTTCAGTTAAAGTTGAAGAATCAACTGAAGAACCTGAGAGTGAATTTGGAAAAAATCCATTCCTGTAGTAGTAATGTAGTAATTAGGTGGATTGAGATTTTTGGCGTTGCTAAAAAATTTTAGAGTTCTTCAAGACTCAAGTAAACTTGAAGTTTTATGGAAATGTGGATGAAATTTTTGATACAATAATATAAAATAATATAATGTACTACTTGACAGCTAACTCTAGCTGTAAAAGTGCATTGACTAGATTTTAGAATCCCTGACAATTTCCGGTAAATAGTCTAATAATAGAAGATGAACACATACGAGTATCGCGTTATCTTTCTCCCAACTTTTGAGTCATCCCATAAGGTTGCCTAGTCAGGAGAGAAAAAACGCAAACCTTTTCTCGTGCGTCAGTCCGCTAAATGCTAAATTGGGTATATTATCGTTTCAAACAAACTCTTAAGTTCCACGCTTTAAAACAAGGCGCAACCCTAATAGATTTAACTGAGGAATATACTTCCAAAACTTGTACTACCGGGCGGTGGTGTTCATCAAAATTTAGGAGGCTCAAAGCATTTTAAATGTCCGCATGGCGGCCACTAAATGCCGAGAGATGGGAATGGCGCTTTGGGAATTTTTCTCAGAGCATTGCGTATCGACCGCCTACGTTGATGGTTCTGCCGTCACGTTGCTATGAACGGTTTTCCCGACTTTTGCAGGGAATTGCCGGGCTTGATGTATCTGTTGGGTACTTCAAAGATAAAAGTTCAAAAGTATACTTATTAACACTAATTCTAGGCAATCAGCTCTATGGCCAGCGATTATTATGAAATTCTAGGTGTTTCTCGTAGTGCAGATAAGGAGGAACTAAAGCGTGCTTACCGTCGGTTGGCTCGTAAGTACCACCCAGACGTGAACAAAGAGCCAGGAGCAGAAGAACGCTTTAAAGAAATAAATCGTGCTTACGAAGTTCTCTCAGACCAAGAAATGAAAGCTCGTTACGATCGCTTTGGGGAAGCAGGAGTATCGGGAGCAGGAGCGCAAGGTTTCTCCACAGATTTTTCAGATAGCTTTGCTGATATATTTGAAAGCTTTTTCAGTGGATTTTCTGGAGGAATGGGGACACAAGGGCGTAGGCGTACAGGTCCAGTTAGAGGTGATGACCTACGCATAGACCTGAATCTGGATTTCCACGAAGCTGTATTTGGTGGGGATAAAGAACTAACAATCAAACATTTAGAGGTTTGTGAAACTTGCAACGGTTCGGGTGCTAAACCAGGCACAACACCTAAAACTTGTTCTACTTGTGGGGGAACTGGTCAAGTACGTCGAGCAACAAGGACTCCTTTTGGTAGTTTTACTCAAGTTTCGGTTTGTCCTTCGTGTAATGGTAGTGGGCAAATAATAGAAGACAAGTGCCCAACCTGTGGTGGTCGTGGGCACAATGAGGTTAGTAAAAAGATAAAAATTACTATCCCAGGAGGGGTGGATAATGGTACTCAGCTACGAGTATCTAAAGAAGGAGATGCAGGTAAGATGGGTGGACCACCTGGAGACTTGTATGTTTTCTTGGGGGTCAAAAAAGACTCAGAGTTTAGAAGAGATGGAATTAATATTCTATCTGAAATAAAAATTAGTTATTTACAAGCAATTTTGGGCTGTAGTTTGGAGATAAATACAGTTGATGGCAAATCAGAATTAATAATTCCAGCAGGTACTCAACCAAATACTGTTCTAACTTTAGAAGATAAAGGAGTACCGAAATTGGGTAATCCGGTAAGTCGTGGCGACCATCTGATTACAATAGCAATAGATATTCCTACAAAAATTACTCCAGAAGAACGTGAGTTGCTGGAAAAACTGGCAAGTATTAAGGGCGATCGTACTGGAAAAGGTGGTTTGGAAGGGTTTTTAGGGAATTTATTTCACTAAAAATGATCTGGAAAAGAAGGAAGAAGGGAGTTATAAGTCAAAAGTCAAAAGTCAAAAGTCAAAAGTAAGAAGGGAGTTATCAGTCAAAAGGAAGAAGGAAGAAGGAATCCCCCCTTACCCCCCGATGATGCGCTATCCCTGATAAGGAACTCCTGAAAACCTTGTGGGGAGGGTGGGGAGTGTGGGGAGTGTGGGGAGTGTGGGGAGGCAAAAATCTTGTCTACAGTTATCAAAAAAATGTATTTTTCAATACACTTTTCTCTAAAAAAAGCCACTCCAATACCTAAACATAACTTGTCTATTTTGTCAAGCTTAATATTAAGAAAGATGTTTATAAAGCATAGCTTTGAAAGGGGGGAGGAAGAAGGAAGAAAAAATGGATGGGGACTAAAACCCTAACCAATTGTAAACACCCCCATTGACGGTGGGGTATTAAACCCAAAAGAAAAAGATAATAATTTATTGATGTTAAAATCTTAGGATTTTGAAAAATAGAGTATAGCATAAGGAAAAAGGAAGAAGGAAAAGTCTGGTATTCTCTAAGTTTAAAACTTTTGATATGTCCGCGCTCTTTCCTTCAACTACTATGAAAATATTCTTATTTGGTTTGCTGATGAAAATATCTTAAAAATTAGGGTATAAAAACTGAATTTTTCAAAGTTTATATGTCAATGGAACTATCTATTAAAAACTAAAAGATTGGAGAGATAATATTAAATTATGGATTCTCAACCTCAAATTCAGCAGCAAAAAATACCAGATGCTCAAATAGATCTGCGAGGTACTCCATGTCCAATTAATTTTGTCAAGACAAAACTACACCTGGAAAAAATGATGCCTGGAGAAATTTTGGAAGTTTGGCTAGACCCAGGAGAACCAATAGAGCAAGTACCTGATAGTTTGATTATAGAAGGTTATCAAATAGAAGAAATAAGCGATCGCTCTGAGTATTTTATCCTGAAGGTACGTTGCCCGGAAACCGTTGCATGAGTTGTTCAGAAGAGGGTGATGTATTAAAAGCAAGTAACGATTTGATAGGGACAGTTGTCGCAGTCCAAGCAAATTTTTACCAAGTTAAGCTGGATACAAAAGATGATTTGGTAAAAAAAACGACAGAAAATTTTACCCAACTCCTATGTACCCGCAGATCGCGATTGAAGAAAATTGGCCAGAAAGTAATGGTGGGCGATCGCGTGGTGGTAGAAGATCCTGATTGGGCAGGTGGACGAGGAGCTGTTGCTGAGGTTTTGCCCAGAACAACAGAATTAGACCGTCCTCCTGTAGCTAATGCAAATCAGGTAATGTTAGTGTTTGCTATGGCAGAACCAGATTTAGACCCTGTTGCTTTGACGAGATTTTTAGTAAAGGCAGAGTCAACAGGTTTAGATGTATGTTTATGTTTGAATAAATGCGATCTTGTGACGCCGGAGCAAATAGAGAGATGGCGCAATAAAATTTCTCAGTGGGGTTACGATCCATTTTTTATTAGTGTGGAAACAGATGCAGGTTTGGGGATAGGAAAAGATAATTCGCCTTCTCTGTGGGAAAAACTGAAAAATAAAATTACGGTAATTTCTGGTCCTTCTGGAGTTGGGAAGTCAAGTTTAATTAATTATTTGATTCCTCATGTTAATTTAAGAGTCGCTGCAGTATCAGGAAAGTTGTCGCGAGGAAGACATACTACTCGTCACGTTGAATTATTTGAGTTACCGACTGGTGGTTTATTAGCAGATACCCCTGGTTTTAACCAACCACAGTTAGAGTGTGAACCTTTGGAGTTGGGGTATTTGTTTCCAGAAGTGCGACGGTATTTAGAAGAAGGAAGTTGTCAATTTAGTGATTGTTTGCATCGAGATGAACCTAATTGTGTAGTTAGGGGTGATTGGGATAGGTATGAATATTATTTGATGTTTTTAGAAGAGGCGATCGCGCATGAGGAAGCTTTGCAACAAAAACCTGATGTTGAGTCAAACTGGAAGGCAAAAATAAAGTCAGGCGGCGAACAAAAGTTGGAACCGAAGTTAGCTAGTAAAAAGTATCGGCGTTCTTCGAGAAGATTACAGCATCAGCAGTTACAAGATTTGTGTGAGGAATTTGATGAATTTTAGTAGCATTGTAGGTTGGGTTGAGCTTGGGAAACTCAATATCGGAATGAAGAATTTGATGAATTTTAGTAGCTTTGTAGTAGCATTGTAGGTTGGGTTGAACCTGGGAAACTCAATATCGGAATGAAGAATTTGATGAATTTTAGTAGCTTTGTAGGTTGGGTTGAACCTGGAAAACTCAATATCGGAATGAAGAATTTGATGAATTTTAGTAGCTTTGTAGGTTGGGTTGAGCTTGGGAAACCCAACATCGGAATGAAGAATTTGATAAATTTTAGTAGCTTTGTAGTAGCTTTGTAGGTTGGGTTGAACCTGGGAAACTCAATATCGGAATGAAGAATTTGATGAATTTTAGTA
>JAXHSW010000044.1:0-22653 GCA_034190295.1 Cyanobacteriota bacterium | reverse complement strand
TGGGAAACCCAACATCGGAATGAAGAATTTGATAAATTTTAGTAGCTTTGTAGTAGCTTTGTAGGTTGGGTTGAACCTGGGAAACTCAATATCGGAATGAAGAATTTGATGAATTTTAGTAGCTTTGTAGGTTGGGTTGAACCTGGAAAACTCAATATCGGAATGAAGAATTTGATGAATTTTAGTAGCTTTGTAGGTTGGGTTGAGCTTGGGAAACCCAACATCGGAATGAAGAATTTGATGAATTTTAGTAGCTTTGTAGTAGCTTTGTAGGTTGGGTTGAACCTGGGAAACCCAACATCGGAATGAAGAATTTGATAAATTTTAGTAGCTTTGTAGGTTGGGTTGAACCTGGGAAACCCAACATCGGAATTAAATCTCATATCAATATGAGGAATGTTAGCGCAGCTTATGCGTGGGACAAACCCAGTATTAATCTCAGGAATTAAATTCCACATTAATATATTATTGTTGGGTTGCGCGTTCGCTTAACCCAACCTACAATCCCTAACTAAGAAAAATATCAAAAATTATATCCGATGAGTGTTGTTATATCAAACGAAATATTAGAAAAAATTGAGATGTTGGAAGGGTGAATGCAAATAGAGATAGCAGTTAATATCAGTTTTGTAGGTTGGGTTGAGCTTGGGTTAACCCAACATCAATATATGGAATTAAATCTCACATCAATATATTTTTGTTGGGTTGCGCGATCGCTTAACCCAACCTACAACCCCATTTTCTCAATATAAATAAAATACCAAATGCCAAAATACCGTAATCTATATCTGGTTCGGGAATGTCTTCAACAGATATTTTTTTCAAGTCTCGATCCAGATAATCCTGATAATTTTCAAAACCCCAATCTGCGATCGCAGAAACCCCATTGGATGTATCCGAATTGTTGTATTGTTCTGTCCCGATCGGAGTTAAATTATTTTGAAATTCGTTACCAGTTGTAGTAAAATTCATTGGGCTAAAATGATTGCCAGTATCCAATTTTTCCATTGCCCATATAGCACCATTAATCCAATCAATATGTGATGAAACACGAGTGGAACCAACAACATCGTAGTAGCTAGAATTATTTAAGCCGTCGTTTCGACCCCACCCAAAAGAATTAATGCCAGCAATATGACCATTAATAAATAATCCGCCTCCACTATCTCCAGGAGCAATAATATATTCTAAGTCCAGAGGGATAGTGTCTGGTTTGGTAGGGTCTGATGTTAGGGGACTGTCGAAATCTGAGAATAATAAGTTCTCTGACAATTCCAAACTACTACCAAGCTCAACAATATTTTGACCTGCTCTTTTGGTACCTTTTGTATTGGGTAAATAACCAGTGAAACCGTTGCCTGTGGCACCGAAACCAACATAAGTTCCTATTTCTTCGGATTCATCAAAACCTGTGAATAGGGGAGCTGATGGCAAGTCTAAAACTGGAGTGGCAAGGCGTAAGACAGCAATATCATACCCAGCACTAAAGTCTCGATCGCTAGAAAACCAACCCTGATGGACAGTAGTATTTGTAACTGAGTAGGAAATACCACCTGCCAAGAAGCTAGCATTGAGTAGAGTTTGGTCGTTGTTATCAATACAGTGTGCTGCGGTAAGAATGTAATTTGGATCGATGAGAGTGCCAGAGCAGGTATATTCATCAGAGGAGAATTTTGTCTCGAGATAACCTACACTGGGAAATAGTTCTGCTAAGGAGGTATATTGTTCGTCGGTGCGGTCGTGACGGATGGTGCCAGCATGGGCAATGTTATTTAAGCAGATGGTTGTTATTAAAAGGGTGGTTGAGGAAATTAAGCGGTTAATTATCATGGAATTAAAAGGTGATAGCTAAATACTGAGTGTTATAGTGCTGCGCGCAGGCAATAGGCAATAGGGGGATTAAAAAGGGCAGGAGGGCGAATACCATTCGCCCCTACAGACGGTGTATGATTTGATATTTTGCGTAATTCCTGATTAATTGGTTTGTTCAATTTGGGAGACAATAGCTAGTAACTCCTGTTGAGACTGAGTATTTCCTTGCTGTTGATACAAGTCTGCTGCTTTGCGGTAATCAGCGATCGCTTGTTCTAGTTTTCCTTGTTGATAATAAAGGTTTGCTCGGTTGGAGTAAATTTGAGGTATGTCTGGTCTGAGTTTGATTACTTGAGCATAATCAGCTATAGCATTTTGGTAATCTTTGACTGTGTGATTTACTGTTGCCCTGTTGCCATAAATTTTGATTTTAGTTTTTTCATCGGTAGCAAATTCTAATGCTTTGTTGTAGTCTGCTATTGCTCCTTTGAAGTCTGCTAGTTGTTGGCGAGCGTAGGCACGATTGTAATAACTGTCTGCCATTTGGGGATTAATTTTTATTGCTTGGTTATAGTCTTTTATAGCTTGTTCATAGTTTTTGGCTTGGAAATGGGCATTAGCGCGGTTATTGTACAAGGTGGCATCGTTGGGGTCTTTTTCAATGGCTTTGTTGTAGTCAGCAACTGCCCCTTGATAGTCTTTCTGAGCTACTTTTTCTACAGCGCGGTCGTTGATTTTTTCTACTTCGGTGATTTTTTGGCAAGCTATATTTAAGCCACTGAGTGTAGTAGTTATTGTGAGAATGAGAAGAGTTTTGTAGATTCTATTCATAATTTTTGTAGTTGATAAATTTTTTCTTTTTGGTAGGAGCGAATGGCCATTCGTCCCTTATATATATATCTGATTAACTGCGACTTTGACGTTTATAGCCAAACAGAGCGATCGCTGTTATCCCTATCATTGCCATTGTAGTAGGTTCGGGAACTGATATTGTACTAGGTTCGGAGACTGATTCTGATTCCGGCCCCAAAGTGCCGCCGTCAGCTTCGGAGGCAGTGACAATAGTAACAGCATAACCAGGACGAGAACCGGCATCATTAATAGATAAGTAACCAGGGATATTTTTGTTGAAACCTGCGTGAGAAGATACACCCCAGTTACTCAAACCTGCAGTTGTTAAGCCTTCATTTACTGGAAAGTCCGAAGTCTGTGTGGGAATAACTACATTTTCTTCCTCAAAATAGGAAACATAACCTTCTAATTCATCTTTCAAAAAAGAGCGATCGTCTAGCAACCATAGCTGACTATACTGACCATCAGGTAAGGCAACAATACCCATGCCGTCTCCACTGCCTGCCCAGTTAATAGCATTGACTAAGAAACCGAGAGGACCGTCTGGACGAGGACCGGGGTTGAAACTATAGTGAAAGTCTGCATCTTGACCGCTTAAGAAAGTGCGGTTGCCCCTGGCCTTGGCGATCGCCTCTTTATTATTTAAAATTGGGGTAGTCTCGCTCACAAGAGTAAAACTTCCGATCGCCAAAACATCATAATCAGAAAAGTTAGGTGTAGGATCTTGGAAATTCCAGAAAGTGAGATTCCAATCTAAACTGCCATCTCCTTTTGGGTCAAATGTTGGTGCTAGAGCAGCTAACTCTGATATTTGAGCGTTGTAATTAGCATTACCATGCCACAGAACATTGAGGGATGCAGCATTAGCAACGGAGGCCGAAAACAGACCCAAAGTAGTAGCAACACCTAAGATTGCTTGATTGATTAGGCGATGTTTTTGATTACTCATAATTGTCTCCATGTTTACGTTTATAACCCAATAAAGCGATCGCTGTCATCCCTATCATGGCCATTGTACTAGGTTCAGGAACTGGCTCCGGTTCAACAGGTGGAGTTGGTTTAGGCAATAACTGAGCATTGATACTAGAATTAAAAATGTTATCTTCTGGATTCAAAAATGCACCAGTAATTCCTGCCCCAATTTCCGCAGCAAATAGAGCAATAGGTTTATCTGCTCCTGTAGAATTAATAGTCCGAGTTGCCACGGTATTTCTAGCAGAAAAAGCTCTGGCAATAGTCGTGTCAAAATTAACAGGAGAATATTCTGTAACCCGATAAGAATCTTCAGCAAATAATCGGTTGGAGGTCTCTACACCAATATTTTGCTCAAAAATCCGGAAGTCAGCATCGGGATCTTCACCTATAGGTGTGCGAAGAATATTTGCTATACCGAAACCATACTCATTTCCAGAATCAGGGGTTCCAATAGGGTTGCCATTAACATCCAGGAGATTCCAGTTGAAAGAAATTACCTCTCCTTCGTCGAAATCATCTATTGTAACAACGAAACCATCCAAAACATTATTACCATCATCAACCGTCTCCCAATCAACAACTTCAGGAGTACCAAAGAAAGGGTTGGAGTGCCCGATAACTTCACAACCAGGAACTAAAGCGCAAGCATCAGGAGTGTTGTTCGGTCCTACACCAAGCAAGTCGCGATTTGGTATTGGTCCGTTGACAGAGGTATTAAAGTCGAACTGACTAGCATCCCATTGAATTGCTGTTTTAGTTGATTCTACTACTTTACTACTATTGGCCAATAGTAGATTTCCTGGAAGGGGTTCTGCATCAGGACCGTTAGGACGACCGTTATTATCAACTCCTGCACCTGCAAAAGAGGGTCTTTCGTCGATGATGGGAAAAAAATCTGTTCCTTCATTGAGAGCAATACGAACCCCGGCCGCAGGTTGGTCTGACCAGTTGAGAACTTCAAATGCCAGTTGAAATTTATCTCCTTCTGGATCGTCTTCCACGGCTTTAATATCAGTGAATCGGAAGTGGTAGACTGGCGGTAATTTTGTTTCAGGTGCCTGCTGTTGCTGAATATCTCCGACGTTGGCATCAATAAATGCGTTTGTGAAAGAGGTTGTAGTTAAACCACCAGTTCGTAGTTGGTTCAAATTCCATGCTGCACCACCATTGGCAAGAGCTAAGTCTACATAATCTGGTTTAGTATTCTCAAAACTACTGGTGACAATACCATTTAGGGATGGAAGTTGGGTTGTTGTGTATCCACCTCTACCGTCAGCAATATAAGCATTTGCTTCAGAGTTGACTCCAATGGCATTATTCACAAAGTTGGCGTTGATTATAGCATTTAATAAAATATCATCTTCAGTGTCTTCAGTACCTCGTTGTAACCCTGCTAGGATATTGGTGGAATTGAGACTAAAGTTGCCATTATCTCGATCTTCGTCTGTCACCAGGATGAAGCTAACAGCAGCATCTTCCCGAAAGGTATAGTTATTCAGAGCAAAGTCAATGGCAGAATAACCATCTTCAAATCTGCCAGATACCAATAAGTTATTCGTCGCAGTGGCAAATTCAGCAGAAGTACCAAAATTGGCTCCACCTACAGGCACAGATCGCCCCAAGAGGTCTGGGCGACTACTACCAAATCCAACAAGGCCAAAACGTTGACCTGTGAGACCTTGGGTTTGCAGAACTGCATCTAGCTGCGGAATCATGGTGCCGATCCATTGTTGCTCGCCGAGCATAGAAACGGATTCATCAATGATAACGACTACGTCAGCGCTTTGTAAGGTGGCGGCAGTTGCAGCAGGATATCCTGCAATCAGCAAAGTTAGGTAAAAAGTCCCAATTTGTAAGTATTGGTCCTTAAGGTTCATTAGTTTTGTCCTTTTTAGGTTTAAATGTAGGGGCGTTTGATGTTGTAGAGCAAATGCCTATTCGCCCCTACTAGACCGACACACCTTAAGTGATGCATTAGGAAGTAGGGGAGTAGGGGAGTGGGGGAGAAAGATTGCTCTTGGGTCGATCCTAACGGATAAGCTGACGCTAACGTTCCTCAACCCAACCTACGCCTATAAAAATGTAGGTTGGGTTGTAGCTTGCTTCCGCGTAGCGGTACGGCAGTGAAACCCAACAAAACCTTACTACTGTTGGGACTACTGTTGGGTTTATCCTAACGGATAAGCTACGCTAACGGTTCCTCAACCCAACCTACGCTACATATACTTAATTAACTACGACGACGTTTATAACCAAATAAAGCGAGTGCTGTCATTCCTAGCATTGCCATTGTGCTTGGTTCGGGAACTGATTCTGGTGAGTTGCCAATGCCTGGTGGGTTTACGGGATCTACAGGATCTACAGGAGGAGGAGGAACTATAGGGTCAGGGCCGCCAACAGGGTCAGGGTCGCCAACAGGGTCAGGGTCGCCAACAGGGTCAGGGTCGCCAACAGGGTCAGGGTCGCCAACAGGGTCAGGGTCGCCAACAGGGTCAGGGCCGCCAACAGGGTCAGGGTCTACAACAGGATCGGGAACTACAGGATCGGGAACTACAGGATCGGGAACTACAGGATCGGGAACTACAGGATCGGGAACTACAGGAGGATTAGCTAACGGAGCATTAACAGCAGAACCAAAAATATTATCCTCTGGATTCAAAAACGCACCAGTAATTCCTGCCCCAAATTCTGCAGCAAACAGAGCAATAGGTTCATCTCCTCCTGTAGAAATAGTTTGAGTTTCCACAGCGTTGTTAGCAGAAAGACCACCTGCAATAGTCGTATCAAAATCAACAGGAGAATATTCTGTAACCAGATAAGAATCTTCAGCAAATAATCGGTTGGAACGTTCAACACCAGTATTCTGCTCGAATATCCGGAATTCAGCATCAGGGTCTTCGTTGATAGGTGTGCGGGCAATATTAACTGTCCCGAAACCATAGTCGTTCCCAATACCACCAGGCATACCAATAGGGTTGCCATCAACACCAAGGAGATTCCAGTTGAAAGAAATTGCCTCTAGTTCGTCGAAATCATCTATTGTGATAACGAAACCATCCAGAACATTATTACCATTATCAACGGTCTCCCAATCAGCAACTTGAGGGTTATTACCAAAAACTTGACAACCAGGAACTAAAGCGCAAGCACCAGGAGTGTTTCTTGGTCCAACACCAAGTAAGTCCCGGTTTGGTATTGGTCCGTTAACAAAAGTATTAAAGTTTAACTGGCTGGCATCCCATTGAATTGCTGTATCAGTTGACTGCACTACACTACCAGTGTTGCTAAATAGTTGATTTCCAGGTAAGGGGTCTGCATCAGGACCGAGAGGGCGACCATTACCGTCAACTCCTGCTCCGGCAAAAGTGGGTGCTACACCATCAAGACCAAATGTTCCTTGATTGAGAGCAATGCGAACTCCAGCAGCAGGTTGGTTAGACCAGTTGAGAACTTCAAAAGCAATTTGAAATTTATCTCCTTCTGGATCGTCTTCCACAGCTTTAATATCAGTAAACCGGAAGCAGAAGACTGGAGGTAATGTTGTTGGTGGGTTAACTGCTGGATCTGCTAGAGCAACTTTAACTCCAACACCAAAAGTAGAAGCGATCGCTACTAATACTGCCTGACTTAAGCTTGTTAACCGATGTCTTTGATGATTTGTTTGATTGCTCATGATTACTTTTGTGTTGAACTGTGATGAACGAAACAGTTAGTTTTTGAGAGTTATAAGAAAACTTATTTTTCAGCAATTCTCTAATGGGACTTACGCACGGACACTAAATCCAGTGAGGGCGAATCCTGGTAGAGGGCGAATCCTGGTAGAGGACGAATCCTGATTGAGGGCAAATCCTGATTGAGGGCGAATCCTGGTAGAGAACGAATCCTGATTGAGAACGAATCCTGATTGAGGACGAATCCTGATTGAGGGCGAATCCGGTTATACAGTATATGTATATGTTGATAATTCTATCCACACTTTCTCGCCTTCAATCTCTCAACCTCCCCTTCCCCTCCTGGGAGGGGTTAGGGGTGGGTTCCCACACTCCTCATCCCCAAATATATGATAAGTATTCAACCGGATTTGATATGAGGGCGAATCCTGATTGAGGGCGAATGCCATTCGCCCCTACGGATGTGGGCGCAAACAGTTTTTGTAAGAATAAAGGGCGTTACTGAATCAAGCTATGAAATCTAAATTTGGCTAAATATAAAATGCTTTTCAGTTAATAGTTAATCGCCATTAAAGAAAAATCATAGTCACGCATCAGCAACGACCAATAGAACAACTAATTAGGTTAGTTGATGACCTTTTTATTCGTAGTTCTTCAGAACTTTTAATTCTCCTTTAATTCCTCTAGGAGACTAATTCTTTCTTCCAAGACAATGAGTTAATAATTCATAGTTAATAACTGATGGCTTGATTGCTGAATCCTTAAGTTATACTAAAGAAATACATACAACTGCATAAATACTCAAATCAGAACAAACTGAAAATAAAGTACAACCGTATAAATACTCAAAGCAGAACTAACTGAATTAATTGAACTTCTTTTAAATATGTCATTGGCTTTCAGAATATTCCAGCACAAAAATAGATCGGTTAAATTTGCCATATAATGATCTAAAATTGTTCTTGACAACTAGGGTGTAAAGTGTCTGATGAAAACTCTAAAAGCTTCATTTGAAGGACTTGAAAAAGTTAAAGAAATTATTAAGAAAATCCAAACAGAAAAGGGATGGACATTAGATAACGAAAATTGGCTGGATGAAGCTAGTAAGTTTCTACCTATGGTTAAAAATGGGAAGAAAGAAGTGCCGGATACTGTTTCAATTGGTACTTGGAAACGATTCCGAAAAAATACGGGTGTAACACCTAAGTATTTCCAAGCTTTCTGCAAAGTTTTAGGACTGAATTGGGAAGAAATAGTTGGTAATATTCAGTCAGAATCAACTACTATATCTGTATCTTTAGATTTAGAAAAATCCCCTATTGTTCCTTACTTTTACGGGCGTATTCAACAATTAGAGAGATTAACAAAATGGATTTTACAGGACGAATGTAATTTCATTCTGCTGCTTGGTCGAGGGGGTATTGGGAAAACTTTTTTATCAATGCAATTAATCAAAGAAATTCAGAATAATTTTAACTATGTAATTTGGCGAACTCTGGAAAAATCTCCAACAATAGAAAATATTTTAGAAGATTTAATTAAGTTCTTTTCTAAGCAGCAAGAAACTACATTACCATCAACTCTAGATGAAAAAATAACCAAACTAATTAATTATTTTGTACTCTATCGTTGTTTGCTGATACTAGATAATGCAGAATCAATTCTGCACAGTTGTAATCATACAGGTAAATATCGAGAAGATTATGAAGGCTATGGTGATTTATTCCAACGAATAGCTCAGTCTTCTCATCAAAGTTGTTTGTTAATTACTAGCCGAGAAAAACCAGAAGCAATTGATTTAATTGCTAAAAAAACTCAAACTATAAAAATTTTAGAATTAGAAGGATTAAATGTAGAAAATAGTCAAAAAATATTTACAGAATATGGAGAATTTGAAGGCTCAGAAAATGAATGGGAATTGGTTATTGAGCATTATGGAGGTAATCCTTCTGCTTTGGAAGTTGTAGCAGCACATATTCAAGATGGATTGGGGGGAGATTTATCTAAATTTGTAGAAAATTATTTAAAACTAGGACAACTAAAATTTGACGAAATTACCAATCTATATGAATGTCAGTTTAATCGTCTATCTGCCTCAGAACAGCAAGTTATGTATTGGCTGGCAATTAATTATGAGCCTGTTTCAGATACAGAACTAAAAGAAGATATTATTTCATGGCAAATTAAACAAGAATTACTCCAATCATTAATATCTTTAAAACGGCGATCGCTCATCAAAACTACCCAATTAGAATATACAGTTCTACCCGTAACCAGAGAATATATTATTGCTCGATTAATAGATGAGGTTTTCCAAGAAATTAAGACAGGTAAAATAGAGCTTTTTAATAATTACTGTCTCTGCAAAGCAACAGCAAAAGATTATATTCGAGAAACTCAAATTCGCCTGATTCTTCAACCATTACTAGAAAGATTACTTCAGGAATTAGGCGGAAAAATAAATGTCGAAAATCAATTCCAACAAATTATCTCCAATTGGCAAAAAGAATTTCCTCTAGCACCAGGGTATTTAGGAGGGAATATTCTTAATATATTGTCTCAGTTAAATACCGATTTAACCAACTATGATTTCTCCTATTTAACTATTTGTCAAGCCTATCTTCAAGGAGTTGAATTACATCACGTTAATTTTTCCCATTCCGATTTATCTAAATCCGTTTTTTCCTAACCTTTAGACAGTATTATTTCAGTAGCATTTAGTCATAATCAGGACTTACGCAAAACATCACATCATACACCATCTGTAGGGGCGAACGGCCGTTCGCCCCTACTAGATATGGTAGGTATGCGTAAGTCCTGATAATATTGAATTCTGGGCGACAGGAGATGCAGTTAACGAACTCAGAAGCCAGTAGGGGCGTTAACGTTTGCGGTAGCATTCCGATAGGAAAGTTATGCGCAAGCTTTCGGCCGCCCGTACAGAAGTTAACCCACCCCTAGCTCCCAGGAGGGGAAATAGGGGATTTGAGAAAAGCTCCAAAAATATTGTGCCTTAAAAGGCGGAGTTTTAGACCCTTATGATTTTGATAAAAATATTTATATATGGCGAGTAGCGGACGTTGACATCCTCTCCGGTCTGAAGGCAGCGATCGCTTTTAGTCCTGACAGTCAAACTCTGGTCAGTGAGAGTGACGATCGCACAATTAGACTCTGGAATAGTAAAACTTTAGGTCGTCATACAAAGCGCATTCAATCAGTTGCTTTCCATCCTCAAGGAACAAAAGTTGTCAGTGGGGGAAGTGATGGTCAGATTAGGTTATGGGATATTGCTACTGGGAAATGGTCAGTTCTCCCCGAAAGAAATAGAGACTGGATGTGGTTAGTTGCTTTTGATCGGGAAGGAACAAAACTAATTAGTGTTACAGATGATAGGTGTATCAAATTATGGGATATTCATCAAAACCGCTGCTTGCAAACTTTCAAAGATTATCTACATTGGATCTGGTCAGTTGCTATGAGTCCTGATAGTAATAATTTAGCGATCGCTAGTGCCGCTACGTTCTTGCAAATATTGAATCTTGAAACTGAAGAACTAAGCAACTGGGGAGTGGGGGAGTCATTTCAGTTATCAGTTATCAGTTATCAGTACCTCTGCCTGTTTGCGCAGCATTCCGCAGGAAAGTCAGAGGCTTGAAATATGGAACTTGTTTTTTTTCATCCTCTTAAAAGGGAAGGCTTCAGACCTGATTTTTTGGTGAGGGAGTAGGGGAGTGGGAGAGTGGGGGAGTAGTAAACATAAGAATAATATACAATCACTGGCTAATAATCGCTCTTAACCTTATTGAATCCTAATAATTACTTAATCATTGAAATCTTGCATATAGTTAGTAGTCGAAGGAAAGGTTAGGACAGTTCAACAGTTTAAAACTCAGACAACGTAAGACTTTTCCTTCTTTCTTCTTCCTTCTGCTATATCATCAAAAATAACTTCTGACTTCTGACTTCTGACTTCTGAGTTCATTATTCTGGTTGTGTAATGGGAATTTCAATTATAAACTCTGCTCCTTCACCAACAGCAGAAATACAACTCAACTTTCCCTTGTGTTTTTCCACAATAATTTGATAACTAATAGATAAACCTAAACCAGTACCCTTACCTGCCGGTTTAGTAGTAAAAAATCGCTCAAATAAACGCTCCTTAACTTCCTCATCCATACCTAAACCATTATCTGCAATCTTCACTGTAACTTTGTCTGATGTGGCTTCTGTTTTAATTGTAATACTAGGAGTTTTATCTTGCCAATTACTATTATCAAAAGCCTCTTCTAAAGCATCAATAGCATTACCAATTAAATTCATAAATACCTGATTTATCATACCCACATAACATTCTACTAAAGGCAATTCTCCATACTCCTTATGAATTTTGATTTCAGGCTTTTTTCCACGCCCTTTAAAACGATTTTGGAGAATTACTAAAGTACCATTAATACCATCGTGAAAACTCATTAGAGTTTTTTTCACATCATCCTTACGAGAGAAATTGCGTAGAGAACTCACAATATCACGAATTCTTTCTGCCCCTATTTGCATTGCTGATATTACCTTGGGCAAATCCTCTTTCATAAAATCAATATCCATCTCCTCAAATTCTTCTTGAATGCGGTCTGGTGGATTAGGAAAACATTCTTGATAAAGATTTAGTAAATTCATCATGTCTTGAACATAATGATTCAAATGCACTATATTTCCATAAACAGAAGTTATAGGATTCTTGATTTCGTGAGCAATTCCTGCTATTAATTGACCTAAACTAGACATTTTTTCAGTATTAGTTAAAGTAGTCTCTGCCTCATTCAGTTCTTGCAAAGTAGTTTCTAATTTTTGCTTTTGTTGTCTTAACTCATCTTGAGATACTTTCAGTGCAGTTTCAACATTTTTACTCTCAGTAATATCTGTAATAAAACCTTCTAGAGCTATTAATTCTCCTAACTCCGAAAACACTCCTATTCCCTGTTCCCAAACCCATTTAATTCTTTGATTTTTAGTAGTAATTCGATAAACTACTTGATAATGCTTATTTTCCTGTATGGCAAATCGTATAGCATTCCATAAACGTTGTCGGTCTTCTCGATGAATTAGTTGTGATAAAAATACTTTCTGCGAACCAAAAAAATCTTTTGCTTGATAACCAGTTAATAAATAGCAACCGTCACTGACAAATTCTACACTTCGATGTAGATCGTTGCGAAAACGATATGCCATACCTGGTAAATTACTCATTAAAGTAGCTAATTTTCTTTGACTTTCATATAAAGCTTCTTCTGCACGTTTACGTTCAGTAATATCTCTAATAATTGACAGCATACAAAGTTCATTACCAAGATCGATAATTTCTGCAGACAACAACCATACCCTAATTGCACCAGATTTAACTCTGAACTCGTATTCCTGGTTTTGCACAACTCCTTGCTGTTGTAAATTCTGCCTAAATTGAATTCTTTGTTCTGGATATAACCATATATTCAACTCTTCTGTAGTCAAACCGATAATTTCTTCACGGCAATAACCCATTATCTCCAAAAAACCATCATTTACTTCTATAAAACGCCCTTCCTCAAAAGTAGTAATCGCGATCGGGTCGGGACTACAACGAAATGCTTTTGAGAACTTTTCCTCTGACAACCGTAACTTTGCTTCTACTTGTTGACGTTCAGATATCTCTTTCTGTAATCGCTCAACTACCTCCTGTAGTTCAACTGTTCGTTCTTTTACCCTCTGTTCTAACTCCTCATTTGCCTGCTTTAGCGTCTCTTGTGCTAACACCCTATTGCTAATATCTAATATCACTGCTTGCCAACCACTTTTACCATCAAACTTCATAGAACTTAAGAAAACTTCTGCCGGAAATTCAGAACCATCTAAACGTTTATATCGCCAATTAAAACGACTTATACCTCTGTGTAATGCTATTTCTAAATAACGTTGAAATCTAATACTTGAGTATTCTTCTTCAGACTGTTTTAGAGCGCTGAATTCCCAAGGTTGTTTTCCACATAAATCTAATTTATTAGTACAGCCAAATAATTTTAAGGCAGCAGAGTTACAATCAATCAAACCTAGTTTACTTATGAATAAAACAGCATCTTGAGTATGTTCATATAATTCGCGAAATTTTTTTTCTGAAGCTTGTATAGTAGCAATTAATCCTGTTTGGATAGCTATAGCTTTTTTGGTCTCACTAATATCTCTTGTGACTTGAGAAAAACCATATAATTCTTGATTTTCATCATACAAAGCAGTCGTGATTACATTTGCCCAAAATTGCGTTTTGTCTTGCCTCACACAGATATTCTCTATCATGAATTTACCTTGTTCCCTAGCAATTTTTAATTCTTGCTCTGGTAGGTTATTTTTAATATCTTTTTGAGTATAAAAAATAGATAAATGTTTGCCAATAACTTGCTCGGATTGATATTTATAAATACGTTCTGCTCCAGAATTCCAACTTACTACATATCCGTCCGCATCCAACATAAATATAGCGTAATCTTGAACACTTTCTATTAATAATCTTTGTTTCTCTTCGCTTTCTTGCAAAGCGGCTTCTGTTTGTTTACGTCTGGTTATATCTTCAACAAAACCTTCATAATATAACAAATTTTTCTGCTCGTCACGAACAATCCAGGCATTTTCAGTAATCCAAATTATAGTGCCATCTTTGCGATAAATCTGGGATTCAAATTCGGAAACTTCTCCTTTTTCTCGTAAAATCTCAGCAAATTCGTCACGTCGCTGAGAATTTACATAAAGTTGATGTTTAATATCTGCCAGTGCAGCAATCATTTCTGTAGAAGAGTCATAACCATAGATGTGAGCTAGTGTAGTATTAGCACTGATGTAACTTCCTTCAAGTGTTGTTTGGTAAATTCCTACAACTTTATTCTCAAATATACTGTGATATTTTTCTTCCATTTGCTGTAATGTCTCCAGGCTTTTATGACTATTAATCATTCAATTTTTCCGTTCCAGATTTATCTTTGTATGTAATCAATTTTACCTACTGAAGAAGTTTCTTGTTGAATCACTGCACCCTTTTAGTTATCAGGACTTACGCAAATTAACGTTGAAAACGCCATATGTAGGGGCGAATGGCATTCGCCCTCACTCAATTTAGTGTCCGTGCGTAAGTCCTGGTTATTATATATTTTTACATATTTCTAGTTTTTTGGCTTGAGAATGTGACCATTATCTCTTGAAGAAAGCAGAAGGAGTGTGGGAAGTGACCGGAGGTGTGGGGAGGGTGAGAAGTGTGGGAAGTGCGGGGAGGGTGGGAAGTGACCGGAGGTGTGGGACGTGTGGGGAGGGGGGGAAGTGTGGGGGGGGGTGTCGGGAGGGTGGGAAGTGACCGGAGGTGTGGGAAGTGTGGGGAGGGTGGGAAGTGTGGGGAGGGTGGGAAGTGTGGGGAGGGTGGGAAGTGTGGGGAGGGTGGGAAGTGACCGGAGGTGGAGAGATTGAAGGCGAGAAAGTGTGGATAGAATTATAAACATATACTGTATAACCGGATTCTATATTAAACCCATAAGGGAAATGTTAACGCGCGTCAGAAGTCATAAGTCATAAGTCATAAGTTAACCCACCCCCGCCCCTCCCAGGAGGGGAGCCAGCAGGGGAAGGGGATTTGAGAAAAGCTCCAAAAACCCTATCGCCTTAAAAGGCGGGGTTGCGCGACCCATGTTATTTTGATAAATAAAATTACTTTAGAGAAAGTCAGAAATCAATATGTTTGACTTTTGGCTTTTTTCTATAGACTTATGTTAAGCGATCGAAAAGAATATTTTCCAGGATATACATACAGGATAAACATAAGATAATCAGATAGTTGTGTATATTTACTTTTAGGTATGACTCCTTCTATTCCTCAAAATCAACAAGGTACATCAATAATTAACTCTTCTAGTAACGAATGGCCTAGTCTATTACAACAGTTACTAGATGGCCAATCTTTATCTTCATCTCAAGCATCGAATTTAATGCAAGGATGGCTGCAAGAAGAAATTCCACCTGTTCTATCAGGAGCAATTTTAGCTGCCTTACAAGCTAAAGGTGTATCTGCTGAAGAATTAGCAGGTATGGCAACAGTATTAAAGTCTTTATCCTTGACAAAAGAAAATGGCGATCGCTCTATTCCCATCACAGACTCCAAATATCCAGTCATTGATACTTGCGGTACTGGTGGAGATGGAGCTTCAACATTCAATATTTCTACTGCTGTTGCTTTTGTCGTAGCTGCGGCCGGAGTACCAGTAGCTAAACATGGAAACCGTTCTGCTTCTGGTAAAGTTGGTTCTGCTGATGTATTGGAAGCATTGGGAGTACATTTGAGCGCTCCCACAGAAAAAGTAATATCTGCAGTATCTGAGGTCGGTGTAACTTTTCTATTTGCACCAGGTTGGCACCCAGCAATGAAATCTGTAGTTCCTCTACGTCGCACTTTAAAAGTACGAACTGTGTTTAATCTTTTAGGTCCCTTAGTTAACCCTTTAGGTCCTCAAGGTCAAGTCATAGGAGTGTTTAATTCTAACCTAATAGAAACTGTAGCTCAAGCTTTAGGAATATTGGGGGTAAAATCGGCGATCGTTCTCCACGGTAGAGAAAAACTTGATGAAGCTGGTTTGGGCGATATTACCGATTTAGCTATTTTATCTAATGGTGAGGTACGAATGACAACCGTTAACCCCCAAGATTTGGGATTAAATTTTGCTCCCATAAGTGCTTTACAGGGTGGGGAGGTAGAAAAAAATGCTGAAATATTGCAGAATGTTCTCCAAGGTAAGGGGACTTCTGCACAGACAGATGTAGTTGCTCTGAATAGTTCTCTAGCGCTACAAGTAGCAGGTGTTGTACCACTAGAAGCTCATGCAGAAGGTATTGCTAAAGCTAAAGATATTCTCCGGGATGGTTCAGCTTGGTTGAAATTAGAGCAGTTAGTTCAGTTCTTGAAGTAGCACTCAGCACTCAGCTATCAGCTATCAGCTTTTCTGGCGTGTATAATGGGGGATGGGGATACTCTAGAGTTGCCGCTCCGTGTCTACAAACCCCCATAATATCAAATCCGGTTGAATACTTATCATATATTTGGGGGTGGGGAGGTGGAGAGATTGAGGGGGAGTGTGGGGAGTGTGGGGAGGTGGAGAGATTGAGGGGGAGAAAGTGTGGATAGAATTATCAACATCAACATATATATACTGTATAACCGGATTCTATATAAAAGGTGCACCACGCGCTTTTTCACGCTAAACGTGGGGGACTTATATCATGTCCGGTTGAATACTTATAATTAAGATAGTAGGGGAGTAGGGGAGGTCGGGGAGGTCGGGAGGTCGGGAGGTCGGGAAAATAGAAAGATTTACTGTTGAAGCACTTATGATAAGTTTTTTTATCGCTAATTATCCGGACATGATATTATAGGTTAATAGACATCTCCACCAAAAGAGGGAGTAGGGAGTAGGGAACCCACCCCTAACCCCTCCCAGGAGGGGAAATAATTGATGATTTCTGTGCGATAATTGATTTGATTTTTGACGATCGCCAGATGTCTAATACACCTACAACCTACAACCTTCTTAACTATTAGAACGTGCCCGCAACTCCACGACATCTTCCTTAATTGTCATACAAAAGAGGGAGTAGGGAGTAGGGAACCCACCCCTAACCCCTCCCAGGAGGGGAAATAATTGATGATTTCTGTGCGATAATTGATTTGATTTTTGACGATCGCCAGATGTCTAATACACCTACAACCTACAACCTTCTTAACTATTAGAACGTGCCCGCAACTCCACAACATCTTCCTTAATTGTCATATCATAACTGCCAAAAAAGTTTTGTCCTAGCAAACCCTTTTCTTTATCTGCTGGAGCAACAGCAACATTAAACTGGTTAATTGTTAAACCTCCAGCAGAAATAGAACTGACGATACCAACTCCTAGTTCTACATTTTTACCATCAGCTAAAGTAAAAGTTCTTTGCTCAGAAGGCAAAACGTTCAAAGCTGTTGCCATTTCTTCAGTGATTAAAGTAGAACTAGCACCAGTATCTAATATCATTTCATAAGTTTGATTACCATTAAAAGTAACATCAATTACAGGACTACCACCCCGACGACTTTTAATCGGAATTTCGTATATTCCTTCCGCCGCCGTACTAGAAGTTGATACTTCCTCTGGTAATTCTTCTGGAAACAGACCACAAACTGATATTGTTAAATCTCTCCTATTTCCAAATTCATCAAGCAGAAAACATCCTGGATATTCTTGAGCGATTGCGCCTGCGGTATAACCAAGGCCAAATCCTGTTATAGAAAGTAATGTTGTCAGCAATACTGATGGTATTTGCCCAAATATTGTTTTGAGCTGTTGCTTTTTTTCAGTCTCTGATTTGAGATACTTTGCCTGACTTTTATTACAAGAGTTGTCGAATGAATTATTTTCAATCATAATTACTAAATTTTTTAAGAATTTTAACTATTTATTTACTGTAATATTTAAAGGCTTAAGTTAATTTTATCTTATTTGAATAGTGAGTGTAATCTGTACTTATTATGTAAGCATTTCGGTCCGAATGCGGAGCTAACAGCTATTAGTTGTCAGCTTTTCGGTACGGAATGCGGAGCTAACAGCTCTTATGAGAGGGTTTTAATGAATATAGACTGTTTGAGCCAGCTAGAGAGGGTAAGTATAAATTCTGACTCAATTAGTAAAGCTTTTATCCTCAACTAAAAGCAATAGCTGATTACCGATCGCTGACGGCTGTTTGCTCACCCTATTACTATTACATTTTTTGTTAATTTAATACTAACAGGACTTACGCACGGACACTAACTAAATTGATTGAGGGCGAATGCCATTCGCCCCTACAGATGGCGTTTTCAATCTGAATTTGCGTAAGTCCTGACTAATTAATTGAGAGGAATTCAAATGTCAATCTCAGCTCAACCAGCACTACTGGTACTAGCAGATGGAACTACTTATCAAGGCTTTTCTTTTGGTGCCCCTGGAACTACTATTGGAGAAGTAGTATTTAATACAGGCATGACTGGTTATCAGGAAGTTCTGACAGACCCTAGTTATTGCGGGCAAATAGTTACTTTTACTTACCCAGAGTTGGGAAATACAGGGGTCAATCCTGAAGATGAAGAGTCCAATGAGCCACAAATCAAAGGTGCGATCGCTCGTAATATTTGTCCACGTCCTAGTAACTGGCGCTCTACTCAATCTTTGTCAGAGTATCTTCAAGAACATAAAATTCCCGGAATTTATGGTATAGATACCCGTGCTTTGACCAAAAAAATTCGGACTTTAGGGGCAATGAATGGGGCCATTTCTACAGAAATTCTAGACCCAACTGAATTGCTACAAAGAGTTCAGTCAGCTCCTAGTATGGCAGGATTGAATTTAGTTCAAGGAGTAACAACTAAAGAAGTTTATCAATGGTCTGAACCCACTAATGCAGCTTGGGAATTTAATCCTTCTGTTTCTGGTTACAGTGGAGAACAGTATACAGTAGTGGCCATTGACTTTGGAGTGAAAAAAAATATCCTACGACGTTTAGCTAGCTATGGTTGTCGAGTTGTAGTTGTTCCTGCTAATACGCCACCAGAAGAAATTCTCAAGTACAACCCTGATGGTATTTTCCTTTCCAACGGCCCAGGAGACCCCGCTGCTGTTACCGAAGGTATTAAGACTACTAAAGAGTTACTCAAATCATCTAAACCTGTTTTTGGCATTTGTATGGGACACCAAGTCCTCGGTCTTGCTTTGGGAGCCGATACTTTTAAATTAAAATTTGGTCATCGTGGCCTCAATCAGCCAGCAGGTTTACAGCAACAAGTGGAGATTACAAGTCAAAATCATGGATTTGCCATTAATCCAGATTCTTTAGCTGCTGAGGTAGAAATTACACATTTTAACTTGAATGACCAAACTGTTGCTGGTTTACGACATAAATCTTTACCTTTGTTCTCAGTACAATACCACCCTGAAGCCAGCCCCGGTCCCCACGATGCTGATTACCTGTTTGAACGTTTTGTCCAGGTAATGCAAGACGACCGGAAAGCTAAAGCCTCGAAATCAAAGTAGGATTTGGTCTACAAGTTTTGTGTATTCCTTAAAATAGCAGTCAGCACCTCAGCGGTCAGCGGTCAGCTCTCAAGGCATAATATGGGGGATACTCTAGAGTTCCACTCCGCCTCTACAAACTCCCATAACACCCACACCACCAGCTTTTTCACCCTAAGCGTGGGGGATACCGAACCCGCCGATTTTAGCCGATCGCTTGTTCAAATTAAATTATCCAAAAATTGTATAATTTGTCTTTCACAGAACTTTCGCAAAGTATTAAATTATACACTATTTGTAGGGGTGTCATTCGGAGCTATTCGTCAGCAAACGGCCGTTTGCCTCGCAGAACTATGGTTAACGCCCCTACTCTACAAGATATAGTGACTCTGCGTAAGTCCTGTTTCAAAAAAAGTTATCTATAGGAGTAGACAAATTTTACAGAAAAGAGTATAATTTATGTTCTTATTATGCAAAATCAAGCTAGGAGGGTGTTATTCCTGAGCCTAAGCCATTAGCCCTGACTGTTAGCCTGAGATGTACTCATGAAGAGAGGGATAACTACCAGCTATTCCGCTTAGCAGGGCTATTAGATGCCTTTTCAGAAGGTACTTTTAACAAAACACTGAAGGCAAAAATCGATCAAGGGCCAAAAAATATTATTTTGGATTTGTCCAAAATAGACTTTGTAGATAGCTCTGGGTTAGGAGCACTCGTACAACTGGTAAAACATACCAAACAATATGAAGAAGGTACGTTACAAATAATCTCCAATGCCCGTGTAAATCAAACTGTTAAATTGGTTCGTTTAGATAAATTTTTGTCTTTACGGAATTCATTAGATGAAGCTCTAGACAATGTCAAGAAATCTTGACAAAGCCGGGTAATGACCTATTGTTGAATATAGCTATAGATGCTATCTCCCGTCAAAAAGCAAAGGGCTAGACGGGAGTTGGTCAAGCCCGATGGAGTTAACGCGCGTCAGAAGTCGTAGGGGCGTTAACGTTTGCGGTAGCATTCCGGAACGGAAAGTTATGGGAAGCAAACGGCCGTTTGCCCGTACAGAAGTCAGAAGTTGTTTGTGTAACGGGGATTTGAGCAAGCCTCCAAAAACATTTCGCCTGAAAAAGGGAGGTTTTAGACCCAATTATTTTGGCATAATGAACGTTGTACATATATAATAAAGTATCGAGTAGAAAAGCTGGACTAACAAGGAGCACTATCGGTTTGCAACAGTTAAACCTTGTCACGCTAACACCAGCAGAAATTCAAAAAACTACGCCCTCAGCTTGGGCCTATCTGGGAGATGCTATTTACGAATTGTATGTTCGGAGCTACTACTTAATACCAGCCAAGCGATCGCGTTCTTATCATCAACTGGTTGTAGCGCAAGTTAGGGCAGAAAGTCAAGCTCATCATTTACAAAATTTAAAACCTCATCTTACCAGTTTAGAGTTAGATATTCTGAAGCGGGGGCGCAATGCTGCTTTTGGGAAACCGAAAAGATTAGACCCAGAAATTTATCAACAAGCTACCAGTTTAGAAGCTTTAATTGGGTACTTATATTTAACAGATCCTCAACGATTAAATCAATTACTAGGCTATATAGAATTAGATTAAATAATAGAAAGAATAAAAGATGAGCTATGCCTATAAAACCTTCAAAATTTAACCATCAAGACAAACCCCAAAAACAGAAATCAATTAAACTCAAAAGTAGGCACTCAAGCAACGATAATTTGGAGACTGCGAGCCAAGATGACGATCTAATCTATGGACGACATACTGTACAAGCAGCTCTCAAAAGTGAGCGTTCCTTAAACCGCATCTGGGTTATTCCGCCACTACGATACGATCCCAGATTTCATACATTGCTGAATGAAGCTAAAGCTAGAGGTACGATAATAGATGAAGTAGACGATAGACGCCTAGATCAAATTACCCACAGAAAAAATCATCAGGGTATTGCTGCTCAAATATCTCCTTACGAATACAAAGACCTTGACGAACTAATTTCTCAAGCTAAATCTAAAACCGAGGAACCTGTATTGCTAGTAGCTGATGGTCTCAACGATCCCCATAATTTAGGAGCTATTATTCGGACGGCAGAAGCTTTGGGAATACAAGGTTTAATTATTCCACAAAGACGAGCAGTAGGAATAACTTCGACTGTAACAAAAGTTGCCGCAGGAGCTTTGGAAAATTTTCCTGTAGCGAGAGTTATTAATCTGAGTCGTGCTTTGGAAGAATTGAAAAAAGAGGGATTCTGGATATATGGTACTGTAGCTGATAATGGGGAGCTTATTCATAAAGTAAAGTTTACAGGAGCTATTGTTTTAGTTATTGGTAGTGAAGCAGAGGGTTTAAGCCTTCTCATTCAAAAAAATTGTGATGCCTTAGTATCTATTCCAATGTCGGGGAATACACCTAGTCTTAATGTATCGGTAGCAACTGGTATGGCCCTTTATGAAATTCATAGACAACGCTGGTCAAAAAGTTTGCGTATGTAGTGAAAAATATAGCAGGGAACACCGGAGCTGGGAACAGGGAACAGTGGCAAAAGCTTTTCTCTGTCTCAGGTTCATCATCAACATCAGTCAAATACCAACTCGTTCCTTGCTATATATAGCGCTGTGCGCAGCTCCGGAAGGCAACAGGGGGGAATAAAGAACCGATAGTATAAGACTTTTAGCTATTGGACGGTTCCTGTAATTTGTAAATATGCCAGCGCACATTGCTTTTTTTGAAAAAATATAAGCTTCATATTATAACAAAATAGAGAGAAAAAGTATAGCTTAATATGGGTTAAACACTCTTCTATTAGCTACATAGCTCTTACCAGAGAAATAGATATTCAAACTCCCCGTTCACCATAATGAATACTCTTTATAATTTGTATAGTTGAGTTATTAATTCACATTTTTCCTGATAGTTTGTCTAGAACTTTCCATCGTAAAGTTACAAATATTGGCAGATGTGAGAGTCAGTAACTTCAAAAACAACTACTAATACAAAATTTATTAACATAGTATGAAAAAAACATTGGTAAATTTACTAGACTTCTCTGGTCTGGCTTGGTGGGTTAAAATTTTTACTGCTAATCCTCGTTGCACTTATTATTTTGGACCTTTTTTGACATCTGCAGGACTTACGCAAAGGCACTATATATAGTGCCTACTAATTTAGGCGATCGCTATAAAATTTTAAGCGATATAGCTGCCACACTTGCTCCAAATAGCGCCTGAATCACAAACAAAATCATC
>JAXHSW010000043.1:48945-50442 GCA_034190295.1 Cyanobacteriota bacterium | reverse complement strand
CATTAGGTGTGTCCACAATGGCCTTCAACTTGAATGGTTTCAACTTCAACCAGTCCATCATCGATTCTAGTGGTCGTGTGGTAAATACTTGGGCTGACGTAATCAACCGCGCTAACTTAGGTATGGAAGTAATGCACGAGCGTAATGCTCACAACTTCCCTCTAGATTTAGCTGCAGTAGAAGCTCCTTCTATCAATGGTTAATTTCTTGAGTTAGCTTTAGTTAGCTAATATAGACACCCTCCAATATTGGGGGGTGTTTTTTTTTCTATGTTATGCTGTTACGCTAAATAATTTTATCTATTAAAACGCCATATGTAGGGGCGAATGGCATTCGCCCTCACTGGATTTAGTGTCCGTGCGTAAGTCAAATCCCCCTAATTGCACATAGATCCAATAACCTCATAATCAGGATTTTAAGCTATTGATTGTGAGGTTATTTTTAAATGTACTGCTATATCAAATTTATTGATAATGAAAAAAACAGAGATTATTGTTGCTTTAATAGGTTTTGCTGCAACTATATTAGCTGCTTTTATCCCAATGTTAAATTCGGGTAGTTCAAATCAGAATAATTCACCTTCTTCAGAGAAAAATCTACCAGAGAAAAATATTCAAAGTCAGAATCTTTCCTTTTTTTTGCGGCTCATATAAAACTCCAGAAGGAGTAGATGTACCAGCTACAATAATACGTTCCTCCTCAAAAGCTGATGTTCCAATGTTTTTTTGGAAGGATACTTCTTGGGGGCAAAAATGGGACCCAAAGACTCGTTGCCAAGAAGTTTCTAGGAGGTTACAAATATCTTATGATAGTGGGATTATTAATTATATTTTTCCTGGGCGTTTAAACAATTATCCTACTCTGTGTATTAGTAAAGAAATTAGCGATCCTCAGTGTCACGATCAAAACTTACTAATAACATTAAAGTCTGGAGAAAATGCTAATAATTTTTTACAGGAAATTACTGCTTTTCGACATTCTGGAGGTCTTACAGTATATCGTGATGGTGGCTCTTATATGAGTGTATTTGAATATTGGCAGAATGCTCCAACCATTAATAGTAGTCCTTCTGAATCAAGATTCTAAAAAACTTTTTCATGTCAAGTTTTCTCATAGCAGGATGGTTAATGCTTCTCTGACATAGAATCCGCTCGAGTAGTTGTCATTGCGACGATAGGAAGCAATCTCCTAAATCTCTGAGCTTGCTTCCTTTCACGGAGTGTAACATGAAAGGCGGAGCAAGTGCGGCAGCTATATCGCTGACTTTACCGAGATTGATGTTTGATTTATCTATTGGACAATAGTTATCAGGACTTACGCAGAGACTCTACATACAGAGAGTAGGAATGCAATTTACCCCTACATATAGCGTTTTAAAGGTTGATTTGCGTAAGTCCTGAGTTATGTTGGGTTGAGATACACTTCATTTGGAGCGATCGCCTCTCCTAACTTTAGTCGTATTTATTCAGTAACAGAAACTCCAACGTTATAGTTATT
>JAXHSW010000043.1:35887-48845 GCA_034190295.1 Cyanobacteriota bacterium | reverse complement strand
AGGTTTTGGAGCAACGCCGGAAAAAGTAGCGATCGCTGACTTTACCGAGATTGATGTTTGATTTATCTATTGGACAATAGTTATGTTGAGTTGAGATACAGTCAACAGAAGCGATCGCCTCTCCTAACTTTAGTCGTATTTATTCAGTAACAGAAACTCCAACGTTATAGTTATTAGGTTTTGGAGCAACGCCGGAAAAAGTAGCGATCGCTGACTTTACCGAGATTGATGTTTGATTTATCTATTGGACAATAGTTATGTTGAGTTGAGATACAGTCAACAGAAGCGATCGCCTCAAAAAATATGCTTCGTTTCAACCATTATCTCTAGTTTTGCGGTAACTTATCTGCTGCGTCACCGATAAATTCAAGTTTGCCTTTCATAACACAATAATGACGGAGAGTGATTAACATTGATGCATCAAAAGAGCCATCAGGTTCTATCTTAATATTTGCAGTTGTTTTTTCATAATTAGTGACAAATAATCTACTCCATTGTGTCTTTTTATGATAAGAGCTACGACCGACCAGCGCTAAATTTTGATCGAGATGGAGCTTGTACTTTGATCCATTAGTATAAGTAAATGTAAGACTAAAACCGTTGGCAACTGATTTGAGATTAGCAGACACTAAGTCGCTTGTCGCCGATGTATCAATTAGGAATCTAGGATAGTTGCTATCCTGATAGTTAATGTATTTAGTATAAATCGAATCTGCTTCCAAGTACAGATTCATAGCTTTATCTTGTGTTGCAAAATATATATCTCCTAGAAAATTTAATGCTGGATAAATTGTATTAATTGTATTCCAGGAAACTCCTTGTTCTAAGGACTGCCTGTTAGTTTGTTTATCTTTTTTTTTAGCTATATTAATAATGTTAGTAAAAAAATCTTTGGCTCCAGAATAGTCTTCGAGAACAAGATATATTTCCTTCAAATTTCTCAACAGAAGTACGTTTCCCCCATAGGAATAGCCAAATTGAGGATTTACCTTTAGTAGTCCTTGTTGACAAGCAAGTAATACTTTTTCGAGGGAATTATTATCTAAATGTTGATAGCGATCAACATGAAAAGGCAATACCAAGCACATTTGCTCGGATGATTCAACCTGAGTTCTTTGACTATACAAACTCTGATTTGATATAACTAAATCAAAATATTTCTGACAAAAAGTAAGACTATAATTAAATGTTTCTAACTTTAGCTCTGTTTCACACATTTTCCTGAGAAGCTTTTCTCTGCAAGAAACAGATTCATATTTACCAGTCCCATTTGCTGGCGCACAGTTGCCAACATAGTCAAAGCTTTTACTATTTGGAACCTCCTGAAAACTCTCATAGTTTAAGAATAGTTTTCTTGCCGATCTTTCTGCTGATTCAAGTTTTTTTAGTGTAGTTTCTTGCTTCTGCAATTCTCTTTCTACATCCTCTTTTTCTTCAGATAAGTTTTCAATATAAACTAGACCTCTACCCTGTACTGAAGCAGAATTAGCAAAGAAAAATTGGCTCAAGGTAGCAAGAGTAATCAAAAGCAATTTTAGAGGAATTGATAAAGATGACTTCATAATTTCTATTAATTCAATAGTATTTGCTATTTTTAATTAATTCGTGTACCACAAAACTATTCTTTCTTAGATATTATACTAGCGTAGCTTCACCATAACTGGTAATAGTTATTTATCGGGGGAAGGGCGAATACCATTCGCCCCTACATATGGCGTTTTCAAGGTTAATTTGCGTAAGTCCTGATTATATTAGCGTAGGTTCACCCCTCAAGTCCAAGCACGGAAGAAAGTATTTTCTTTCCAAACACTGGCTGTTTTTTGCTCGATCGCTCTCATGTCCTGTTGAGCTAACTGCTGAAATGTTTGGGCAACCCTAACGTTAGACTGCAACATTTCCACAGACTCTGTCGCTACGATACAACAATGTACGCCTTCTAAGGACAATACATATCCCATCGCTTCTTGCATATTCAATACCCCTGGTTGGAGTAACCTGCCGTAAGCTGGTATTTTCATTCCAATAACACCTACATTTTTTTGTTGCGCAACAGGTAACACAGTAGGAGCAAAAGGTCGGGGATGATGTTTGTCAGCAGCATTAATAGTAACTAGAGTAGTGTCAAATGGATAGCGACGTATCCCTTCAGCAATAATATCAGGTTCGTGATGACCTGTAATTCCGGAAAATTTGACTATACCTTGTTCTTTTGCTTCTTCCATTGCTTTGATAGCACCTTGGGAACTGAATATTTGATCTAAAGTTTCTGTAAATGAAACATGGTGTAACTGCCACGAGTCGAGATAATCTGTATTTAACCGTTTTAGCGATCGCTCTAATTCCCTCCATGCTCCGTCGCGATCGCGTCTTCCGGTCTTACTTACCAAAAATACATCTTTTCGATAAGCGGGTAACACTTTCCCTAAATGTTCTTCACTTGCACCGTAACTAGCAGCAGTATCAAAATATCTAATTCCTAGAGAGAGAGCAGCTTCAATTATTGCGACTGACTCTTTTTCCCGTCCACTGTTACCTACAGGTGTTTTTCCTGCTCCACCTAAACCTAACAATGGTACTTTGACACCCGTTTTACCTAATACTCGTTCTGGCATTGTGGATGTAGTGGGTAGCTTTTCAGCAGATGCTACTTTGGTCTGAGATTTTTTATTCACAGCAGCACAACCTACTATACTACTGGTAGCAGCAATGCTTGTCATTATAAAGTTACGTCGAGTCGTTTTTTTTGTCATAGTTATCTATAAGTTTTTTGATATTATAGCGCTACTTGAATAGGGAATAGGTATGGAGGGAATAGGGAACAGGGAATAGTAAACTGTTAAAGGGTTTTCGGTGCGGAATCCGTCAGGAAACAGGGTTTAGAAATATCAAACACCTTAATCTATAGCGCTATATAAAAATTCTCAGCTAAGAAGTATTTAAAATGCGTCTTAGCAAGTCAGAAGTTAGAAGTCAGAAGTAATAAGGGTTATCCTGTTAATTAGGCACACAAAAAATAAGTGGTTTCAATGCACAGCAGCTTAAAATTTAACACTAATTTTAGAAATCCCACTCCATAAATAAATCTGTTACTGGTAATATAAAACCAGGTAAAATATCTTCTCCATCTAAATTGTCGGTAACTTGTAATAATTTATCTGGTTTTGGTTTATGGTAGACTAAAATTGATTTTTCATCAGGATTAATTACCCAAACTAACCGACAGTTATTTTCAAAGTATTCAACAATTTTTTGATGTAGTTCTTCAAATGTATTATTGGGATAAATTACTTCTACTGCTAAATCGGGAGCACCCTGAAAATAACCTTTAGGTAATCGCTTTAATCCTAATAAACGGTCTTTGGAAACAAAAGAAATATCTGGAGAACGTTTATTACCCGATTTGAAAGTAAAGGCTGTACTAGAATCGCAAGTTACACCTAATTTCTTAGGACGAGCATATAATTCTATTAAACCACATAAATAAGCGGTAATATTACCATGCTCCATTCCCGAATTCCCCATATCAACAACTTCTCCATTAATTAATTCATAATGACTGCCATCTTCTGATAATGCCTGAAACTCTTGGTCAGTTAATATTTGATTTTCGGTTGCTATATTCATAAATTTATTCTGCTATTTTGTGAGAGTTTTTTGTGATAATTGAATTAAGTCATGCAATTTTTTATCAAATTAGCCCAATTACATTTTATATCATATCAAATCTGCTTGCTACGGTTCCAGTTTGCGTAGTATGAAATAGGAAAAAATCGGAGTAATAGAATTTATACTGTCAGTAGAGGCAAACGGCCGTTTGCCCCTATAATATTGATTCTTATTGCTAAATGCCAAATAATATTAAATCCGGTTGAATACTTATTATATAGTTAAGAGTAGGGGAGTAGGGGATTGGGGGAGTAGGGGAGATTAAATAGACATCTCCAATCATAAAAAATCAAATCAATTATCCTACATAAATTATCAATTATTTCCTCCTACTCCCTCTTTTGGTAGAGATGTCTAGTATTGAAGTAATTATAGAATTATAAACAGATATTATATCAGCAGATTATATGTGCAATTAACCGGTTTTTATATAATACTAAAGAAAAGCAGATTTGGTATTACACTCTATTTTTAATTAATAGCAAATGTTTAAACTTTCTCTCAAACAAATTACAATTACTTTTCTGATGGTATTTCTCAATCCATTAATAGCAGTTAGTCAGGAAACTGCTACAACAATTTGTTCGACTGAATTAAGTAATCGGATTGATGCTGTAATTAATCGCCCAATTTTTAATCGTTCTCGGTGGGGAATTTTAGTTGAAACTTTATCAGAAAAAACTACAGTTTATAATCGGGATGCTGAATATTATTTCATTCCTGCTTCTACGGCTAAACTGTTAACAACTGCAGCAGTATTACAAAAACTTCGCCCTCAATTTAGAATTAGAACTTCAGTTTATGGTGATGGAAATGGCAATATATATATTGTGGGTAGAGGCGACCCTAGTTTAACAGAAACTCAACTGCAAAGTTTGGCTCAACAATTAAAGGAACAGGGGATAGAAACTATTAATCAATTAATTGCTGATGATAGTTATTTTGCAGGAACAGGAGTTAATCCTAATTGGGAATGGGAAGATGTTCAGGCTGGTTATGGCGCACCAATTAATAGTTTGATTCTGAATCAAAATGCTATAGATTTGGTTTTGTCGCCTCAAAGTTTAGGTCAACCTTTACAAGTTACTTTTGTTAATTCTGTTGAAGGTAAAAAATGGCAGATTGAAAATAATTCGGTGACTGTCGGGAAGAATGAAAAAGAATTTTTAGAAGTAGGAAGAGATTTTATTCAGCCAATAATTCGGATATCTGGGCAACTACGAGTTGGCTCGGCATCGGAACCTGTTTATGTGGCGGTTGTGGAACCTGTGGATAATTTTTTAAATAAATTTCGTGAAGTTTTAGCAACAACAGGAATTCAGGTTTCTCAAATAGTAAAAAAATCGCAGATTACCTCTAATATCAATTTGACTGAGTTAGCTTTTGTTGAGTCTCCAACATTGGCGGAATTAGTAGAGGAAGTGAATAGAAAAAGTAATAATGTTTATGCAGAATCTTTGTTACGGCAAATGGGAGTTAGAAGTAGATTAATTCCTCAGAAAAAATCTAATAATCGGACTTTAGCAAAAGGTTTGGAGGAGATAAAAGTAATTTTAACTAGGTTAGGAGTTACTCCCAATAGTTTTGTATTAAATGATGGCTCTGGTTTGTCTCGTCATAATTTAGTTAGTCCAGAAGCTTTGGTACAAACTCTCAGAATAATGGCTAATTCTTCTTGGGCAAATATTTATAGAAATTCTTTGCCTGTGGCTGGTGTAAGTGGTACATTGAGTAGACGTTTTAGAAATAGTTTTGCCGAGGGAAATGTACAAGCAAAAACAGGAACAATTAGTGGAGTTTCGGGTTTAGCGGGATATGTGGAACCTGTTGATTTTGAGCCTTTAGTATTTAGTATTATTGTCAATCAGTCTGACTTAGAAACTAAAAATTTGAGAAGTGCTATTGATGAAATTGTTTTGCTATTAGCTCAGTTAAGGCGTTGTGATTAAAAATTGTTTGTCAATCATAAATTCAGAAATTTTTGGAATAACTAAAAATTCTTATATCGGAAATTGGGAGAAATTAAGATAGGGACAAAAAAAATTAGAAAATCTGAGCTGAAATTCAGAAACAAACAATCTATTAAGTGGGATATCTCAAAGAGAACAATCTCTAATTTCTGGCATAAATCTCAGAGTTGCTCCGACTCCAATAATTGTGAAAAATTGCAATTTAATCTCTCTTTTTCCGCAACTTTTATGTTCGGTGACTAAAGAAATACTTTCGGAAATTGGGAGAAATTAAGATAGAGGCAAAAAATTGATAAAGTTCGGGCTGAAATTCAGAAACAAACAATCTAATAAGTGGGATATCTCAAAGAGACTAATCTCTAATTTCTGGCATAAATCTCAGAGTTGCTCCGACTCCAATAATTGTAAAAAATTGCAATTTAATCTCCCTTTTTCAGAGATTTTCCTGTTCGGTGACTAAAGAAATACTTTCGGAAATTGAGAGAAATTAAGATAGAGGCAAAAAATTGATAAAGTTCGGGCTGAAATTCAGAAACAAAACAATCTATTAAGTGGGATATCTCAAAGAGAGTAATCTTTAATTTCTGGCATAAATCTCAGAGTTGCTCCGACTCCAATAATTGTGAAAAATTGCAATTTAATCTCCCTTTTTCAGAGATTTTCCTGTTCGGTGACTAAAGAAATACTTTCGGAAATTGAGAGAAATTAAGATAGAGGCAAAAAATTGATAAAGTTCGGGCTGAAATTCAGAAACAAACAATCTAATAAGTGGGATATCTCAAAGAGAGTAATCTCTAATTTATGGCATAAATCTCAGAGTTGCTCCGACTCCAATAATTGTAAAAAATTGCAATTTAACCTCCCTTTTTCAGATATTTTCCTGTTCGTGACTAAAGAAATACTTTCGGAAATTGAGAGAAATTAAGATAGAGGCAAAAAATTGATAAAGTTCGGGCTGAAATTCAGAAACAAACAATCTAATAAGTGGGATAACTCAAAGAGAGTAATCTCTAATTCCTGGCATAAATCTCAGAGTTGCTCCGACTCCAGTAATTGTGAAAAATTGCAATTTAATCTCCATTTTTTAGAGATTTTCCTGTTCGTGACTAAAGAAATACTTTCGGAAATTGAGAGAAATTAAGATAGAGGCAAAAAATTGATAAAGTTCGGGCTGAAATTCAGAAACAAACAATCTAATAAGTGGGATAACTCAAAGAGAGTAATCTCTAATTCCTGGCATAAATCTCAGAGTTGCTCCGACTCCAGTAATTGTGAAAAATTGCAATTTAATCTCCATTTTTTAGAGATTTTCCTGTTCGGTGACTAAAGAAATACTTTCGGAAATTGGGAGAAATTAAGATAGAGGCAAAAAATTGATAAAGTTCGGGCTGAAATTCAGAAACAAAACAATCTAATAAGTGGGATACCTCAAAGAGAGTAATCTCTAATTTCTGGCGTAAATCTCAGAGTTGCTCCGACTCCAATAATTGTGAAAAATTGCAATTTAATCTCCCTTTTTCAGATATTTTCCTGTTCGTGACTAAAGAAATACTTTCGGAAATTGGGAGAAATTAAGATAGAGGCAAAAAATTGATAAAGTCTGAGCTGAAATTCAGAAACAAAACAATCTAATAAGTGGGATAACTCAAAGAGAGTAATCTCTAATTCCTGGCGTAAATCTCAGAGTTGCTCCGACTCCAATAATTGTGAAAAATTGCAATTTAATCTCCCTTTTTCAGATATTTTCCTGTTCGTGACTAAAGAAATACTTTCGGAAATTGGGAGAAATTAAGATAGAGGCAAAAAATTGATAAAGTTCGGGCTGAAATTCAGAAACAAAACAATCTAATAGTAAGCATTCAGCCGTCAGCTATTAGCTATCAGCTATGAATTTTGGGTCTGCGCAAAAGCCACCTTTTAAATTGAAAAAGAATAAAAAGTTACTGCCAAAGTCCCAGGATAAAACCCGAGAAATAATTATTCATTACTAATTGCTGAATGCGAGCCCATTCCAAAGGAATAGTTGACTGTTGATAGCTGTTTACTCAGCATTCCGGAGGAAATGCTTACATATAATAAGTGCGATAGATGAAATAGTATTGCTATTGACTAAGTTAAAGAATTGTGCTTAGATATCAACAAATTTTATCAAAATTAATATTTACCAAAATCGATAAACTCTGATATTATTTAGTTGGTAGTTATGACAAAATAGTTATCTAAAATTAGAGATTATTAAAATGTTAGAAACAGAAAAAATAGCACTAACATTAAAAATTAATGGAGTGCCACATCATCTAAATATAGAACCTCGCGTGACTCTTTTAGATGCACTGCGAGAATATCTAGGTTTAACAGGGACAAAAAAAGGATGCGATCGCGGAGAATGTGGAGCTTGCACGGTATTAGTTGATGGAAAACGAATTAATGCTTGTATGACTCTGGCAGTAATGCAAATGGGAAAGTCCATTATTACTATTGAGGGTTTAGCAGAAGAAAATGGACAACTCCATCCAATGCAAACAGCTTTCATTGAACATGATGCTTTTCAATGCGGATATTGTACTCCCGGTCAAATAGTTTCCGCAGTAGGTTTACTAGCAGAAACACAACCAAAGTCAGACCGAGAAATTCGGGAAGGTATGAGTGGCAACCTTTGTCGTTGTGGTGCTTATCATCATATCGTTGCAGCAGTTCGTGAAGTAGTGGAGAAAACAGAAAATGCAGCCATTTAGTTATGCCAGAGTTAATGAAGAAAATACGGCCATAACCACAGTTTCTCAGGATGAGACTATATCCTTTATTGCTGGTGGTACAGACTTAATAGGTTTAATTAAAGATGGCGTACAAACACCAAAGCAAGTTCTAGATATCAACCCTCTACCTTTAAACTCAGTGGAAGTTGATGCTGATAATAACCTCCGCATCGGTGCTTTGGCAAAATTGAGCGATGTTGCTCGTTATCCCACAGTGAAAGATTCTTATCCTGTCATTTCAGAAGCAATATTAGAAAGTGCTTCTCCTCAACTGCGGAATATGGCAACAGTGGGAGGAAATTTATTACAACGGGTGCGCTGTAATTATTTTCGCGACCCAGTTTTTCCTTGCAACCGTCGTCTTCCAGGTACGAGTTGCCCTGCGATGGAAGGTTACAATAGAATGCACGCTATTTTAGGTACGAGCGAACATTGCATTGCCACTCATCCTTCAGACTTGGCAGTAGCATTAGTTGCTTTAGATGCAGTAGTTTGTATTCAGGGTAAAACTGGACAACGTCGAGTGCCGATAAATGATTTTTATCTGTTGCCTGGAGATACACCCTACCGAGAAAATGTTTTAGAGCATGGGGAGTTAATAGTTGCTGTAGAAGTGCCTGCTGTTTCCTGGTTTAGCAACTCCCACTATCTCAAAGTACGCGATCGCGCTAATTATGAATTTGCCTTAGTTTCTGTAGCTCTTGCTGTGGAAGTTGAGCAAAATACTATTAAGTCTGCGCGACTAGCATTAGGAGGAGTTGGCACAAAACCTTGGCGTTCCCAGGAAGCAGAAACAGCATTGCAGGGACAACCGATAAATGAAGCAACTTTTTCTACTGCAGCAGAAGCAGCTTTGGCACCAGCAAAACCACAAAAATATAACCAGTTCAAAATTGAACTAGCTAAACGTAGCATTATTAGGGCACTTTCAGCACTGGGAGGTAATTAACTCAAAACTTATGGGTGCAAAAATTTTACTGCTGATAAACGAAGCAACTTTTTCTGCTGTAATTTTAGCAGGAGCAAAACCCCCAAAATTTAACGAAGTCTGCAAGTCTGCAAGTCAGCAAGTGTACCCACCCGCGGGCCCCGACCGTGGAGGGGAAATAGGGGATTTGAGCTCCGCTCCCAAAATATTTCGCCTGAAAAGGTGGGGTTTTAGACCCTTATGATTTTGATAATCAGTTCAAAATTGAATTAGCCAAACGTGCCATAATTTGGGTATTTTCAGCAGTGGTAAGTAATGAATATCATGTTCAGTTGAATACTTAAAATAAATAACTTAGCGAGGAGTCAGAACTCAGGAGGAAAGAAGGGAACAAAGGAGAAAAATAAAGATAATTTCAGTATTTCTTCGGTACTGTCAGTTCTTAAATTTTATTTATAACTGTTGTGAGGAGTCAGGAGTCAGGAGTCAGGAGTCAACCCACCCGCGGGCCCCGACCGTGGAGGGGAAGAAAGGAGGAAAAGAAGAAATATTGGAGAAAAGTAAAGATAATTTCAGTATTTCTTTGGTACTGTCGGTACTGTCAGTTCTTAAATTTTATTTATAACTGATTACCCGAACATGATATAACTCAAAACTAAAACATAATACCGCCCCGACAAACTATTACGAATTATTTAAGTAAATACCAAACATGAATAAAGTTATCGGAAAACCCATCAACCGTGTAGACGGAAAACTAAAAGTTACAGGTGGCGCACGTTACACCGCTGATATGCCAGTTGAAAACTTGACTTACGGCGTATTAATAGAAAGCACCATTGCTAAAGGCAAAATTACCAAGCTCGAAACTACCGCAGCAGAAACCGCACCCGGAGTATTGGCAATTATTACCCACCGCAATGTTCCCAAATTTAATCAAATTAGCTTTTTTCCTGGTGGTCAAAGTCTTCCCATTCTCCAGGATGAGAATATCTATTATCAAGGACAGCACATTGGGATAATAGTAGCAAAAACTTTAGAGCAAGCTCAGTATGCAGCTACCTTAGTTAAAGTTGAATATCAAACCGAACAAGCAACTATAGATATAGATGAAGCACTTAAACAAGGATATGAACCAGAAAGCATTTTTATGGGGATGTTACCCGCTCACTCACTCCGGGGCGATATTAACTCCGGGCATTCCCAAGCAGAAGTATTAGTCGAACAAACCTACAGCACTCCGATGGAAAACCATAACCCCATCGAACCCTCAGCAACTATAGCAGTTTGGGAAGACGATCGCCTCACCCTCTACGAAACAACTCAAGGAGTTTGTTCTGCACAAGGAGCGATGGCTAAAGTTTTTGACATTCCCCCAGAAAACATCCGCGTCATTTCTAAATTTCTCGGCGGTGGGTTTGGTTGTAAAGCATTTGTTTGGCCTCACGCTATTTTGACCACTATGGCAGCGCGTTATGTGAAGCACCCAGTTAAACTCGTACTTACCCGCGCTCAAATGTATACCTCCGTCGGATATCGGGCCCCCACCCGCCAACATCTGACCCTCGGCGCAACTAAAGAAGGCAAACTCACACTCATCAAACACATCGGCGAAACTATAACGTCACCCTTTGACGAATTTACTGAATCGGTGACAATGGCAACAAATATGATGTATAGCTGTCCCAACGTTGATACCAACTATCGCCTTGGCCGTATCAATGCTGGCACTCCCACTTTTATGCGGGCACCAGGGGAAGCACCGGGAATGTTTGCCTTAGAGTCAGCAATGGATGAACTTAGTTACGCTCTAGAATTAGACCCCATCGAACTCCGGGTCCGCAACCATGCAGATGTAGACCCTGCTACCGGACATCCATGGTCGAGTAAATCTCTCAAAGAATGTTATCAGCGAGGAGCAGAAATATTTGGCTGGAAACACCGTAACCCTAAACCAGGCTCTATGAGTGACGACGACAGTCTAATTGGTTGGGGTATGGCCAGTGCAACTTTTCCTGCTAACAGTTTTCCTGCTACTGCTAAAGTAACTATATATAATAGTGGGGAAATATTAGTCGAAAGTGCTACCCACGACTTAGGTACAGGAACTTATACTGTGATGACACAGGTTGCTGCCGAAGTTTTAGGCGTATCTTTGGAACAGGTAGAATTTAAACTTGGTGACACTAACTTACCTAAAGCGCCACTTACTGGAGGTTCGAGTACAGCTAGTAGTGTGGGTACGGCAGTACAAGTGGCAGCAATGAAAGTTCGGAGTAAAGTTGTAGATATGGCAATTTCTGATTCTGACTCACCGCTTTATCAGGCAAAACCGGAGGAGGTAATTTTTGAGTCTGGGAAATTATTGTTGAAAAATAATCCTTCGGTCGGGGAAAGTTATCAGGAAATTCTCAGTCGTCATGGTTTAGAAAATATTGAAGCGGTTGGTAATAATACATCGAAACAACAGCAGGAATATGCCAAACATTCTTTTGGAGGAATTTTTGTGGAGGTGCGAGTAGACCGTCTGTTGGGAGAAGTGCGAGTAGCTCGATGTGTTGGTGTTTATGGTGCTGGACGCATTCTCAATGCTAAGACTGCTCGCAGTCAAATGATAGGTGGTATTACTTGGGGTATTGGTATGGCGTTGATGGAACATACGGTAATGTCTCCTCACTATGGACGTATTCTCAATCATAATCTTTCAGATTATTTGATACCCGTGCAGCTAGATGTGCCGGATATTCAGGTGCAGTTTGTGGATGAGGAAGACCCCTATGTTAATGCTTTGGGAACTAAAGGTATTGGGGAACTTTCTATAGTGGGAGTTGCCGGAGCGATCGCTAATGCTGTTTATCATGCCACAGGTAAGCGTATTCGAGATTTGCCTATTACTCCAGATAAGTTATTAAAATAGAAGGAAGAAGGAGGAAGGTAATAATACCATGTCCGGTTGAATACTTACACTTTGGAGGAAGTAAGTCAGAAGGAAAGAAAAGGTTAGAAGGGAGAAAGTTCTTTGGTCGCGTCAGCGGAAAGGAGTTCTATCGTTGATTATCCGGACATGATATAAATGGTGATTTTTACTTGAAAAACGGCTTTGTTGCATAAAAGTAGCGTTCTTAACATCCATTCGGCAGTTATATCGCCCTGCGACTGCAATTGTTACTATTGGACAATAGTTATTGCTCTGCTCAAGAGCGCCATTCGGCAGCTTTGCGGCAGCGATATCGCCCTGCGACTGCAATTGTTACTATTGGACAATAGTTAGGGAATGCTCTTATAGGAGTCAGAATTTCCGTTTGTCACCGCGAAGCAAACAGAATCGGTGAACTCAGGAGGAATGGGAATTATAGAAGAAGTAGTCACAAGAATCGTCAAAGTGGTTTTCTACCTCTATCTTGCCGAAAATCTTAGATTTTTGAACCATTACCACCTAAAAGCTGGTACTCCCTTAGTACCTAAAAAGGGTAAAACCTTTACCTGTCAAGACTTTGATCTTAGATCGGTCACGCCCTAGTTATTGCTCTGCTCAAGAGCGCCATTCGGCAGCTTTGCGGCAGCGATATCGCCCTGCGACTGCAATTGTTACTATTGGACAATAGTTATTGCTCTGCTCAAGAGCGCCATTCGGCAGC
>JAXHSW010000043.1:31470-35787 GCA_034190295.1 Cyanobacteriota bacterium | reverse complement strand
CCTGCGACTGCAATTGTTACTATTGGACAATAGTTATTGCTCTGCTCAAGAGCGCCATTCGGCAGCTTTGCGGCAGCGATATCGCCCTGCGACTGCAATTGTTACTATTGGACAATAGTTACAGCAGTTTCCGCACGTTATTGTTGTACATATGCGGAGCAAGTGCGGCAGCTATATACTTTCATGCAACAAAGCCTTGAAAAACTAAAAGAAGATAAATTATGATATAGCAATGTACGCTGGCTTATGTACAAATCACAAGAATTGTCCAATAGCTAAAAGCCTTATATTATTCCTAGGTCATGCTTGCGCAAACAGTTTTTTATTCCCCCTGTTGCCTCTGTTGGTCAGCATTCCCTCTCTTGGTCGGCGTTCCCTTGCGTCTTGCGCCGACGCTGGTTCCGACCGCTTGCGTCTGACACCGACGCGGGGTCTGACCGCTGTTGCCAAATGAGCTGCGCACAGCGCTATGCACAAATCATCAACTGCTCTTACTTTTACCGAAAAGTTGTGGGTATGCGCCTCCCCTTTTAAGAGGATAATAAATAAAAATTTTCATGATTAGTCAATCCTCTCCTTGAAAAGAAGAGGTAATTATTAATTATTAATTGTTAATTATTAATTGTTGAACTTACTTCCTTTGTTATCTTTGTTGTTTTCATGTTACCAATTATTCCACCTCCCAAAGGGTTCAGAATCTTTTATTCGCCTAAAAGCGACCTTCTCTTAATTTACCGTCCAAACGGTATGACATACTTACTTATATTCTCAGTTATCTGCTTTTTCATCTGGATACTATTTTGTTTTTTTATTGCTACGTTGCTAATAACTTCATTTATGCTGACTCTAGATTATGTGATTAGTATTTTGACTTTTCTGATTTTTTTTATTCCCTTAGTTTTGTATTTTTTTGCTGCTAAAATATTTAATCAAGTCTATATAATTTTCTATTTTTTTCTAGGTAAATTAAGTTTTCACTTTAGATTCAATTGTTTGATTTTCACCAAAGATATAGGTATTTTAACAAATGAAAGAAAAGAAATTAAGCGGTCAAAAATTAAATATGTACAACAAGTCAAAACCAGTGGTTTTAAAGGCAATACATTTTCATCATGGGGCTTATTAATCAAAACAGCAAATCGAGAGTATAATATTATTTCCTATCAATCTTATGACAAAACTAAATGGCTAGGTAATGTTATTGCTGCATGGGCTAAAGTCAAGTACCTGCCATTATCTTATCGAAGGAGTCAGAAGTAAGAGTTAATTAAAACAATAACAGAAGGAAGAAGGAAGAACCGAAGTTGAAAAAATCTTACTTTTTCTGAGTTTTCAGCTTTTGATCTATCCCAACTTTTCCCTCAACTGATATACTTGGAGTATGCTGGAATTTATCAAAAATATCAAATAATATCAAGTATCATTAATTAGCCATAATAAAAATGTTTTCCCCGATCAATTTCTCCCTGTTCCTTTTTTCCAAATGATATTATGTCCGAAGGCAATTGTTTGTGTAAATCCAAGAGTGAATATCTACAGGAAATTTAGGTTTTTTTCTTGCTCAATAGTCTTCCTCCCTCTTCCCTCTTCCCTCTTCCTTCTTCCTTCTTCCTTACCTTCGCGCTTACCGAAAAATTGTGGGTATGCGCCTCCCCTTTTAAGGGGATAATAAATAAAAAATTTCATAATTAGTCAATCCTATCCGTTTTCACTTTCGAGGTAATTGTTAATTATTAATTATTAATTATTAATTATTAATTGTTGAAAATACTGATACTACCAGACATGATATGAAAGAATTACAAGACATTATTGCAACTTACACCAAAATCAAAAACTCTAATGAAACCTTCGCCCTCGCAACTATTGTCAAAGTTGAGGGTTCCACATATCGCCGAACTGGGGCACGAATGTTGATGACTGCTACAGGTGAAATGGTCGGTTCCCTTAGTGGTGGTTGTCTCGAAGGTGATGTTTTGGAACAAGGACAAGAAGTAATGAGTTCTGGCAAGTATCGCCTTGTTACCTACGACACAACCTCAGAAGCAGATATTATCTGGGGTTTGGGAATGGGTTGTCAGGGAATAGTTGATATATTCATCGAACCTCTATCCGGTGAAAAGGGAATAGACTTAATGTCATTTTTTGCTGACTGTCTTCAGCATAGACAACCAGGAGTTTTAGTTACAGTATTTAGAAGTCAAGCTACGGAGCAATATCATTTGATGTTATCGACCGATGGTAATATTAGTACTAAAATAACTGATAATTCCCTAGTTCAACTATTAGTAGATAGTGCAAAAAAAGCTCAGAGTTCGGGTAAGTCATTTCACATATCTATTAATAATATAGAAGCCTTCATTGAAGTTATTCATCCGCCCCTAAATCTAGTAATATTTGGTGCTGGTCACGATGCTATACCCGTAGTATCTTTTGCCAAACAATTAGGATGGAATGTCACAGTATTAGACTGTCGTCCTGCTTATGCCACATCTGCTAGATTTCCCGAAGCTAATTCTGTAGTTATTTCCGAATATGAAAAACTACCAAAATCTGTAATATTAGATGAAAAAACTGTAGCAGTTGTAATGACTCATAACTATCTCTATGATTTGACAATTATCAAAACTATTTTACCTTTACCTTTACGTTATTTAGGAATACTCGGACCCCGCAGAAGAACCGAAAAGTTATTAGCAGAAATTTCTATAGACGAGCAATACAAAAAACGTTTATATGCTCCAGTTGGTCTAGATATTGGTGCTGATAATCCACAAGAAATTGCTTTAGCAATTATTGCAGAAATTCAAGCAGTAATTTCTAATCGTTCGGCAGGTTTTTTACGTCATCGTAACCTACCAATTCATAGTCAAAATAATGAATAAATCTATCGGAATTATAATTTTAGCTGCTGGTGCATCAACTCGTTTGGGTCAGCCCAAACAATTATTGATTTACAAAGGGAATAGTTTGATTTTTAATACTGTTGAAATTGCTGTGAATTCTGGTTGTTCGCCAATTATTGTAGTGCTTGGTGCTTATGCCGATTTAATACTTCCTGAAATTAGTGATTTTCCAGTAAAAATTGTAGAAAATTCTGATTGGCAAGCAGGAATGAATACTTCGCTCGGAGCTGGTATTAAGACTTTGCAAACTACTCACAAAATTATAGAAGCAGTAATAATAATGGTTTGCGACCAGCCTTTTTTATCTACTAATTTAATTCAGAAAATGATTGATGTTTATTATTTAAAATTAAATCCAATAGTTGCTTCTGAATATGCTGGCGTTTTAGGAGTTCCTGCTTTATTTAGTTCTAGTATTTTTCCAGAAATGCTCAACTTGAAAACTGATAAAGGTGCGAAACAAATAATTAATAAATATGCTCGCCAAGTAGCAACAGTTAATTTTCCTAGAGGAGAAATAGATATTGATACTTTTAATGATTATGAATCTCTAAAAAGGGAGTAGGAGTAGGGGAGTGGCTCACACGGATTATAGCACGGATACACGGATAGGTCAGGGAATGAGGGAGCGGGGGGAGCAGGGGAGTAGGGGAGTGGGGGAGGTTGCTGTTTGACAATTAGTGCGAGCATCTTGCTCGCGTCATAAATCATCATAATTACCTGATGTCCTAACTATAGTGGTGACTGCTATAATTACTTAATAATTGAAGTTTCACCTTACAAAAGCATTCTTTTTTCACGGTTGATATAACACCTAAAACCTATCACCTACCACCTAAAACCTACCACCTAAAACCTAAAACCTATGAATACTCAAAACCATCTTCGTAACCTCCAACATCAAACAATTCTTGAACGTGCTAAATATCCACAAAATCAAGGAAAAACAAATCCTATAGACCGCTATGAAATAGGAGATAACCCTTTATGTGGCGATCGCATTGAACTGACAATAAAATTTAGTCAAACAAAGCAAATTATAGAAGATATAAAATTTCAAGGAAAAGGTTGTGTCTTAAGCATTGCTTCCGCAGATTTAATGGCAGAAATATTGTTAGGAAAAACTAGAGAAGAAGCATTAGAAATAACAGCACAATTTCGTCAAATGCTCAAAGGAGAAATTAGTCTTTCCGATAATTTACCAAAACTAAATATCTTTCAAGGAGTTTCCCAATTTCCCATCAGAATTAAATGTGTTTTACTAAGTTGGCACACCCTAAAAACAGCACTAGAATCACTAAATTAAAGAAGCACCTCAGCGTTCAATTTTTCCTGCGGAATGCGGAGCTAACAGCGATCGGTAGATTTTTTTTGAGTATTTAATTCTGTTGCGTTGCAACGCACCAATACC
>JAXHSW010000043.1:9271-31370 GCA_034190295.1 Cyanobacteriota bacterium | reverse complement strand
AATTAGTGGCAACTAAGTTAAGTTTTTGTATATCTATACATTATTCTGAAAATTACTAAAATCTGTTTGAATAGAATAGCAATTAAATTCAGCACCGATACTAATTAGTATTTAATTCTGTTGCGTTGCAACGCACCAATACCAATTAGTGGCAACTAAGTTAAGTTTTTGTATATCTATACATTATTCTGAAAATTACTAAAATCTGTTTGAATAGAATAGCAATTAAATTCAGCACCGATACTAATTAGTATTTAATTCTGTAGGGTGCGTTGCAACGCACCAATACCAATTAGTGGCAACTAAGTTAAGTTTTTGTATATCTATACATTATTCTGAAAATTACCGAAAAATTGTGGTTTAAAGCCTCCTCTTTTAAGAGGATAAAAAGAAAATCTTTCCTGTTCGTCAATCCTATCCGTTTTAAAGGAGAGGTAATTCGCGCATTCTTAATTCTTGAATAAAATGTGTTTGAATAGAATAGCAATTAAATTCAGTAATAAACATATATGGCCACCAGATTAATTAAACTAGAAGATGGGATTTTGGTTGAAGCAGAAGTTCCAGAGAATGAAGCAAAACCAATTTCTACTAATGCTATTAAACAAGTTAAATCTAGTTTTGCTAAAGTTAAACCTATATTAATAAATATTAGTCGTCCAATTACTGAGACTTGGCAAGAAATTAACAAAGATATGGAAATAGAACAAGCTGAAGTGGAAGTAGGTTTTAATTTTGAAGGGGAAGGTAATCTATATATTACAAAAGGAAAAGCTGGTACAAATTTAAAAGTTAAATTACTGCTGAAACCGAAAAAGTCAGAGAATGAATAATACCAAATCTCAAAAACTCTTCTATGTTTTATTGAACGGGAGAGTGGTAGGGGTAAACGGCCGTTTGCCCCTACAAATGGTATATAATTTGATATTTTTCATAAGTCTTTAATTACCATGACTATTGACAAATAAAGCAAATATTATTGGTACTGGGTTTCCTTTTTCTCGGCAGCAAAATCATACTTATTTCCTGACTTGTACCAATGCTGTTGAAAATGTGGGTGGAAAAGAGAATGTATTGTTCAATAATGGATAATTGATAATGGATAATTGATAATTACCTCTCCCTAGAAAGAAGAGGATTGAATAAAAGGAAAAAATTTATTTTTTTCCCCTTGAAAGGGGAGGCTTTAAACCTAAATTATTTAATTATTTAATTATTTAATTATTAATACTTCGGTAAATGATATTCCCTCACCATGACAAGATGAAAGCTAATAATCATTGCCACATTAGAAAAGTCATTAATAGCAAATATTTACCCATAAATCTGTCTAATTTGATTACTTTACCTAATTTATTTAGGGATATGATAATCATGTTAACTAGCTATCAGCGCTTCAGCTATCAGCGCTTCAGCTTTTAGCTAAAATCAGTGGGTTCGGCGTCCCCCACGTTTAGCGTGAAAAAGCGCGTGGTGTGCGCGATCTGGGGGTAGGAAACCCCCATTTTATGCCTTGAGAGCTGATGGCTGACCGCTGAGGTGCTGACTGCTATTTCAAGATACCACGCCTAAATGTAGACTCTTCGTGGAGCAAAATGTGCCTCTGACTTCCAGGGAAAAGTATTAACTATTATTGTGCTAGAAATGGGGAAAATGAAAGATATATTAACTAAACAAGCCTGGTTTTCCAATGTCCAAAAAGATTTATTAGCAGGCGCTGTAGTGGCTTTAGCCTTAATTCCTGAAGCCATTGGTTTTTCTATTATTGCTGGTGTCGATCCGAAAGTAGGGTTGTATGCTTCATTTTGTATTGCTATTGTGACAGCTTTTTTAGGTGGGCGACCGGGAATGATTTCCGCCGCAACTGGAGCTATGGCATTGCTGATGACAAGCTTAGTTAAAGATTATGGTTTAAATTATCTATTCGCAACCACTATCCTCACAGGTATCCTGCAAATTTTTCTAGGATGGATTAAGTTAGGAAATCAAATGAGATTTGTTCCTAGAGCAGTGATGTTAGGATTTGTCAATGCTCTAGCAATATTAATTTTTGATGCTCAACTAACTCAGTTTGAACATGCTTCTATCTGGGTTTATATAATGGTAGCAGCAGGATTAGGCATTATTTACGGGTTGCCTCGCATCACTAAAGCAATACCTTCTCCTCTAGTTGCTATTGTTGTCATCACTGGGTTCGCACTAACTACGGGATTAGACATACCCACTGTAGGAGACATGGGAACATTGCCCGATACTCTACCCAGTTTTGCCCTACCAATAGTACCGCTCAACTTTGAAACCCTTGATATTATCCTGCCTTATGCTTTGGCACTTTCTTTAGTGGGATTACTAGAATCATTCTTAACAGCTAATGTTATTGATGACCTCACCGATACTTCTAGCGATAAAAATCAGGAAGCAGTAGGACAAGGAATTGCTAATATTGTCGCCGGATGTTTTGGTGGAATGGCAGGATGTGCGATGATCGGTCAGTCTATGATTAATATTGGGTCTGGTGGGAGGACACGACTCTCATCTCTGAGTTCAGGTATTTTTCTGTTTGTTTGTATTATTCTGCTGAATGATTGGGTAGCGCGTATTCCAATGGCAGCTTTAGTTGCAGTGATGATTATGGTGTCTATCAGCACCTTCCATTGGGATTCTATTCGCAATCTTCGTCGAGTTCCCAAGAGTGAAACAGCAGTGATGATGACAACTGTGTTTATGACAGTTTTGACTCATAATTTAGCTATTGGAGTAGTTGTTGGGGTGGCGTTGAGTGCAATTTTCTTCAGTCGTAAAATTGCTGCGTTGATTTTCGTTGACTCTTATTTAAAAGAAAATGGTGTTGAGCGTATTTACAGCGTTAATGGTCAAGTATTTTTTGTTTCTGTGGAAAATTTTCTCAACACCTTTGATTTCCGCGAACATATAGAGTCTGTGACTATTGACCTAACTCATGCTCATTTATGGGATCAATCTGCTGTAGATGCAGTAGATAAAGTTGTACTACGTTTTCGCAGACGGGGTATTAAAGTACATTTAATTGGTTTGAATGAGGCGAGTGCAACTTTATTAGACCGTTTGACTGCCCATTCTAGTAAACAAACTATTTTTAAAGAGGGACGGGTTATTCATTAGATATCTTCTTTAGGGAGTAGGGAGTAGGGAGTGGGGGAGTAGGGGAGTAGGGGAGTAGGGGAGTGGGGGAGTGGGGGAGTGGGGGAATAGATAATAAAACCTATTAATTAGATATCTCCGGAAATTACACACGTAGATCATTATTTTGTCTCTTTTTTCAGAAATTTTCTTCCCTATTCCCTATTCCCTATTCCCTATTCCCTATTCCCTATTCCCTATTCCCTATTCCCTATTCCCTGTTCCCTATTCCCTATTCCCTGCTATAATTGCCATATTATCCTCAATATGATAAGGTGAAAAAAATCCGATCGAATTAGCTATATTTTTACATCAAAACTAATGGAAATAGGAATTGCTATATTTGGTGCAGGTCGTTGGGGAAATCACCTAATTCGTAACTTCTGCAATCATCCTCAATTTCGTGTTATCGCCATAGTAGACCCTCACCTAGAACAGTTACAAGCAGTTCAAAAACGCTTGGAATTAGACCAAGATATTGTATTATTAGAAAATTGGACAAAAGCTTTAGAGTTACCAGGAATAGAAGCAGTGGCGATCGCTACTCCTGCTTCTACCCACTACGAAATTATTAGTGCTGCTCTGAAAAAAGGTTATCACGTTCTTTCGGAAAAACCTTTAACCCTTGAATATTCAGAGTCAGTAGAATTATGCAAATTAGCCGCACAACAACAACGTCAACTTTTTATCGATCATACTTATTTATTTAATCGAGTTGTCCAAAGTGGTCCAACTATCGTAGCAGAAGGTAAATTAGGAAAGTTACGCTATGGGTATGCTACACGCACTCATATTGAACCTGTACGCCCAGATGTAGATGCTCTCTGGGATTTAGCAATTCACGATATCTGTATTTTTAACAGTTGGCTAAGACAAAAACCTGTGGAGGTACAAGCAAATGGTACGGTTTGGCTACCTCAACAACCCCCACAATCAGATTTAGTGATGGCTACACTTACCTATCCTAGTGGTTTTCAAGCTTTTTTACATTTATGTTGGCTCAATCCTGATAAACAACGTCGTTTAGGAGTAGTCGGTACTCATGGAACATTGATTTTTGATGAAATGTCAGCAGATGCACCTTTAGTTATTCAGCATGGTCATTTAGAAGAACATAATAATTGCTGGAAAGCAGTAGGTGTCAGTCGGGAAGTATTAGCGATCGCTAAAGCTGAACCTTTAGCTCAAGTATGCAATGAATTTTTAAATTGTATTCGTCAGAATACTGCTTCACAAATTTCTTCTGGTTGGGTCGGTGCTGAATTAGTGGGAATCTTATGTGCTTTAAATGATTCTCTTCAGCAAGGAGGAAAAGTAATATCAGTTTAATAAATGTTTGCTACATTTTTTTGAGTAGGGGAGTAGGGGAGTGGGGTCGTAGGGGCGAATGGCATTCGCCCGTACAGGAGTACAGGAGTAGTAAACATCAGAATAATCATACACTACTGGGGTACTAATTATCAAAAATGTCATTGCCCCCGTGTTAATTACTTAATAATTAAAGTTTCACCTAAGAAAAGAATTCTTTTTTCACCCTTGGTACTATATACCATTTCTTATAAAGATGAGGTACATTTACGAGCCCCCGCGCATCCCCCTTAAAAAGGAGGACTTTGAAATCTCTTTTAAGCGGTTCCCCCCGAACTCGCGGGGGGTTAGGGGGGATCTAAAACTGTATCTCACCAATTTGAGAAACGCTATACCTACCACCTTCTTTTACTTATTAAGTTAATAATGTTTGGCTGCTTTAGTAATTTCTTCTTCTTTCTGCAATGTTTAATAGACATCTCCATTCATAAAAAACCAAATAAGTTATCGCACAGAAATTATCAATTATTTCCCCCCTACTCCCTACTCCCTACTCCCTCTTTTCTGCAATAGACATCTCCAGAAAATAAACTTACCCTTGATTTAACATAAAGCTAGAGCTGTAAAAGTCAGGTCTTTAAATCATTTTTCGTACCTTTTTCCTAAAAATCTATTCCCTGTTGCCTGTTGCCTTTCGGAGCTGTTGCCTGCTATGTGCAAAAAGTCTATATCTTTATTCGGAGATGTCTAATGTTTAATTAACTCTAAGAATTTAATTTAACTTCAGTTTTAATAGCTTGTTTTGCCTTAATTGGCATCATAATATCAACTGTAGTTCCTCGGTCTACTCCCTCACTATAAAGATGAATACTGCCATTCATCATTTCCATCAGACCGCGAGAAATAGCTAATCCTAACCCATTTCCTCCAAACTTACGAGTTTTTGTACCATCTACCATCACAAAAGGCTGAAATAGTTTATCTTGTTCCTCTGGACTAATACCAATTCCCGTATCTTCAATCTTAACTAAAACCCGACGTTCTTTACTGCCATAATTATCAGATAAATTATTTGTACTTTCAGGAACAATATAGTTATTGTCTTCTTGGATAATATAAATATTAATACTGCCTTTTTCCGTAAACTTAATTGCATTACCGATCGTATTTTCAAACACCTGCTTCAACTTTTCTTTGTCAGCATTAACAATTATTACTTCTTCAGGAATATTTAGTTTTAATAATAAAGATTTTTGTTCAATATCTTTTCTAAATGAATCTATTGTTTCGTGTAATAATTTACCAATATCGACATCATTCAAATCTATCGATAAAGTTTCTGAATCAATTTTACGAATATCTAGGATATCATCAATAATTCCTAGTAAATGAATAGCAGAATCATTAGCTTGTTTCAAAAAATCCATTTCTTCTTCTTTCGTGTCACAAAATCCATCATAAATCAATTGAATAGAACCAATAATTCCATTGAGAGGAGTTCTTAATTCATGGGAAATATTAGCCAAAAATTCACTTTTTAATTGGTTAGCAACTTGAGCTTCTTTAGAAGTAACTTCTAATTGGTCAGCCCACCTTTTTAGCCTGTATACCATACTCTCTAATGCAATTGCTAATTGATTAAATTCACGGATTTGTATACTTCTAGGTACTTGATTGGGAGAGTCTAAATCATTGACAGCAAGAGCATAATCTCTAAGTTTTTCCAAAGGACGAGCTAAATCGCGAGCCAAATAAATAGTTGCTATAACACTAGCAGCAACTAAACCAAAAATCAGAATAATTAGAACTTTTTGAACTTCTCTAAGACCGGATAAAGCAAAGTCTATAGGTGTAATAGCTAAAACAATCCACTGTCGATCCTCATCACGTTCTACAGGGCTAGAAGTTGAGGCATATCCTACTAAAAATTCATTATCTGCCGATAATTTTAGTCCCAATAATTCAGGTAATATCTTTTTAAATTCATCAATAAATTCTCTCAGAGGACTGTTATTACTTTTGTTTGAAACATCTATTTCTTCAAAAGAGAATATGTGGGCAAAATCTTTTCTACCTTCCTGTGCATTTCTGATAATACTTTTCAGTCTTTCTGCATCTGGTCCATCAGAAATATTACGCCCTACTCGATCGGGATCTGGACTAGCTAAAATTGTACCTTTATAATCAATTACTACAGTTGAACCTGTCAGTGAACCTCTTCTCCGATTTGTTTGCATTGGCAAATCTGACTTAATGCTTAAAGCATAGCGCAATTGTCTTTCACTACCTTCAGCAACATATACTGGTACACTTAAACCTAAGCTGACTTGTTTTTTCTGATTAACCGTATTATCACTTGAGAAACTATCTGAGTTTAACTGTTCTGGCCATATATAACTTATATCAACATTAGACATCTCTCTCACTAGCTGTCTCTGCTGCGGAGGCCATATATTTAGCGATGGAGGATTTATTGATTCATTATCACAAGTATTAGCTATAATCTGAGCAGTTTGTAAGTTACTCAATTGAACGCATCTTACCTGAGTCGGTAACATTTGATATAACTGCTCAACATATTTTTGATACTCTTCAGTTTTACTAGATTGAAGTACATAACTTTCACTAGCATTAACTAGATTTGATTCTAAAGATTTAGCCCATAATTGAATATCTTCGGCCTTTCTGTCTGCGCTTTCTTTCAGATTTTGACGAGCAGTGTCTAGAAGTGTAGAACGTGCTTTTCTGTAGATGATATACTGTCCTAGTATTAATGCTGGTACAGTAATTAGTAAAATTCGCGACAGCAGAATCCTACGAAAGGAGGATTGAACTTGCTTAATCATAAGACTTTTTACTTAAGCTGCAACTTGCAACAATTTTGACAATTATTTGCGTTTTTATTTCTGAGGAACTCCGAAAACTATAGTTATTATCTATGAATACAGAACCGATCGGACTTCAGTTAATTTGATTTGAGTTTTTTATATATTAACTCTTCCATGGTATACCGAATTTGATAATATTACCTAGACAATATAAAATTCCTAAATTCAAAAATATTTTATGTTCTGCCATTAATACAAATTTACTTTGATTGCATCACTACTTAAATTTCAAGTATGTATGCCAGATATTATTCATAGAAATTTTTTATATGTAGTTTTCCTCATTGTAAAATATATTTTTGGTTTGGTGGCTGCCATATTATTGTAATCTAACAAACTAATATCAAAAAAGTAAAGCTAAAGAGCAAAGAACAAGGAATAAAATCAAGAGAAATAATCATATAAGTGATTAGCCAATCGGGTGAGGTCTGCTACCCCCTAAATGGATTATAAATTTATTTTTTGTAGGATTGATTTTTGATAATTAGTATTATCTTCTGGCGTATATCATTTTTTTGTTAACTTTAAAGAAGCACTCAGCATTCAGCACTCAGCATTCAGCAGTAAATATGTGGGTTTGCGGAGCATTACGGTACGCAAATGCGCTCAAGCTAATAGCTACTTAAATTGAGCATAAAATCAATTTATTTGTTAGCATTTCCTCCGGAATGCTGCGCAAACAGCCGTCAGTCATCAGCTATCAGCTATTGCTTTTAGTTGACGATAAAAGCTTTATTAATTATCTTACTAGAAAAGTTGGCTCTCTTGCCCTTACAATCTATATTTAATTTAAAAACTGTCCTTAAGGAGAGAGTATTGTTACGCTCTATCTGACCGCTAATAGCTGAATTATTATATTTATTTACCATCACAAACATCTCGATATATCGTTCAATAATTCTAGTTTTACCGCTCGTATTTAATATCCTTTTTAATATTCTTAAAAATCTCTCTAAAAATTTCCAACTCAACAAACTCTACTTATGAATATAGGAATCTGGGTCTTAGGAGACCAAATAAATATCAATCAAGCAGCTCTTCAAAGTTGTACTGAAAAAGATAACATTTTTGTGATTCTGATTGAATCCTTAGAATATATCCAAGTTCGACCATACCATCAGCAAAAATTAGTCTTAATTTGGTCAGCTATGCGTCATTTTGCCGTTGAGTTGCGTCAAGCAGGTTGGCAAGTTACACACACAATATCCACAGATTTTCAAACACCACTTAAACACTGGATCGAAACTAATAAAATTACTGAACTACGGGTAATGAAACCCAATGATAAACCTTTTCTTGAAGTCATTAAAAATCTCCAACTTCCCTGCGATATTACAATAATTCCTAATAATTTGTTTATTTGGCATGAAACAGAATTTCAAGAATGGGCGAGAAAGAGAAAACGCTTATTAATGGAAGATTTTTATCGAGAAGGACGTAAACGTTTTCAAATTTTAATGAATCAAAATAAACCTGTAGGAGAAAAATGGAATTTTGACAAAGAAAACCGCAAATATCCCAAAGGCAAATTAAATACACCAGAAAATTTCTGGTTTAAACCAGATGAAATTACTAGAGAAGTTATTAATCAAGTTAAAGATTTGAACTTTACTAAATATGGGAAAATAGAACCTTTTCGTTGGGCGGTAACTCGTCAACAAGCACTGCAAATACTAGACAATTTTATTCAATATAGTTTGCCTAATTTTGGTGATTATCAAGATGCTATGGTAACAGGAGAAGAAACCTTATGGCATTCTTTACTTTCTCCCTATATTAATATTGGTTTACTACATCCTTTAGAAGTAATTAAAAAAGTAGAGTCAGCTTATTACAATCAACAAATAAAACTAAATAGTGTAGAAGGTTTTATTCGGCAAATTTTAGGTTGGCGAGAATATATGCGGGGTGTTTATCTACTCATGGATGATGAATATTCTCAGTCTAATTGGTTTAACCATAATCACCCACTTCCAGAGTTTTTCTGGGATGCTAATAAAACAGATATGAATTGTTTACATCAAGTTCTAATTCAAGTACAAAATACCGGTTATGCTCATCATATTCAACGTTTAATGGTATTGAGTAATTTTGCTTTAATTTCTGGTATTTCTCCTCAAGAAGTAGAAAATTGGTTTCATGCAGTATTTATTGATGCTTATGATTGGGTCATGCAAACTAATGTTCTGGGAATGGGATTATTTGCTGATGGGGGTATTCTGGCATCAAAACCTTATGCTGCTTCTGCAAATTACATCAACAAAATGAGCGATTATTGTAAAGACTGTGTTTACAACTGGAAACTTCGAGTTACATCACCTCAAGGCAAGGTTGAAGAAGGAAGGAGGAAAAAGTTGATGGGGACTCAAACCCCAACTAATTATAAACACCATGTAGACCGCGAGATATTAAACCCAAAAGACAAGGGTAATGATTCACCAGCTTGTCCATTTAATTATTTCTATTGGGATTTTCTGGCCAGAAATCGGGATAAACTTAAATCCCAGGGTCGTATGAATTTTGTTTTGGCTAACTTGGATAAAATGGACTCTGAAGAATTAGAAAACATTCATCTCAAAGCAGAAGAATGGCACTCTCAAAATACTTCTTGCAGAAGTCAGGGAATAATTAATAATTAATAATTAATAATTAATAATGTAAGCATTTCGGTCCGACTGCTGCGCAAACAGCTATTAGCTGTCAGCTATCAGCAACAAGACTCTCTCCTTAAAGGACAGTATTTCAATTCATATAAACTTTAAGGGTAAGGGGGGCAACTTTTGTAGTAAGACAGTTAAATATTGCTTTTATCCTAAACTAAAACCAATAGCTGAATGCTTACTTAATAATTAAATAATTCTGGTTTAAAGTCTCCCCTTTTAAGGGGAAAAAAGCGGTCGTTGCGTAGCTTCCCGGAGGGTGGGATGGATGGGTTTCCTAACCATATCCAATCGACTCCTATGAAGAAATAATATTTCCTTATATTCAATTCCGTAACGGTTAAAACCCGAGGTAATTATCAATTATCCATTATCAATTATCCATTATCAATTATCCATTATCCATTATCAATTATCCATTATCCATTATCCATTAATGAACTGTTGCCTATTGCCTTGCGCGTAGCGTTATATGACTTTTGACTTTTTAAATTTAACTTTAGCCAAGAGTTCAGAATTCTTATTTTTTGCCATAATTTTCCACATAGATTCCACAGCATTTCCACAAGCAAGTTCAATGTTTTCCACAGATTAAACAGGGTTTTCCACAGACTTTAACGACATAATAATACTCTTGCAATTGAATTGGGGATTTTATTAAGCGGGTAGTAAACAGCTTCATATTAGCCGTTTTTTATTAAGTTTTATAACAAAAAATGCCCTGAAATACCTATTATTTCGTAAATCTTTTATTTCTTGAAAGTCTGCTGTAACATTTCTCTACATTGACAACCATACCCCCTCTTAGTACACAATAGTGCGACATTGGTAGTTCAAAGTCAGTGGTTTACGGCCACAACTAGGGACTATGAAGAAGAAAAAATATAGAGAGAATCTTATTTAAACATGAACCTAAGCGTTAGTATTCTGGCCGAAATTCCTGAAGCACTCCATGAATCTCTTAAAACCTACTTAGAAACCCACCCTGACTGGGATCAAGACCGTGTATTTTCAGCAGCTTTGTCACTATTCTTGTTACAAAATGGAGATAGCAGTACACCAGAAACATCTCTTTGTTATCGACAAGCTGCTAGAGTTTACCTAGAAACTCTTTTCCAACATCATGGATAAGCAGCAAGTGGTGCATATATTAAACCCATCTTTGCTGCTAATATTAATGTATTCTAAATTACTAAATTGTTATGTAGCTTCAGCTCTACTTTAGAGTAGGGCTATTTTAAAGTTCGATACGGAGAATAATTTTGAAATACGAAGGTCATTTCAGTTATCACTTACCAGTACCTCTAGCTGTTTGCGCAGCATGACAAAGGTCAAGCAAAGTGAATTGAAATACGGAATTCTCTTTTTTTTATACCCTTAAAAGGGGAGACTTTAGACCACGATTTTTCGGTAATAGGGAGTTAACGCGCGTCAGAAGTCAGCAAGTCTGCAAGTCTGCAAGTGTACCCACCCCTAACCCCTCCCAGGAGGGGAAGTAGGGGATTTGAGCTACCCTCCAAAAATATTTCGCCTTAAAAGGCGGGGTTTTAGACTCATATTATTTTGATAAAGTAGTAGGAAGATGAAATAAGTTTGCACTATTTTCAACTAATGCAAATCTGAAACATTTTTCCACTACCTTAGTTAAATTTGAAATATAGCGCTGCGCGCAGGCAACAGGCAATAGAGGGAATAAATTGCCAATATTAAGACTTTTAGCTATTGGACAGTTCCTGCAATTTGTACATAAGCCAGCGCACATTGCTATAGCTTATATAACAAAGCCATAGTTGAATACTAAAACTTGAAGCTTTTAAACTATAGTAGAATTGAATTTTTAGGAAAAAATGACTGAAGTTTTAGATGTCTTAGTTGTTGGCGCAGGTATTAGTGGGTTAAGTTTAGCCCATGCACTGACAAAATTAGGTAATAATTCGCCCTTAAAGATTTTAGTTGCTGAAAGCCAAAATCGTGTAGGCGGAAATATCACAACTGTTTCTTTAGGAGACTTTCTTTGGGAAGAAGGACCGAATAGTTTTTCTCCCACACCGGATTTTTTAAAGTTGGCTGTAGATGTTGGTCTAAAGCAGGATTTAATCTTTGCCGATCGCAAACTGCCTCGCTATGTTTATTGGAATGGTCAATTATTACCTGTGCCCATGAGTCCAACAGCTATGCTACAGTCTAAGTTACTGAGTGATGCTGGTAAGTTACGCGCTTTAGTTGGTGCTTTGGGTTTTGTGCCACCTGCTATTGGTAATTTATCAGGACAAGGGGGAGAAGAAACTGTATCCCAATTTTTCGAGAGACATCTTGGTGCTGAAGTAATGCAGCGACTGGTGGAACCTTTTGTTTCTGGTGTTTATGCTGGAGATCCTACTCAACTGAGTGCTACTGCTGCTTTTGCTAAAGTGGCTCGAATTGCTGACTTGGGTGGTGGACTTTTAGCTGGTGCTTTGCTGTCTGCTAAAAAAAATCGTCAGTTCAAGGTTGCTCCCGACCCTAATATTCCTAAGACTAAAGCTGGAGAATTGGGTTCTTTTCGAGGTGGTTTGGAGGCATTACCAAAAGCGATCGCCTCTTCTTTAGGAGAAGCAGTTAAGTTAAATTGGCATCTTACTAATATTCGTCGGACTGAACAACAAACTTATATAGCAGAATTTTCTACTCCTAATGGTCCTGAGCAAATAGAAACTCGTACTATTTCCCTTTCTACTCCTGCTCATGTTTGTGCAGAATTATTCAAAACTTTGCAGCCTGAAATTGCTTCTATCTTCAATGAGTTTTATTATCCTACTGTTGCCTGTGTAGTTTTGGCATATCCTGATACTTCTATCAAGGTTAAGACAGATGGCTTTGGTAATTTGATTCCTAGAGGTCAAGGTATTCGGACTCTTGGTAGTATTTGGTCTTCTACTTTATTTTCTGGTAGGACACCTCCTGGATGGCAAATTTTTACTAATTTTATTGGCGGTGCAACAGACCCGGAAATTGCGAACTTAGATAGTGAAGCGATCGTGCAACAGGTTCATCTTGACCTTTGTCAAACTCTGTTAAAACAGGACGCGGAACAACCAAAAGTTCTCGCGGTGCATTTATGGTCTCGTGCTATTCCTCAATATAATTTAGGCCATAATTCTAGATTGGAGCGGATTAATAATGGCTTAAAATCTCTGCCTGGTCTATATCTGTGCAGTAATTATACTGGTGGTATAGCTTTGGGAGATTGTGTTCGCCGTGGTACAGAAGTCGCTACTGAGATTTATCAAGATTTGCAGACTTGATATTTTAGAGTTTTAAAGGAGTCAGGAGTTATCAAGTCAAAAGTCAAAAGTCAAAAGTTATAAAGTCAAAAGTTATAAAGTCAAAAGTCAAAAGTTAGAAGTTAGAAGTTAGGAGTCAAAAGTTAGAAGTTAGGAGTTAGGAGTCAGAAGGAATGGGGAATTTTAGAGGGGGTACTCGGACATATTCATCCCTTGATTTTTTCCAGTAGTGAACCTTTAATCTTAACTTTTTGGTTGCTCAAGCTTAAAAAGTTGCACTTTTTTTAGTTCTAAAAAGGCTATAACCTTTATCTGTAAATGCTTTTAGATTAGTTCGGTAGAGCAATAATTAAGCGGACATGATATGGGGAAGGAAAAATCGGCATTGCTCAAATGTAATGGTAATCAAATTAAAGGTAAAATTGAAAAACTTATGTTTGGCGTCGATATTGAATCATAAATCACCCATAATCAACAATCATGGTAGGGGTTAACGGCCGTTAACCCTTACAAAATTCTTAATTCAATTACCTTTGTTTGATAATATTGTTTAGTGAACTACCGTACGAACTAAACTGTAGAAAATCGTGACAGTTAAATTCTTGATATTGGATTAACCAATATAGGCGCTCTCGGCACAGCTCACTATTCCCTCGGCAGTAAATGCCCCTGGGAATTTCTTATCTTATATTTGAAGACTGCCATTGATATCGGCATTAATCACTTTTCCCGTAGCACTTCTAAATAAACCACGATGTACTCGCCTTCCTAAATAAGTTTCATGCTTACAAGGTTTTTCCAAATCAACAGCAGATGTTTTACTGGTGTAACTTTCTTCAGTTTCAATTACTTTTATTCCAGCCAATTGACATTTATAAGTTATCTGTTGAATTAGCTTAGAGTGCGGTATTTGGGTAAAATTTTGGTTATTTTTGGGGCCGATGTTTGCACCTTGTTTCCAATTATCATTTTTTCCTATGACTACAGTACCAATATTATTTGTGGTTAAATACAAGGGCCACTAAGAAACTGGTATGATGCAGATAATTCTCCACAAAACGATTTCGGTGATAGGTTAACGCTTCAATCTTACGGCTAGTTTTTTTCTGGCCCTTGAGAACACTTTGATATGCCCGCTTTTCGCTTGTTGTAAAGCTGATTGACGCTTTTTAGTGGCTTCCCATTAACAAGCAGAGGTTTTACACCAGGCTTGTTTGTAGCTAGAGCAACTAATCTATCAATCCCTAAATCTATTCCTGCTACAGATGTAGACTCTATCCGTTGTTGTTCAGTTTTTTCATACACAACTTCAATTACATAGCAGCCAGTTGCAGGTACTATCCTCACTTCAACTACAGACTCAACCACTACAGGTATTTTGATATCACTCATAGATAAGTGACAAATACCGTCCTTTAGTGGTCTTTTATATACAGACTCTTTTGAGTAGATAACTACATTTCGGCCTTTGGTTTTGTCCTTATACTTTGGTATTTTGGGTTTACCTAGAAACCTTTGTGGATGTGCGTGACCATTCTTTTATAGCTTGAAAATAGCCACGCCAAGATGCCGTCAAACACTTAATTATCTGCTTTGACACCTTGGTGGGTAATGCTAGATAAGCATCACTATTCTTGGTGGCGTGATATAGCTTGGTTAAATCTAGACTTTTTGAACACTTGAAAAAATGTTGACGACAATAATAGTTCGCTAAGTTGTACAAGTTTTTCGACTGAAAAGCTAAGCGGTCGCACACCCGCCAATACTGATGTGTTCGTCTGATTATATGTCTCGAGACAACTTTCATTGAACTTGCCCTTTAGTGCGAGACTTGATGTGATTTTGACGTCGCTGACTGCTCCGTTTTCCATATAATTTAGCCGAAAATGATGCCATCAAAGACACTATATCTTCTACAAGTTCTGCTTCATAAGACTTGGGGAAAACTGACTCTATCATCTCTATTTCAACTCCATAGCTACTAAAAAAACTATCTAGGTAGTTAAAGTTAAATCTAGTCAGTCGGTCTTTGTGTTCTACAACAACTTTGTTAAGGGACCTTGAGCGCACTAAGTCAAATAATCTTTTTAATTTACGCCGACTGTCATTCATCCCTGAACCAACTTCGGATAAAATATGTTCAACTTTGTAGTTTTGTTTGACACAATATTCTAATGCTCTAGCTTTCTGTCTATCCAAGTCTCCCTGACTCTTTTGATCGTGTGAGCTAACTCGACAATATACAGCAACTACCTTGTGGTTTTGAGCCTCACTCGGAGTTTTTAGGCCCATCAATTCATTTACTTCACTCTCTAGAAAGCGTCTATGACCACCAGTTGTTCTGATTGGCTTTAATTTATTTGCTTTCTCCCATTTAGTTAACGTCCATCGAGTTACATTTAAGATTATGCAAACTTCAGATGTAGTTAGGAGTTTTTTTGTCATGGTTTGTGTGCCAAAATATTTAACCAATGGTCATAGAACTCTTGAAAGGCTTCAGGTAATGGTACTTCTTCATACTCCAATGGTATTGGATGTTCGTATACCCGCCCGTCACTTAATTCAAACTCTGTTGTCGTCACTCGGACTACCTTGATTGAGTTTTCATCCATTGCCTCATTCCACTCATTTGTTACCTATTTCATCTTATACCATTTTTCTACGAATAACAACAACTTTCTACATTTTTAGTTCAACAGTTAATCACCATGATAGGACTTGAATCTAGGATATTTAGCTCTTCGATCGAAGAAGTTCTTGAAAGCTTTAGTTAAGTTCAGAGTGGTTGATTGCAAGGCTTAAGAATAGCATTGTTTTAGCCATGCATGGGGTTTCTTCTGATTTCTTGAGTTTTGGCAGAACTTTATTAAGGGCAACTTGACTTAATCCTTTACCTGTTTCCTTGTAAGTTTCATTGCATAGATTTAGAGCATAGTTCCACCACCAACGAACGCACCCCATAACTTGACTTAGTTTCTGGGATTGCGACTGAGTTGGGTATATTCTAACTTTGATTGCTCTATACAAGGGTTTCAGGTCAACTAAGGTTGACAATAAAATAATTATAGCACAAGACTAGCACAGACAGGAGGCTTCGCCGTTTATTTGCTGGTCGGGCATTCATCCCTAACCTGTAGAGGATAAGGGAACTCTGCCCGACATCACGTTAAAATCGATCTTTTTCTTGAATTTAATGAATTTATGACAATCGAAATCAAACATCAAGTTTATAGCCAATACCTCTAACAGTTTTAATTTTTGGAGAATTGTTATTATTCTCTAACTTTTTGCGTATTTGGCCAATATGCACGTCAACCACTCGCTCATCTCCCATGTATTCATAATCCCAGACTTCTTGGATTAAATCCGACCGCTTCCAAGCACGGCCAGGTTTACCTGCTAGGCAGTTTAATATATCAAATTCCAAGGCTGTCAAAGCAATTAATTCTCCATTTACTTTAACCTCTCTACTCTGAGGGTCAATTGTCATATTTCCTAATTGGACACCTTCTGGTTGTGCATTGGAAACTAATCTCTGACGTTTTAATATAGCTCCGACACGAGCGCCTAATTCTACTAAACCAAAAGGTTTTGTGATATAATCATCTGCACCCTCTTTAAAACCGTGTAATTTACTATCCTCATCTGCAAGACTGGTTAGCATCAGCACAAATACATTTGTTCCACTTTGCATTTTTTTGCAAAGTTGAAAACCTGTTGTATCAGGCAAGTTTACATCTAAAACTACTAAGTCTGGTGAAAATTTATTGAATAATTCTAGAGCTGTTTTACCATCTCCAGCAGACTCTACTTGATAGTTTTGTTGACTCAAATATCGATGAATTAAAGTTCGGATGGCTGGGTCGTCATCAACCGCAAGGATCTTTACAGGGGCCATGACATAAATATCAGGATAAACTAAATGATGATATAACTAAGTTGCTATTTTCAATTAAGAATTAGCAATAAAAAAAAGGTGGAAAAGTTGTTCTATTTTAAAACTCAATTATGTTTTTGATGATTGCCGATAACTAAACAATCAGTTACAGCCTAAATGTTAGTCTATTATACTAATTTATTTAATCTCATCAAGAACAAAGTTTTAAATTTTTTATATATAGATATATTTTTGAGAAGTTGAAACTTGGTTAAGAGTTAGATATTAACTATCATAATAGCACAACTAACTCAAGTACTTATATTTACAACTAAATACATCTATATCTATTCTATCATAGCCACAGTTGCTTACCTAATTCTCAGTCTGAGTTGATAACAACGATCGACTAATTTGTAGATTTAATCCCTTAACAGTAATAATACTATAACTTATGTCTTTTTTATTACAACATAGTTAAAATTTTAGGTAATAAATGGCTAGGAATCTTGGCAAGAGCTACATTTTGGCCTTGTATTCCGTACTTATTGTAAAATATACGGATAGTTCTGACTAAATGATTCACAGTAGCTTCTTTTTCTTCTACTGCCTCAATATTAGTTTGTTGCCAACCAGTATAGGCCAGTAAATGGTAATCCAAAGCTGATTCTAAATTACTCATTTGACTGTCTTTGTCTGATGTGATGTTGGCTTCTATAACTATTTGATAATAGGCAAGTCCAATATTATTATAAGCGGTCAATAGATCGAAAGTAAGCTGAGAAGGAGAAAAATGTTGAGCTATACTAACTGCTTCGGAATAAGCAGCGATCGCTTGATGGAAAAGTTGACTCCGTATTTGATGTGCTTCAAATTGCTTGGCCAAATGCCAATAAGTAGTACCTAAGTTATTTTTTGTTGCAGCACAAGCAAGAGGAGCAATTTCTGGGGTTCGATATTTTAAGGCTTCTAAATAAGCATCTACAGCTTTTAAAATCAAAGTTTCTGATGAGTCTTGCTGAAATTGAGCTAAATTCCAATAAGCTATGCCCAAGTTATTTTGAATCATGGCATAGTTGAGAGGTTCAATTTCTGGTGTAAAGTAATCAATAGCTCCGGTATAAGCTGAAATTGCCCCTTGCAAATGAGCCACTGCTTGAGTATGTTGAGCCAAATTCCAATAAGCTGCACCTAAATTATTTAAGGTTGAAGCATAATCTTGAGTATGATTCACTGTATCTAAGTACAAGATTGCTTCTTGATAGGCCATAACTGATTTTTCCCAATTCTTTTCTGCTTCTTGATAATTAGCTAAATCTCCGTAAGCTAGACCTAAGTTTTTTTGTAATCTGGCATAAGTCTCTTCCTGAGATGGGTTAATCTCACCTATTGCCATTTGATATAAAATAATACTTCGCTCTAAATAAACTAATGAATCAGATTTACTAGACTTTATTTGACGAGATAACATCCAGTAAAGAGTGGCAAGATCGTTAAAAATGTCAATAACAGGAATTTGGGATAGAGAAAATTGGCTCATATTTTCTGTATCTTGAAATGTCCAGTCAATTACCATCTCATAAGCACGAATGGCAATAATTAGACTTTGTTCTGATACTTCCCCTGCTAAGACGCGATCGCGATGAAAGTCCCCTAAAGCTTGATAAGCTATGGCTAATTCTGGAGATGGATATTTGGACTTGTTTAAATCTTGAATCTGTTTGAGAATTTGAAACTGTTGTTTTTCTAGGGATGTTTTTTCTTCACCAGACTTTCTAGAAGTTTCTGACCATACTAAATTTGCTAGTTCAACTAATTCCCACTTCGGTAATGGCACATTCTCCGGTTTTTGGTCAAGACCAATGGGCAACTCTGGTAATTTTTGTGGAGCGGGGGGGAGAAGATGAACTGTCAGATTTTTTGATTCAACATCAATAGTAGTGTAAGACTTTTGTTCTAATGCCATTAATGGTCTTACAGTATTGATGGAAGGCGGGCTAATTTTTGGAGATAAGAAAGATTGAGAGTTTTGTTGATTTGGCAATGATGATTTATTTTTTCTAGGAGCTATGGGGGTGGGGTCTCCTTCAAATTCAAATATTCCTGTGTGCCAATGCCAAAATTCTGGGGCGGACTTTTTGATAGTATTGAGCCAAGGTCGGTTAATCCAAAGTAAGATACTGGATTCTAGGGTAGATAGATTTGTTGCTATTTTTTTGAGATTACTAATAAATGATCGTTGAACTATTGAAGGTTGTTTGGTTAAGCTTTCTATTCCAATAATTTGAAATCCTAATATTTGATATTTTTGTGTTTTTTGATATTCAGGATTTTCGGTAAACCATTGATTAATTTGAGTTACTGGATTAGGATTATTTAGATTTAAGTTGAGGGTAACAAATAGAATATTTTTATTATTATTTGTTGTTTTTTCTGTGTAATCAATAGTATTGGTTAAATCTACTTCTAGGTTTTCAACTAGGTTATTTCTTAGTTGTTGATTATCGCATACAGCTATAAAGATTTGGCGACGTAGATTTAATGATAGAGCTTGTTTCAAGCGTTGATAGATTTGCCAGTTCAATTGAGAAATTGTTGTGGACTCAGTGTCTATCACAGTTCTATTAGGGGGGGTAATTTCAGTTATCAGTTATCAGTTATCAGTTATCAGTCATCAGTTATCAGTACCTCTGCAATAAGGAAACTTGACCTTGGCGAATATTTTCTTTTTTTATCTCCTTAAAAGAGGATACTTTAGACCAGAATCTTTTGGTAATAGAAAACCAGACTCTTGAAAATTCAAGAACCTGGCTGAGTCTTTAAATAATTTTAACCTAAAGTTTAAGCAGAAACAGAAAAAGCAACAAATAATAAACTACCTATTAATACAGCTCCTAGAACTCCTAAAACTAAATAGTTAACTTGTTGTTTTTGATCTGGAGCGTCCGCTTGATACATTTTTGGCTCTGCAGCAAAATTATTGAGACGTCCACCTTCTTCTGTTGTATATGGCATAATTCACAGTCCTTAATCTTTTTTTTATCTTTACCTAGCTTAACAGAAATTTGGCGAATATAGGAAATTATGACTAGCTTTGAGCCGAATTAATCATTCCAGTCAATGGTGAAGAAGCGATCGCGTAATCTTTTCTGGGTATCCTTCCTGCTAAATAAGCCAAATGTCCCGCTTCTGTCGCCATTCCCATTGCTTTTGCCATAACTGCTGGATTTTCAGCAAGAGCGATCGCTGAATTAATTAGTAAGGCATCTGCTCCCATTTCCATTGCTTGAGTTGCTTCACTGGGAGTACCAATTCCTGCATCAACTACCACGGGAACCTTAATATTGTCAATTATTATTTTAATATTAGCTGCATTTTGGATTCCCTGGCCAGAACCTATAGGGGAACCCAGGGGCATAACTGTGACACAACCAGCTTCTTCCAGTCTTTTGGCCAATAGTGGATCGGCATTTATATAGGGTAAAACGGCAAAACCCTCTTTTATTAATTGTTCTGCTGCTTGTAGTGTACCGATAGGGTCTGGGAGTAAATACTTAGGATCGGGAATAACTTCCAGCTTGACAAAATTATTATCTTCTTGCCCTAATAATTTAGCCATTTCTCGTCCCAGTCTGGCGACTCTTACAGCATCTTCAGCAGTTTGACAACCCGCGGTATTTGGCAACATCCAGATTTTTGTCCAGTCTATAGCTTCTGCCAATCCTTCATGGCCAGGAGCTTGAGTTTGTACCCGTCTTACTGCTACAGTTACTATTTCACATCCACTAGCTTCTATACTTTGCTGCATTTTTTCTATGCTGGGATACTTACCTGTACCTGTCATTAGACGGGAGCTAAATTTTTTACCTGCGATAATTAGAGGTTGTTCTGGAGTTTGTGTAGTTGGTTTTTCTACTGTCTGCATTGTGTAATTTTGATGTTTACAACTATTTTAAATTTTTTATTTCAATCCTAGTTTTTATGTCTATCGGAAGCTCCAGAAGATGAAGATATTTCTGGTATTGCTTCTGGGGAAAATTCCTGAATACTTGATTATCTACTAAGGAATTTTAGTTGAATAAAAAGTCATGCGTAGGGGCGAGCAGAGCCTTATACTTTTTATAATATCACAAAAATTGTGAGAATGCAGCCAAAAATCATTTGACGCGCCGAACTTTTCTGGAGCTTCACAGAATGCAAAAGTTTGTCGTTTTCCACTGAGGGGTTATGGATAGAAAACTTAGATGATAGGAAAAACCAGTATCTTTTTGGAGGATCGCAGAATGCAAAAGTTAGTGCTAGGTAATATAGCGGTCTAAGCGAATAAATCTTCTGATTCTAATCTTAAGAAAATGTCAAAATTAACCATAAGCACCGTGAGGTAAAAATCCCAAAATTCGCTTCAATCTTTCATCTGCTTCTTGATAACAATGACTAGGCATCTGATAATTCATAACCTGAATACTCAATCGTCTATGAGCAAGGAATTTTAGTTGAATAAAAAGTCATGCGTAGGGGCGAGCAGAGCCTTATACTTTTTATAATATCACAAAAATTGTGAGAATGCAGCCAAAAATCATTTGACGCGCCGAACTTTTCTGGAGCTTCACAGAATGCAGAAGTTGGTAGTTTTCCACCCTAGGAGGTATGGATAGAAAATTTAGACGATCGGAAAAACCAGCTTGGAAGCTTCACAGAATGCAAAAGTTAGCGATCGCTAAAATAGTGGTCTAAGGGAATAAATCTTCTGATTCTCATCTTAAAAAGAGGGGAGTATTTTTCAATATTTAAGAATATCTAATTCCTGCGGATGCTCCTTACCCTAACTACAGAGGATGTCAAAATTAACCATAAGCACCATGAGGCCAAAATCCCAAAATTCGCTTCAATCTTTCATCTGCTTCTCGATCGCAATGACTAGGCATCTGATAATTCATAACCTGA
>JAXHSW010000043.1:6406-9171 GCA_034190295.1 Cyanobacteriota bacterium | reverse complement strand
ATAAAAAGTCATGCGTAGGGGCGAGCAGAGCCTTATACTTTTTATAATATCACAAAAATTGTGAGAATGCAGCCAAAAATCATTTGACGCGCCGTTCTTTTCTGGAGCTTCACAGAATGCAAAAGTTGGTAGTTTTCCACCCTAGGAGGTATGGATGAAAACTTAGATGATAGGAAAAAGCAGCTTGGAAGCTTCACAGAATGCAAAAGTTAGCGATCGCTAAAATAGTGGTCTAAGGCAATGAATCTTCTGATTCTAATCTTAAAAAGAGGGGAGTATTTTTCAATATTTAACTACAGAAAATGTCAAAATTAACCATAAGCACCGTTAGGTAAAAATCCCAAAAGTCGCTTCAATCTTTCATCTGCTTCTTGATAACAATGACTAGGCATCTGATAATTCATAAATGGAGCATATTTATGTCCAACTAATCTTTTCCCATAAGTAATTTGTGTAATGTAGCGAGTGACAGAAGATGAATTTCTAGAACCTCTATGCCAAATTTGATTGTTAAAACAAACTGCAGTACCCATTCCTCCAAGACAACTATGAATTCTATCTTCATATCCTAAAACATTACGATCGCAAAACTTACCAAACAGATGTGAACTTGGAATAACTTGTGTTGGTCCATTGTCTGGAGAAAATACATCTGTTAAGTAGTAATTAACAGTAAAAGCTAGAACATTCAAGCGAATATTGTTTAGGGGTTTACCATCAAGAGAAAGAACGTGTGGTGTATCATCTTGATGCCAGGTATTGTTTGCTAATCCATCAGTTTGAGGAGGAACTTTAAAAGAATTATTGTGGATAACATGAACAACATTAGCATTAGGAATTCCATCATTTATGGAGTAACCTGTTCCATTTGCTCCACCGATTAAATGTTCTGCAAATGTAACAATTGGTTCCATCGCAAACAAGTCTAGATTATCTTGAGAATGCTCAAACATTCGCTCCATTATTTGGATTGATGTGTAAGCTTTCGCTACTGGATTAGATATGTCAGATTTTTCTTCTTCAGTTTTCTTTAAAGTTTCATCTAAGTCATTTCTAAGAAATTCACATTTTTCAGGTGTTAATACATTAGGAATGACTAAAAAACCATTAGTATGAAAATATTCAATCCATGTATTTAATTGTTCTGTTGATGGAGTTTTTTCAGCTAAATATTCAGGCATTTTTTTTCATTATTTTTTATAATTAATTGTTAATTGCTTTGAGATAAAAGATAAGGAAAAAGTAGGAAGTAAGCCGGGTTCTGTTCCCTTAACTGAAACCAGCTAAGAGTGCAGTTATCTATCTGGGACGCCTGTTACCAGACACCTCTAGCGGTACACTTAACAACGGAGCTGGAAAAAGACCAACCATTGCCCCTCCGACCTTGCTCCCCACCGGGGTTTACCTAGCCAGTACCTCACGATACTGCTGGTGCGCTCTTACCACACCTTTGCACCCTTACCTCAGAGACTTGAATAATATCTCATCTCCAGGGCGGTATTTTTCTGTGGCACTATCCTCACGATCGCTCGCACTGGGCGTTATCCAGCAAGCTTGGCCTTTTGGGAGCCCGGACTTTCCTCAGACCCAAGATATTGAGTCCGCAACTGCCTCACCTACTTTATCCCTATATTTACAATATATTAGCAAATAGTACCAATTTTATGTGAGGCTGCACAGAATTAGGTGGTAGGTCTTAGGTCTTAGGTGTCATACCAATTTTATCTGCGGTGGCACAGAATTATGAAATGTATTAACTTGTCTATCTCGAGCTACAATCAACTCTGATTAAGACCGGGACTTAGGCAAAGGCACTACATATAGTAGATAAAAACTATAGCACTATGGCACATAAGGTGTTTTTGTCGGAAAAATGCTTCAACAATTAATAATGAATAATGAATAATGAATAATGAATAATGAATAATGAATAATTAACAATTACTTCTCCTTGAAAAGAAGAGGATTGACTAATTATGAAAATTTTTATTTATTATCCCCTTAAAAGGGTCGGCTTTAAACCACAATTTTTCGGTAAGTCCTGAATATATTATTTCATGCAACTTAGAAATGAATTTGGATAAATCACCTATTGTTAATTTTTTATCCAGAAGAATTTTGATGATGAAATAGAAACAATTAATAGGGATTCATTAATGGATAATTGATAATTACCTCTGCTTAAAACCGTTACGGAATTGAATATAAGGAACATTCTCTTTTTTTTCCTTGAAAGGGGAGGCTTAAAGGTGCGAATTATTTAATTATTAATTATTAATTATTAATTATTCGGTAAGGAGTAGGGAGTAGGGGGAAATAATTGATGAAGAAGAGTGCGATAATTGATTTTATTTTTTATTATTGGAGATGTCTATTAGTCATCTATCTTAAATTCCAAATCATCTAATATTAACGTAGCAGTGTATTTTTTTTTATTTTCTAATTTTTCTAATCCCTAATATCTTGTGGTTACATTTCAATTTTCAAGCTCAAAAACAATCTATAGCAATTATTTCAGTTGCAGGTCATTTCAGTTATCAGTTATCAGTTATCAGTACCCCTAGCTGTTAGCTCCGCATGACAAAGGTCAAGCAAGAGGCTTGAAATACGGAATATACTCTTTTTTTTATCCTCTTAAAAGGAACGGCGCATACCCAGAATTTTTCAGTAAAAATATCTTTGAATTTAGGGATATAGAGAATAGGAAATAGGGGTAAAAGTTTCAGATTTTTTATCAAAATAATATAGCTCTAAAACCCTGCCTT
>JAXHSW010000043.1:0-6306 GCA_034190295.1 Cyanobacteriota bacterium | reverse complement strand
TTATTGGCTCTGAATGTCTCCTAATCTTCTGCTTCAATAGTAGTTGAAAGATTTTCAAGCTATTAACTACTATCTATCTTGTGGCTATATTTCAATTTTCAAGCTCAAAAACAATCTATAGCAATTCTATTTCTGTTGCAGGTAATTTCAGTTATCAGTTATCAGTCATCAGTACATCTGCTTCGCAGGAGGCTTGACCTAGGCGAATATTCTTTTTTTTTATCCCCTTAAAAGGGTCGGCGCATACCCAGAATTTTTCAGTAAAAATATCTTTGAATTTAGGGATATAGAGAATAGGAAATAGGGGTAAAAGTTTCAGATTTTTTATCAAAATAATATAGCTCTAAAACCCTGCCTTTTAAGGCGAAATATTTTTGGATAGTTGCTCAAAATCCCCAAAAATAACTTCTGACTTGCAGACTTGCTGACTTCTGACGCGCGTTAAATATCCCGCTCTTTTTTACACATCATTTGGGATGGGTATATTATCAAAAAATTAATTGCCCAAACAATATGAATAAATTATTGGCTCTGAATGTCTCCTAATCTTCTGCTTCAATAGTAGTTGAAAGATTTTCAAGCTATTAACTACTATCTATCTTGTGGCTATATTTCAATTTTCAAGCTCAAAAACAATCTATAGAAATTCTATTTCTGTTGCAGGTAATTTCAGTTATCAGTTATTAGTCATCAGTACATCTGCTTCGCAGGAGGCTTGACCTAGGCGAATATTCTTTTTTTTTATCCTCTTAAAAGGAACGGCGCATACCCAGAATTTTTCGGTAAAAATATCTTTGAATTTAGGGATATAGAGAATAGGGAATAGGGGTAAAAGTTTCAGATTTTTTATATATTCCGCTCTTTTTTACAAATCATTTAGCATTGATATATTATCAACAATTAATTTCCCAAACAATCTTAATAAATTATTGCCTCTAAATGTATCCTAATCTTCTGCTTCGATAGTAGTTGACAGATTTTGAAACCATCCTCTTCGCCAAAAGAAGTAAATCAAACCAATAGCAGTAGAAAACATTATTACTAAGCAAAGAGGATAACCATAATACCAATCTAATTCTGGCATATTCCAAGGAGATTGTGCTGGGTCAAAATTCATCCCATAAATTCCGGCGATAAAAGTTAAAGGAATAAAAATTGATGAAATAACAGTTAGTAGCTTCATTACTTCATTCATTTTATTATTTACAGAGGATAAATAAATATCCATTAAATCAGAAGCTAAATCTCTGTAAGTTTCTACTATATCTCTGAGTTGAATTGTATGTTCATAACAATCTCTAAAATAAACCAATACATCAGGATTAATTAAATTACTACCATCTCGAATCAGAATATTAAGTGCTTCTCTTGATGACCAAATAGCTCGACGTAGTGTTAATAATTCTCGCCTCAGTTTATAGATTTTTTGCATAGTATGACGGTCTGGTTTAAATACTACTTCATCTTCTAGTATCTCTATCCGTTCTCCATATTCTTCTAATACAGGAAAAAATCCATCAATAATTGTATCTACTAGAGAATAAGCCAAATAATCTACTTTTTGTTTCCGAATAATTCCTCGATTATTTTTGATTCTTTCTCGTACAGGTTTCAGACAATCATATTCAGGATTTTCTTGGACTGTGATTAAATGTTTTTCTCCTAAAATAATACTGACTTGCTCTTTGTCAAATGGTTCTGAATCTGATTTTATTCTGACCATCCAGGTAATAATTATGAGTTGATTTTTGTCATGTATAACTTTAGGTCTTTGTGGTACATTAACTATATCTCCAACACTCAAAGGATGTATTTTAAATACTTTTGCCATCTGTTGCCAAGATGTTTGATTGCCCAAACCAAGTACATTAATCCAAGAAACTGAATCTGATTGGAGGCAGGAAATACAAACTTCTGGATTTACTATTTTTATTCTGGTAGCTATATTTTCTGTATAATCTATTAGAGCCATTTCTGGTGGTGGAGCGTCAGGTTCTAAATCAAGAGTTCCAGGTAAATCTTCTGGATCGTCATAATAATAGTCAACATAAGATTCTTCTTCCTCTGAAGGTAATTCATCAGGATTAGGTTGTATATTGATTGAATTTGCCATAATTTGAAAATTATTTGAACATTATAAGTACTACTTCTAACAATTTTAAGTTTGATAAATCAAGTGAAATAAGGTAAGTTTCTTTTAACTTTACTTTTTTGATAAAAGCGGTTGAAATATAGCAATCTGATTTTAGTTGTGAGATATTGGAGACTTTTGTTTTGGCGTTGCTGAGTGGTAATGATTTTTAGATTAAGTATCAACGCAAAACATAAGTTTTTCATTTTACCTTTCCTGCGGAATGCTGCGCAAACAGCTACTTACCATTACATTTGAGCAACTGCTAGACACGGATTTGGCCACGGATACACGGATGATTAATCTGCATTCTGTGAAGCACCAAAAAAAGGGGGAAGGTATTTCCCCTTGCATACCCAAAAAAATCGTGATAGTGTGTAATCATTGGGAGTCACTCGCCCCTACACATGACTTTTTATTCAACACAAAAACAGCATTTCCCCACTGAATACATATAGAAGGGGTACTCACAACATCAAAGCACCAGAAAAATCATCATCCTGTGAAGCACTTCAATTAGTGGTGACAAGAAAAATTTTCACCCCATCAACACATCCATATATTTCATGCAGAAGGGATGTAACTACCGCACTTGCTCCGCGATCGCTATATTCACTTTTCAATCAAATTATCATTCTGCGAAGCACCAAAAAACGGGAAGGTATTTCCCCTTGCATCCCCAAAAAAATCGTGATAGTATGTAATCATTGGGTGTCGTTCGCCCCTACGCATGACTTTTTATTCAACCAAGGAAAAACTTAGGGCTTACCGATCTAATCTAAAAGCATTGACATATAAAGACAAGTGCCTTTTTGGGAAGAAAAAAGTGCGTCTGTTTCAGCTCTTGATGCTCATGCATGGAGCGTATTTTCGGCTCATAGTTGGGCAGAACAATCTGGGAATAATTCTTACTCCTACCTCCTCGCTCATTCCCATTTCTCCTGTCTCCTGTCTCCTGTCTCCTGACTTCTCAGTCGTTATTTATTAAGTATTCCACCGGACATGATATTATTCCTTCTTGTCTTTAATTTTGACAATTGGAAAACTTAAAAAATTTATATTTGTATCAATAAATAATTATGAAAACAAAAAATATACTGTTTTTAAGTAATGGTCACGGAGAAGATACACATAATTGTCAAATTATTAAAGCTTTTACAAAAATTTGCTCAGATACAACTATATCAGCTATGCCTATTGTTGGTGCTGGTAATAGTTATAAAAATTTAGGAATACCAATTATTTGCCCCACAGCAAATATGCCATCAGGGGGTTTTTTTTATTTGAACCCTTTATTATTATTTAAAGACTTGGGACAGGGATTAATTAGTTTAACTTGGCGACAGTTACAAATAGTTCGGCAATTTGCGAAAAACTGTGATTTAGTTATGGCTACTGGAGATATTGTAGTCGCAGCGATCGCTTATTGGACAAAGTTACCTTATGTGGTGTTTCTTTCGGCTGATTCTAGTTATTATGAAGGTCGAATTAATCTGGGTTTAATATTGCCAAAATTACTGAATAATTCTAGATGTTTAAAAGTTTTTGTTAGAGATGCTTTGACTGCAAAGGATTTAAATCGACAAGGAATTAAAAAGGCAGAATTTGTCGGTACACCTGTGATGGATAATTTAATTTCTACAGGAAAAGATTTACAGCTTAAACCTGAATTATTTACTATTGGTATTTTACCTGGTTCTCGTTTACCGGAGGCTGGCATAAATTTATCTTTGCTACTTAAATTGGTCAGAGAAATTGTTAAAGTTATGGGAAAAAATGTTTGTCAGTTCCGAGTAGCTGCCGTTCCTATTTTGATGTCTGAATTAGAAGCCTTTGCACAACATTCCGCAGGAGGAACTACTTTTGAAAATTGGCAATATCAAGCAGGTAAGTTGACATTTTTAACTGCGGAATGTCGGATAGAAGTAATTTGTTATGAGGATGCTTTTGCCGATATTTTACAACAATCAAATTTGGTAATTGGAATGGCGGGAACTGCGATTGAACAAGCAGTAGGATTAGGAAAACCTGTCATTACTATTCCCGGTAAAGGTCCTTCATTTACTTATCGTTTTGCGGAAGCTCAAACCAGACTTTTAGGTTGTTCGGTACAGGTTATTGGTAAACAACCAGCTAATAATTTTATTCTGCAAGAAGCAGCTCAAAAAGTAAAAGAAACTTTGGCAGATAAGAAGTATTTAGAAGCTTGTATTCCTAATGGTATTCAAAGGATGGGTAAACCTGGTGGTAGTGATAAAATAGCTGATTTTTTAATTCAATATTTGAGTAGAGAATAGGAAACAAAAAATTCCCTTAAAGAAGGAAAAAGAAAAAGTGGATGGAGATAGTCTTCGGCAGGCTACTTCATGTCTACAAACCCCAAACAATTGTAAACATTGTGTAGACGGCGGGGTATTAAACTCTAAAGAAAAAAATAATTGAAATTAGAATATTTCGGTAAAAACTCAGAGTAAAACAGAATTATTTCATTTTACTCTGAATTACTTTGCCTAAATTTTTACTGCTTAGTAAAACTGATACAAATAGTCAAACAATAATAACAGATTAAAGTTGAATACCCCTTTCAATTGAGACTGCCGACTATTTTGTTTGAGCGGGCAATTTTTCAATTAAATTAATCCTCTACTTCATCATCGTCATCTATGAAATCATCATCTATCACCATTAGCCCTGATATCTCCTCTTCCTCCTCGTAATGTATTGATTCTATCTCATTCTTATCTTGGTTGTAATATATCCATGTATAGAAAAATTGAATCGCCAAACGCAGAATTTTTTCTAGTTTTGTATCGTTAGCAACTGTAATATGATCGCTTATAGAATCAGTTTGATCGAAAATTGTAGGAATTAAAACTTCCTGAGATTCATAGATATTTATGTGTTGTTTTGAAATTGCTTCTATAGTTGTTTCCATATCACCACTACTAATAATATTGGCAATAATCTCTTCTGTATTGCGCTCCCAAATAACCCCCCAAAAACCATCATTACAATCACCATCACCTTCATTAAAAACCATTCTTAGGGGCAAAAATAATTCATCCATTCCTACAATATCAAAATCAAACCAGAAGTATCTTCCCATATCATAATCTGGGTCATCTTCATATCCTTCGGCGTGATATAAATGGTGTTCAGGGATATTAGGACAGTCAAGATACATCGCTGTACTGCAACGACCTAAAATATTAACTATACGAACAGGCATAAACATTTCATCTTCATTAAATATCCCCTTTTCGTTGAAAGTAACCTTCAACAACTCTGCTATTTCTTCGCTAAAGTTACCTTTAAAAGGAGATAGCTTATTTATACATTTAGGCCACATAATTATTCCTGATATTTAAGAGTAATCTTTAGCTAATTATATATTTTATTTGAAATTTTAGTCAACTTAAAAATTTAAGCTAGGTTTATACTTTAAATTGGCAGTTAAAAGGCAAATTAGACGGGTGCATCTCAATGCGTGAATAAAGCCAAAAATTTATCGCTTTTAGGCAACAGGGAATATATAGGAAAAAAGTATTTTTGCAAATATGAGATGCACCCAATTAGACTCTATTTTTAAGCTATTCAATACAGGCGATCGCTCAAGAATAAGCTAATAATTTTACTCTGCAAGGAGCAGCTCAAAAAATAAAAAAAACTTGAAACGCCAGATTTTTCCCTCTTCCCTTTTCCTTCTTCCCTCTTCCTTCTTTTCTTTTAGAAACGACAAATTGATTCAGGTTGGAGCGGGCAAATTCTGGAAACTGGATTATTTCGTAAATTCAGTACATCTAATTTAATTAAAGTAGAAAGAGAATTAATATCTGTAATTCTGTTACGACTTAAATAACGCAATATTTTTCCCTCTTCCCTCTTCCCTCTTCCCTCTTCCTTCTTTTCTTTTAGAAACGACAAATTGATTGTGGTTAGAGCGGGCAAATTCTGGAAACTGGATTATTTCGTAAATTCAGTACATCTAATTTAATTAAAGTAGAAAGAGAATTAATATCTGTAATTCTGTTACGACTTAAATAACGCAATATTTTTCCCTCTTCCCTCTTCCTTCTTTTCTTTTAGAAACGACAAATTGATTGTGGTTAGAGCGGGCAAATTCTGGAAACTGGATTATTTCGTAAATTCAGTACATCTAATTTAATTAAAGTAGA
>JAXHSW010000042.1:17966-50934 GCA_034190295.1 Cyanobacteriota bacterium | reverse complement strand
GTAGGAGGTGTTTGCCTCTCTCCCTGCGCATTTACTAATCTAGCAACTCTACCTTTGTCTGTCAACCCCTTTTTTCAAGTTTTTTGATTTTGAGTAGGAAGAGTATGGCTGTATCTTATAATTGGCAATGCTTTTAGGAGTTTAAAATTTCTCAAAAAATATTTTATTCAAAAATATCTGCGAAATAATGTCCATTTTAAAATTACTTTATGGACTATTACTTTTTACTTACAAGAGAAAGGACTAATACTGCAAACATATATGTAGCAACTGAGTTATCTCAAATTTAGGCATTGCTGAGGGACGAGATGAAAATAAGTGGGGTGGGTATCCTGCCAAGGAGTGAAAATATCAGGAACAGGCAAGATGTCCATTCCACAAAACTATTAAAATTGGCCTTGAATTTGCAATGCCCAAATTTCAGACCAAAGAAGAAGTTAAGGGTATGGAATCTCGCACTGTCTCATAGAGCAGCGTCGGGAGGATGTCAAAATAGATCGTAATAGTAATGGCCTATAAATGTTATCCTAGATATAGAGGCAATTTATTAAGTGTCAGGATTGTTGTTAAATGAAAAATTATGCTTGTATTGCCATTGGTATAAATCAATACGAGTTTATTCAACCTCTCAGTTATGCTAAACAAGATGCAGAAGGACTGCATAGCTTTTTGTTAAACGAAACAAATTTTTCAGCAGAACAATGCCTATTATTAACGGATAGTAATTTATTACCAATTTGTGAACAACCAACCTATCCTTGTAAAAAAAATTTACTAAACCTGATAGAAGACTTTTGTCAAAACCAATTGCAAAAGGAAAATTTTCTCTGGTATTTCTTTAGTGGTTATGGTGTTGTTCATCAAAATCAAGACTATATAATGCCAATTGATGGTAATCCTCAAGACCCTGAAACTACAGGAATATCAATAAAAAAACTATTAGAAACTTTGAAAATTTCTTCTACGGGAGAAGTTTTGGTTATATTGGATATTAACCACAATCGTTTGATGGGAATGGACAACCAAGTTGGTGTTCAAACAGTAGAAGTAGCGAGAGAGTTAGAAATACCTCTGTTAATGTCATGTGGTCCACAGCAGGTTTCCTATGAAACTTCTGCACTACGTCTAGGATTTTTTACAGCGACTATTATAGAAGGGTTACGTTATGGAAAATGTAAAACACTCAAAGAGTTAGATGATTTTTTAAGTAATCGCTTACCGGAATTATCTGCTCAATATCTACAACCAAAGCAAAACCATCTAATAGTGGTAAATTCTGCTGAAAAAATGAATCAGATGATTTTACCTCTAAAAAATTACGATGATTCTAACTCTACGGAAGAAAAAGAAGGTGTAATTGTTGATTCATTAATTGCTTCTACAACAAAAAAACAAGTTTTAAAGTCAGTAAAAACTCCCTTAACAAACATTACTAAAATAAATATGGTGAATGGTAATAAAAGTCACAATCATAACATTGAATCTCAAATAAATAGCAAAAATAATAATACATATATAAAAGCAGAAATGTCTGAAAATATTTCTCAAAACATTAATTACGATCGATATTTTTTACAAAAGTTGATTGTAGGAAGTAGTCTAACTTTTCTAGTACTTTTATTAGGCGTATTTTTGACAAATAAGTCTATATTTACAGGTACACAGGCAGTAGATGTAGGGACTGTACCTAATATGAAAGTGGAGGAAGATGCCTCATCAGAAGTAACTTTATCAACATTACCTGTTACCTCTTCTTCTGAAGGTCAATCTAAAGAAAAAACTTATATCGCGAAGGAAGAAAGCGGAAAACAAGAAGAAAGTCAAGCTCCAGCAAATCAATTAATATTATCTGAAGCTTTAACTGAACTTGATTCAGTTATGGCTTCTAGTTTTAGTAAAGCAATTATTAAAGCTGCCCAAATTTCTCAAAGCGATCCGCTTTATCCTGAAGCACAAAATCAAATAGAGCGTTGGAGTTTAACTATTCTTGATATAGCTAGTGGACGAGCATTAAAAGGAGATTATGATAGTGCAATTAATACAGCTAAGTTAGTACCTGTAAATGTCCGACCAATTTATCAAGAAGCACAGTTAGCGATCGCTGAATGGCAACCCCAAGTAACTCAACAAAAAAAAGCTAATAAAGGGTTTAATGAAGCGTTACTCAAAACTGCAAAAGAAAAGATTAAACCAGGACTAGCTTCATCTTATATTGAAGCAATTAATGATGCTCGTAAAGTTCTACCTGGTGAACCTCAGTATGAAGAAGCTCAAAAATTGATTACTCAGTGGAGTAATACTATTTTTAGTATAGCTAAACTACGAGCCAAAAATAATAACTTAAGTGAAGCTATTTTGGCTGGTGAATTAGTTCCTGATGGAACACCAGCTTATGGAGCTGCTCAAGAAGCACTAGCAGATTGGAAAAAACAACAACAAACAAATAAGAAAAATTGAACCAATTGTAATAAGAAATTATCAATTAGTAGCTATATTTATACAAGTTATAGGAGCATAGTTAAAGCTATCTTTCAAGAATGCGCGAATGCGCGAATGCGCGAATTTAGCATTACCTCTCCTTTAAAACGGATAGGATTGACTAATCATGAAAATTTTTCTTTTTATCCTCTTAAAAGAGTCGGCTTTAAACCACAATTTTTCGGTAAACTATGCTGTATTCAAGTAATTAATTTGGCTATGCTCAATTTAATTAGGGACTTCAAAGTCAAAAAGTATCCCATTGCACTGAACTTAGAGGTTCAAGAATGCGCGAATTACCTCTCCTTTAAAACGGATAGGATTGACTAATCATGAAAATTTTTCTTTTTATCCTCTTAAAAGAGTCGGCTTTAAACCACAATTTTTCGGTAAAGGAAGTCAAAGGATAGGATGAGATAATTTTGATTAAGAGCCATTTCAACAATTAATAATTAATAATTAATAATTACAAATAAGCAAGAAGTTAGGAGGAAGATAGAAGTTGGTATGAGTATAATTAAAAAATGCGCGTTGTGGGTATAAAGCCCACTTAAAACAAATGTGTATTCCAAGACATGTAGTGCGATGGAATACTGCGTCCTTGTTTTCAATCCCACGTTTTTAAATGTGGGTTCTTCTTCCTTCTTCCAACTTCGGTCTTCCCTCTTCCTTCGTGAATTCTCCTTGAAAAGAAGAGGATTGGCTAAAAGGAAAATTTTTTCTTGTTTCTACTTTAAAAGAGAGGGTTTAAACCTTAATTATTCGGTAAAAACAAGTTGTACAAATTTTATCTGGGATAAATTGTGAAATATGGCTCCCATCAAAAAAAACTATTCAGGTTATTTTTACCGAAGAATTAATAATTAAATAATTAAATAATTAAATAATTCGCGCCTTGAAGCCTCCCCTTGAAAGGGGAAAAAAATAATTTTTTTCCTTTTATTCAATCCTATCCGTTTTAGGGAGAGGTAATTATCAATTATTCATTATCAATTATTGAAACGAGTTCTATTACTATTCCTTTATAGATAATAATAGGAAAGTATGAAGTATGAAAATTTGTATTGCTTAGTTAAGTCAAATAGTTAAATTGATTAATTATATCTTCACTAATCAAGTAGTTTGATAATTATTTATTATTTTAAATGGCTCTACAGTAAAGTATGAATTTAATTCTAATTATTAAATTTAATATATAGTGTTTTTATTTGAGCTTTTGAACAAGAGTTTGTTATTTACTAGCAGTAAAAAGTCTAACAAACCTTATTCTATTGATTTTTAATATAATTAGAGTCTTTAAATATCGAAGTATTATCGGGTTTGAAATTTTAGTATTTTTCATAAATTTAGCGTAGTAACTTAATCAGGGTATTTCGACAATTTAAGATACAGTAACTATAGGGTAAATATAAGGCAAAGTTGTTTGAAATTATTATTACTAGCTAATCTAACTACCAATACTGAATTAAAAAAAATAGCTACAATAGAAGTAGGGTAACTATTCAGGTGCTGCGGTTGACAAATAATCATATCTATGTATCGATCGCTTTCCAGAAACCTTTTAGTCTCATTTATAGACTATTTAGTATTCTTAGATACAGTTTTCAGTTTTGAAACACTGAGTATGCACAAAATTAAGAATAATGCAACCCCAAGACCTGAATGCTTACGAAGTAGGATATCTAATGCTGGTTAAGCAAATTATATATTCCTAGATTCCTTATTGCTGAAAATTCACATTTTTCCCTCGTCAATTGAGAGAATGCTATAAGCAAAAGCTTCCTCAATAGTTGACCTTTTTAGTTAATGGATAAGGAATGAGGATTTTACTATCTACAAGAGTTAAATGAAGTATACCGTCAACAGATATAGTTCTATTCGTGAACTTCTGGAGTTGATTGAATCCTCAATCCTCATTAATCCTTAACAAGAGAAAATTAATATTAAGGTTATGCAGCTTGTAAACCTAAGAATTTCTGTTAGTCAGAAACTCGTCTACTATGACTTACGCCCAGCTAAAATCCCAAAAATTTGATAAACTTTTAGAAGCATTAATCCATAAAGCCTGTTTAAGTATTGATGGAGATTATGTAGAGGTATGGATACCAGATAGTAACGGTACTAGGATGGAGTGTAGTCCAATCTGGTATGGACGACCTGAGATTCAAGAATTACTAACAAGATTTCATAGTTATAGTGAAGAAATAACATTTCCGCCTAGTGTTGATATGGCTGGTCGAATTTGGATTTCTCAACAACCAGAGTGGGAAAAAGATATTAGTAGTTTACCAGAAACAATTTATTTACGAGGGAAAAAAGCAACAGAAGTTGGTCTTCAAACAGCTTTAGGATTTCCAATTTTAGCGAACAATATTGTTGTTGCAGTTATTATTTTTTATATTAGAGAAATTCGGCAGTACGATGAAAAGATAGTTGATTTAATATTTTCTTTCAGCAACTTAGGAGCGTTAGTTTCAAATATATCTTCTCCAATGAGACTACTCGATCGTCAAGATTACTTCCGCCTAATGATAGAAAGTAATTCTGATGTAGTCACGGTTATAGATATTGGGGGCAATATTTTATATAATAATTTAGCCACTGAAAAAGTACTCGGTTATCAAAGGCAAGAATTAATTGGAAGAAATTTTCTGAAGTTTGTTCATCAAGATGATTTTTTATTTGTTGTAGATAAATTAACGGAGATTATTCAGAATCCAGAATTCATAGTAAATATAGAAGCAAGACTTTATCATATTGATGGTTCCTGGAATCTATATAATTTGAGAGCAAATGTTTTTTTTAAAACATCAGAAATTGAGCAAATAATCATATATAGTCGCGATATTTCAAAATTAGACGGGGAAGATGTTTTACTTAAAGAAGATTTGTCTTCTACAAAAGAAATAGTAAAAAGTAGTACTAATGGAATAGTAAAATTTGATGTTAATTATAATTGTATAGATTGGAATGCTCGACTTGAAGAAATATCGGGAATTAGTAAAAATGATGCTCTTGGTAAATCAATATTCGATCTATTAGTATTTACTGTAAATCACAAAAAATTTTCTGAAAATAACTTTTTTGACTCTCAAATAGTCAATAGTAAAAATGCTTTTGATGAAACGATACAATCCACTGCCATAAATACAGAAAAAGAAAGATTATTAGAATTATGTTATTACTCAGTCAACAATGAAAAAAATCAATTTATTGGTGGCTTGATTACCATTGGCGATATTAATGAAAACCAACAGCAAAATAAGCGAAAAAATGATATATTCAAAGATTTGTTACTAGAATATATACCTATAGCAGTAGCTATTTTAGACCAAGATATGTGCTATTTATGGACTTCTAAGCGTTGGTTAACTGATTATAATTTAACAGAAAAAGATATTATTGGGCATAGTCATTATGAAGTCTTTCCCAACATTACTGACCGCTGGAAGCAAATTTATACAACTTGTCTTGCAGGAGAGGTTCAAAAATGCGAGGAAGATCGGTTTTCTAGACCAGATGGTTCCTTAGACTGGATTCGATGGGAAATACACCCTTGGTATAATAGTAAAGGTGAAATTGGTGGGATAATTATTTTCACTGAAGCGATCGCAAATTATAAATTATCACAGCAAGAGCTTGTAGATCGAAATGCTAACTTAGAACAGGTAGTGGATGCTGCAACAGAAGTTGCTCTAATTACTACGAATATTAACGGTCAGATTACCACATTTAATTCTGGTGCGGAGAAACTTTTGGGTTATGATAGACAAGAAGTAGTTGGTAAAGAAAACCTGACAATATTTCACGACAAACTTCAATTAATAGAACGCACCAAAGAATTAAGTGAGAAATTGAATCGCCCCATAAAAGATTTCGATACGTTAGTAGAATCAGCACGACAAGGAATTTTTACATCTCAAGAATGGAATTATATCAGAAAAGATGGCTCTCATTTATTGGTAAGTTTAGTCATCAGAACACTACTTGATAGTGAAGGAAAAATTATTGGATTTCTTAGTACTGCTATTGATATTACACAACAAAAACAAACAGAAACTAAACTCAAAGAAGCAGAAAAAATTCTTAGCGGTTTCTATAGAGTAGCTTCAGAAACAGACCAAAATCTTGATACTTTTTTACAAAAAATTCTGGAAATGGGGCGAAAGCAATATGGAACAGAAATAGGCATCTTAGCAAAGATTAAGGGAGAAACTTATGAAGTAGTCGCATCTCAAATACTCCAGGGATTTCCTTTTTCGATCGCAGCAGGAGATACAACTGATATAAAACAAACTTATTGTAGTGAAACAATCAAAACAAATGAACCAATAAGTATTGAAGTTGCAGGAAATTCAGAATGGCAAAATCATCCTGCTTATGCTCAAACATTTTTTAAACTAGAATCTTACATTGGTTGTCGCGTAATGGTAGAAGGTAAAGTGTATGGTACTATCAGTTTTGCAAGTCCATACCCAAAATCCGAACCTTTTAAAGAGAGCGATCGCCAGATATTAAAACTAATGGCACAATGGGTAGGAAATCAAATAGAACGTTATTCCTCAAAAGCTGCCTTAAAAAAGAACATAAAACACATATTACTCCATAAACGGTTAACCACAGAAATTCGTTCTAGTTTAAATAGCGATCGCATATTTCAAACAGCAGTCAAACTAATAGGTCAAACATTTAAAGTAAATCGCTGCTTAATTTATTGCTATATTGTTAAACCATCACCACAAATTCCTCTAGTAGAAGAATACCTTGAACCAGGTTATAAATCAATACAAGGTCTATCACTAGCATTAGAAGAAAACCATAATCTGCAAAAATTATTAGCTCAAGACGAAGCTATTAGTAGCGACAACACCAACTTAGAGCCATTATTATTCAAAGATACCGAAATTTGTTGCTTATTAGGAGTAAAATCAGTATTAGCAATTCGCACCTCATATAAAGGAGAACCGAATGGAGTAATTGTTCTACATCAATGCGATCGCATTCGTTATTGGGCAGAAGAAGAGATATATTTATTAGAGTCAGTTGCTGTACAAGTAGGAATTGCTTTAGCACAAGCTGATTATGTAGAGCAAGAAAAACGGCGACAAGTACAACTACAAACTGAAAATTTGGAGTTAGAAGCAGCTAAACAAGAAGCTGAATCTGCTAATCGAGCTAAAAGTGAATTTCTAGCTATGATGAGTCACGAAATCAGGACTCCTATGAATGCAATAATTGGTATGACTGGGTTATTACTGGATACAAAATTAGACCCTCAACAAAAAGATTTTGTAGATACTATTCGTCATAGTAGTGATTCATTACTAACAATTATTAATGACATTCTTGATTTTTCTAAAATAGAATCTGGGAAAATAGAATTAGAAGACCAACCTTTTAATCTCCGAATTTGTATAGAATCAGCCTTAGATTTAGTAGCTTCCCAAGCTGGTGCTAAAGGTTTAGAATTAGCTTATATTATCCATCAAGGTATTCCAGAAGCAATAGTAGGTGATGTGACAAGGCTACGTCAAATACTTGCCAACTTACTTTCTAATGCTGTTAAATTTACCGAACGTGGAGAAGTTATTGTCTCAGTAAGTGGAAAAAATTGGTTGTTAACTAATAATAAACTGCCTCAGTCAGAAGATATTAATCATAACCAAACAAGTACAAACTTAGTAGCTAAAAGAAATCCCACACCTGTTGACAACCTATACGAAATAGAATTTGCAGTCACAGACACAGGAATCGGAATTCCGACAGATAGATTAGAAAGATTATTTAAACCTTTTAGTCAAGTAGATGCTTCAATGACCAGAAATTATGGAGGTACAGGTTTAGGATTAGCTATTAGTAAAAGGTTAAGTGAGGCTATGGGTGGCCATATGTGGGTGGAAACTGAAATAGATAGAGGTTCTACATTTCGCTTTACTATGATGGCAATGGCAACTGATACAAATACAAAATTTAATCTCAAAAAATCACAACCTGAACTTACAGAAAAGCGAGTACTTGTAGTTGATGATAATGCAACTAATCGCCAAATTATCACTCTACAAGTAGAATCTTGGGGAATGAATGTCAAAGCAGTGGAGTCAGGAGAAGCAGCTTTAAATTTACTCCGCTCAGGGGAAATTTTTGACATTGCAATACTAGATTTACAAATGCCAGAAATGGATGGTTTAACCTTAGCGGAGAAAATTCAATCCATGCCAGAATATAGAAAATTGCCTTTATTAATGCTAAGTTCAATAGGCAAACTGACATCAGAAGAAATTGCAGGAAGAGCATCGTTTGCAGCTTTTGTGAGTAAACCAATTAAACAATCTAACTTATATGAAATGTTAGTTTCTGTGCTAGGAGTACAACGAGTATCAGTTAAACCTGAAACTGCAAAAGCAAAATCAATATTCAGTGATGAAGTAGAAGTTGGATTACCATTACGCATCCTGATAGTAGAGGATGTAACGGTAAATCAAAAAGTAGCTTTACTCTCTTTAAACAGACTAGGTTATCGTGCTGATATAGCTAATAATGGATTAGAAGCTCTAGAAGCATTGCGCCGTCAAAATTACGATTTAGTTTTCATGGATGTACGAATGCCAGAAATGGATGGTTTTGAAGCAACAAAACGAATTTGTCAAATTTTCCCTGAAGTCAAACGACCTTGGATAGTAGCTATGACTGCTCATGCAATGCGGGGCGATCGCGAAGAGTGTTTAGAAGTAGGGATGAATGACTATATAAGTAAACCAGTTCGAGTCGAAGCATTGATCAAAGCATTAAATAATTATATTAGTCATAGAAAGTCAAAACAGACTGATGATTTGCCAACAAAAAGTTTTGCAGTAGAAGATAAGATAGTTGCAGTAGTAAAAGAGGTTGATTCAAAATCAAATCAACTTAATCAAGAGTTAATTCCAGAAGAAATTGTAAATCTCGAAAATCAAGCTCCAGTAGAAGAATTAAATATTACTCTACAAAATAATCTAGTATTAGAAGATGAAGACCAGAATAATAGTTTATCTTTAGTCAACTCTGTCGATAAAAATATGTCAAACTTTATAACTCCAGCTATTGATGAATCAGTATTTGAATATCTAAGAGAGCAAGCAGCAGGGGGAGACGAAAGCATTTTACAAGAAATAATTAATAGTTATTTAGAAGAAGCTCCTCAAAAGCGAGATGCAATTTTAGCAGCAATATTAGCTCAAGATGGAACGGCATTGAGAAATGCGGCTCATGCTCTAAAATCTCTTAGCTTAACCATAGGAGCTAATAACTTAGCTCAACTATGTGGACAATTAGAAGCAATAGGTAATATGGGCACAACAGAAAATGCAGAGCAATTAACAGAAATAATGGATCGAGAGCATCATAGAGTGAAAGTAGCATTACAATCAAAAAATAGAAATAAGTCTATAAAATGATTAAACCAGGTTTTTGGACTGTAGCACCCCGAATATTAATAGTTGATGATGAAAATACTATTCGACTAATTCTGCATCGTATCTTACAGAAAGATGGGTATCAAGTTATTGAAGCAAATAATGGGGAGCAATGCTTAGAAATTTGTCAAAAACAATTAGCAGATATGGTATTACTTGATGCAATGATGCCAGGAATGGATGGCTTTACTTGCTGTGCTAAACTACATCAGCTATTGGGAGAAGATAGTCCACCAGTATTAATGATTACAGTTCTTGACGACCAAGCATCTGTTGATTTAGCATTTCAAGTAGGGGCAACAGATTATATTACTAAACCAATTCATTGGGCAGTTTTACGTCAACGAGTTCGACGGTTATTACAAACTCAATGGGCAATGAAGGAATTACGACGACAAATAGAAAAAGAACGAATGTTGAGTGACAAATTGGAAAAAGCTAATCAAGAATTGGAGCGTTTAGCTTCTTTGGATAGTTTAACAATGGTTGCTAATCGTCGCAATTTTGAGAAGTTTATAGAAAGTGAGTGGAAACGTTCTCATAGAAATAGTTTGCCATTATCCATAATTATGTGTGATGTGGATTTTTTTAAAGCTTATAATGATACTTATGGCCATCAAGCAGGAGATACTTGCTTAAAGAAAATTGCTGATATTATAATGCAAAATGTTAATCGTTCTAGCGATTTAGTAGCTCGTTATGGAGGTGAAGAATTTGTAGTTGTTTTACCAGAAACAGATGTAGAAAGAGCTGTTTATGTGGCAGAAAAAATTCGTAAAAGTATTAAAGATGCTGCTATTGCTCATCAAGGTTCAAAAATTAGTAATTGTGTGACAATTAGTTGTGGGGTTGCTACTAGAAAATCATTATCATGGGCGTCTGAATCTGAGTTTAAACTTGATGATTTAATTAAAGAGGCAGATTCAGCACTTTATGAGGCTAAATCTCAAGGGCGCGACCAAGTATATTATTCTTCTATAGATTAAATTATAGATTAAATAATTGTCATTATTACAAAGCTTTTTTTAAGAATAATTATTATTCTCAGTAGACTTCTTGCAGAGGTCAGGGAATAGGGAATAGGGTTCAACAATTAATAATTAATAATTAATAATTAATAATTACCGAATAATATCAAATCCGGTTAAACAGCCATAGAATGGTTAAGTCAGAAGGAGTCAACCCACCCCTAACCCGGACCGTGGAGGGGAAGTCAACCCACCCCTAGCCCCTCCCAGGAGGGGAAAGACTTCCTCAGGAGGAGAAAGAATTACAAAGATGAGGGTCGTTATGGCAATTGGAGATTTTTTTTATGTCCAATTAAACGGATTTGATAGAATTAATAATTAATAATTAATAATTAAATAATTCGCGCCTTGAAGCCTCCCTTTACCAATGGAGAATTGACAATTGATAATTGATAATTAAAGAGTTAGAGAATTATTTCATTATCAACTATCCATTATCTATTAATACTATTTCCTTATATTCAATTCCGTAGCGGTTTTAACCAGAGGTAATTATTAATTATCAATTAATGAACTCTCCTTGAAAAGAAGAGGATTGACGAAAAGGAAAATTTTTTCTTGTTTCTCCTTTAAGGGAGAGGCTTTAAACCTTGATTATTCGGTAATAATTTCCTGCTGAATGCTTACGAATAGGGAATAGGGAATTAACGAAGTCAGAAGTCAGAAGTTGGAACTCAGAAGTTGGAACTCAGAAGTTAACCCACCCCTAACCCCGACCGTGGAGGGGAAGTAGGGGATTTGAGCTTCGCTCCAAAAATATTGCGCCTTAAAAGGCGGGGTTTTAGACCCTTATGATTTTGATGAAATTGTTGATTTCATAGTCTTGAATTGATTTAATTAACACTTTTGCAAGAGGTCTAGTGGGTGAATTTAAGAAATGATAAAAAAACTCAGTAATTATGTAGTTTGGATTGATACTATTTTTCGGCAAAAAATCAAGAGACCACTGCGGGGAATAATATTTTTATCTTTGATTATTCCCACATCAATTACAGTTTTATTTCTTGCCTGGGCATCATTACAAAAGGAACAAATAGCAGTTAAGCAATTAGCCACTCAGCTTAACAGTGAAACAGGTGATTATATTACCCATGATTTAGATAATTATTTAGAAGTACCTAGTTTGATTCATAAAATCAACCAGGATTTAATTAAGTTAGGATGGTGGGATTCTAATGATTTAATTAAAATCAAAGATTTGTTTTTTCAGCAAATAAAACAATTTGATGTCGGCCAGATTAATTTTGGCAGTATCAAGGGAGAGTTTGTAGGAGTAAAGAGAACAAAAGATAATAGTTTAGTCACCAATTTCAACACTAAGTCAAGTTCAGAAAATCTCACAGAAATATCTAAAAATAACGAATATAATTATCAAAAAGAAAGTTGGTATAGAGATGTAATTAAAACAGGTAAACCTGTCTGGAATAAAGTTGAGAATTCAGAATATTCACCAGAATCAGGAGCAATTTTAGCTAGTTATCCAGTTTACGACCAGAATAATAGTCTCATTGGGGTATTAGCAGTTGAGCTACCTATATCAGAAATTGATAAATTACTTCAGACAGTAAATATAGCTCAGTTAAATGTAATTTATCTGATAGAAAAATCTGGGATAGTTGTTGCTAGTCGCTCAAATAAATCATTAGATAATTCTAATAAAATATTAATTCAAGAAATAGCTAATAAATTATTAGAAACAAAAGAGGATTACTATGATGTTAAAAATACAAGATATTTAGAATTAAAAGTTACAGGGGAACAATATTTTGTCAAATTAATACCCAGTCAAAATCAAGATGATTGGTTAATTGTAGTGGCTGTGCCAAAATCGGAATTTGCACCACAAATTAATAACAAAGTTAAAATAACTATCTTTTTATCTTTATTAGTAATGGCTTTGGTTATCTACTTAGCTATGTTAATCTCTCACTGGATAACTAAACCAATATACAAATTATTAAAAACAGCTCAAAATAATCTTATTAATGAAGAAGACTTATCCTCAGCTTCAAAAATAGTTTGGTTTAAGGAAATTGAAGATTTAGTACGCTCGTTTAATCAAATCAATGAACCTCTGAAAAAAAATTCTAGAGAAAGCGGTCGCTTTTTTGATATTTCTCTTGACCTATTAGTAATAGTTGGTACTGACGGTTACTTTAAAAAAGTTAATTCAAGCTGGTCAAGAACTTTAGGTTATACAACAGAAGAACTATTAACAGTACCTTACATTGAGTTTGTACATCCAGAAGATAGAGATACTACTCTTGCAGAACTACAAAATATTACTGAGAATGCTGAAGCTATAACATTCCAGAACCGTTATCGGACTAAAGATGGTTCGTATCGTTGGTTAGCTTGGAATACTGTTCCTTTCTTAACAGAAAATTTAATCTATGCAGTGGTACGAGATATTACAGATGAAAAAGAAACCTTAGAAAGTATTCTTCATAATCAAGCCAAATTAATAGAAGTAGAAAAAACTGCTGATATAGGCAGTTGGGAATATGATTTAACTACAAGTCAATTAATATGCTCAGAAGAAGTATACAACATTTTAGGTATACAGCAAAAATCTACTTTTGTAACTATAGAAGACTATTTGAAATTAGTTGATTCTGATGATTTGCCAGCAATACAAAAAGCAATTGATTTAGCAATTAATCAAGGTCAAAGCGATCGACTCGAACTACGAATTTTATGCCCAGATGGTGAACTAAAATATATATCAATCACAGGAAAACCAATTTTTAATGAAGAAGGTGAAGTAATAAAACTTTTCGGAACAGTATTAAATATTACCGAACGCCAACAAATAGAAGCAGCATTACAAGAAAGTCAAGAAATATTTAATCAACTAGCAGAAAATATCGATAGTGTTTTCTGGGTACACGATCCTCAAAACAATCAAATTTTTTATATTTCTCCTAGTTATGAAAGAATATGGGGTTTTCGCCGCGATGAGTTATACAAATCGCCCCACTCTTTTCTAGATGCTATTTATCCAGAAGACCGCCCAAAAGTAGTGGAAGCTTTAGCAAATTCTACGGAAGTAGAAGAAGAACAAGAATATCGTATTATACTACCTAATGGAGAAATACGTTGGATTTTGACTCGTGCTTTTCCCATCAAAGACCGGACAGGGAAAGTTGATAAAATAGCTCGAATAGCACAAGACATTAGTGAAGATAAACTGGTAGACACAAAATTACAACTAATTCAAGAACGATTGCAACTAGCATTAGAAACTTCAGGTGATGGGTTATGGGATTGGAATATTACTACGGGTGAGTGTTATTATAGTTTTCGATGGTTAGAAATGTTGGGTTACGATCCAGACGATATTCCTCCGAATATAAATTCTTGGGAAATGCTAATTCACCCAGAAGATAAAGGTTGGGTGATGGATGCTTTAAATTTGCACTTAGAAGATAGTTCATTTATCTATGCTTTGGACTATCGGTTACAGACTAAAGCTGGTGAATGGAAGTGGATAGCAGTTTACGGTAAAGTTGTAATCAGGGATGAAATAGGCAAACCAGTGAGAATGATTGGTACTCACAAAGATATTAGCGATCGCAAAGCAGCAGAAGTAATTCTCAAGCAACAACTAGAATTGGAAAAACTTGTTGCTAATATCTCTACTAGCTTTATTAACCTTAATCCTAATGAAATTAATAATAGTATCCAGATAGCATTAAAACAACTTTGTGAGTTAATAGATGCAGATCGTAGTTATATGTTTTTAGTAAGTAGCAATGGAATTCAAGTTAGCAACACTCACCAATGGAGAGCTACAAAAACAGAAGCTCAAATTGAAGATCGACAGAATCTTCCTATAGATTCTTTACCATGGATCGTGGAAAAAATAAATCAATTTGAGGTCGTACATATACCATCAGTTTCCAATTTACCTCTGGAAGCAAGCAGAGAAAAACAAATACTATCAGCGCAATTAATTCAATCTTTATTGTGCATTCCTATGGTTTCTGGAAGTGAATTAATTGGTTTAGTCAGTTTTGAGACAGTAAGTAAATTATCCAGTTGGACAAAATCTACAATTAATTTGTTAAAAATTATCGGGAAAATTTTTGTTAGTGCTCTAGAATATCAAGAAGCAGAATTAGCGTTACGCGAAAGTGAACAACGTTTTCGGATGATGGCGGATAGTGCTCCTGTATTAATTTGGATGTCTGGAACTAATAGTCTTTTTAACTATTTTAATCAAAGATGGCTAGATTTTACTGGACGTAATTTAGAACAAGAAGTCGGGAAAGGTTGGTTACAGGGAATTCATCCTGAAGATATGCAACATTATTTGGAACATTACCGAGTAAATTTTTATACCCATCAATCGTTTACTATAGAATATCGCTTGAGAAGAGAAGATGGCGAATACCGTTGGGTCTTAAATCAAGGGGTTCCTAGATTTAATCTCAATGGTAAGTTTGCTGGTTATATTGGTAGTTGTATTGATATTAGCGATCGCAAAAAAGCAGAAGAACAAATTCAAGATTCTCTTCAAGAAAAAGAAATTTTGCTCAAAGAAATTCATCACCGAGTGAAAAACAACCTGCACATTATTTCTAATTTATTAGATTTACAGTCAGATTATATTGAAAGTCAAAAAGTACAGGAATTATTTGCTGATAGCCAAAATAGAATTCAAAGTATGGCTTTGATCCATGAACAACTCTATCAGTCAAAAAATTTAGGGCAAGTTGATTTTAGTGAATATATTCATGCTTTGATAGATAATTTGTTTTGTTCTTACGGGGATAGAGAAAGTCAAATTAAACCTATAATTAATGTAGAGGCAATAACTCTCAATTTAGAAACTGCAATTCCTTGTGGTTTGTTAATTAATGAAGTGGTGACTAATTCATTTAAACACGCTTTTCCTGATGGTAAATCTGGAGAAATATGTATTGAATTACATCAAGACCGACAAGAAAAAGTTTATATTAATATTAAAGATAATGGCATTGGTATTCCTCCAGATTTTGATTGGCAAAATAGTTCTTCTTTAGGGTTAAAATTAGTGCGAATTCTTTCTAAACAATTGAAAGCTGAAATTTATTTTGATGGTCATAAGGGTACAGTAGTTAATTTAAAATTTTCTCCTCTCAAGTATAAATCCAGATTTTAACCTACATTCCGCACGAAAAAATGTAGCATGAGAATGTAAGTTAAAAGTTCAAAGTCAAAAGTCATGCATTAAGAAGAAAATTATACTGGTCAATAGGAGTCAACGATACCGAAATGAAAAACGCTGTAAGGGAAATGGAAAACCTTCACTAACTATCTTTGAGGAACTCCTATTCTTTCTCAAGTCATATCTCCGAACGCAATCCTTCGTGTAAACTCAAGGGTCATTTCAGTTATCAGTTATCAGTTATCAGTTATCAGTACCTCTCTCTGCCTGTTTGCGCAGCATGACAAAGGTCAAGTCAGAGGCTTGAAATATTGAACTTGTTTTTTTTCATCCCCTTGTAGAGCGGTAGCTCGCGGCGCAGCCAAGGGGAGGCTTCAGACCTGATTTTTTGGTGAATATCTACAGGAAATTTAAGTTTTTTTCTTGCTCAATAAATAGTCTTCCTCCGTCTTCCCTCTTCCTTCTTCCTTCTTCTATATTATAAACTTTCTGCTTTTTCCAATAAAGTTTGACTAAGAGCTAAATCTTCTATTAGTTTTAATTTACGTTTTTCCTGTTCAGCTAAAAGCAATTTCTGCTCTTTTTTCTGATTCTGAATATCAAGATTATGACCAATAGCCACCGGAATACTGCCAATTAAAAAATTTATAGGTAAGCTGCCAAAATTTCCATCTCTAATTAAACCAGTAAAACTACTAATCATTATAAAGCTAAACCAACCAAGAGAAATAATATGTTTCCTTGGACGAAATTTTGATGTAGAATTATCAGACATATTTTCCCACTCCAAACATTGAATAAAATTATCTAGGCTCTTTTATTTAGCTCCTTCACCCCATCAGGAAATTCCGGAAAATAGTAGCGATCGCTCCGGTAATTTCAGTTATCAATTATCAGTTATAAGTAGGGTTTGCGCTCAAAAGTATTTTTTAAGGAGTAGGGGAGTAGCTAGGAAGAAGGAAGAATAGAATTTATAGAGGAGTTAGTCGGATATATTTGTCGATCGTGATTTTTCTGTAATCCCCCCTGCCTTTGATCCTAACTTTTTGAGTGTTTTGGGCATTATATCTGGCACTTTTTTCAACTCAAAAGAGGCTTTAACCTTTATATATCAATGCTTTTAAATTTTATCGGTAGAGCAATAAGTACCAACCGCTGTTTGCGCAGCATGACAAAGGTCAAGCCAGAGGCTTAAAATGTTGAAGCAGGACTTACGCAAGCATACGAAATGATACACCATTTTTTGGGACAATTTGTAGGGGTTAACGGCCATTAACTCTTACTATAAGTGGTAGTTATCTGTAAGTCCTGCCATACATCTATTTAGCAAAGCCGTTCATCAATTATCTATATTCTCTTTGACTTTTGAACTAGAAGAAAATCAAACATTCCTAACTTCAATATTTCTTCTACATTCTTCAAAGCATTAAAGGACTAAATCCATGTTTAATCGATAACTTACCAATTAGTTCCATTTTTTCCACAGTAATTAAATTACGTCCCCAAGAAAAATTAGTATATAACTTTTCAAACTCCAATAGCATTGACTCTGCAAAACAGGCAAATAACTGACGACCAGGTACATCCATATTGACAATGTTCATAATTTTCCAGTCAATATCAAGAGAGTGTTCTACTATTCCACCATTGAGAACATAAATTCCTTCTTGCTGAACTTTAGTCGCCATGTTTTTTGGATAACCACCATCAATTAATAAACAAGGTTTCTTCAAAGTATTTGGATCGATTTTTACACCCTTAGGCATACTAGCTACCCAAACGATAATATCCGCCAGAGGTAAAGCTGCATTTAATTCTAGAATTTTTCCTCGTCCTAGTTCCCCTTGTAGATTTTTTAGTCGCTCTTGCTCGCGAGCTATCAATAATAATTCTGCCACTTCTGTTTTACTATTCAACCAGCGACAGACCCCACTACCAATATCACCAGTGGCCCCGCATACTGCTACTGTAGCTTTTGATAAATCAATTCCTAACTTTTCGGCAGCTTGCTCTACTTGCTGACAGATAATATAGGCTGTATGAGTATTACCAGTAGTAAAACGTTTAAATTCTAATGTAATATTGCGGATTTGCTGAAACTTTTGCAAGTTAAAATTCTCAAAAATAATTGATGAGAAACCCCCCAAAGCAGTTATATCAATACTATGCTTCTGAGCATGAGCCATAGCATTCATTATTTTGCGAGTTGCTGCTTTGATTCGGCGAGCTGTTAGCATTTCTGGTAGAAAACAAGATTCTACATACTTGCCTTCAATTGTCTGACCTGTGATACTTGTTACTTTAATTGTATCGACTATTTGAGGCGGAGCGCTACACCAAAAATCAAGACCTTGATCTGCATACTCTGGATACCCTAAATCCCTTGCTACTGATTGGGCGTGTTCTAAGCTAGTTAGATGACCAATTAGACCAAACATTAAATTGTAGTTATTATTAGTAAGTTAGTTATTGTTGATGGTGTGTGGAAATCAGAGAGAAATTGGTATATGGCAGTGGGCAACTATCATTTTCACTATGAAAAAGTTTTTTATTAGATGCTACCTACGCCTTTACTCATTCCTAATCCTAATTTCCACTCTGATTGAAATCAACTATGCGACAACCAGACCATAAGCTGACATCCGCATGATTTCTCCGGTTGTAAAGCCAATATTGCTCAAAGCTTCGCCATAAGCAATCATAAAGTCTTCAACCAAAGCTTCTTTTTCCATTTCCAGGGTCTTAGCATCTGTTTCCACCTGCTTCAGCATTTTCCATACTAGGGGTAAGTTTTTGCGATTTGCTTCCTGTAGTTCTGCTTTAGAATCTTCAAAATGTTCTTTTAGCCATTCTTCGCCAAAGTTAAGGTGACTATATTCATCTTTGACTACACCTTCAGTAATTTTCCGAGCAAAGGGGTCAGCAACTGGTATATAGATATTGTAAGCTGCGATCGCAAAGCATTCAATAATTAGAGATTGAATTAGCAAGCAAGTAACTACATTACCTGTTTTTGCTGCTGCTTGGAAGTTTTTATGTAGTGGCTCAAAATAACTTTTGGCGAATTCCATATCTGGTGTCACCTTCAGATTTCGGCCACAAGCTTGAAAGCCTTTTTTGTGACGATTTTCCATTTTTGAAAGGCCCATGAGCTGCTCTTTGTGTTCTGGTAGCATTTCGACCAGACTTATATAGTTTTCGTATGCCTCTTGCTCTCCTTCAATCACAATTGCATTGATTCGGCTGTAGGCATCTTTGTAAGTTTCACTTTCAAATTTTGTTTTGTCAGTTTCACTTTGAGAATCTATGGTAGAAATTGCTTCAAGCTTTGGCATCCGTTAGTTATCTCCTCATCAAAAAATAGCTTTATCAGGGCAAAGAAAAATATTTGGTTTATCTTAACTTAGCTTATAGTTTACTGTACCTACTTTCTAGAATAATTGCCTAGTGTGACATACTCCCAAACTGATTACAAGAATCAGATGTGGGCTACGAGGGCGACTTCTCTATGAGAACATTGACTGAGCTATCAAGGGATGCCCCACCTCTCTAACTTTATTCGGTAGCTATGGCCTTAATTTTGATGAAAACCTCCATTTCTCTCAATTCTAGTTGAGTTTTCAGTATAAATGCTTAGTTGCAGTTAGATTATACATCAACCCACCGATCATTTTAACAGAAACAGTAAGAAGTCCCGCAAACTCTAGTCAGGGAAAGTTGTAGGACATAGAGACCGATATGGTCATCAAAATACAGGCTTATATAGACAGAGTAGTTAGAGGTCTAATATCAGACCATGTTTGTGGCCGCTATCCCGAGGGTTTACCGAAGAATTAATAATTAAATAATTAAATAATTCGCGCCTTGAAGTCTCCCCTTGAAAGGGGGAAAAAATTTATTTTTTCCTTTGATTCAATCCTATCCGTTTTAGGGAGAGGTAATTATCAATTATCCATTATTGAACGCTAGCCTGGTCACGCCAATGGCCAATAATTCTTTAATCTTCTCTTGGTCAGGACAGTTGAGTTAATTATTATTTACAAACTTTGGTGCAGATATTAGGGGTTTGCCTCTCTCATCTGTTATTGCCCTTTGATTTTCTTCTCTCAATTGCTGAGATTGCTCTGGAGGTATAGGTATAGTTTGATACTCTAAAGCTTCTGGAGTGGGAGTCTGATACTCTGGAGTAGGAGTCTGATATTCTGGAGTGGGAGTTGTATTCAGCCAGGTTTGCCAAACTCTAATTTGGCTCTGAGCTGAATTATAAGCAACACTACTTACCGGAATTTTGCTAGCAATCTCAATAGCTAGTGGTACATTTCGATTAACTTCGTCCATAGCGATCGATAAGATTTGTTGACCCCATTGATTAATCAACTGGGACGCCTCCGATTGCCTAGAACTGTAAGTTGATACCTTCTGTGCTAAACTAATGGCTTGAGCATAACCATCTGCCGTACCTAATGCTGCTGCTTGACGAGCATTCTCTAAACTTTCTTCTGCCTCTTTTTGAGATTGCCACTGCCGTATTTTGGAGCTAGCTTGGGAATATAGAACTCTTCCTTGTCGAATCTGTTGTGCTGTAATAATTGCCTGTTCTAAGTTACCTGAAGATGCTAGAAGTTCTGCATTATCAAGAATTGGTCTATCTTGATAACGTTGAACTGTTTGTGTCCACCTTTGGATTTTCTGTTGAGCTTCCTCATACAGAGTTCTACCTCTACCAATTTTACTTGCTTCATCAATTGCAGCTTGTATAGAACTAATATCGCCAAAACTTGCCAATTTTTCTGCTTTTTCCAAATAAGGCCGGTCTTCTTGTTGCTGTAGTTGTCTACTCCAAACTTCTATCAAAGTAGTTGCTTCTTGTCCACCAGGATTATAAGGAGGAACAGTCTGCAATTTAGCGATCGCTGCTTTTAAATCGCTAATTCCTCCTGCTTGGGCGAGTTTTTTCCCTTCTTCAATAATCTTGACATCTGCAATTTCTTGTTGCCAAATACTAATTAACTGTTGAGCTTTGCTATAAAGAGGTCGTTCAGTTTTAAGTTTTTGAACTTGAGCAATAGCATCTTCTAGTCCAGCTATTGTACCGAGATTCGCTGGAGAATGGGCACGAGCTAATATTTCTATATCTTTTACTTTTTCCTCTAGGACATCATTTTCCGGAACTTTATTGACTATTTTAAGTGCTTCTTGCCAATCTCCTTCATTTAGTTCTACTAAGGCCATATCTGCTATTTGTTCGCCCAAATTTAGTATTAACTTTTGAGCAGTCTGATAGAGATAGCTATTTTTTCCAATTGCTTGAGCTTTTTTGACAGCATTCGTGAGATTATCTAGTCCACCTTGTTCGCCTATGTCTCGTGCTTGGTTTAATTTGCCACCTTCTTTGCGAGTTCTTTTGATGTTGTTAATTAGTTCCTGGTATTTTTTCGATTCCCAATATACATTTGTTACTGATAGTAGACGAGAAGCTTCCATAGAAGCTTGATTCCATTCTTCCTGACGCAGATGCTCTTCAGCTTTCTGATAAGTTGTTTCAGCTTTAGTCCAAGTTTTTTGCCAATTTTGAATCTGTTCTTTGACAAGTGGGTAAGCTGATACTTTATGAGGTACTTTTTCAGCGATTTTAATAGCTTCTTCTAATTTTCCATCTTGAAAAGCTAGCTCTCCCAGGGACAATATTTTTTCAGACCACTGTTCTATGTAACCATCAATATGTGGACGCATTGGATGGTCATTTGATAAAACATCTACCAGATTAATTGCTTGAAGTAAACTATCTACGGAGGGAGAAGTAGCTAATAACTGGGCACAATAAAGACGTTTGCTGGCTGATGCGGTTGGCCAGTAACTCACCTCACAATCTGCCTGAGAAGGTAATTTGAATAAAGCTGATATGGCTGTTATCCCTGCCCCTGCTGGAACTACAACCAATAGTGCTATCCAAAATAGCCATTTTATCGGCCAAATATTATTGGCAGATTTTGGGCTTTTGGCAGATTTTGGGCTTTTTTGCCTAGTTTTTTCTATTTGAGAAACTGAATGTTTTTGCAGAGTGGAAGGTTTGGCCGGATGTTTGTATGTTTGTATCTGACTGCCATTAGTTCTAAGTTGCTGCAGTCTTTCTTCCCGGTTTTTTCTACGTTCAGGTAGTTGCCATTGGGTTTGTTTTTTTTGCTTCATCTGGCGTAGTGTCCGTATACGATCTATGGTTTTGTATTTTTCATTCATATACACTACTTAAATTATCCCGAACAGCAAGCAACAGATATATTTCATGTTTAATGACTTTCCGGTTGGTTTAGTCTATAGGTAAGTCTTTATCTAAAATATTAAGTTTAGGCTTTAATTATCTGCGGTTTCTAGGTATACACTATTTTGAAACAAGATGCAACCTGAATATATACAATACTATATTTGACTATATTTGAGATATGAGCAGAAAATTAAATATAGTAATTCCTAAATCTCTGATTTGGCGCGAGATGAATCGGCGGTAAATTAATGGAGTTCAATGCCCCATTAATTTACAAATATTGCTTTTTGCTCAAGAGGAGAAAGTTGATGTTATCATAAATAATGATCGCACTAATGTCTATAGTAATGCGCACTGCCTACCAATATAAATTAAGGCCCAACGAAGAACAAACCGCAGTCATAGAAATGTGGTTAGAACTGTTGCGTCGGCAGTACAACTATAGGTTGGGTGAGCGATTTTCGTGGTGGTCAGAAAATCGCTGTCCCGTTAATGCTTGCCCTTTAATAATGCCAATTCCTCAACTAAGAGACAATCCAGATTATTACTCTCAGAAACGAGATTTGGTGAATACCAAAGACAAGTTTCCTGAGTACAAGCTGATTCATTCTCAGGTTTTACAGGATTGCATAAAACGGGTAAAACTTGCCTTTGATAGATGGTTTAAAGCCGACAAAAATGGACAGAAATTAGGAAAACCCAGGTTTAAGGGAAAAGGACGTTATCGTAGTTTTACTTATCCTCAAATCAAACTTGACTGCATTGAAAGAAATAAAATTAATTTACCCAAAATTGGAAAGGTCAAGTTAATTCAGCATCGTCTAATACCAGAAGGGTTTATAATTAAAACTGTTACTATTAGCCGCAAAGCTGATGGCTATTATGTCACCCTATCCTTAGAAGATAAATCAATTCCTAAATTTAATTCTGATGTCGAGCCTACAACAGAAAACACTCTGGGAATTGATATGGGGTTGAAGGAATTCTTAGTAACAAGTGAAGGAGAATCAGTCCCCATCCCTCAATACTATCGAAAATCTCAGAAGCGATTAAAGACTCTACAAAAACGTTTATCTCGAAAGAAAAAAGGAAGTAAAAGGTGGTTAAAGGCTGTAAAAGCTGTTGCTAAACAACATAAAAAAAATGCCGATAAACGTAAAGATTTTAATTTCAAAACAGCCAATGAATTGTTATTAAAAGCAGAAGTAATCGCCCATGAAAAGTTAAACATTAAAGGGTTAGCAAAAACTCGTTTGAGTAAATCAATAAACGATGCAGGATGGGGACAATTCCTAACTATTTTGACTGTCAAAGCCGGAAATGCTGGAGTGAAAACTATAGGAGTGAACCCCAAAAATACCAGCCAAGATTGCTCAAATTGTGGTGAAAAAGTCCCCAAAGAATTAAAAATACGAACTCATTCTTGTCCGCATTGTGGCATAGTAATAGACCGCGACTTAAATGCGGCGATAAATATAAAAAATAGGGCGGTAGGGCATTCCGTCCTTAAAGCACGCGCTTGTCCGACGGGGTACCGGGACTGCGAAACGAGAAGCCCACACTATAGTTTCAACTTAGTGTGGGAGTATGTCACGCAGTAAAGAATTTGCCAAGAGAATAGCTCATAAAAGTCAGAATTGTTCTAATTGTGGGGAGAAAGTTAAAAAATATCTATCAACAAGGATTTACATTTGCGCTTGTGGATGTCGATTAGTATAGAGGCAAAAACGCTGTACGGAACATAAAACTGGTACTAAGTACGGTGGATTACATAGTAACTTGGCTAGAAAATAGCCGAAACGCTTGGGGAGAGGATACCTCTACTTTTTCAAGATAAATTCTGTCTGAGCAAGTAACCTCGTTGTTGGCGTAGCCTTGCGCAATGCAAACCAACAGTTCCCCATTATAGCGCGGTAGGGTTTAACTGTGGGAGTTATCAAGAAGATGATTTGCGTAGTTGTCCAACGGGAATTTCTGTGAAGGGTTGTTGTAAGTCCTCAATTAGTTGTGTAAGGTCTTTTTTACTAGCTTGATATACTTCTCCACAAAATTCGCAGACTGCCTGGGCACCATTATCTTTTTCTATCATATCTTTTAGTTCATCAACGCCAAACATTTTTAAGGCTCCTAAGACTTTTTCAAAAGAGCAACCACAGTGAAAACGAACTATTTGACTTTCAGGAAATATATGTAACCCCATGTCCCCCAAAAGTTGTTGCAAAATTTCTGGTAATGTTTGGCCAGCTCGAAGTAATGGAGTGAAACCTGATAGGGAGGCTATACGAGATTCTAAGGTTTGAACTAATTCTTCATCTGTGGCCGCTTTGGGCATAACTTGTAACAAAAGTCCTCCTGCTGCTTGTATACCTTCTGTATCTACAAATACTCCTAGGACTAAAGCGGATGGTGTTTGTTCTGATATGGTTAAGTAATGAGCAATATCTTCTCCAATTTCTCCAGATACTAACTCTACTGTACTGGAGTATGGGTAGCCATAACCTATATCTCTTACTATATATAAGAAACCTTGATTGCCTACAGCTTTTCCTACGTCCAATTTGCCAATTTTATTTGGTGATAGCTCAATTGTAGGATTGTCTACATAGCCTCGTACTGTTCCATCTAGTCCTGCATCTACAAGCACTCCTCCTAAAGGACCATTGCCTTGGACGCGAATGTTGACTCTTGATTCGGGGGTTTTCATACTGGAAGCTAGTAATAGTCCAGCAGCCATTGTGCGGCCAAGAGCAGCGGAGGCCACCCAAGAAAGTTTATGTCGTTGTCTTGCTTCTTCAGTTAAGCGGGTGGTAATTACACCAACAGCACGAATGCCACCTTCTGCTGCTGTAGCTCTAATTAGTCGATCTGCCATTGAAGTCCTTACATTTCTTAATAATTCTGATTGTCTTTAATCATAACTCTGTTGGAATATTCCTGTTCAGTTTGTCAGAGATTTATATATATGTAAGTAATAGCTATACATGATTTATGCTCTAGTTTTTGTGTTAGTTTTATGTTTGTTGTGTTAGTCTAAGTTGTTAGGTATAATCATATATTATAGATAGTATTTTTCAGTTATAAAATTCACGATGAATATTATCTCGATCGATAATTTATTGCGAGAATACATAGTAATAAATCATGAAAATAAGTAAATTTGTAGTAAAATTTTGCTTCTTTAATTTGCTTCTTTTATCCCTAATTATCGGGAAATAATGTTAGTCTAGATGTTGGCGATTTTCGTAAGCATTTCCTGTGGAATGCTGCACAAACAGCTATTAGCAATGAATAATTACTTCTAAGGTTTAGTCCGGGGACTTTGGCAGTAACTTTTTATTCTTTCTTAATTTCAAAGGTTGCTTTTATGCGGTTCTAAAATTAAGTAGCCTGGCGTAATTAAATATCACGATGTCATTGCGACTGGAACGGAGTGGAAGGAAGTAATCTCAAGCTTTTTGACTGGTTGACATTTTGTTATATACAGGACTTACGCGCGGACACTAAATCCAGTGAGGGCGAATGCTTACTAATTTTCTAGGTTTGTTCGCTCAAAATAGACCAAGTATAAATTCAAGAATTATATTACTATATTGTTATGTTAGGTACTTTCCAAAAAAGCCATTTGCGGATTGAAATTGAAGCTACTGAAGCTAAGATTAGAGAGAGTTTACTAGGTTCATCTCAGTTACAAACATGGTTGTGGCCTCAACGCTTTTCTCCCGGACTACCAGAACAATTGTCTGAAGGTTTAGAGTTTAAAAGTATGGTTGGTGTAATAGAAATTAAACATTATGTTGATGTAGTAGGGTCGAATTGTTTGAGGTTGCTACTTAGTGAAGGTATTGATGGATTTCACGAGTGGTATTGGGGAGATGGTTGGATACAATCTCGTTTGGAAGGAGTATCTATGTTACCTCTAAATTTAGGTCAAACTTTTAGTTTACTTCGCTTGAGGGAGTTTTTAGTTACAGCAGAAAAAGCTATTAAATTTTAAGTTATTAATTCTTGAAATATGGCAATTATTTCTGTTTATAGTAAGTTGGAAGTATATAAAGTTAAAGACATTAATAATAAGACTTTTGTGGTGCGGGAATATTACTCACCATTTCATTTATGTACCTCACTTATATGAAATCTGCTGTATTTTTTATTCGGCTGTAATTTATTCAGGATTTCTGTACTAAGTTATTAGTTAGGACTTACCGATTAAATATAAAAGCATTGACAGATAAAGAATTCAGTCTTTTTAGACAGAAAAAAGTGTCTGGTTTTCAGTTGAAAACCCTCAAAAACTTAGCATTAAAGGCAGGGGGGATAGCAGAAAAATCAAGGAAAAAATATATCCGACTGTCTCCTAATTAATTCCTCATTTCTCCTAACTACTCTCTACTCCCCTACTCCTGAAAAATACTTTTTCAGCCAACCCTAATTTTTCTCCGCTATTAATGCTAAAAAAAAGGGTGCATCTCTTGCAAAAATATTATTTTCCTATATATTCCCTTCCGGAGCTGTTGCCTTTCGGAGCTGTTACCTAAAAGCGATAAAATTTTGGCTTTATTCATGCATTGAGATGCACAAAAAAATTAAAAGCAATGGCTTAAAATTATCAAATTTATAATTTGATTTCTCTGGCAGCTATAACAATTAAATCATCTTTTTCCTGAAAAATATAACGTTTGGGATTAATTTCAAACTTACCTTGAGGCTGAGAAACTGCTATTAAAATAGCGTTATGATTTTGCTTAATATGTATAAACAAGTCTAAAAAAGTTTTCCCTACCCATTCATCAGTAATAGTTATTCGATAAAACTGATTTCCCCTTTCGTAAGTTAGTAATTCTGAAAATACACTCATTAATCCTCTATTCAAAGCAGCTTGAGCTAATAGAAAACCACTTTGTTCCTGGCTAACTATATAATCATTGACATGACCCATATCTAAGTGAGAACCATATTCACGATTAAGTAATTCAGCACAAGTATAAACATTTTGATTTAATTTTTCTGCTGTTAAAGCTGCTAAAATTGTCCTAGCATCTGCATCTTGATCGCTACGACCATGAGTTTTATCACACAAAATAATACAAGTTTCAGCTCGACGAATACCCGCTTTTTCTAAAGCAGTAACTTTGGTAAAATCATCTTTGAGAAATTGTATCCGAGATTTTAAATCTGGGGCAATAAAATTAGGTTCATCATCAAATTCAGCTATGACAATAATTGGTATTCCTTCGCTTTTACCAGCAGCTTTAAATTCTCTAACTATAATCTCAGCTTTGCGATTCCAACCACAAATAATTGTATGATTACTAAAGCTTTCCCAGTCCACAATATCATCCTCTCTACGGATTCGGTCTACCATAAATGCTGATACTGTTCCAGTGAACATAGCAAAGATAGTAACATTCATAAACATAACGAATACTGCAACTATTTTTCCTCCTAATGAGGATGGTGAAGCAGGAATTGGTTCGCCAGCAAATAGAGAATAAACACTAAACCAAAATCCTTGTTCTAGGGAAGTGAAGTCTGGGTTACTACTACCTTCAAATACTAGGATAGCAACACTACCAAACATAATAGTTAGTAGCAGTAGTCCAACAACGATTAGGTATTCTTTAATTCCTCTTTGTAAGATATAGGGAAAGGTACTGCCATAACGATTGAAAAAACTAGGTAATCTGAGTATTCTTAGTAGGCGTAATAGTCGTAAAGCTCTAATCGATCTGAATACTCTTAGTAATGGTAATATCGCTAGTATATCTAACCAGTATTCTTTAAAATAATTTTTTTTATCTGGGGCAACTATAAACCGGAAACTTAATTCTATAACAAATAATATAGTGAATATTTTACTAAATGTATTACATATTAATAGATAGGGTGATTTTTCAGGTATAGATAATTCTACTATGGTTAATATAACTGATAAAATTATGATTATGCCAATAGTAATATTGACTATTGGTAGTTGTAAAAAACGCTGTAAATAAGGTTGGCAATTGTGTTTTTTTAATAGGGAGAAAAGACTAGAATTTGAATTAGTCATAAATCAAACAGAAAAACACACTTACTAATACATTATTCGATTATATAAAATAGCAACTGCCAGAGCGGTTAGGACAGAGAAAAGTATAAAATTATTAGACCATCTCTAATAGGGGCGATATAGCTGTGGCTAGCTATGTTTATCTTTTATGTCTTAAGCACCTTAGCGACTGTTATATATGAAAATTAAGCAACTATTAAAATTTGTATAATAGCAGCAGCTTGTTGATTTAAGAAACCATTATTTTTTTAATTTTTGGAGAAAATTATTGGGGTAAAAATTTAGAAAACTTTTTGATTATATTTAGTCTCCTAGTTTTTGCTTAAAATTTGGATAGGTACTGTGGTCGTTGATATTTACTATGCGACTTTCATCACCTGTTGCTGTTATATTTTCATAGATTCCTTGGTCTCTTTTTACTAATTTACTAAATCCTTGACTTTTTAAATCGCTGATGCCAGTTTCTACTATTATTCTAGGGGCACTAATCATACGTTTAACAGGAGTGTCTTCTGGAGTGTCACCTATATCACATTTAGCTAATTTGCATAACTGACCCCAAGTTGTAATATTTTCATTTATACTGTGCCAAACTTCCAGTTTTTGCTGATTAGTTGGACAAAAATAATCGTATACAGGCATAGTAATACTTCTAGCAGTAAAAGGCTTAGTTTTTAATTATAGATGATGTTAAAGTGTTTTCAGGTGTTATAAACAGAAAATTAATTTTTTGAGGGATTATGAAGGTAAGGATTTCTTGCGGACTGCAGGATAAACAGTTATTAGCTATCATTTCTTAGCTCTCATAAGGGATTTTAAATGAATATAGACTGTTTTAGCCGAATTTTGTAGTAAGATTTAATTCAGCTTCAATTAGTAAAGCTTTTATCTAAAACTAAAAGCAATAGCTGATAGCTGAATGCTGATTGCTGAGTGCTTACTTATGAAAAATAGTGAAGGTGAATCAAGATAGTTTATAGTAGGAAAAAACTATAGTCTAATATCTACAACTCATCTGTAAACACTATCTATATGTTGTTATATCAATTTAAAAAATAATCCGTAAGCAAACAGCTATTAGCTGTCAGCTATCAGCAACAAGACTTTCTCTTATGGGACAGTGTTTAAATAAAAATAGACTTTAAGGTCAAGGGAGCCTACTTTTCTAGTAAGACAATTAATAAAGCTTTGATCGTAAACTAAAAGTAATAGCTGATAGCTGATAGCTGACGGCTGAATACCAGCGCATTCCCGAAGAAATGCTTAAAATAATCCTACAAAAAAAAGGCTGAAAATTATGCTTAAAAAGAACTTATCTAATCCTATAAGGAACCTATTTCGATTGCTTTTTCTTTTTTTATCTTTTCTATCATGGGTTTAATACTCTACCTTACCGAATAATTAAGGTTTAAAGCCTCTCCTTTAAAGGAGAAAAAAATGGTCAATATTCGGAGCTTCCCGTAGGGTGGAATAGTAAGGTCTCGAAGCCATATTCAATCGAACAAGAGAAGAAAAATTTTTCACGCTCCGCGTCAATCCTCTTCTTTTCAAGGAGAAGTAATTGTTAATTATTAATTATTAATTATTAATTGTTGAAAGGGGGTGCTTAAAATTGCTTGGGGTTATAAGATGAAGACATTCCGGTCTAATTTTCCCTTCTGCCTTCTGCCTTATTCAAGATTTGTTTATTACTTATTCCTACTTCCCTGTTACTTATTCCTTAGTGATAAATGTGAAGTTCTATACTTTTTGTCTGAGATTCATCTGGTAAATTAATTAAGCTTAACTATTATTTGAAAGAGTCTTTATAAAGTGCTATAAAACTAATTAATTTTTTTTGTTGCAATCCAGCTTTTTTAGTTTAAATCTATATTTGATGCTAATATAAAATCTAAATATACACAAATAAAATAATGTTAAGGAGAATTCATTAATGAGTGATTTTAAAGTAACACCACAAAGCGAGCTAACTACCAGTCAAATGTTAGAGAGATACAATTTAGAGGATGAAATAACTCTAAAACGTTGGGCACAATTACATGGTATTGACAATAATCGTGGTTACTACAATCCAGATGAAGTGGATCTAATAGATCATGTACATCATCATATTTATAATCTTGGCATGAGTATTATTGATTATCAAAGTTTTATAGACCGCCACCAAATTTCAGCACAACGATCTACTCAAGAAAATGATAAAAATATGACGGAAAATAAGATTTATACAAATGTAAGTAATTCGGCAGAAAAAGGTCAAGGAACAGAAAATTTTGTTTGTAATGATTATGACGCAATAAATAATACTTCAGAGGAAATTAATAATGAAGAGTATGCAGCTATAGAGATGTTGAAAAAGCAGTATTCTGAAGCAATTGATTTAATGGGAGAAAAAATTGCTGACCATTTTATAGATGAATTAGATTTATCTGTAATGCGACATCTTGTTAAGAAGGTAAAAGAGCGTCAAAGACTTAATGGTAAAGTTTCATCAAATCGTTTTCTGAAAACAATTAAAGCTGTTTTAAAGCCTCAAAATGGTAATTTTCTTGTTCCTAAGGATAATGAGGATGAATCTAGTATTGAGCTAGAACAAAATCATCGACTTGGTTAGTTCATTTGTTTAGCAAAAATTTACTGTTATTGAGGTTAGGTTTTACCGAAAAACAAAGGTTTAAAGCCTCTCCTTTCAAGGAGAAAAAAAGAAAAAAATTCCTTTTAACCAATCCTCTTTTTTTAAGAAGAGGTAATGATTAATTATTAGTTATTAATTATTGAAATTATAGTTTTTTGAGTTTAGATTCAATCTTTTGTTAAACCTAATACTCTTCATAAATACAGCAGTTTTCAAAGTTATGAGGTACACCCATTGCGGGCAAGATGCCCGCACTACAAACAATTCAATTATTAATATTTGTACTTCCTATGCAAGGAATCTGCTGTAAGTAGGTAGGCACAAAAAATAAAGTATATAACCCAACTTTAGCAAAATATGAAAGCTAAAATAGAAAAATTATAACTAGCTAAATACTAATAATTTTATGGGTGCATATCATATTTGCAAAAATACTTTTTTCCTATATATTCCCTATTCTCTATTTCCTGTTGCCTGTTGCCAGATGAGCTGTTGCCTAAAAGCGATAAATTTTTGGCTTTATTCATGCATTGAGATGCACCCAATTTTATTTTGCATTGCTGTAAATTATAAACTATAAAAAAAATGATTAAATCTTGGATGATAATTGGTGCGGTTACTTTCTTAATAGCATTCAGTAGTAGCATTTTCACGCCGTCTAGAGGTGTCCAATGGTTTAGACATCTACAACGACCTAATTGGTTAACTTTTGAAAGAGCAATTCCCATCATTTGGACGATAATTTTTATTTGTGGTGCTTGGTCTGCATATATTATCTGGGAACAGGAACCAGGAACTCAAAAAACTTGGTTATTAATGGCATTATATTTATTGTTAGAAATTGTGACAATAGCTTATACACCTGTAATGTTTTGGATGCAAAGTTTGAAGGTAGGAACAATTATTGGAGGAACGGGTTTTGTATTAAGTCTGATACTAATTTTGACTGTCTGGCAAATTAATAGTTGGGCTGGAATATTATTGCTACCTTATACATTTTGGAGTCCAATTGGTACTTATACTACTTGGGAAATGAATCGTATTAATTCTGAAAATCAGTAGGAGTAACTAATTTTTAGTGTTATATCAATTACGGCAAACTTTGCTGTATTTAAATTTTTAACTACTATTTATTTATTACTGAATTTCTTGAAGTTACTGTGGAGTATTTAATAGTTATGATGATTGTGATGGTAATTTTTAGACCTTCCCTGGATAGGATGAAATTTGTTCATTTTGTTTGTAGCGATCGCTAAAGAATGGAGGAATAAAATTAAGGCTAAATTATCTTAAGGATTTTTTGAGTAAAAATCATCAGTAAGTAGTTGGATAGATAACAGTAATATCTCTTTTGACAGGAGAATCATAAAATTTTTGATGATTTGCTCTGACTAAACCATCGAATAAATTACCGAATAATTAAAATTTAATGGAGGAATAAAATTAAGGCTAAATTATCTTAAGGATTTTTTGAGTAAAAATCATCAATAAGTAGTTGGATAGATAACAATAATATCTCTTTTGACACGAGAATCATAAAATGTTTGATGATTTGCTCTGACTAAACCATCGAATAAATTACCGAATAATTAAAATTTAAAGTCTCTACCCATCCAGGAGAGAAAAGAAAAAAATATTTGGGATTAATTCTCTTTTTTTTTTCAGCAAAGGTAGTTGAATTTCTTGAAGTTACTGTGGAGTATTTAATAGTTATGATGATTGTGATGGTGATTTTTTGACCTTCCCTGGATAGGATGAAATTTGTTCATTTTGTTTGTAGCGATCGCTAAAGAATGGAGGAATAAAATTAAGGCTAAATTATCTTAAGGATTTTTTGAGTAAAAATCATCAATAAGTAGTTGGATAGATAACAATAATATCTCTTTTGACACGAGAATCATAAAATGTTTGAT
>JAXHSW010000042.1:10727-17866 GCA_034190295.1 Cyanobacteriota bacterium | reverse complement strand
GAATAAATTACCGAATAATTAAAATTTAAAGTCTCTACCCATCCAGGAGAGAAAAGAAAAAAATATTTGGGATTAATTCTCTTTTTTTTTTCAGCAAAGGTAGTTGAATTTCTTGAAGTTAGTGGGGAGTATTTAATAGTGATGGTGATTTTTTGACCTTCCCTAGATAGGATGAAATTTGTTCATTTTGTTTGTAGCGATCGCTAAAGAATGGAGGAATAAAATTAAGGCTAAATTATCTTAAGGATTTTTTTGAGTAAAAATCATCAATAAGTAGTTGTATAGATAACAGTAATATCTCTTTTGACAGGAAAATCATAAAATTTTTGATAATTTGCTCTGACTAAATATGACATAAACAGAGGTAATCGTTAAATATCTTATTCTGATTATTATCGTCATGCTCTAATACCAATTTTATGTGAAACTGCACATAATTATGTATTAGGTATTGGGTTTTAGGTGTTAAGTATTAGATGTTATAGTGTTGCTCAAGTTACTGAAGTAAAGTTGTTTTTCTTCTTTTCTATTCCCTACTTCCTACTCCCGCGCAGCAACAGAATTGAAAAATGTTCTAACCAATTCTTGTAGTGCTATAACTATAGCAAAAGTTATTTTTTCCTTTGAAGTGCGAAACCGAAGCTATAAATGTACTAACTCAAACTTTTTTTCTAGAGTTAATACCACTGATTCAAATTTATTTAATAGTAAGCTTCTTATTGAATAATTAAGGTTGAAAGCCTCTCATAAGCAATGAGAAACAAGAAAAAAAATTCCCTACCGCGTCAATCCTCTTCCTTTTAGGGAGAAGTAATTATCAATTATTGAAGAGGTTTATCTATTCTGATTTTTACTTCTTATTTAACTACTGCTTTTTTGTTTTTTGCGATTTCTCCTAGATATTTTAATTTCCTTTCTTCGAGTTTTTTCATAAAAGTTGTGTTATTGCCATAACCTGCATCAATTAAAACTATTCCCCGACGATAATCTCTGTTGAAGATACGGCCTACTAACTCTAATTGAAAAACAGAATCAACAGATAATTTATTTTGTCAGCTTTCTCATCATAATTATCAGACAATCTCATAATTGCTATAGTGCTATCTTTGGTATAAAATTATCAATGATAATTGATTTATAGATTTACTTTTATGGAAATAATTGATTATATAGTTGTACTAATTTATTTAGTATTTATTATGGTTTTTGGTGTTTTTCTACAAAGAAAAGCTTCTACAGGAATAGAGTCTTACTTTCTCGGAAATCGGAATTTGCCTTGGTGGGTTTTGGGTGCTTCTGGTATGGCTTCTAATACAGATTTAGCAGGTACTATGGTTTTAACTGCTTTAGTTTATGCTTTGGGAACTAAGGGATTTTTTATCGAAATTCGCGGTGGATTAGTATTAATAATGGCGTTCCTAATGACGTTTATGGGAAAATGGAATCGTCGCGCTCAAGTAATGACTATTGCTGAATGGATGCAGTTACGTTTTGGTACGGGTAGAGAAGGAAATATAGCTAGAATTATTAGTGCAGTTTCTAATATTATTTTTGCTATTGGTACAATGAGTTATTTTGCAGTTGGGGGTGGAAAATTTTTAGGTAGTTTTCTGGGAATTAACGATCGAATAGCCGGAATTTTATTGATTTTATTAGCTTTAATCTATACTGCTATGAGTGGATTTTATGGGGTTGTTTTGACAGATGTTTTTCAGGGATTTTTGATTTTTGTGGCAATTTTATATATCTGCTTTATTGCTTTTAAAACTGTAGATTTGCCAGAGACTTTTTCAATTTCACTTCCGGGTAGCGAACAATTACAAGAATGGAGTTTTACAGAATGGAGTAGTATTATGCCTCCAATAAAAATTGATTTGCCAGGAGATTATAGTATTTTTAATTTGTTTGGTGGGGTGATGTTATTTTACTTCTTTAAAGTATTTCTAGAAGGTGGTGCTGGTGGGGGTGGATATATGATTCAACGTTACTTTGCAGCTAGGAGCGATCGTGAGGCTGGTTTACTTTCTTTATTCTGGATTTTTTTATTATCCTTTCGTTGGCCTCTAGTGACAGCTTTGGCAATATTAGGAATAGATTATGGCTTAAAAAATCAGGTAATTTCTGACCCTGAATTAGTTTTACCTACTGTAATTGCTGAATATATTCCGGTAGGGATTAAGGGTTTATTAATTGCCTGTTTTATTGCAGCAGCAATGTCAACTTTTGATTCGATTATTAATGCTAGTGCGGCATATTGGGTCAAGGATATTTATCAAGCTTATCTTAAACCTGAAGCTTCTAATCAACAATTGGTTAATCAAGGTCGTTTAGCATCTATTGTTATTGTTGGTTTAGGGTTAATTTTTAGTTTTAATATCACGAATATTAATGATATCTGGGGATGGTTAACTTTAGGATTAGGAACTGGACTGTTTATTCCTTTAGTATTAAGATGGTATTGGTGGAGATTTAATGGTTATGGATTTGCCATTGGTACTGGAGCTGGTGTGGTTGCAGCTATTTTGACAAAAGGGGTAATTTTACCTGTGGTGAATAATTCTCAAGTTCAAGAATATATTTTATTTTTGGTGCCGAGTATTTGTTCTTTTTTAGGATGTATTTTAGGGACGTTTTTTACACCAGCAACTAATTTAGAAACAATTGATAATTTTTATAGGGTGACGAGACCTTTTGGCTTTTGGGAAGTAGTTAGGAAAAAATTACCAACTAATATTCAGGCAAAAATTCAGAGGGAAAATCAACGAGATATTATGGCAACTTTGATTGCTATTCCTTGGCAGTTGGTTTTATTTTTGATGGGAATGATGTTGATGATGAAGCAGTGGGATAATTTGGGGATTTTATTATTAATATTTATTTTATTGTCGATTGGATTGTATTTTACTTGGTTTAGATATTTGGATAAAATATAGATTTAAGCCTAAGCATTCAACTCTTAGCAGTTAGCGCTTCCCTACGGGATGCTACGAAAACAGAAAATAATGAATAATTCCTTCTAAGGTTTAAGGAGTTTACCTTGCCAGTAACTTTTAATTGTCTCTCAATTTTTCAATTGCTTTTACCGAATAATTAAGGTTTAAAGCCTCTCCTTTCAAGAAGAAACAAGAAAAAATTTTCCTTTGAATCAATCCTCTTCTTTTCAAGGAGAGGTAATAATTAATTGTTAATTGTTAAACTCCTCCTATCATCAATAGCTGATAGCTGATGGCTGAATGCTTATATTAACCAACTCTGATTAATATATTATTCTATGCAGCTTCATCTGAATTTTGTATGATACCAATTTTATCTAAAACGGCACATAATTACCGAATAATTGGTAGTCCTGTATATGTAGTGATATGTTAATATAAGCTATTAATTTATGACATTAATCTCTGAAATATTGAACTTCGGCCTACTTGAAAATCAAAATTTATTTGGTAGGCGATCGCTTAGTATAACCAACCACTAAGTTCTGAATAAATCTACCCTAAATATCATACCAAAAATCATGCTAATATACACTTCAACAATTTTTCATTAACATCTAATCCTATGCCAAATAATGATTTAATTTGTCCAAGTTGTGGTAGTAGCCATATTGTTAAAAACGGGACAATTCATAATAGAAAACAGAAAGATAAATGTCCAACCTGTAAAAGGAAATTTGTCCCCAATAACTCCAAAGTATACATCAACAATCAAACCAAAGAATTGATTGATAAATTATTACTAGAAAAAATCAGTTTGGCTGGCATTATTCGTATAACAGGTGTATCTGAAAAATGGATGCCAAATTACGTCAATCGTAAATATGCTGAAGTTTCACAGTCTGTTCAATGAACTAAAAAAAACCAGGGAAACTGACCATTGAGTGTGATGAAATGTGGTCATTCGTTGGGAATAAAAACAACAAACAGTGGTTATGGCTAGCAATTGATATAGGAACTTGCATAAATTGTGGGTTTCTTTTTAGGAGAAAGAAGAGAAAAGGTGCAGCTACGTTGTGGAATTCATTGCTTGGTATCTATCGGCAATGTGCAGTTTGTTATACAGATTTTTGGTCAGCTTACGATCTGATTTTTCCTAATTGTAGGCATAAATCAGTAGGAAAGGAAACTGATTTAACTGCTCATATAGAAAGATTAAATAATACTTGACATCAAAGAATTTCTCGTAAGGTCTGGAAAACTCGATCTTTCTCTAAAAAAGCGCGAAAATCATTTGGGAGCTACGCACGTATTTCATTCATTATTATAATCAAGCGATCGCTTCACTATAATTTTATCACTACATATACAGGACTACCAAATAATTAAGGTTTAAAGCCTCTCCTTTCAAGGATAAACAAGAAAAATTTTTCCTTTGAATCAATCCTCTTCTTTTCAAGGAGAGGTAATTATTAATTATTAATTGTCGAACAACTTTTATAAGTTATTAATCTCGATCTACAGTCAATTATTTATTCTTGAAACCTTAATTATATGCAACCCAATATTAAATTACAAGTTATTTGAGAAGTGTGCCAATTACTAAATAGGTGGGTTTAATTATCCGTAAAATAGCGATAGAAATTCAAAACTTTGAAAATCCGGTTTAAAACTGCCTTCTGGCTTCATTTTCAGACTCTTCATTTTTTGGCGCAGCATGACAAACGGAAACATTTATTTATGCCCACCTATCTTAATTACTAACTTAGATTTTTTGTTTGGGAAATTTTAGTTATTTTTACATTTCTTATCAAAATCAGATTGTAAAAATACTTAATACTAATTGAGGCGAATGTTAGTTAAGATAAAGGTAACTCATTCAGATATAACTCTAAATAGGTAAAAAGATATGGCAACTATTTCTCCAAATCTGGAATCTAATCAAAAACGTTGGCAAACAATAGTTTGTTTAACTTTAGGTTTCTGGTTAAGTGCCTGCATACTTTTAGATGTGGTAATTATGCCTAGTATGTATGCTTCTGGCATGATGAATACATCAGACTTTACAGCAGCAGGTTCAATAATGTTTTCCTTATTTAACCGACTTGAATTAATTTGTGCAAGCTTGGGTTTAACAGGTTTATTAGTATTAAGTGCCACGCCAAATAATTTTATTAAAAAAAGTAAGACAGCAATTATATTTTCTATAGCATTATTGGCGATCGCTCTAATTGATACTTATGGTTTAACTCCTCAAATGACGGCTTTGGGTATTAATCTAAATCTGTTTGAGTCAGTTAATGAAGTCCCTTTAGCAATGAATCAAATGCACGGCGGTTACTGGTTATTAGAAATTATTAAATTAGTTGTTGGTGGCACTTTACTTGGTTGGTGTTATCAACAAAAAAACTAATAATAAAGTTGTAGGTGAAAAAAGTAGGATAGGTGAATCTTGGTTGAGATAAAATTAATTTCAATTAAGTTAATATTTGCCCATTCTACAATCTTAAAAAACAACATATCTCTTTTCTGTTTCCTGTTCCCTAAAATCTAGAAATTTATACCTCTCCAGTATAGATAATTGCTATAGCAACCATATTTCAGTTTTAAGATTTTAATGCTAATTAGGAGTCAGAAAATAAAAGGATTTTGATGGATATTAAATGTTCTTAAATATCTCATAAATCATTCCTCATTACCGAATAATTAAGGTTTAAAGCCTCTCCTTTAAAGGATAAACAAGAAAAAAAATCCTTTTATTCAATCCTCTTCCTTTTAGGGAGAGTTCAACAATTAATAATTAATAATTAATAATTACCTATCCTTGAAAAGAAGAGGATTGACTAATCATGAAAATTTTTCTTTATTATCCCCTTAAAAGGGGAGGCTTTAAACCACAATTTTCGGTAATTAAGTAGGTAGGCGCGAATAAACGTCACTATGTAACGAAATGTTTATGCCGTCGAAACCCTTGAGATTGCTTCCTTCCACGGAGTAACCGTCGCAATGACATAGTTGTAAATTTTCTCACCTACCTACTTATCAATTATTGAATATACATTAAAAATTTCCTCCAAATTTTGGAAATGTTAAGCAGTTTTGTAAGTTATAGATTTTAAGGTAAGTAGTGCTACAGCTAACTTGAGAATAAAAATCTCTTTAACCACAAATATAATAGATATAGAAATATATTGTTTCTCAAGTTACTGAGGTAAAGTTGTTTTTCTTGTTTTCTATTCCCATCGAACCAGAATTACCGAATAATTAAAGTTTAAAGCCTCTCCTTTAAAGGATAAACAAGAAAAAATTTTCCTTTGAGTCAATCTTTTTATTTTTAAGGAGAGGTAATTGTTAATTATTAATTATTAATTGTTGAATATTCCCTACTCCCTAAAACAAAAGATTTATGTCTTACAGTAAATTCACCTTAGAGGAAGTTCTGACAAATTTTAATCTTAACGTGGTTGAAAACTTGGGTAAATTCAACCAATTACCAGAAGTTTCTCCCAGTAAATTTATTCAAGAAGCTTTAGAATATTATCTACCATTAGCAGTAGCGATCGCTTCGGAAAAAGCTCGATCAGAATTTATTATTGCTCCAGTATTAGCAGAAGTAAAAAAAATATCTAATAATCAAATAGGCTTATTTTCTGGCATAGAATTTAATGTTAATCCAGAGCTAGGATTAAATGGTTTTTGCGATTTTATTATTAGTCGTTCCACATTACAAACGATAATTCAAGCACCAATAGTTACTCTTGTAGAGGCTAAGAATGATAATATTAAATCTGGCTTTGGTCAATGTATTGCCGAAATGGTTGCTGCCCAGATTTTTAATCAAAATAAAGGGAATGAAATTCGCAAAATTTATGGAGCTATTACCACGGGAACAGCTTGGCAATTTTTAGAATTAGAAGCTCAAACTCTAGTATTAGATTTAGAGGAGTATTCTATCAAAAACTTACCGAAGATTTTAGGAATATTAACCAGTTTTGTTAGTTAGTATTTAAAAGAAAAGATATCTCCGAAAAAGAGGGAGTAGGGAGTAGGGGGAAATAATTGATAATTTATGTACGATAATTGATTTTATTATTGATTATTGAAGATGTCTAAAGTAGATTCCAAGTATGTGAGATACAAGTATTAATATTCAAATCTCTGTAGTAGGAGCATCTTACTCCCTAGTAGCATACCTAATTGAGACAA
>JAXHSW010000042.1:0-10627 GCA_034190295.1 Cyanobacteriota bacterium | reverse complement strand
GCATACCTAATTGAGACAAAATTCGCTACAAATTTATCTAGAATTGACTTTATTATTGATTATTGAAGATGTCTAAAGTAGATTCCAAGTATGTGAGATACAAGTATTAATATTCAAATCTTTGTAGTAGGAGCATCTTACTCCCTAGTAGCATACCTAATTGAGACAAAATTCGCTATAAATTTATCTAGAATTGATTTTATTATTGATTATTGAAGATGTCTAAAGTAGATTCCAAGTATGTGAGATACAAGTATTAATATTCAAATCTCTGTAGTAGGAGCATCTTACTCCCTAGTAGCATACCTAATTGAGACAAAATTCGCTATAAATTTATCTATATTTTATAGCAGTCGAAGGAAAGGTTCGGACAGATAAAAAACTTACAGCGCTTTTCATTTAAGTAGACCACAAAATTATTTTTGGATAGGGAGTAGGGAGTAGAAAAATGCTTTTAGGTTGCCTGTAATAACTGCGATATATCTATATAAAAAGCGCTATAAAACTCAGACAAAACAATATTTTTTCTTCTTCCTTCTTCCTTATTCCTTCTTCTTTCTTCCTTATTCCTTAACTAATCACAAATCTAATACAACCAACCAAACAAATCTGCAACAGATAATTGCCAATCTGTTAATAAATTGAGGATGGGTAAATTATCAGAATCATATCTAACTTCTGGTTGTTGGTTAGGTTGAAAAATCAGTACAGATTCATCTTCAGAATCTATTAACCAACCCAACTGAGTACCATTATTTAGACAGAAAATAATCTTATTAATTAATTGATTAGGACTTTGGTCTGGCGATAGAATTTCTATTACCCAATCTGGTGCTATTTCAAATTTATTTTCGATTCTGCCATTAGGTTTTCTCGGAATACGTTGCCATGCAAAAACTGAAATATCAGGAACTATGGAACGTCCGTTAAAAGTACATCTTAATTCTGTAAATGCCATTGCTAACTTTTGTGGTTCACCTGCTTGATTAATTGCTGATGATAGACTGGTTTTAATTCTACTATGCTCTCCTTGTGGCATTGGTTTTTGATAAATTTGATTCTTAATATATTCCCTAGCTGGTTTTGTTTCTGGCAATTGTAAAAATTCTTCGAGAGTAATTTGTTTGGGTGAATTAACAGAGGTTAGCATAATTCTTTTTAATCAATACAGTGCTTTCTCAAATATTCTAAAACATGGGAATTTTTTCAAAATATCTTAGCAGTATAGCAATCCTATTTAACAAAAAATAGCGAGAAGTCCCGCGTTCTCCTGCAAGGGAACGTCCTATGGGAAAGCGACCATGTTATAATATAAGAACACAGGGGGAGGACATCACCTCTGTATAAACTGCAACTCCTTTGCGGGTTGAAGAATCCCGCGTTGTCGCTCAAGCACGGGCGGCGGGAGTATGTCAATACCATTTAATACCATTTTGGTGGTAGGGGGCGAATGGCCATTCGCCCGTACAGGAGTCTGAACGAAGTCAGAAGTCTGCAAGTCTGCAAGTCAGAATTTAACCCACCACTAACCCCTCCCAGGAGGGGAAATAGGGGATTTGAGCTTCGCTCCAAAAATATTGCGCCTTAAAAGACGGGGTTTTAGACCCTTATGATTTTGATAATTTTAAAAATTTTCAGTTCAAATTAACTATTATAAAATAAAAATTGTCACAACCAATTTAAGGTTACTATGTTTTATAAAAAACTGTTTGTCTAGCATTCCGTAGGAAACCCTGACTCCGAAGTTATGAATGCTTACTTGCAAAGTTTCTATCTTCTGAATAAGGTAGTAGAAATTTTTCTAATCTAATCTAATGTAACTTTTATAAACTCAGATTAATACTTAGCTCATTTCCTATTCAAACTCAATTATTTTCAGATTCTTCTGGTTGCTCTTCACCAGAGAATAAAAGACGAATACCCATAATTGCAAATCCAATTGCAGCCGTCACTTTTACTATATTTGTTGGTAAAATTTCTGCTACTCCTTGCCCTACTAAAACTCCTAAAAAGCTAGTTAATAATAGAGCAGTTGCCGTACCAAAAAATACTGCCTGGGGAAATTTTGAAGACCCACCAAGGGCGATCGCTGCTAATTGACTTTTATCTCCTAATTCGGATAAAAAAACTGCGATAAAACTTAAACCTAAAAGTTGCCAATCCATAGTTAGTTAATAATAAAAAAGTAAGAGGGAAGAAGGAAGAAGGAAGAAGGAAGAAGGAAGAATAAAAATTTTGACCGAGTCAAACTTTGCTCAAGAAAGAAGTCAGAATTTATCTTTATATTTTAGATCATTTATCAAAAAGAATGCGATACTTATCCAAGACTTCAATGATTAAGTAATTAGTAGGATTCAATAACGAGCAAAAGCGATTATTAGCCACCTAATGTGTTAATTATTTTTATGTTTACCGGATAGTTAAGGTTTAAACCCTCTCCTTTAAAGGAGAAAAAGCGGTCTAGGGATGGCGAGGTCTCGGAGCCATATCCAATCGACCAAGAGAAGAAAAAATTTTCACGCTCCGCGTCAATCCTCTCCTTGAAAAGAAGAGGTAATTATTAATTATTAATTAATTATTAATTGTTGAATACTCCCCTACCTGAACCCTGATTTTTTAACCAGGAAAATTTTCGTAAAATACCTCTACTATTAAAGTTAAAGATATTAGCAATAAAATAATTCCTGCTGCTCTTTCTATAGTTTTAGGAGAGAGGCGATTAGCTAACCATTGACCCAACAAAACCCCTAACAAACTGGTAGTTACTAATGCGCTACCTGCACCTAAAAATACTATCCAAGGAGATTGAGATTCGGCAGTCATTAACAGAGTAGTAAGCTGAGTTTTATCGCCAATTTCTGCTAAAAATATTGTGATAAAAGTAGAAGCAAATACTTTCCATGCTCCTGTTTTTTCTACTTTCGTTGCTTGTTGTTCTGATTGAGAATTTTTGGGGGGTAAAAGTTCACCCGTTTCTGAGTTAACTTGTAAAGGTAAGCTCTCAGAAAATTCTTTTTGTTCTAAATTTATTTGAGGTTGAGGTGTATTTTCACTAAAAAATTTCACAGGCTAATTTACTAAATTACTGAGTATATGTAGATTTTTTCAATCTTATTTATTGTTTCAGATAATCACTTTGAATGTCAAATACTTACTAAATAACTAATTATTAATTATTAATTGTTAATTATTAATTATTGAAAATACCCACCGCATGATTAAAGCGCAACATTTCTAGACTACGATCGCCGTACATATCTCCAATGTGCTGCTGACAACAGTCAATGGCAAATTCATTAAGTTCTTCTGGTTCAATACCGTACAATTCTCTGAAAGTATCTGGTTGGACTCGACAAAAATTGGGCCTATCAGGGTAAATACGGCATTCTCGCGTTAAACGATCGTAATTAATACACCATCCATCCACCCCTACTAAACTCATATAATGCTTTAGCTCTTCTGTAGATAAATATTCTTCTAATTCTGGACGCTCTGTTGGGTCTAAGTAACAACAAGCACCACAATCTTTTACACAACGCCAAGTAGCCATTTTTTTTTAGCCAATAGTTATTTATTAACGGCCTTCTGATTGTAACAGACTAAATTATTGAGTTTTGTAAAGTATCTTAAATTAAAGTAGCGATGGCTTGGTAGAATAACAAATGGTTTTTCAGTTCAGTATATATTTGATTTATTTTTAGGGGAAATATGGGGTTTTTAACTGATTTGTTGAGCAACATTAACTTTGAAACTATTGCCCAGTTAACAATGTTGGCCATGGTCGTAATTGCTGGCCCTGTAGTTATTGTGCTACTGGCACTTCGGGGAGGCGATTTGTAAGTTATAGGTGTTATTCAGAGGGATGGTGGAGACAGATGCGACGGAGATGTAAATCTACGGTCCAGATGCAGATGCACAAAATCATCCCAAGATGAAGACATTACAATTATGCACGCTTGTCAAAGACTAGACTGGTTGAATAGAACTAGATGTCAACTTGACCGTTGTTCATTAATTTCATGTCCTATTGGTGAAATTTCTAGTAGACCAGATTATTATTTTCAGCAATCAGCACTTAAACAGACAAAACAGTTATTTCCTGATTACAAGGAAATATCCATACGAAGTTCAACAAATTAACTTGCAAAGACTAGATAAAGCTTGGAAACGTTGGCTAATACCTGACAAAAAAGGTAAACGTGGAGTCCGACCAAGATTTAAAAAATTAGGAAAGCTAAGGTCATTGTGTTTTAGTAGAGTCAATCATCCCAAAGCAGCAATAAAATTTGATGGAAAACAAATAATTACTACGAGGTTTGGTACTATTGCAGTAATAGTTCATAGACCAATACCAGATGGGTTTGTTATCAAAACTGCAACTATAACCAAAAAAGCTGATGGTTATTATGTAAGTTTTAGCTTAGAAGATAAGTCAGTACTAAGTTTAATTTATACAGAAAATATTAAAACTGCTGTAGGTATTGATGTAGGATTAAAAGAGTTTTTGACCACTAATACTGGTGAGACTGTTTCTGTTCCTAAATTCTATAGAATATCTCAATCTAATTTAGCAAGAAAGCAAAGAAAAATAGCTAGAAAAAAAATTGGGTCAAACAACTGGAAAAAAGCTCAAAATAGAATAGCTAGATTGCACCAACTTATGGCTAGACAAAGAGAAGATTTCCACTATAAAACAGCTCATAAATTAGTTAAAGAATATGATTTAATAGCAGTTGTAGACGCGGAGCGGCGCGCCGAAGGCAAACTTAAAGATTAGAGGATTAGCAAAAAATACTAAACTATCAAAATCAATTTTATATGTAGCCTGGGGAGCTTTTATTGAAAAGTTGAATGCAGTGGCGGTAAAACGCGGTGTTCATATAATAAAAGTTAACGCTCACAATACATCACATGCATTGTAGTAATTGTGGTCAGAAAGTACCTAAAACCTTGTCAGTGAGAACTCATTCTTGTCCTAAATGTCAAGTAGTTTTAGATAGAGATGAGAATGCTGCAATTAATATATTAAATAAAGGGTTACACGAGGTGGGTATCATCTTGTCTGCTTGTGGAGGCTTAGGCGTGAGTCAGCCTGTGTTCGCGCAGCGTTGCGCAGCAAAGCAAGAAACTTCTTTGTTTGAGAAGCTCCCGTTATAATCGCGAGATTTAACGGGAGAGAACTTCACACCGATAACCTTTTCTATCAAAAATCTTGAAAGAGGACTACCGCTATAATCTTTGATTTAACGGTGAGATGAATTTCAAAGTAGTAAGTTAATTGAGGGCTTGCAAATTAATCCAGCATCAGTTATAGTAATTAATAGCCGTGGGGCAAACGGTTAGATAAAAAGCTTGTGGAGATGGTAGTAGCGGGGGTACAGCTCAACTTGTTTGGTTTTTTACCAAGCTTACGAATCTGGGAAACAAGAATCTCCCGTTATAATCTTTGATTTAACGGTGAGAGTGTCAAAAACAGTATAAATGAGTGGCAACTCTCCATTTACTTCTATTCTTCGTCGCAATAAACGTACTTGTGCGACTAAAACGTTACTCCTTGCTTTTTCTCCTTCTCCCCACAAATATTCATAAATTTGCCGATCGCTTAGAAGTTGACTGGGGTAGGTCATTTCAGTTATCAGTCATAAAATATGCCAGCAATTTACATTCTTTTTCCTTAATTATCAAAATCATAAGGGTCTAAAACCCCACCTTTTAAGGCGAAATATTTTTGGAGAGTTGCTCACGCATCCCCTACTTCCCCTCCACGGTCGGGGTTAGGGGTGGGTTAACTTCTGACTTCTGACGCGCGTTAACTGTCCACCGCGATAAGCTACTTGATTTTCTATGTCTAGCTCTAAATCTGCTACTTGTAGATTTTGCTCAGTTGTGCTTGTTTCAATGCTTTGGGGACGACGTAATAATACCCGAACTCTTGCTAATAACTCTCGCAACTCAAAAAGTTTAACTAAATAAATAATCATCCGCTTCTGCATCTAATCCAGTAACGCGATCGCCTACTGTATCTTTGGCAGTAAGAAATAAAACTGGTGTATAATCGTGGCGCGATCGTAACTCCTGACAAATTTCCAATCCTGTTTTGTGAGGCAATATAGAATCCGGTTATACAATATAGTATTATGTTTATAATTTATCCACACTTCAATCTCCCCATCTCCCCATCTCCGCACCCTTCTCGATTCAAAGCATGATTTAGAGGAAAAGTTAACTCCGGTTCATCATCCACTAAAAGAATCTGCATTTCGATGAATGTCAAAATCGTCAGTTAAAATTTTGAGTCAAAAATAGTTTCTGATTCAACTTCTGCTGCTGCTAACCATTCTTGCATACCAGCTAATGCCCAAACTGCTTCAGCATAAGCTTGTGCCACTGGTTCGAGTTTCACTTGATAAGTGGCAAAGCGAGAGACTACCGGAGCATACATAGCATCAGCAATTGTAAACTTACCAAACAGCATATCACCTTCTGCTCCAAATTTTTCGCGACACTCTCGCCACATTCTGCCGATCCTCTCAATTTCAGGTCTAACCTCTGGAATTATACCTACCTCTGGATAACGACCTCGACAATCCATTGGCATATATTTGCGTAAATTTGGGAATCCTGAGTGCATCTCAGTACTAATTGACCGCGCTACTGCTCGTGCTTCAGGATTTTTCGGCCACAAATGATTTGCAAATTTCTCCGCTACATACTCACAAATTGCTAGAGATTCCCATACCTTAATATCTCCGTCTAACAAAACTGGCATCAGACCAGTGGGGGAATATTTTAAAATTTCTTGGTGGGTAATAGGTGTATCCAGAGGAATTTTAATTTCAGTAAATTTCACTCCCGCTTGTTTCATCGCTAACCACGCTCGTAACGACCAAGAAGAATAATTTTTATTACCGATAACTAGAGTTAATTTACTCATCATTTTTTCAATATTTTATCAGTAGAACATACGACTAACTATTAGACCGATATTCTTTGCTTAAGATAGTATAGTATACCACGCTACTCTGATAATAATTAGCCTCTTTTTTGTATTTCATTCCTACTTTTTCCATTACTCGTCGGGAGGGAATATTTTCAGGTTGAGCGACCGCTACAATTTTCTCTAACTTCAATTCTTCAAATCCATATTTCAAACTTGCTTTTGATGCTTCTGTTGCTAATCCTTGATACCAATATGCAGGATTTAATAAATAACCAAGCTCAATTTCTGGAGTATTGTCGAGAAAACAAAGTCCGCAACGACCAATCATTTTATTATCTATTTTATTAACTACCGCCCACATACCAAAATTATTTTGATTCCAACTCTCGATTATGCTTAATATTTTTGCTTCTGTTTCTGCCCTAGTGAGGGTGCCTTTTCCCACATACCTCATTACCGAAATATTGGGTTTAAAGCCTCCCCCTTTTAGGGGGATGAAAAAAATTCAATGAGCGTATTTTCGTTTTCTCCGGCTTTAGTCGGAGGTACTGATAACTGATAACTGATAACTGATAACTGAAATGGCCTTTGAATTATTATACAGATTGTATAATTCATCCAAATCATCAAGGATAAATTGTCTTAATTTTAATCTTTCTGTTTCAATTTCAGCCATAATAATTAGAATTATTTGCTAGTCATTAATTGTGAATATTTAGCTAATATGTTACTTTATAAAAACATCATACATACTACCGTAAGTCTTTCCTACGGAGGAACTGCGTTAACAGCAATAAGACCAGGCTTTTCTAGTAATATTTAATTCTGGCTTAATAAGACTCTGCTCTTAAAGTGCTGGGGTTTATATAAAGCTTTTATGTAAAACGAAAAGCAATAGCTGATGGCTGATAGCTGACGGCTGATAGCTTACATAATACCTACAATTTAACTAAAAAAAATCTATGACAAGCATCTCGCCAAAAACCAATAGAAGCAAAGAGCGAAATTATAATAGTGAAACAGACTGGCAACTAATTAAAAGAATGATCGGCTATGGTCTAGGTCACAAAAAATTAGTATTTATCTCACTAATTTTATTGTTCCCATTATCAATTTCTGGGGCAGTTCAACCACTATTAATTGGGCAAGCAATTTCTCTAATTTTAGAAGAAAAAACCTGGTCATTCCTCCAACAAATACCATTATCTCAAGGATTGAGTATTTTAGGAACTATATTAATTTTGACTATTATTATACGACTAATCTTTCAATCTTTACAAGGCTTCTTAGTACAAAAACTCGGACAAAAAATTACTGCTGATATTAGAAATGACTTATTTAAGCACGTTCTTTCTTTAGGAGTTAGATTTTTTGATAGTACCCCTGTGGGAAGATTAATCACTCGTCTTACCAGTGATGTTGAAGCTTTAGGAGATGTATTTTCTACAGGTGCTATTGGTATTGTCAGCGATTTATTTTCGATTTTAATAATTGCTATTACTATGTTTACTTTGCAATGGCAACTGGGTTTAATGCTGACATTAATGATGTTACCAGTAACAGCAATTATTATCTATTTCCAGCAAAAATATCGGCAAGCTAATTACAAAGCTAGAGATGAACTTTCTGGTTTAAATGCTCAATTACAAGAAAACTTAGTTGGTATAGGAGTAGTACAACTATTTCGCAGAGAAAAATTTAACTCAGAGTTATTTAGAGTTAATAATATTGATTATGTAAAAGCACTAGATAAAACTATTTTTTATGACTCAGCTATCTCCGGTATTTTAGAATGGATTTCTTTAATTGCGATCGCTGCAGTATTATTCCTGGGAGGGCAATTTGTTTTAGCAGGAAATCTAGATTTTGGCACTTTATCTTCCTTCATTTTATATGCTCAACGTTTATTCGATCCTCTACGACAATTTGCCGAAAAATTTACAGCTATTCAAGCAGGTTTAACAGCAGTGGAACGTATTACTAATCTTCTCAATGAAGAAGTAGAAATTCTCGACCCAGAAGGAGAAATTAAAAAATTACCGACTTTTCAAGTTAACAATTCCAAAATTGGTGAAATTAGATTTGAAAATGTTTGGTTTGGCTATAAACCAAATGAATATGTTCTGAAAAATCTCAACTTTACTATTAAACCAGGAGAAAAAGTTGCTTTAGTCGGGCCTACTGGTGCAGGAAAAAGTTCTGTAATTCGCTTACTTTGTCGTTTATATGATGTGAATAAAGGCCGAATATTAGTTGATGGAATTAATATTAAAGACTTACCTCAAGCAGAATTACGAAAACATATTGGTGTAATTTTACAAGATGGTTTTTTATTTGCTGGAGATGTGAAAAGCAATATTACTTTGGGAGAAAATTATTCATTAGAGGAGATTCAAGCTTCAGCCAAAAATACAAATATAGATAAATTTATTGCAGAGTTACCCCAAGGATATAATACTCAACTACGAGAAAGAGGAGCAAATCTTTCTGGTGGTCAAAAGCAGTTATTAGCATTTGCTCGTGCTGCTATTCGTAAACCGAGAATTTTAGTACTTGACGAAGCAACTGCTAGTTTAGATGTGGTAACAGAAGCTTTAGTTCAATCAGCATTAGAAAAACTTTTAGCAGAAAGAACAGCTATTATTATTGCTCACCGACTTTCGACTATTAGAAATGTTAACCGGGTTTTTGTGTTGAAGCGAGGAGAGTTAATTGAGTCTGGTACTCACGAAGAATTATTACAAAAAGAAGGTCTTTATGCTGGTTTGTATAAATTACAAATGTTAGGCACTTAATTAGACATCTTCTCGGGGGGAGTGGGGAAGAAGTAAACATGAGAATAGTTAACATTAACTTGCTAATTATTAGCAAAAAAGTGATAAAGCAAGTGTTAATTACTTAATCAGGACTTACGCAAATTGACTTTCAAACCAGCATCTGTAGGGGCGAATGGCATTCGCCCTCCCCATAAGTAGAGTCTCTGCGTAAGTCCTGTTAATAACTAAAGTGTTACCTAAGTATAGGATTAATGCATGAGAATTGGTATTATATCAAATCCGGTTAATTGCACATAGAATCCGGTTATATAATATCTGCTTATAATTCTATAATTACTTCAATATTAGACATCTCCACCAAATGAGGGAGTAGGGAGTAGGGAACCCACCCCTAACCCCTCCCAGGAGGGGAAAGAATTGATAATTTATGTGCGATAATTGATTTTAGTTTTTATTATCGGGGATATCTAGTATATACAGTATTTACAATGTCGCATAACGGTATAGAACCCCCGATCGTATCTTCATAAATATCAAGTTTTTTTAGCCTTGAGACAGGAGACAGGAGACAGGAGCTAACCCACCCCTAACCCCTCCCAGGAGGGGAAGAGGGAAGAGGGAAGATGTGGGTTCTCGATCATACAAAAAATTCAACACTCCTTCAACTGAATGTTCCTCAAAATTGATGCGCGAAAAGACTTGACTACCATAATTATATAGCTATCATAAGGGTTCTATACAAGGACAAAAGATGCCTAGCACGGGAGCAAGATGCTCCCACTGTTCTCGTAACAAAAATAATTACAATGCACCACCACTGAAAAATTATTCCTACTCCCTATCTCCCCTACTCCCCTACTCCCCTACTCCCCTACTCCCCTACTCCCTATCTCCCCTACTCCCCTACTCC
>JAXHSW010000041.1:32764-51270 GCA_034190295.1 Cyanobacteriota bacterium | reverse complement strand
GCGATCGCACCCCTATGCACACTTAACTCTTTTTGTCAAAGTTTGGGCGATCGCCTCCTTACGCACCCTTGACTCTTTTTGTCAAGTTTTATGTTAAGAAAGATGTTTATAAAGCATAGCCCTAAAAGGAAGAGGTAATTATTAATTATTAATTGTTAATTGTTGAATATAGTTAGCTAGTGCCGCTACGCGGAAGTCAAAAATCGTAGGGGCGCCCCTACTTGAGTTTAAATCCCCGGTTTATAGAAACCGGAAGGTGCGCGGAGGGTTCAAGAATGCGCGAATGCGCGAATGCGCGAATTACCTCTTCTTTTCAAGAAGAGGATTGACGATTAAGGAAAATTTTTTCTTGTTTCTCCTTTAAAGGAGAGGCTTTATACCTTAATTCTTCGGTAAAAGTCCCCTTCTAAAAGTTGACTGCTGAGGTGCTGACCGCTTTTTTAGTTGAAATCCCCTTCTAAACATTTACTGCTGACCGCTGAGGTGCTGACCGCTTTTTTAAATGTCACTTTTAAGGTAAATTCCTAGATAAATCCAGGGTAGCTCAAGAAGCTCACGGTTATAGATGCTAGTGATGAAACACCTTACGGTTAAACCAGAAGTATGTTGATTTAGTTGAAAAATATGGGAGCGAACGGGACGGAAAAATCGCTTGAAGATATAGTCATTGCGTTGATTCCAGTTCATACGGGCACTGTGGGGATGATAGGCCAATTTTTGGGCTTCCTGTTCCAAGTCAATACCTTGGAGTAAATCCGCTTTATTCAGACACAAGGCAATATGTTTGACATTAGGACACTGATAACGGAAGAAATCGACCCAGTTATCAAACCGTCGCACCCACTGCTGTTGAGTAATAAAGTCATCAGAGTTGATTCCCATATCTTGACGGATAATTTCCCGATAGGGAGGGACAACTAGAATAACTCCTTGACTACTACGAGCAGCTTCTAGAAAATTGGCCCATTTGTCGGGATTATTTTTTTGCCAACTTGCTCGCCATATTTCTCCAGGGGTATCGATCCAGTCGGTGTAGATTGTTTTACGCTTAGTAGAAACAATAACTTCTATTTCTAGAGTCCGGTCATAGGTGGCTTTCTCATCACTCGTACCACGGGTTCTCCCTGCTACATCATCGTACAGCAAAGCTTTTAGTTCGCTGTAGGGAGGGGAGAGGACTTTGACATAATTATTACTACTGGGATTAGCTAGTTCCAGAGCAAGAGAAGTTTTACCTGTTTCGCGATCGCCGATATAGATGATACCCATAGTTAAAGTAGTAACTCAAAGCTTACCTAAGATATAATTAATAATTAAATAATTCAGCTTTGTTAGCCTCCCCAATAAAGGGGAAAAAAATCAATTTTTTCCTTTTAGTCAATCTTCTCCCTTTTAGGGAGAAGTAATTATCCATTATCCATTAATGAAATTATCCATTAATAAAATATTGAGCACTACCCATTTTTTTACTAAAGTCCAGTTATTCTGGCCGAAAAAGTTTGGCTTTGCTAGTCCGGGGCAAACTCAATTGCTGGCCACTACACTTATAGCATTACGCAAATAGGTTAGGGCAATTATAGACACTCAAACGAGCGTCAGGGATTACTTGCAGACTTGCAGACTTGCAGACTTGCAGACTTGCAGACTTGCTGACTTGCGCGTAGCGCTATATTTCCGGGATGCTCGACTACCTCTGACCTCTAAACAATACTCTACCTGGCAATACTTCCTCTTGAATCTTTGCATAAACTCGCAAACAAGCCAAAACTTCTCCTGGAGTCCCCCCGCTATCAAGTTCTAAATCATCCTTGGAACGATTGAGAATATCAGCATAAGACCCCCATAAAGGACGAATTTGGACTTGATGACCAGCTTTTCGAGCGCGAGTGCTGACAACAGCTAGTGTATCTCGGCATTCCTTTTGCAATTTCCCCCACCAAGAGTCACGAGGGACTGGTGGTACATACACTAAAGAATGTATTGCTTCATCTAGGTCTATTCTAGCTTGCAGAATTTTCAAGATATCGCCACTCTCTTCTGTAGTTACTGCCCACTGGAAACGGTCGATCAAAGCATTAATATACTTAGATTTTTGCTCGGAGTCTGAACTCAAACACCTCACACCAAAGCGATCGACTGTCTTGAAAGCATGATGTACCTGGGGGTCGAGTTCAATAAATTTAAGATATAAAGAAATAACTTTTGCCAAGAATAGCAGTTCACCTTGTAAATTTGTCTGTGTCAGTCGTGGGTCTAATTTTTCCTGAGTTGATAAGCATAAACCTTTAGCTTCTAATTTACCTGTGAGACCGGGATACAATATTTCATCTTTGGTAAAAGGTAGTAGAGTTCGCGATCGCTCATCTTTCTCACCTCCTACTTCCAAAGCTAAGTCAAAAGCTAGCTTTCGTAACCAATTTTTCTCTTGTTTTGGAAGTCGCAGTAGCAGACATTGTACCTCCTGCCATAAATCAGAATCATTATTGCTATTTAACTCAACTGAACCGACATACTCTGATAATTTGTTGTCAGCAAGCAAAACTTCCCGGAGACGAATTAGTTTCAGTTCATTCTCTGATGGAGATGGTATGGGTTCAAAGGGATCGTCTTCTAGGGAGGAATTAGTTTCTGGAATTTTCTCCTCATTTTTTGGTATTGGTTCTAATGAAGGTTCTAAAAGTGAATCAAGTTTATTCTCAGACGGAGATGATATTGGTTCAAACGCATCGTCGAACGAAGAATCTTTTTCTAGTGAGGAATTAGTTTCTGGAATTTTTTCTTCATTTGTTGGTGTTGGTTCTAATGGAGGTTCCAAAAGTAAATCAAGTTCCTCTAGTAATGTAAAACATTCTTGAACTCCTGGGTCTGTTGTGTATTTGGCGATCGCTTCTTTTAGTTGAGCTTCCATTCCGCGCAAACTCAAACGCAGTAATAATGCTAAATCCGAATCTTTTTTATTTAAGAAATTACTAAAGTGTTCTTTATTTAAGAAATTACTCAAGTGTTCCATAAAAACATTTTCCTTACAACAGTTTGCTAAAATTTTTTCCCCTACTACTCCCTACTTCCCTCTTTTGGAGGAGATTTCTAATATCATGTTCGGACGGGTCAGTTATAAATAAAATTTAATTACTGACAGTATCGAGAGTACCAAAGAAATACTGAAATTCTCTGTACTTTTCTCCAATATTTCTTCTTTTTCTCCTTTGACTTCTCACCACAGTTATTTATAAGTATTCAACTGTTAGCGTAGCTCCCCTGGAGGGGGAACATGATATAATAGTTATCAGCAGTTGCGTTTTCAGATACAGCGGTTTCCACCTTGGTGAGGTACACCCCGAAGCGAGCAAGATGCTCGCTGGGAACATTGAATTTTTAATATCTGTACTTCATAATACTTGGAATTTGCTGTAATATCATCAGGACTTACGCAAATTCTTAGACAATACGCTATCCATAGAGGGCGAATGCCATTCGCCCCTACTAGATATGGTGTTTGGTGCGTAAGTCCCGATCGTGTCCGGATAAGAGCGCGATAGAACTCCGTTCCGCTCCGCGTTAACGCAGTTTTGCGCCAGCAAACGAAAAACTTTCTCCTTTTGCTCCTCTTTATTCTTTCTTCTTCTTTCTTCTCCTCCTGGTCGGGGTTAGGGGTGGGTTCTCCACGGTCGGGGTTAGGGGTGGGTTCTCCACGGTCGGGGTTAGGGGTGGGTTTGCTCCTGAGGACTGAGTTTCCCTCCACGGTCGGGGTTAGGGGTGGGTAGACTCCTGAGGACTCCGTCATTTATTTATAAGTATTCAACCGGACATGATATAATTGTCTCAAACACGCTCTGATATAGCAATGTACACTGACTTATATACAAATTACAAGAACTGTCCAATAGCTAAAATCTTATAGAACCCCTAACCGTATCTTCATAAATATGCGCGTTAGCGAGGAGACAGGAGACAGGAGTTCAACAATTAATAATTAATAATTACCTCGAGAGTGAAAACGGATAGGATTGATTCAAAGGAAAAATTTTTCTTGTTTCTCCTTGCTTATGAGAGGATTTTTACCTTAATTATTCGGTAAGAGGGAAGAGGGAAGAGGGAAGAGGGAAGAGGGAAGAGGGAAGAGGGAAGAGGGAAGATGTGGGTTCTCAATAATACAACAAATTCAACACTCCTTCAACTGAATTTTCCTCAAAATTGATGCGCGAAAAGACTTGACTACCATAATTATTTATATAGATATCAAATGGGTTCTATATTATTCCAAGGTCGATGCTACGCAAACGGTTTTTTATTCCCCCTTCCGGAGCAGATGAGCTGTTGCCTTTCGGAGCTGCGCACAGCGCTATAACTGATAACTGAATCTAATGTGTTCCCGAAAAAGGATTCCGCTTTTCTTCTATCTCATTTGGTTGATATTGTAACTCATCTTCAAAAACATATCCTTTCTGCTTTAGACATTCCGAATTGTTCGATTTCCAATAGGGAATTGTTCCCCCATGTAATCGTAAAATACCCTTGTTATCCAAACTCACATAATACTCACAAGGATATTCAGTTTGAGTATCAGGTTGCAACTTCCCAATTAGTTCCCACTTATCAGTATTTGGATCGCGGTATTGGAAGTAAAAACTATATTCTCCACTCAAAGGAACTGGAGGTAAAGCTTTACTAATTATCCCAATTTCTTCAGAATTATTGTCACTATCATATTCAAAAACTTCTACTTCTTGACTATAATCTTTCTCCATATCAAATACAAGTGTATGACCATCTGTTTTCATTGCTGTTGCAGACTCAGCAACATTCACAGCAATATCGCACATTACTTTACCATTAGAAATTAATGGAGAAATTTTGATAACTTCTACAGCGTTAAGACTGGAAATATTATCAGGAGCAGAAATTAAGTAGTGGGGTTTACCCTGACAGAACAATAACTTAATATTTAGTTCTTGGTCAATTTCAAATTCAACTTTGATTTTTCTGTTAAATTCCTCTCCTGTCATTTCCAGTTCTGTTGCCAATTTTTGAGCATCATAACTACCCCAAAGTTGTTCTTTCTTATCTTGAAAATCTTTCCGGAATATAAAAATTGATAATTGCGCTCCATAGGACTCTTCACTGCGTACTCTTGCTACTGACTCTTTGGGGTCAAGTTGATAAAGTGGTTGACCTGCTTTAAAAATAGTTAAGTTACTTAAACTCCCATCTATAGTGCCAAGAGTAAAAGAACATGGCAAAAAATAAAGCAAATTTTTGACATCAATGTAAAGCTGGTTTGCCCCTTTTCTGAGCAAATCCTTGGAATATTCTGGAGCAAAAATCAATTGTCGTAGTTTCTCTGCATAACACGCTCCTGCTGAAGTTGCTAACTTAGTATATTCTGGGACAAAAGTAATTTTTTCTGAGTTCCAAACAAAACGCTCTGATTTCAACTTATTAAATTCTTGATAAAGTTCCTCTTCCACCAAATAAAGATTGCAGGTTTTTCCAGACAATATCAACCAATCTAATTGTTCTTTTTCAGCAGAATTTTGAGATTCTTCTTGTCTTGATAAACCACTTTCTACCAATCCTTTAGCAATACCAATTGCTTCCTTAATTACAGGTTTAACAGCTTTTTCTAACTGACTCAAAGTTAAAGTTACACTCAAATTATTAACTGTTTCGCTTTGTAATTGTAAATCGCTTTGCGCCAACAATTCGGCTATTTGCTGTCCCCCTAAAACAAAAGTAGGCTCAACAATTTCATCTGTCTGACCCTTGCCCAATATTGATGTTTTAGCATCTTCTGCATATTGCCAAAGAGTATAAAATGTTTGCTGACGAGCAGGAGCATTTCCATTTTTCCAGCGAGTTGGTAACACTTTCTCCGCAATACTTAAAGCATCCTGATAAGCAACATCAGTTTCAGCATTTTCCTTGTCCACAAAAGCTAACAACTTGCCACTCCGAAACTTACCATTATCCAGGAATTTTTCATCCAGGTCATCTAGCTGAATTCTCAATGTATCTGGTTGAATATTTCCTTCTGTCACCGCAGTCAGCAAACAGTCAGCAATAGCAACCTTGAGCAAATGAAATATTTGCAGGGTGATTAACTCCCCACCCAAATGTAAATGACCAGAAGAACCTAAAAGTTGGGGAGTCAGTTTATAGTAGCGTCCTCCATATCCTCGGTCTTCACCATCCTTGAAAACTTCTATCTCTTCAAGTTTGAAGTGGATTAAAGCTAGATCGGTAGTTCCCCCACCAATATCTAATACCAAAACATTTTGCGTCCAATGGTCTCCATGGCGACGACACCTGGTTTTCAAAGATTCAATCCCCACATTCAAGTCTCCACCAAATTCTCGCCATAGGAAAAAGATGGCTATAGAGACAGCTTCATCATAAGCAATCTCGACATTATCAATACCCAGGTTTTCCACCAGTTTTTTGACTTCCTGGCGCACTCTTGGAGGAGCTATAGTCGGGTAAGTAATCACTGCTTTGTTAAAGCGACCTTGAGCAGTTCGTTCTAGGTTGCGATCGCGATAATCTGAAGTTAATTGAATCAGATGACTAAAAGCACCTTGAACCAGTTCTTCTACTTTGATTTTTTTACTGTTGTCATTTAAGGTGACATCTATTGACCGCGAGCTTGGTTGACCTAAATAGCGTTTGGGTGAGTGGTGAAATTTGCCTGTAATGTCTTGGTTTTGAGCGATAGCATTTAATCTGTTTTGTCTAGCTCGTTCTCCCAGAATTACTTTGACTGAATCAGGTTCTAGACTTTCTATTTCTAATTCACTAGGAATTTCACTAAGTTTGCGAATTTCATCAAGTTCTACTGGAATTAAACTTTGCCACTCTAAGGGTGGAACACGAAACACTTTGTGATAAATATGATTAAGTTCCTGACTTGCAGAACGGCGAAACCAATCTCGACATTGGTATAGACCAAGTTCTATTAGGCGAATTGCTTCTAACAAGTATGTACTATTTGTTCCTAAAAATATTTGGTTTCCTAGATTACTTTGGTTAGTATTATCTATATTTGGCAATTCCTTGCTAATCTCTGCAATTAACTTTTGCCACTCGTTTTCCCACTCTTTTGTAACTATACCAGGTTTAGTATCAATTGGTTTTTCATTTAACCACTCAGCTAAACTTTTGCGCAACTTATTTTCTTGTTCTCTTGGTAAACTATTTGGAGATACAGTAACTTTAGGATCGAATAAGGTAACGGTTGTATTGCTTGTTCCAAAGTCAATTGCAAACCAACCCGGATAAGATTTTGGTGATGGTGTGGGTAGGGTTGATGAAGGTGATGGAGTTGGAATTGCTGAAGGTTCCGGAGTTGGAATTGCTGAAGGTTGTGGGGTTGGGATAGCTGAAGGTGATGGAGTTGAGATAGCTGAAGGTTCCGGAGTTGAGATTTGGGAGTTAGAGACAATTTGGCACTCAGCTTTCGATTTTTGGCGTTCTGAAAGGTTGGGATTACCCTCAGCATCAGAGTCAAAATATTCGACTTCTACTGTTAAAGTACAGCTAATATCTGTAGGTAGAGGTTCCTCTAATTGGCAATTCTGTTGTCTTAATCTTCGAGGTATTGAAAGTTCAATTGGTTTAGCAGAGGTAACTTCTCTGTAAGCAGATTTGATCTTTGCTGCCAGTTCTGGTGGGTTACCTTCAACAGATATACTGACACTAGAGATATGGGGAATATTGTTACTTGATGGAGTTATTTCAATTACAGGCAGTTCTAGTACCTTATCGTCTGTTGATTTAGTACTCAAGAAATAACGAGTTAGTAGCTCAATTTTTACAGCCATTATTTATCTTCCTTTTTATTAGTTTTGTTGGCGTTGCTGATTTGAGGTATGATATCATGTCCAGATAAAAACGCGAAGGCAACAGGGGAAAAAAACCGTTTGCGCAAGCATGACCTAGGAATAATATTATGTCTGGATAATATCAAGTCCGGTTAAACAGTTATAGAATGGTTAACTCAGGAGTCCTCAGTCCTCAGTCCTCAGTCCTCAGTCCTCAGGAGGAGAGAGAATTACAAAGATGAGCGTAGTTATGACGATTGGAGATTTTTTTTATGTGCAATTAACCGGATTTGATATAATTAGCGATAGAACTCCGTTCCGCTCCGCGTTAACGCAGTTGTGCGCCAGCAAACGAAAAAAACTTTCTCCTTTTCCTCCTTTTCCTCCTTTTCCTCCTCTTCCTTCTTTCTTCTTCCTTCTTTCTTCCCCTCCTAGGAGGGGGTGGGTTGACTCCTGAGGAGGTCTGACTGACTCCTCCGTAATTTATTTATAACTATTCAACCGGACATGATATAGTATAAGATTTTAGCTATTGGACAGTTCCTGTAATTTGTACATAAGCCAGCGCACATTGCTATAACTGATAGCTGACTGTTGAATACCTACTTATAAATCCTCCAAAAACTACTTGCTCCTATTGGATTTCTGTAGGGATGTTCCATGCAACGTCCCTACTACTATACCTTTCCTAAAATCCAAAATAAAATCAATTACCGAATAATTAAGGTAAAAATCCTCTTAGATCAAATCCGGTTAAACAGTTATAGAATGGTTAAGTCTTTAGGATACAGTCCTCAGGAGGAGAGAGAATCACAAACATTTATTAGTTATGACGATTCGAGATTTTTTTTATCTCCAATTAAACGGATTTGATATTATGAGCAAGGAGAAACAATGAATTAATTTCCTTTTATTCAATCCTATCCGTTTGAGGGAGAGGTAATTATCAATTATCAATTATCTCGTTCTCCCTACTCCCTACTCTCTTTTTTTTACTTCAACTGATGCAATTTGCGATAGATTTTGTAACCAAGATGGAGTTTTAGTTTCTGATTCATCTGCTGCTATATATTTTAGCAATGCTTCTTTTTTTGAAAGCTGTTGTAAATCTGGAATTACTTTATCTAGAATCTCCTTCAAATTATCATTCACTTTCTTGGTTATCTTCCCTACATACTCTACTAGCTGTAGTTGCAGACAGGAATTATTAATTTCATTTCGTAATCTTAGCACAAGAATTTGATGATTAAATGGTTTCTGCGGAATTCGATCTTTTTCGTTCCGGTCTTTTTTATCAGAGTCCCAGTCAAATACTTGACATTTTTGATGTTTGTTATCTGCACGAGCTAGAGGAAATATGCGATCTGCTTCTATTGTTGAACTATTGTCCTCAAGCTGACTTCTTTGAAGAATACTCGGTTTCCACCATTGGCAAGGATCGTCAACACGGGAAAGAGTTGTTAAAAGTTTTGCTTCTGTCTTACCAAATTTTTCCCTGATTTCCTGTTTCATTTCAGGTCGCAAAATTTCCTGAAGTTTGTTGCGTTGGGGTTCTAGTTCTCTAGACAATTTAGTTAATAGTTCTGTGACTGCTACTTTAATGCGATCGCGAGCAAACTTCTCTAGTTCTTCAACACTCTTTTTAAAGGTTGGCTCAAAATCTTCACTCTTAGTGGGAGTCTGGTTATCCCCATCTTCTTCATCATCACCAAAAAGATCTCTGACTACGCTATCTCCTTTAGGTACAGTTATAGAGACTATCCCATTCTTAGTATTATTAAAAAGTAAATTCCACTCATTCCATTCAAAGAATACTTTATTAGTTACTTCCTCTTTGACTACCTCACTAATCTCATCTTGTAATGTTTTCTTATCTAAATCTGTTCTCAAACGAGCGTAGACATTGTAAAGTTCTTCAATAGTTTGACGCAGTTCAATAAAAGCTTGACTGTCGGAAGTTGGTATATATTCAGGAATTGTCTCTAATATTGCTTTAAGTTCATTCTGCTGTTGTTGGCAAACACGAGCTTGACGACGAGTATCTTCTTCTAGTTGTTTCAGACCGTAAGCTTTTACATGGTCTATAATCAGCGATCGCAACCTCCCCACGCCTCCATCATATACAAAATCACTCAGTTGTCGCTGTAAAATTCCTGCCGAACTAGAATCCAACATTTTACTCAACTGTTCCCATTTGGGAGCTATATCATCCTGATATTTTTCTAGTTCAAGCATAAATTCTGGAGAACACACTTCCACAGTAGTCGAACGTTTTGCCAACTCTTTCAAAGCTAACATTTGCGACAATAGTACAACTCTCTCTGGTTGAGTAGTCAAACCTCTAGCACCCGTCATCGTCAACTTAAGAACCTTCAATTCCTCTAGCACATCCTTTTCTTCAAGTAGTGCTAATTCTTCAGCTAAATCTTCTAAAGTTTCCTTATCCTTCACTGTTAATGGTAGTTGGTTAAAACGACCCACTCCCACTAAAATCCTGTCTTTCAGGTCTTGTTCCCTCCGGTATTGCTCCATCATAGTGTAAATTTTATCCGCAGTTGCTCCCCCAGGACGCTGACCATTCAACACAAGGAGAATTGTTTGAACTTCTTTGAGTTCCCGCAAAGACAGGAAAGCATCTCTAACCCCAGAATCAGCAGCTCCTAGTCCTGGAAAATCTAGCAAAACAAACTCTTGAGTTTCCCCCAGAGCAGATAAATTCCAGATTTGTTTTGACACCTTAACTGTTACATCCACCCGACGAATTAAAGAAAAACTGTTTTGCAGGTCTTGAGCAGATGGTTTAGCAGGATTTGACCAAGGTTGAGGAGAAACCACTAACTTTTCAAAATTGAGTTGGAGAATATCCATTGGTGGGTCTCCTAATCTTAATCCATCTTTTGCTGTGGCCATATCAACTTGATAGAAGCGATCGCAGATATTTTGGCCATAAACTCTATAGGCAAGCAAAAACCCCACCAGTTCCCGCAGTAGAGAACGTAATTCTTTATTTTGGGTCGTGCCCCAGGTTTGTTTACACCATCCCAGGATGCCGTTAATATCTATATTTGTCGCAGTAAAGCTTCTCAGGGTATCTGAAGATTGTTGGGCTCTCTCAGCTGCTACTTGAAGCATATAATCCAGACATTCTTTGACCTCATTGTGAGACAGATATTTAATGGTAAATTCCCCAAATTCTGTCTTGTGCAAGTCTTCTTCCTGAACTGGGTCTAGGTGAATAGCTGTAACATTTCCTGTGGTAGGAGTTTCACTTACTGGTAAACCATCAGCGTATCCGATTAAGCTTCCGAGTAATAAAGTTTTCCCACTACTGAATTCTCCCATTAAACCAATTTTTACTGGGGAAGATGCCAGTTCAATAGTTTTTTTGGCTGCTTGTTCAACTTTTTGTAAATTGTTGTTAAGCTCTGGGGGTATCCAATCTGGCAGGGGTTGTTGTTGGGATAATGAATTTATCCCTTGGATAATTGAATCTCCATATTCTTTGAGTCGGTGCAGTTGTTCTTGTACCATTGGATAGTTTTTTTTGATATGTTTTAATACCATTTTCTACAAATTTTATAGAAATCGCAAGTACCCTAGCTAGGCAAACCATATAATACGTCCGTTCTCATAGCGTATTTAGTCCCATTTCTAACAACGCATCCTTCATGGCGAATTTTGTGTTGAAAGATAGCAACCTTTCCTGGTTTAGGAATTACAGTTTCTGAAATCTGCTCTTGAAATTGAGTCTCTCCACCCTCAAAGTCGTCATTGAAGTAAACTAATACCGAGTGTAATGTGATTTGCGTCTCATTCGGTCGATACCAATGATCCATATGTGGCTCAAAGTGTTGTCCTGAACGATATCTATACATCCTCAAGCGCTCATTTAATCCAATCAATTCATAATCTCCCATCTTTTCAGTCTGCTACATTCAGCTATTAAAACAGCAATAGTAGTACTGGAACTTAAGGTTAAAAATCTTCGGCGGTTAATTTTTTTCATATTTCATATAATATCAAGTCCGGATAAGAGCGCGATAGAACTCCGTTCCGCTTACGCGACCGACAAACTTTCTCCTTCTTTTCCTGTTCTTCTTCTCCCTTCTCCCTTCTTCCTTCTTCCTTCTTCAATTATTTATAACTGTTCAACCGGACATGATATAAGTATAAATTCTGACTCAATTAGTAAAGCTTTTATCTAAAATTAAAAGCAATAGCTGAAGTCCGCAGTTCCGACCTAGGAGGCTAGCTGACGGCTATTAGCTCCGCATTCTGTAGGAAATGCTTACAAAAAATTAGATAAATTCCCTAAGTTTTATATGCAAAGAAAGATACTATGGGCGTACAATCAAATTGATAATCTACAAACCCAACAAAGCTTAATTGATTAATACTTAGACTAACAGGACATTCAATTTCAATAAAAGTAGGAGCTAAAAATTCACACATATCAGTTGATAGTAAATCCAAGTTAGTAGAGGATTGAAGAACATTTTCAGCCAACCAAGTATGCAAACATTCGCCAGTAGAAATATCCCAGAGTTTAATAGTTTCATCATTACTTTTACTAGCAATAGTTTGATTATTCTGACTCCAAACTAAGGAATCAATCCGAGCTGTATGTCCTTCAAAAATGTGGAGACATTTACCTGTAGTAATATCCCATAATCTAACTGTTCGATCGCTACTACCAGTTGCGAGAAAATTTCCATCTGGACTCCAAACAAGAGAATGTACTTCTTGAGTATGACCCTCAAAAACTAGATGTGGCTGATGATTCACCATTGATAACAAACGAATCTCTCCTAATTTATCCGCGATCGCTAAAAAATCTCTATTTGGACTAGAAGCGATGACAGAAATATTACCCAATGTCGGAATTTGGGTTTTTTCCAACAATATTGGGCAGTCTAAAAGATTTTCATCTTCTTGTTTTGGTAGTTCTAAGCAAGTTTGGTCAGACAAATTTACAGAATTAGTAGGACAAACACAAGAACTACAATCTAGTAAATCTGAATCATTACTTTCATGGCACTTTTGTCTATCTGTTTGACTAATAGCAGGACAAAGTTTCCCAGAAACTATTGTACAATAGTTAGAAGATTTCGAGTTAACTGTAGATAATACTTCAATAGCTTTTTGGGAATAGGTATGAGCAGATTTAGGAAATTCTATTTGACCGGGAGAAATGTCACCTACCATTAAGTCTATCTGTAGTTTCTTGCACAGGTTAATCAGATTTTCAATGCCATAACCACACAAGGAACTTTCCCCTGCTTGTAGTTTCTTGAAAATTAATAATAATTGTTGTTCTAGCGATCGAGTAGAACTAAATATTGTGCTGAGTTGTCTGGCAATAGGTTCTATAATCAGTTTATTTTGTCGTTCTTTAATATCGCGTTTGCCAGTGGCGATCGTTAAAGAATGACTGAGAAATAAGTCTAAATTTGCAGTAGTTAACTCAGCAACAACCTGTTCAATTAAGTACTGGAGAATATACTCCATTACTACAGGTTCGACTGTATACATACTCGATCTTTTCTTGACTAGAGAGCGCCAGATCAGAGCTTCTAAACTTTCTAAGAGGTTTGCTTTGGAGATTGCTGGCACAATATCGGTTTGCAATCTTTGTACATTAGTCCAGTCTTGGTTAATTGCCAACCAAACTATGATTTTTTTTTCTAGCTCTGACAGACGCTGAAAGTGTTGGTCGAGGAGACGACGAATACCATTGAAGGTGGTTGTGCCATGTTGCAGAAATTCTGACAGGTCTCCATCAAATAAGTCTGTTATGGAACTGGTGACAATTTTTAAGGCTAGGGGACTATAGCTATAATATTCACTGAGTTGTTGTTTTTGTGTTTCTGAGCCTAAAATTTCTCTGGTTTTTAGTAAAGCATGGGCTACTTCTTTGGAACCCAATAGTTGTAGGGAGCGTACTGCTGCATCTATACTTTCAAAGGCTGCTACTTCCGGAGGTTTTTCTCGACTGGTGAGGATGAGACTGCTAGAGTGGGATGTTTCACCGATTAAATGAAAGAGTTGACTGTAGTTTTCGTAGCCAGGGCGATAGTGACCTGTACATCCAGTTTGTAAAATGCTTTCGACGCTATCTAAAATTATGAGGCAACGTGAGTTGCGCAAGTATTCAATTAGTTTGCTTAGTTCTCCTTGGCTACATTCTTGCTGGGATAAAAATGACACGAGTTGAATGAGAATTGTTTCTAGGGAGGGACTATGGCGGAGCGATCGCCAAATTATATAGTCGAATTTATTCTGTAGTTGTTGGGCGACTTTTGCTGCTAATGCTGTTTTACCTATACCACCCATACCAAGGAGCGCTATTAAGCGACAACGGTCTGCAATAATATATTGTTGTAGTCGATCTAGTTCTTGAGACCGTCCGTAAAAAACGGAAACGTCTATGGCTTCTCCCCAATCAATTGCTTTTGGTTTATATAGTGTTTTTTTTGTTTCTGTAGAAGACTGGAATATATGCTGTTGAATATTTTGCTCTGTTTTGGCAAGAAATGATTTCTGAATCTCAAATTTTTGTCTGAGCAAAGCGCGAAAGTTTTTCTTGGTTACTTTTTCGTCTAAGACACTAGAAAGATTTTGCCATAAGTTGGCAGCTACTCCTTTTATGTAGTCTGGGTCATAACCTGCTTGCTCGGCAATTTCAGCATAAGCTTTACCTTCCCATGCTTGAGAAAATACTTTTCTTTTTACAGCGTTTAAAGAGCCTGGAGGTAGAACTGTCTCCAGAACTTCCAATGCTTCTTCGACTTTCATTTTTACTTAATATTTTGATATATTTTTGATTCTATCTAAATTGATGTGATTTTACTGTTACTTCGGCGACACCTTAAAGCCTTATCTATATTTCTAGTTGAATAAAAAGTCATGCGTAGGTACGAACGACACCCAATGATTGCATACTACCATAATTTTTTTGTGGATGCAAGGGGTAATTCTTTTCAGCGCCGATTTTTTTGTAGCTTCACAAAATGCAGATGCTCTCTTTCTGGGCAAAATTTTTGCTTTGTGATGGAAAAGTCAAATCTTCCTACCACTAACTTTTTTTGGGTGCTGCACAGGATGCTTTATCTATAATAGAAGCGATACTCATAACCTAGAGACTTTTCACTGATAACTGATAACTGATAACTGAAAAAGGCGATCGCTCAAATGCGGAAGGTCGTTCTATCGCTTCTCTATTTATCCTGACTTTTTCTGGGTGCTTCACAGGATGCTCGATCTATAATCAAAGCGATACCCATAACCTAGAGACTTTTCACTGATAACTGATAACTGATAACTGATAACTGAAAAAGGCGATCGCTATTACTCACCCAGTTTCTGGAGTCCCTACCTACTCCCTACTCCCTATTTAAGATAAATTTGCCGTAATTGGTCGATAGTTTCCACAGTTTTGAGAGAGGAAAGAATTGTTTCTAAAACCTGAATATTTTCGAGAGTATTAATCTCGGAAAAAATCTCTTTTCCTGATTCGCCAAATTTTAATTCTAATCCGATTTCTATTCCAGAAAGTATTCCTATTTTTTCTCCTTGTTGTTGGCCAATTTCAATTCCTTGTTGTTGACCAATTTCAATTCCTTGTTGTTGGCCAATTTCAATTCCCTCTTGTAAGATTTGTTGATACCAAGGAGATTGTTGTAATACTGCCATATCCCACCTCATTATTTGTTGTATTATTTCGGTTTTTAATACAAATGTAGCAAAAAATGCTAGTAAATTTTCTAATTCTAAGAGTTGTTCATCCTCTCGTAAAAGTTGCAATGCTTTTCTAACAGTTGCTTCTTCTCCTCCTCCTTTAAGAATTGGAACAAAAGGCAGTAGAGAAGGAAGAGGTTGTTGAAAAACTTCTTCTGCTTCTACTTCCCACAAGTTAATTACTCGATAGTCTTGATACGCTCTCAGATTGAGAAATTCTGATTCATAACGATTGATTCTTTCTGTCTTTTCGCTTGGTTGCAGAATGTTTATTAATACAGGATAAACAGGTTTTTGATACTTTTCTTCTGCTAATCCTGCATAAGCACGCATCCGACGTGGCATTTTTGGATCGTACCTTAATTGGATTTCATTGAGAACCATAAATTCTCCATGTTCTGGTGTTGAAACAGTCACTAAAACATCTCCTTCTCGACTTAACCATTGGAAGTCTGAAGAAGCTATTTCTTTGACAGTAACATTGGTAATTTCTGTCACCCATTCCACCCAACGAGTGGGGGAAATTCCAATTATACGTTTACTACTAATATCAACTTTTTTTGTCTTTTTTGTCATTGATGAAGTTGAGTAATTTCTGTATCTTGAACTATGAAAACTGATAACTGAAACGGGTCTGGCGATGTTTTTACGTTGAATAAAAAGTCATGCGTAGGTACGAACAACCCCCAATGATTACATAGTACTATGATTTTTTTGCCGATGCAAGGGGAAATTCCTTTCAGCGCCGATTTTTTTTGTAGCTCCACAAAATGCAAATGCTTTCTGGGCAAAATCCTTGCCTTGTGATGGAACAGTCAAATCTTCCTACCACTGACTTTTTCTTTTTGAGCTTCACAGAATGAGATTTTTCTCTAAGTCTGAGCGATCGCTTTAGAAATATTGTAGAATTACAACAATTAGTGATTGAAAGAGCGGATGACCTTTGTGAATATTGTATATCTACAAAAACAAACAAAATTATTATCAATAATATGAGGTAAAAATGACAGTTAAAAGTAATTTAATATCCCTTTATGAAAATGAATATGAAAAATGGTTAGTACAAACAATTAATCTATTACAAGAAAACCGATTCAATGAATTAGATAAAGAACATTTAATTGAGGAGTTAGAAGAGTTGAGTCGGCGAGAGAAAAAAACTGTTGAAAGGTTTCTCGAACAGATAATTAGACATTTGCTTCTTCTGCAATATTGGACTTTTGAATATGAGTATAATGTCAATCATTGGCTAGCTGAAATTATGAGTTTTAGAACCCAAATCAATGAAGATTTAACTCAAAATTTACGAAATTATCTACAGGAAAACCAAGCTAAAGTTTATGAAAAAGCATTAAAATATGTCAGGCAAAAGACTGGATATGAGATAATTTTTCCAGAAAACTGCCCTTATAGTCTCGAACAATTATTAGATATTAACTGGCTACCTTAAAATCAGTTATCAGTTATCAGTTATCAGTAGTCTAGTAGAAACTTTTGGGACTTTTTCAGTTATCAGTCCAGTAGTAGACCGTTTTAGCTAAAATAGTGCCTTAGAATTGTCATTGCGTTTCCACTGTCGCGGATATGTTTGCGGAGCATTTCGTCACAAAAGCAATCTCAGCACAAATTTTCTATTGCAACATTTAAGATGAAATAGTCCACTACTTAACCTTTTTTAGGGTGCTTAACAAAATAAGATTTTTCTCTAAAGTTGAGCGATCGCTCAAATGTGGAAGGTCGTTCTATCGCTTCTCTATTTCTCCTGACTTTTTCCGGGTGCTTCACAGGATGTTTTGTCTATTAATAGGAGCGATACTCATAACCTAGAGACTTTTCACTGATAACTGATAACTGATAACTGATAACTGAAAAAGCGGAAGGTCGTTCTATCGCTTCTCTATTTCTCCTGACTTTTTCCTGGGTGCTTCACAGGATGTTTTATCTATTAGTTTTATCTATTAATAGAAGCGATACTCATAACCTAGAGACTTTTCACTGATAACTGATAACTGATAACTGATAACTGATAACTGATAACTGAAAAAGCGGAAGGTCCTTCTATCGCTTCTCTATTTCTCCTGACTTTTTCCTGGGTGCTGCACAGGATGTTTTATCTATTAGTTTTATCTATTAATAGAAGCGATACTCATAACCTAGAGACTTTTCACTGATAACTGATAACTGATAACTGATAACTGATAACTGATAACTGATAACTGATAACTGATAACTGAAAAAGTGGAAGGTCGTTCTATCGCTTCTCTATTTCTCCTGACTTTTTCCTGGGTGCTGCACAGGATGCTCGATCTATTAATAGAAGCGATACTCATAACCTAGAGACTTTTCACTGATAACTGATAACTGATAACTGATAACTGATAACTGAAAAAGCGGAAGGTCGTTCTATCGCTTCTCTATTTCTCCTGACTTTTTCCTGGGTGCTTCACAGGATGTTTTATCTATTAGTTTTATCTATTAGTTTTATCTATTAATAGAAGCGATACTCATAACCTAGAGACTTTTCACTGATAACTGATAACTGATAACTGATAACTGATAACTGATAACTGAAAAAGTGGAAGGTCGTTCTATCGCTTCTCTATTTCTCCTGACTTTTTCCTGGGTGCTTCACAGGATGCTCGATCTATTAATAGAAGCGATACTCATAACCTAGAGACTTTTCACTGATAACTGATAACTGATAACTGATAACTGAAAAAGTGGAAGGTCGTTCTATCGCTTCTCTATTTCTCCTGACTTTTTCCGGGTGCTGCACAGGATGCTCGATCTATTAATAGAAGCGATACTCATAACCTAGAGACTTTTCACTGATAACTGATAACTGATAACTGATAACTGAAAAAGCGGAAGGTCGTTCTATCGCTTCTCTATTTCTCCTGACTTTTTCCTGGGTGCTTCACAGGATGTTTTATCTATTAGTTTTATCTATTA
>JAXHSW010000041.1:13520-32664 GCA_034190295.1 Cyanobacteriota bacterium | reverse complement strand
CTGACTTTTTCCTGGGTGCTTCACAGGATGTTTTATCTATTAGTTTTATCTATTAATAGAAGCGATACTCATAACCTAGAGACTTTTCACTGATAACTGATAACTGATAACTGATAACTGAAAAAGCGGAAGGTCGTTCTATTGCTTCTACTAGGCAACATAATCATCCGTATATCCGTGGCCAAATCTGTGTCTGCCGATGTTTTTGGGTTGAATAAAAAGTCATGCGTAGGTACGAGCAACCCCCAATAATTACATATTCCCACTTACTCTCACTGGGTAAACTATATTTCTTACCTGTTATTTCTGAGAGTTTCTGACAAAATTCTGTCGCGTCGTTCCAACTTACTCTTTCTACAGGACGACTCGCACCTTCAAAGTTAGAAGGATTATTTCCCATAACTGCTTCCCACTGCGCTTGAGTAACTGGATACTTTCCCATGAAAAATTCTGGCACTTCTACATAATGTTGCAGACCTTCATCATCATATCTTTCTGCTTCTGTCTCTGGAGAACCCATGAGAAATCTACCTGCGGGAATTTTTACCATTTCTAGGGAGACTCCATTAAAGTTTTCTGTCATTACTTCTGCTCTACCTTCAGGACGACTTATTATTTCTCCTCTCCTGTTAACTTTGACAGTAGTAAATGTCTGAATGGGAAATTCAGGTTGTGGTGGAGGGGGAGGTTCTGGTATTGGTTCAGGAGAAGAAATAATTTCTAGTGTTCTTTCTGAAGTTGGTTGGGAAGTAGAAATATTTTCTGGAGGTGTTCTACTCCACAAATCTTTAGTTAACATTGCTGCGACAAACCCACCTCCTGCTAAACCTCCTAATGTCAATATTTGTCTTCTGGTTTTATTAGGTTGAGGTTGGGGTTTTGCTACTACCGTTTTTGTTTGAGTAGGTGTGGGTGCTGGAGTTGGTTGTGGTGTAGGTACTGGTGGAGTCTGAATATCTAACGCTTCTAATACTCCCATCGCATTTTCATAACGCAGCAGAAAATATTCATGTACCATCCTATCCAATATATTTGCCAGACGGTTACTCACTCCAGCTTCATTTCGCCAGATAATATGTTCCGTTTTAGAATCTCTTGGTAAATTTTCTGGGTTTTTACCAGTCAGTGCTTTTATTCCTACCATTCCCACTGCATAGATATCGCTACTTAGTTTTGGTTGCCCTCTAGTTTGTTCGCTTGGCATATATCCAGGTGTTCCGACTGCTACAGTGAAAGTTGTTGCACCTGGTTGGTTAGCTGTGGTTAGTACACTTATTTCTTTGACGGCGCCAAAGTCTATCAATACTATTTTGTTATCTGACTTTCGACGCATCAAATTTTGGGGTTTGATGTCTCGGTGAATTATATTATTTTGATGAGCTACTGCTAATGCTGATAATATTCCTTTAAGTAGGGCAATGGTGTAAGACTGGCTTAATTTTTTCCCCTGCGTCAGTTCTTTACTTATATCGTGCCCTTCTATATATTCTTGTACTAGGTAAAATTCTGTTCCTTCCTGGAAGTGAGCAAATAATTTTGGTATTTGGTCTGAGTCTTTGCCTAATTTGTATAAGGTTTTTGCTTCTCTCTCAAACAATTTTTGGGTAACGGGCAAAACTCCTGGGTCTGAACTTTTAGGTTTGAGATGTTTAACTACACATTTTGGATTTTCTGGTAGGTCTAAGTCTTGAGCTAGGTAGGTATCTCCAAATCCTCCACTTCCTAGAGGATGGTCGATAATTTTGTAACGTTGCCTCAAGATTTTTCCAGACTGCATTTTCAGTTATCAGTTATGAGTTATCAGTTATCAGCTTTTTTAGTTATTAGTTACCAGTTATTAGACTTCTTCTTATTCAGTTATCAGTTATCTGCTATTCTTCAACAATTAGCAATTAAAGAATTAAACTCATTCATTATTAATTATTCTTGATTTTAGTGAGCAAGTATGGTTTTTTGGCCTAAGTTACTTGAGTATATATGAGCGCACCTTCTCCATTATGAATATAATATCATGTCAAATTTTTTTGTCAACCCCCCCTTTTTTCAGTTATCAGTTATCAGTTATCAGTTATCAGTTATCAGTTATTAGTTATCAGTTATTAGTTATCAGTTATTAGTTATCAGTTATCAGTTATCAGTTATCAGTTATCAGTTATCAGTTATCAGTTATCAGTTATCAGTTATTAGTTATCAGTTATTAGTTATCAGTTATCAGTTATCAGTTATCAGTTATCAGTTATCAGTTATCAGTTATCAGTTATCAGTTATCAGTTATTAGTTATCAGTTATTAGTTATCAGTTATCAGTTATCAGTTATCAGTTATTAGTTATCAGTTATTAGTTATCAGTTATTAGTTTAGATAAAATAAATTTAACTTCTTCAGTATTTACGCACGGAAACTAAATCTAGTGAGGGCGAATGCCATTCGCCCCTACATATGGCGTTTTTAAGGTAATTTTGCGTAAGTCTTATTCTTCCTTCTTCCTTCTTCCTTCTTCTTTCTTCCTTCTTCTTTCTTCCTTCTTCCTATTCCAATTCCAATTCTAAAGGTGGCACAATTAAAGGTTGTTCTAATGGCTCAACTTCAAAAACTTCTCTTAATGCTTCATCTAAAGTTGGTTTCATCACAATTCGATTTTCATAAGCAACAATAACTCTAGCTAAAATTGGCAAACTATTTTGGTCTGCTTCTAAATAAATTGGTTCCACATAGAGCAAAGATTGATTAATTGGTATTACTAATAAATTTCCTTGAATTGCCTTCGATCCTTGACGATCCCAAAGAGAAATTTGCTGTGATATTTCTGGATTTTGATTAATCAAAGCTTCAATTTGTTCAGGACCATATATTAATCGTTGTTTAGGGAATTGATATAAAAGTAATTTACCGTAATTTGGTGCATCCGATCTAGCTGCCAACCAAGCAATTAAGTTATTACGACTTGCTGGAGTATAAGGTATAAAAAGAATAAATTCTTCTGAAGTTTCTGCTGGTAATTTTGTAATTAGATAATAAGGTTCTACTTTCTGCTGTCGATCGCCATAAATCTCAATAGGTACCCGCCACAAATCTTCCCGATTATAAAATACACGGGGGTCATCCATGTGATAAGTTGCCAAGAGTTCGGATTGTACTTTCAATAAATCTACGGGATAACGGATATGAGTATAGAGACTTTTTGGCATTTCTGTTATAGGAGAAAACATATTAGGAAAAACTTTTTTCCAAGTTGTAATAATTGGGTCTTTGGGGTCAGCAACATAGAATTTTACTGAGCCATTGTAGGCATCAATTACAACTTTTACAGAGTTACGAATATAATTAAATTCGTTATTTTCTGGGTCAGAATAAGGATAGCGATCGCTTGTAGTATAAGCATCAAAAATCCAGTAGAGGTAACTGGGTGTTGTTTGAGTAATATCTTGTTGGCCGAATTGAGGATTAGCTACTACTAAATATGGGTCTTGGTCATAACGCAGAAACGGAGCGATCGCTCGAACTCTGGCATTAATATTACGGCGATATAATACTTTCGTTTGAGGTACAAATTCATTAGTTAATAACATTCTCCAGTTCTTCAAATATTTCGCAAATATCCATCTTTTCCAACCTGTACCAATGACGATACCACCACTGCCATTATAAGTGTTATAGGAGTTTGTTTCCCCACTGGGGTAGTCTAATTCTCTGTCTTTTTCTGCAGTTGAAGTAATTACATGAGTATTGGTAAGTTCTCCATAATAAATTCTAGGTTTACCAATAGGAATACTAAATCTAATTCTTTCTAATACTTCTAAAGTACTATTCTTTTCCAAAGTTGGATCTGGTCCGATATTTTTAACGAAATATTCTGGTAATCCACTTTCCTCAACTTGATTAACTGGAGAAAGAGTAAAACCATAGCCATGAGTATAGACTAAATGTTCGTTGACCCAAGTTTGTGCTGGTTGAGGTACAGATTCATAGTTTAGTTCTCTAGCTGCGATGATTACTTGTTGTTTTTCGGTAAGATTATTTTCTGTTCTTTCTTCCTTTTTTTTCAGAAATGTATAGCGGTCTATATCGGCATTTTTAAATTCATAATATGGTCTAATTTCTTGTAATTGTCGATTCGTTTGTAAAATTGGTCTTGTGTCCCAAAGGCGAATATTGTCGATGGTTAATTTATTATTTATTAAGTCGTTATAGGTAAGTTGATTTTCTGGGTTAAATAGTTTTACTTCTAATTTTTCTGGATCGAAATATGCTTCCATACTAAATTTGATACTACGTTTAATATATGGACTTTCTCGCTCTATTTCGTTAGGTTGTACGATGGTTATTTGTACAATTTGTGGTAATAACCAACCAGTTACTCCTGCTATGGCTAAATACCATGTTAAGATAGCTCTTAATGAGTAGCTATCAGCGAATAATTTTGCACTCATTTTTTTCTTTTTTTTCCTTCTTCGACTCAAACGTAAAAATCGGAGACTCGCTTCAATATAAGGTTGAATATTTTTAATAGAAAAAATTGCTTGCCAAAACAAAAATAATGCAATTAATAATGCTAAAACTGCCAAAAATATATAAGCAGGAAGTTGAACTTTGACATCTGTATAACCAGCACCATAGATGACACCACGCTGAGAGTAAAGTAATTCAAAACAAGCTAGAAAGTAACTATATGCTATGGTTAATATAAATCCTCCACCTAAAACATGAAGATGTCGTTGTTGTTGTTGGGAAAATTGATAAAATTTGCCTTTACTTAAACTATTTCCAGACAATAAATAGATGAGAGTGCAAGCAACCAGTCCATATAAAAATAATCCGACTAACCAAAATTTTAATAATTGTAAAATGGGAATTTGAAAAACATAAAAACTTATATTGATATGAAATATATCTTCTCTTTCGGGAAAGGGAGTAGCATTAAATAGTTGTAATATATTTCCCCAATGATTTGAAAGAATAAAACTAAAAATTAAACTTAGTACTATCGCAAATATACTTAACCAGAATATAGGATTAATAGTGACAATAATACCTAATACAATAAATAATCCTAATAGCCACCAGTTAGATGGTATTTGACTGAGTATTTGCCACATTGATTCTATGCTAAATGCTGAAGGAATTTGTGGAGATACTTTCGCAACTGTAAAATCAGGATGCCAGTAATCAGTAAATACCTGAATATAATGAGTTAGAATCAGTCCTATGAATAAAATTAATCCTAATACTAAACATAACAACCAGCCGAGATTAAATGAGGGTTCGATGCGCAACTTACTTGACGGCATAGTTACTGGTGGAATTAGCATCATTTCTTCATATACTTCGGTTTTTCGATTGTGGTTTTTTTGATACTTAAATATACTTGCTAGTCTGAAATTTGCTAAAAAGAAGACTGATGTAATTATAAAAGTAATTATCCATAATAAAGTTTCTGTTTGCAATTTAGTTATTAGTACTGGCAAATAATTAAGTTCTTCAAACCATAAAAATTCAGCCAATATATTAGTCGATAAATCAAAGATTACCCACAATCCCAATAGAATGAGCAATATCGTTACTATCTGTAGAAAGTTGAGTTTTTCTAGTGCTTTGGATAACTTAAGTTTTAGTCTGTAAAGAATATTGAATTTCATATAAATCAGGGGTCAGAATGAATAGGTTTAATAGGATTTTTGATGTTGTAAACTATTTTTTTTGTCAAATAGACATTTCATATAAAGTATTTTAATAGCGCTTATTATTCATAATATTCTTTTTTTTAATTTCAGGACTTACGCAAATTAACTTTTAAGATGCTATATGTAGCATTCGTCCTCACTCGATTTAGTGTCCGTGCGTAAGTCCTGAAATTTGTATAAAATATGGGTATTGGTATTAGATACATAGACTTTCAACAATTAATTAGGGAATGCTCTCAAAAGTCCTATGAGCGAGGGTAGGAGACAGGAGACAGGAGTCAGGAGTCAGGAGAAATGGGAATGAGAGAGGAGGTAGGAGTAAGAATTTTCCCAAGATTGTTCTGCCATAGTCAGCCCAAAATACTAGCTTTTTGAGCATTTTAAACTAAAAATCTGGCACTTTTTTCGATCCTCAAAGTGTTCAAACCTTTATATATCAATACTTTTATAATTAATCAGCAAGCCCTAATTATTAATTATTAATTATTAATTATTAATTATTAATTATTACCTCTCCTTGAAAACGGATAGGATTGACTCAAAGGAATGTTTTTATTTATTATCCCCTTAAAAGGGGAGGTTTTAAACCACAATTTTTCGATAAAAGGTAGTCATGTACTAGGAAGACTTATCGAATATAATTTTTGATAATTTTCAATTTTAGCTTTGATATTTTAGTTAATTAAAAAACGTTTCCTGACGGAATGCTCCGCAAACAACAGTTCAGCAGTTAGCTTTGCGCAAAGTGTATGAGCAACCACCCCTAAAATTAAGCGACTTACTTGCGTATCGGGGATGTTTTACCCAAGTTTGGACTTTCCGGAATGCTCCACAAACAAATACCTAATTATATATATTATGCGCAAATTTTTAGGCTGATAGCTAATAGCTAATAGCTGATAGCTAATTAACAATTATATCACCTACATAAGGAATCACCTGATTTCTACCTTTTTCTTTTGCTTGATAAAGTGCTCGATCTGCTCCTGCAATTAAACTTTGATAAGTTGCTTCAGGAAATGGGATAATACTAGATACTCCTAAACTTAGAGTAACTTGTTTATATATTGGTGAATTTCGATGGGGAATCTGTAATTTATATACTTCTTGCTGAACTATATTGGCGAGATGAATTGCTCCTTCTAGATTAGTATTAGATAAGATAATAGCAAATTCTTCTCCTCCATAACGAGCGACTAAATCTGTAGGACGTTTGACTACTTTCGAGATAGCTTTTGCTACTTGCTGAAGACACTCATCACCTTGTTGATGTCCATAGGTATCATTATATTTTTTAAAAAAGTCTATATCGCACATGATTAAAGATAATGGTTTTTTTTCTCGCCCCAGACGTAACCATTCTTGTTCTAAATATTCATCAAAAGAACGTCGATTAGCTATTTTTGTTAATCCATCTAATGTAGCAAGTTTATATAATTCTTGATTAGCATTTTGCAGTTGCTGATAGAGTTGTGATTGTTTAATAGCAATTTCTAGTTGAATTCTTAACTGGTCTAATAAATTAATTTCCCATTGTTGCCACTGACGTTTATTACTACAGTTCTGAGCAAATAATATCCCCCAAAATGTATCATCGTTAGTAGAATTAGCTCCAACAACTAAACTTTTTTCTTGAATATTATCTTTTTCTTTTGGGTTTAATACCCCACCGTCTACAGGGTGTTTAAAATTAGTTGGGGTTTGCCCAATCCAGTTTTTGCTTCTTCCTTCTTCTTCTCTTGGTGCGCATTCCCTTGCGTCTGCCGCCGACGCGGGGTCGCACCGCTTCTTACTTCTTCCTTCTTCAATAGTTGTAGATTCTTGGATAAAGATTGGCATAATTAAGCAAGCTTTAATTTGGAAAAAATCTAATAAATTATTAGAAGATTGTTTCACTGTGGATTGATAAATATCTGTAAGCGCTATAATTTTATCTGATTTTTTTTCTTGTATAAGCTGTTGAGTTGTAATTATATAATCATTAAATTCCCAATCTAACATTGAGGATTTTCCTGGGGTTAAAGATTCTGCTAAAACAAGGATAGATTTATCTAACATTTTACGTTGAATAATTACTCGCTCTACCTGTAAAATATTTCGGACTTCATCTACAGCTTTTTGCAGAATTTCTGATAAGTTTAAAGACTGACGAATACGCTCTGTTGTCTTACGAATTAGTTGTTCTTGTTGAGTCTGTTTTTGTAGATAATCTTCTACTTGTTTACGTTCTGTAATATCGGTGTAGGAACCTACCATTCGCAATGGGTTTTCTTCTTCATCCCAAAGTGCTTGACCTCTATCCAAAATCCATTTATATGTATTATCTTTACATCGGATACGATATTCAGCAGTAAAGTACGGTGTTTGACGATTAAGATGTTCTTGAATAGACTGTATTACTAAATTAATATCATCAGGATGGATGCGATTTTTCCAATCATCTACATGATTAAAAATCTCTGTTTCTGTATAACCTAAAATTTGTTGGCAACGGGTTGAATAAAAACATTCATTAGTTTTAATATTCCAATCCCATATACCATCATTATTACCACGCAATGCTAATTCCCAACGTTCTTCACTTTTTTTTAAATCCAATTCCATTTGTTTACGCTGAGTAATGTCTTTAATCAAGCCAATTAAATATTTTGGTTCTTGGGAAGTTTTGATTAAAGATATATTCAAATATGACCAAATAATTTTACCTTTTTTGTGAATTAAACGGTTATCATTTGCATAATTTTGTATTTTTTCTGCCATAAGAGAGCGTAAATTAATTTCATAATCTGGCTGTTCTTCTGCATAAATAATATCCATCAAATTTAACTTTGATAAATCGGCATGACTATATCCTAAAATATTTCTAAATGCTTGGTTAAATCGGAATATTTTTCCTGATAAGGTAGCAAAAAATATCCCCATTAAAGTCTGTTCAAAAGTAGCACGAAATTTTTCTTCATTTTCTTTGATTACTGCTTCAGCTAAAACATAGGAAGTGATATCTTGAAAAATTATTTGATAAAATTTTTCATCATTCTCTAAGTGAATAATTTTATAAATAATATTTATCCAAAGCCAATTGCCGTCTTTCTTCAAAGCCAGAATATTTGGTATAACATTTTTACCTTTTTTTGCTGTTTCCAGTATTGTCGCTATTACTTTTCGCTGTATTTCTGGTGGATGGATTTGTTTAGCGTGCATTTGCACAAGTTCTTCTCTGTGATAACCCAATATTTCTGTAGCTTTAGAGTTAGCTTCTATAATCTTTCCCTGTAAATCAGCAATTAAAATTGCCTCACCCGCATCTTGCATAAATGCACGGTACTTAAGCTCTGAATTTTTTAATTTTTCTTCAGTTTTTTTGGATTCTGTTATATCAACATAAGTTGTAATAATCATGTCACTTAAACTTGATATAAAAGTAGATGTCACACTAAGCCAAATCACCTCTTGACTTTCTTGAATTACTCCCATTTGTAAATTTTCAACAGTGCCTTTTTTTCTAGAAGCTACAATCCAAGCATATTCTTCTTTTGGCATTTCTGTGCCATCATATCTAATTATTTTCCACTCTAATTTAGCAGCTTTGATTGACTTCATTTCCTGCCATTGCCAACCAAAAATCTGCTTTGCTTTGCAGTTAATTTCAATAATATTACCTATATTATCTGTCATAAAAAATCCTATTTGTAAAATATTTAATACAGCTTTATACTCTACCAAACCTCGATGGATATTTCGTTTGATTTGAGTCAAAGATTGAAAAATATCTTGATTAATCCAGAATTTTTTTGAGGAAATGGTTGAAAATTCATTAAAATCATCAGTTGGTGAAACCCATGCTTTTTGTCTATCTCGATCGATTCTATATAAATTATCTAATTCAATAAAATGATGTTCAAATATTTGCTTTTCCAGGTCTCGACCTAGATATGGAAGTTGAGAATTATAGCTTTCTATCAGACTACGATTAAAAAGTGAAATAGGATATTTTTTTGTACTATCATTTTGTAGAGTTTCTGGAAAAATTGATATTTTATCGTTAGTTATATCTGTTGAAATACCATCGATCCTAATCATATCTCCGCAATCGTTACAAACAAGTTTAGCTCGAACATCTAACCATCTAATTTCTTGTTCAGAACTAGAAGAGTAACGAAGGATTCGATATTGTAGTTTTAAGAATTTATTTGAGCTAATAATAGCTATAGAATCTTCTACTTTTTGCCGGTCTTGAGGATAAATGACTTCTAGCCAGGAGTGGGGATTTTTTAATAAATCAAATACTGGTTTTCCGTAGATTATTTCAGCACTATCGCTCAGGTAAATAAGATTTTTTGTTAATGGTTCAATTGACCACAACACACTTTCCATAGACGTGATAATATTTTGGCATATTTCCTGACTACTTGCACTGTATTGATGAGGATTATTCATAGCCTAACCACCAGATTTATATAGGAAGTTGAAATTTTAAAGTTGACCTAGACACAATTTAATAAGAACGAAATTTTTCATCAGATTCTTAATTAATATCAGTCACTTTTAGGCATATCCATTTATACAATTTCACAACTAAGTATCAGGTAATTTGAATTTCTAATTATTTCCCAGAAATCATAGAAATGGCTTAAGTAGTTTTTCTTATTCTTTTCCGATAACTTTAATAATAATAATTCTAGTGGCTATCATAAAGTAAAAAAAAATCAGAAGGAGCGATCGCTGAAATTATTAATATATAAATGGAAGTTAAAAATCATAAACTCAGGAGAGATAAATATTTGAATTAAATAGCTGCCCTATTTTAGTTATGATATTTTACTGACAGGATGTATATAAAAGTTATAGATTTTACCGAATAATTAAGGTTTAAAGCCTCTTCTTTAAAGAAGAAAAAAGAAAAATTTTTTATGATTAGTCAATCCTCTTCTTTTCAAGGAGAGGTAATTATTAATTATTCATTATTAATTGTTGAAACAGATATTTGTATATATATAGCAATTAGGAATTATTGATAAATTTTTTATTATTTCGGTGTTTCTCATTGCCTATTCCCTATTTCCAGTTAACAGTTCCCTAAGTCTAGGATATCTCAAAACTTAAACAAGATTGTTAAGTAGAGGAGTGGGGGAGTGGGGGAAAATTAAACATAATATGAAATATAAAAAAGAATGCTACGAATAATTTCTCTACTCCCCTACTCCCCTACTCCCAACTATACAATAACTATTCCACCAGACATGATATTAACGGTAGCGTAACACACCAAAACCCTATATCCATTATCAGTGCGTAAGTCCTGTAGAATTGACATTTGAGATATAAACAGAAAATAAAGTTCTAATCATTAATAAACGCTATAGTTAGAGGAAATATATAAGTCAATCAATACTGTTACAACATTTTGGCACATCAAAAGATTATGTATTTATGTGTTGAATAAAAATACATGATTTAGGAATATTGAGAATGTAAAATGTACAATTCAAACTAGCCAATAATTTGAGCATTTAATGTCATGTCTCTTTGAATAACCACAATAAAAAATTGGTTGTCCTGCATAGTAATGATGAAAATATATCTTTTTTGATTTTTTCCCACACTTCCCACATTCCCCTCCCAGGAAGGGTTAGGAATAGGTCTCCACACTCTCTCTCCCATTAATATGCACCACCACCAAAAAATTTAGAGAGCAGGGAATACGAAGTAGAAAAATGCTTTAGCTGCTGTAATCTATCTATGTAAAAGCCACTATAATTGCCAACCACAAAAACTATTTTTTAACTGATAATTTCACAGTAAATATACTACCTCGATCTAACTTTGAATAAACTTGAATAGTTCCTCCCATTCCTTCTACCAAAGTTTTAACAATAGATAAACCTAAACCAGCTCCACCACCAGCACGATTTCTAGCTTCATCCGCTCGATAAAAACGTTCAAAAATCTTAGCTTGTTGTGATAAAGAAATACCCTGACCTTTGTCACATACCTGAATAATTGCTTCACCATTTTGTTGACATAAATTTAAAATTATCGGAGAATCTTCGCCAGAATACTTAACAGCATTATCAATTAAATTTAGTAAAACCTGTTTCAAGCGATTGCGGTCTACCATAACTTCAATCAAGGATAACTTTATAGTTTTATCAATCTGATATTGCGATTTTCCGACAATATTTTTTGATTTCAAACTTAATTTACTACCCATATAATTCCCCTCGACATTATGTTCTAAATTTAATTCTTTAGAATTGTCAATATCTGTAGAGACCAGATTATTTTTTTCTGTAAAAATTGAATTTTTACTACCACTAAATATTTGCTCTAGATTAACAATATTACTTCCATCACCAAACCTCAAAATAATATCTCGATCGCTAAATTGTTTAGCCATTTCTACTACTTCTGCTACCAAATCATTCAGTACAACCGCTTCTAAATGAAAATGAATTTGGCCACTATCTGCTCTGGCCAACTCCAGCAAATCTTTCAATAACTCAATAGTGCGTTGTGCTTCCCCAGAAGCTACCGAAATAGCTTCTTTCTGAGTCTCCGTTAAATTATTACCCCTTCTCAAAAGACTCTGAAGATAACCAGAAACAATAGTCAAAGGAGTTCTTAACTCATGAGAAACATTACTCACAAACTGTCTTTGCTGCTCCCAAGAATCAGACAACCGACCCAACATAATATCCAAAGTTCTCGCCAACTCCTTAACCTCACTAGGAGCGCGTTCCAAAGAAACCGTTGCTCGATCCAGAATATCGGCATTAACACGATCGGCCAGTTGACTAATATGACGCAGAGGCATGAGAGAACGTTGAATATAGACAGTTATAGCAAGTGTTACTCCAATTATTGCCAAAATGCTCGCTACACTTAAACTCATAACCATCGTCACTAGCATCTTTTGATCCCGGGAAATGTCTAGAGCAATATAGAGTTTCCCAACATTCATCCCATTAACTGTTAAAGGGCCACCACATAACACAAAATAGCGTCCATTTATTGGATAAACTAAGGGTTTTGAGGGCATTTCAGCTAAAGATTTTAAAACAAAGTGGTCGCTGTCGCTCTGGAAATTTTGTGATTGAACTATCACAGTACCTTGCTGATTTTTGACCCAAATAAATACATTGGCCAATGTTAAATTATCAATAGCTTTCTGTAAACTTTCCTTGACGTACCACGTTTCACTATACATTTCAACATCTCTGGGAAAACGTTCAGCTATCTGCTCAATGTTATGCTTATGAGTGACTATTAATAATTGCTGCATCTTCCAACTTGTCCACAATGCTACACTCCCTAGTCCTAATACTGAAAATAGTGCAATACCCAATGTTAGGCGTGTCTGTAAAGAAGATGGTTCGGGTTTCCACCGCCCTAATTTTATATTTTTCGGCCATTTAGCGATAAACTTCATCTTAAAACTTAAATATAGGTAAAAAATATTTAAACTACAATTGTCATTAACTTAGCTACAGATTCTGAGAAAACCCTGATAATTTTTTGGATATATTCATACCTTCTGTTATTTGAAATTGCTACGCTGTAGTTAGGAAACTATTTCTAGGAAAGAAAATTTAAAGAACACTTTTAGACATAATCATGTCTAAGCTAGTAACCATTAGGTAAGCATTTCCTGCGGAATACTGCGCAAACAGCTATTAGCAGTCAGCTAGTCTCCTGGGTCGGAAATACGTTAACAGCAATTAGTAATGAATAATTACTTTTAAGGTTTAGGAAAGGGACTTTGGCAGTAACTTTTGTTCTTTCTTAATTTCAAAGGTTGCTTTTACCGAAAAATTTGGGTCTAAAGCCTCCTATTTTAAGGGGATAAAAAAAGAGAATGTTCGCCAAGGTCAAGCCTCCTTATTGCAGAGGTACTAATAACTGAAATGACCTTCCCCAAAATTCATAGCTGATAGCTAATAGCTGATGGCTGAATGCTTACATCATTAGGGAAAAGCAAATGGCTAATTGATAATTCTTATGTTCCAACAAAAGTTACAAGAATTTATAGTGGTTTGTTGGTAAGCATTTCAGTCCGAATGCGGAGCTAACAGCTAGCTCGCTCGCGGTCATCTCTCAGCTTTTGAGCGTTTAAATTCTACTATATTTTCAACTCTATGGAGGGAAATATAGGTGTGGGGAGCGCTTACTACTCAGGTTAAATGATTGGCTTTTACCCATACTTTTAATTCTATAAAGCTGATAGCTGATGGCTGATAGCTGACTGCTTACGTTTGTTGCATAGGAACAATAGGGAAAGACCCGATGAAACTTCGTCAAAAAACATTAATAGTTATTAGTACGGCGATCGCTAGTTTGATAGTGGTCTTATTTATTACGGCATCAATGATGTTGTTTTATGGCTGCCAAATTTTGGAAGTAGATTACGTTTGTCTAGATGTAGCAAGGGTATTAAATGTATTAGATGATGAGATGTCTAATTTATCTCTAAAAGTAAAACAGGATAGAATATTTGCCTTATCAAAAAAGTTGGTCTATCAGAATAAACTAGAGTCCAATAATATAAATAAATCAGGAGTTACGCAAATTTATCTTGAAAACGCCATATGTAGGGGTAAATTGCATTCCTACTCACTTGATTTAGTTTCCGTGCGTAAGTCCTGTAAATTTATTAATTTTAATTCAGTCGATAACTTTGGGATTAATCAAAAACTTAGCTTTCTATTACTACTTAATCAGGACTTACGCAGGGACTCTACTTATGGCAAGAAAGAATACTATTTACCCCTACAGATGGTGCTTCAAAGGTCAATTTGCGTAAGTCCTGTTAATGCTCGAGGAGAAATTTTATTTAGTCAAGAATTCGATGGAAGTCAACAAACAGAAATACTAATATCTGAGAACTTCAAAAAATATCTACCGATAGGCGATCGGTTATCAGTACCCCTAGCTGTTTGCCCAACATTCCGTAGGAAAGCAAGAGGTTTGAAATACGGAATATGCTCTTTTTTGGGAGGCGCATACCCAGAATTTTTCGGTAAAAATATAAGTCAGCAAACAGGTATTATTCTTTTACCAGAAACTCATTTCCCGATCGCTTATACTCCCATTTTGGATGAAATAGATAGTCTAAACAGTCTTGGTGAATTAGCGTATGATATTAATCTTAATTATTTAGGAGTCAACCCACCCCTAACCACTCCTGGGAGGGGAAGTCAACTCACCCCTAACCACTCCTGGGAGGGGAAGTCAGGATTCAGGAGGAAACAAATAAGAACAAACAGTAGTAGAGGGAGAAAGTTTTTTGTTTGCGCTCCGATCCGGACAAGATATCATACCTCTTTTCACCAACGCCATCTCAACAATAATATCCTCATTGTTGGGCGCTATCTAAATGATGCAACAATAGCAAACTTAGCTGAATTCACAAAATTCTCACTAACTTTTAGTCCGTGGGAAATTAACGAAGTCAGCAAGTCAGCAAGTCTGCAAGTCAGAAGTGATTTTTGTAACGGGGATTTGAGCAACTCTCCAAAAATATTTCGCCTGTCAAGGGGGGGTTTTAGACCCAATTATTTTGATAACTCGCAACAAATCCATCGGCAACTGAAAACTTCAGAAATAATCCTACAACCCCTCCATTGCGATCGAGTAAATGGTTATACAACTGTCAAACATATCTACACTCAACCTGCTTTCATATTACAAAAAAAAGTAGATCGAATTATCCGCCACCACAGTCCCTCGTTTTGGGGTTACTTTATTCTTTCATCAGTAATAGTAGGTCTAGTTTGTGCGATCGTTATGCTGGCACTCAGAGAAAAATTGTTAGTCTCCCGTATTTCACAATTAAACAAAATAGTCAATAAAATAGCTTCTAGTGGAGACCTTTCAATAGGCGTAACAATGCCTGGGGATGACGAATTGTCAAGCCTAGCTCAGACTATTAATCAAACCCTAGAAGCCTTACAACATTCTCAATTTGAATGCCTAGACAGCGAAGAACGCTATAGACTAATGGCAGAAAACTCCACTGATATGATTTCTCGTCACTCTCCGGATGGGGTTTTCCTTTATGTATCCCCCGCTTGTCACAACCTGATGGGATATTCTCCATTAGAAATTGTTGGTACTCACCCAAAACAGTTTTTTGCACCTGAAGATATTAAAGCAATTGTCAAAGCATATTACACTATTATTAACCATCCCGTAACTTACACAATTGCTTACCGCGTTCTTTGTCAAGAAGGTAAATATATTTGGTTTGAAACCACCGCTCGTACAATTCGCCATCCTGAAACGGGAAAAGTACAAGAAATCATTGCAGTTTCTCGTGATATTTCTGACCGTAAACAAAGAGAACAAGAATTACAAGAAAGTGAAGCAGCTATTCGGAGATTGTATGAAATAACTTCTACTCCTTGTCAAAGTACAAATCAAAATAATTCTATTATCTTCTGTTTTCACAATCGCCTCCAAAAATTATTAGAAATGGGCTGTCAAAAGTTCGGCCTAGAAATAGGAGTATTATCTAGAATTGAAGATAATAAATATACTATTGTTGCAGCTCAAACTCCAGATAATTCTATTTTGAAAGGAGAAGAATTTGACATAGAAAAAACATTTATTTTTACAGAAATAGCAGAAGAACCAATATGTTTTGAATCTATTCAATATTCAGGTTTCTGTACCTCAGTAGATACGGCTTTTCAAATCGAAGCTTATATGGGAACATCAGTTATAGTAGGAGGCTCAGTTTACGGTACTCTCAATTTCTGGAGTCCTCAAGCACTAGATGAACCTTTAAAAGCCGTAGATAAAGAGTTATTAAAACTAATGGCTCAGTGGATAAGCGGAGAATTAGAACGTCAACAAACCGCTAATGATTTAGCAAAAGCTAGAGATGAAGCACTCGCTGCAACTAGAGCAAAAAGTGAATTTCTAGCTACTATGAGCCATGAAATTAGAACCCCCATGAATGCAGTTATTGGCATGACTGGTTTACTATTAGATACTCCTCTCAACACAGATCAAAAAGATTTTGTTCAAACTATTCGTAGTAGTGGTGAAACTTTACTTACACTCATTAATGATATACTTGATTTCTCAAAAATAGAATCTTCTAAACTAGATTTAGAAACAAATCCTTTTGATTTACAAAACTGTCTAGAAGAATCTATAGACTTGTTAGCAGCAAAAGCTAGTGAAAAGAATTTAGAACTTGTCTATTTCATCGCTCCAGAAACTCCAACTACTATTATCGGAGATATTACTCGGGTAAGGCAAATTTTAGTTAATCTCTTGAGTAATGCTGTAAAATTTACCTCTCATGGTGAGGTATTAGTTTTTGTTAGTAGTAGAAGGCTAGAAATAGAAGAAAATTCACTTGAAGAAGGAAGAAGGAAGAAGGAAGAAGGAAGAGGGAAGAAGGAAGAAGGAAGAAGGAAGGAGGAAGAAGGAAAAGATAATTTAAGAGTAAAAAATAGCTCAGAAATTGATCGTTGTGATATTTTTCCCGTACATGAAATACAATTTTTAGTCAGAGATACAGGAATTGGTATTCCTGCTACTCGCATGAATCGTTTATTTAAGTCTTTTAGTCAAGTTGATTCTTCTACCAGTCGAGAATATGGGGGTACAGGTTTAGGATTAGTTATTAGTAAAAAATTAGCTGAAATGATGGGTGGTCAGATGTGGGTTGAAAGTCAGGGTGTAGTGGGAGGTAATCCTTCAGCAAATTATAAGTTTTTAGGTGAAAAATTAGATTTTATTAGCGAAGAGTCAGGTTCAAGTTTTTATTTTACAATCGTCACAGAATGTAGCATTCAAACTGTCAAAGATAAATTAATTAAAACTAATTCTTTAGATAACGACCGACAGATTTTAAGAGATAAAAGAATATTAATAGTTGATGATAATAGAACAAATAGAAAAATTTTGTTCAAACAAACTGAATCATGGGGCATAATAGTTAGCACTGCTGAAAATGCTACTAATGCTTTAGATTTAATGGCTAAAAATCTCAAATTTGACCTAGCAATTCTAGATATGCAGATGCCAGAAACTAATGGTTTAACTTTGGCAAAGAAAATTCGTCAAAATCCAAATTATCGGGATTTACCTCTAGTAACTTTAACTTCTTTCGGAAAGCAAGAAATTAATAATTCTCATCAATTATTTACAGCCATTATTAATAAACCTGTTAAACAATCTCAGCTTTATGAAGTCTTACTAAATATTTTTTCTGGCAAAGCTATTGAAACTAGAATCCCAAACAATAATAGTAAATGGAATTCTCAAACTATTCCTTTATTAGCAGAGCAATTACCACTGCGAATATTATTAGCAGATGACCATTTAGTTAATCAAAAAGTAGCTTTACAAATTTTACAACGTATGGGATATCGTGCTGATGTTGCTAGTAATGGTTTAGAAGTTTTAGAAGCAGTATTTAGTTTGCCTTATGATGTAGTTTTGATGGATGTACAAATGCCTTTAATGGATGGCCTAAAAGCTGCTCGTCGCATTCGACAAGAATATGAAAATATCCCAGAACATCCTCAAAAAGTTTCTCAACCAAGACCTCGAATTATTGCTATGACAGCTAATGCTATGCAAGGCGATCGCGAAGAATGTATAGCTGCGGGAATGGATGATTATATTAGTAAACCAATACGGATGGAGCAACTTATAGAAGCTTTGAGTAAATGTAAACCTTTTGTGTCAGAAGGAAAGGAAACATTGAGTTTCTCACAATCGAATTTATCTCCAGCAACTTATCCAGACGATAATCACATTTTCACAGAACAAACTATTCTTGAGAGTAAGGTAATAGAAGGGTTAAAAGAAGTAGAAGCTCTAGAAGAAGTAATAGATATTTATTTAGAAACTTCTCCCGAACTTCTAGAGAATATCAATATTGCTATTAATCAAGCCAATCCACTTATCCTTAAGAATGCTGCTCATTCTCTCAAATCTATTAGTGGTACTCTAGGAGCAATGATTCTTTATAAAATTTGTCAAGAACTAGAAATTATGGCTCGTTTAGCTGATGAGTCAGACAATTCTACTCCAGCAGAAGCAATAGAGATTTTTTCTCAGGTTAAAGTGGAGTATGAAAAAGTTATTAATGCCTTGAAAATAGAGCGGCAAAAATAGTAGGGGCGAGTTCTGCGTCAAGTTAACGGTGTAACAAATTATTCAGAAAACCCGCCCCCAACTTTTAATATAAGGTACATTCAACAATTAATAATTAATAATTAATTATTACCTCTCCTTGAAAAGAAGAGGATTGACTCAAAGGAATTTTTTTATTTATTATCCCCTTAAAAGGGGAGGTTTTAAACCACAATTTTTCGATAATTAACCCCATGAGGCAGGTTGAATTAATTCAATTATTACCATCAAATTGTATAATTTCTCATATAATTTTTTTGTATAAATCTATAATTAACCCCATGAGGCAGGTTGAATTAATTCAATTAT
>JAXHSW010000041.1:13137-13420 GCA_034190295.1 Cyanobacteriota bacterium | reverse complement strand
GACAGAACCTGACCCGACAATTTGTATGATTTTTCAGATAATTTTTCTGTCTAAATCTATAATTAACCCCATGAGGCAGGTTGAATTAATTCAATTATTACCATCAAAATTAATGACAGAACCTGACCCGACAATTTGTATGATTTTTCAGATAATTTTTCTGTCTAAATCTATAATTAACCCCATGAGGCAGGTTGAATTAATTCAATTATTACCATCAAAATTAATGACAGAATCTGACCAGACAATTTGTATGATTTTTCAGATAATTTTTTCTGTCTAA
>JAXHSW010000041.1:5340-13037 GCA_034190295.1 Cyanobacteriota bacterium | reverse complement strand
ATCTATAATTAACCCCATGAGGCAGGTTGAATTAATTCAATTATCGCCATCAAAATTAATGACAGAACTTGACCCGACAATTTGTATGATTTCTCATATAATTTTTTCTGTCTAAATCTATAATTAACCCCATGAGGCAGGTTGAATTAATTCAATTATCGCCATCAAAATTAATGACAGAACTTGACCCGACAATTTGTATGATTTCTCATATAATTTTTTCTGTCTAAATCTATGAAATATAATCCTAATCTTCATAATCGTCAATCAATCCCTTTAAAAGGATATGATTATAGTCAAAATAGTTTTTATTTTGTGACTATTTGTATTTGGCAAAGAGAATGTTTATTAGGGGTTATCAATAATCATAAAATGATTTTAAACAGGTATGGCTAAAATGTTAAATTTAACTGGTTTAATCTAACAAAAATTTATCCTTATATTAATCTTGATGCGTAAGCATTTCCTGCGGACTGCTGCGCAAACAGCTATTAGCTGTCAGCTATCAGCAACAAAACTCTCTGCTTAAAGGAAAGTGTTTAAATTAACAACTGACTTTAAGGGCAAGGGAGGCAATTTTTGTAGTAAGAAAGTTAAATATTGCTTTTATCCTAAATTAAAAGCAATAGCTGATAGCTGATGGCTGACGGCTGTTTGCGCAGCATTCCGGAGGAAATGCTTACCTTTATGCTTTTATAATTATGCCTAATCATATTCATAGAATTATTGAAATAACAGATAATAATCAACATCAAAAAAGACATAGTTTACCTGAAATAATCAGAGGTTTGAAAACATTTTCAGCCCGTAGAATTAATCAGTTGCGAAAAATTAAAAGTGTTTCGGTATGGCAAAGAAGATATTATGAACATATTATCAGAAATCAAACATCATTAAATAATATTAGAGAGTATATTTTTAACAATCTAATTAATTGGTGTAATGATGAAATTAATACTGAAAAGATATTTTCATTTCCGAAACAATTCAATATCAAAGGAATAGGAAATATAATTAATAGTCATAAAAATAAATCCGTAGGAGTGGGTCCATCCGTTCAATAATGATACTCGAAAATTAATAGAATAAACCCACCCCCTATCACCATTAATTAACTGCACAATACAGTATTGATTCGTCAGTTTGGCGGTAGGTTTAGTTAATAAAATGATCGTCATCAAAATCAATGACAGAACCTGGCCTTACTTAGAGAATTCTTCTGGCCTTATTACCTTTAATACCGCTCCAGCCAATAGTCAAGTAACAGCTTGCTAATAGCAGGCTACTAAGACCAATTCTGATGCTAGATTTCAAGGCTCCCAATTGCGATCTTTGCTCCGCTCTTTGTTTTCTGGCTTCTATCTGTTTTGTCAGGTTCTCCTTAATAGCTTCTGTTTGAGTTTTGAGAGCTCCTGGATTATTTTTAAACCTCTCCAAATTTGCTAACTGCTCTTCGGTAAGTTCTACATCCCCCACAAAATCTTCTATTCGTTGATTACTCTCGATCAAACCCGTGATTTGAGCTTGCTGTTGTGAGAGACGTTCTTCTAACTGCTTCTGAGCGTCGGCGGCATCTTGATTTACCTTTTCAATAGCCTGATTACTGCCAGCAACAGCACTGGTAATATGCAAAGGAATTAATAATAGAAAGATAATCCCAAAAAATAAGGAAATTAGACAAACCCAAAATTTCAAGGTGTTCCAGCCAATTTTTGGTTGGGCTTTCGACAAACCCAGGATGTCTTCAAAGCCATAAGCAGAAAACATTAGGGCGATTCCTAGAATTGGTACAATCCCTTGATTTACTATCTGGGTTGTAAATTTTAATCGCCATTCCACATCCCCCAGATTTAAGGGAAATAGTAATAGAATGTAGTTAAGCAGGGTGAAGAGTATTAGTATCAGACCCGCCAGTTTGAGAAATTGGGCCGCTTGAATGGGTATTGGATTGGTGTTAGTCCCTTTCATGGTTAATTTTACTTACTTATGGTGGTTGTCTGCCTTTGAATCTGTCCTAACTATTGTCAGATATAGAGACGTTACTAAATCTAGTATTTCATTTTTTTTTACTCACTTAACGAAATTATCGGATATTCATCCTTCGATCGCTCAATCATCAACAAGACTTCAGTCTACCAAATTCTACTTAGTAAACAGATTTTAAATCTTTGCTGTATCTTCACATTTATCCTATTGACTATACATGGAGATATAGCTAATATATAAAAAGGAGCATCGAAAGTCTAAGTAATGCTAAAAAAGTAAAACAGTCTAAATCTGCTTTAAACCTTTACTGATTAATAACTTTGTATGACTAACCTCAAAGTTTAATTTATATAAGCCGGGTAAACTTAGTATATTTTTTTTACTTAAACAGGACTTACGCAAATTAGCCTTAAAAACGCCATATGTAGGGGTAAATTGCATTCCTACTCACGGGATTTAGTGTTCGTGCGTAAGTCCTGTTTAAATTAGTAAAATTTCAAGTAACGATACTGATACTATAGATATGCCCAATTAATTATTCAATTTTAGGAGAGATATGACTATGAAAAAGTTACTAACTGCGATCGCTGGATTATCTGTTTTGGCTGCTGGTATTTTAGGAGCAGCACCAGCACAAGCTCAATTTTACACTTTTGGAGAAAATGCTGATGATGACTTAAACGATCTGTGGCTAAATGGCGGGCAGGCCATTATCAATAGAGAACAATTTAATGTCACTAATCAAATAGCTCTAGCTGTAGGCTTAACTGGACCAACGGCTGCCGTCACATTACTTCAAGACCCTGATAAATTAGATGATTTGTATGCTGGGGATGGCTATGACTCTAATACAGCACCCGGTGGTTTAGGAGTATATTCAAAAAATGGTTGTACTGTTGACGCAGGTTGTGCTATCAAAGCCATTGGTATAGTAAATACATTGAAGTGTTCTGGTTCTGGAACAGATCCTCAAAATTGGGGAGAATGTGTGAAAGACAATGATTACGATGCTTATTTAGCAGCTAGTGCTTGTACTTTTGGAACCTGTCCTGGATTTGCTACTCTTCCTAACCAAAAAGTTGTTGCTTGCAGCAATAGCTTAAAATCTGTTATTGCAGGTAAAAGCTACATAAATCTCCCTCCAACATTAGCATCACAGAATAACGAATTACAAATCGGTTGGTTATCTCAAGGATAAAAGTAACATAAGTCACCTGGTAATAAACTATCGTTACTCCTCCTGAAAAAAGGGGGTTTTTTTATGATTTTTGCAATTGAATATTTGTATAGTATGACCCTAATACAGCAAATTCAAAGTATATAAAGTACAGATATTAACGATTACAGCAGTTTCCTTTGCTATGAGGTACAGTCCAATCTTCTTAGTTTTTGACTTCTGACTTCTGTTTTAAAACAAGGTGTACCTCATTAGCAAAAAATAAGGTTTAAAGCCTCCCCTTGGCTGCGCCGCGAGCTACCGCTCTACAAGGGGATGAAAAAAAAATCAAGTTCAATATTTCAAGCCTCTGGCTTTAACTAGAGGTACTGATAACTGATAACTGATAACTGATAACTGAAATGACACCGGGAAGTGCTGAAATATTTAGGGTCTGCTGAAAAAAATGGTTGGTGGGGTAGGACAGGGGGACGGGTCGATTTGTGGGGTAACAGGGAACGGTTTCGATCATTTTATGTGAAGAAATTTTCTTGAATTTCAGCAGAAAATTTCAGCATTTTGAGGCAAAACTAGCCAATAAGATAGGAGATAAATTGAATATAAAAAGCTCCATTGCAGTTTGAGCAAGTCTTTGACGATGGGAAAAAATCTGTCTACTACTAACAGCTCAGAACTTTATTTTAAACTAACTAAAATAGAGAAACTATTGTGACATACTCCCACACTAACTATTCGGTATAGTTTGAGCTTCTCTCGCTTCACAGTCCTGCTATTGCATCGGACAAGCGCGTGCTTTAAGGACGGGATGCACCGCCACCCTTTTTACACAGCAAAAAACTACGCACCTAGTTCCGTAATAAGATTTTACCGAAAAATTAAGGTATAAAGCCTCTCCATTCATGGAGAAAAAAGCGGTCGAGGGATGGATGGGTCTCCTAACCATATCCAATCGACCAAGAGAAGAAAAAAATTCCTTTTAACCCAATCCTCTTCTTTTCAAGGAGAGGTAATTCGCGCATTCTTGAAGCTCCCAACGGATTACTAGGATTTATGGGATACAACCCCATATCCTATTTTATTTTCATGGTTCATCACTGGTAGTTGTTAGCTCGCGCTTCCCAACTTGGTACTACTATCATATAAAATTTGTCAATGGATGGGATGTCGAGTCCCATTCATTTACCGCCGATTCATCTCACACTCCTCTTGACAATTATGGTGTGAGGCTTCTCGACGGTTTAGCTAAAGGTTTTACTTTTGAGATTTGCGCTTAGTAGCAGCAACTAAACCACCGATAGCCATTAGACCTAAAAGAGTAGAAGGTTCGGGAACGTCCTCTGAAAGAACCCCTCCACCTTCTACAATATTAAAGTTATACAAACCAGAATGGGAAACACCATCGCCTTCTTCATATACTCCAGAAGCATCTGCTTGACCCAAACCATAAAATAATTCAGTCACAGCATCATCCCCTTCTCCAATAGTTACTTTCACTACTTCGCTCAACTTCAAACCACTTCCATGATTCAAGTGAGCTGCTAAACCAAAATTGAAGCTACCACCATCATTATTAACGTAAGCAATGTTGGGGTCACTAAACCGTCTAAAGAAAGAATAATCTGTAGCAGCAATTCCTAGTAAAGCAGCATCAACATCAGCAGCACCGTTGCTGGCAAAGGAATTTTGAACTCCTGTGCTAGTATCGTTCCAAGCTTCAGTCATCCATTTCTCAGCAAAGTTACTGTAGCCATCAATAGGACCACCATACCAATCATCGTAGGTTAGACTGCTGAATGTGTATTTTGTACCATCAAGGGTTCCTGTTAAGGTTGTAGCAGACTGATTGACATAGCCTGAACCTCCCATGATAACGTCGAAAGAGTCAAATTCCCCGAAACCTACAGCATTTGGGGTACCGCCTTGACCAGCTAACTCAATGTTGCCATCACCAGAAAGAGCCGCTCCCCAGTTAGCAGCGTTGTTATCCACTAAAAATGTTGTAGTTCCATCAGAGTCATAAGTAAGGTGTTGACCATTAACTGTAGGACCTGCCAGACTTGCCGCCAATGCTGGAGTGCCTACTAAAGCTGTCATACTTGCTACAGAAGTAGCGATCGCGAATTTATTGAATATTCCTGCCATAATTTTTGTTTCCTTAATTTAATCTTTGCTTTGTAAGAGTTAGCTAGATTGAAAAATATATATTGACTGGTGAAACGAAAATTTATCTATTATGTTTATCAAAGCATAAGTAACAAGATGTTTTGTGTGTTTCAAATCACTTAAACTGATGATTCTTGTTTACTTTATTTCTATAACAATGCACCTTTAGTTATGTTCTCTCTTGTTGTAAGCATTTCCTACGGACTGCTGCGCAAACAGCTATTAGCTGTCAGCTATCAGCAACAAGACTCTCTCCTTAAAGGACAGTATTTCAATTCATATAAACTTTAAGGGCAAGGGGGGCAACTTTTGTAGTAAGACAGTTAAATATTGCTTTTATCCTAAACTAAAACCAATAGCTGATAGCTGATGGCTGACAGCTGAATGCTTACCTCTTGTTTGCCAGTTATTTAAGCTTTTTCTTTTAGCTTAAACTGATTATAAGCAATTTTCTCGCCGAATGTCTACATTTTTAGGCAATTTTTATATAAAATTTTCGTGAAGTTTACTCTTCAAAAAACTACTAGGAAACACTGATGTATTTCTACCGAAATCATTATCAATACAAGACAAAAATGATAGTCTATATAATCAATTAATTACTTACTTCTATAAATAATCAATCAATTTTTCCCATTTCAAAAAACTCCAAAATCAAAGCTAGTGTTTCCTCAGAGTGTTCTGCAAGAAACACTTACTATGACTAGCTTTAAATTTAATTTAACGCAACTATTGCATTAACAGCAGCACAAAAAATTATTTCTGCAAAAACACTGAAATTTTCTCCACAGCCCTTGACAAAACCTCCAACTTATGAACTAAAGCAAATCTCACATACCCTTCTCCAGCCTTACCAAAACCAGCTCCTGGGACCACTGCTACCCCAGTATTTTTCACTAAGTCCACACAAAATCCCACAGAATTCTTAGCCCATACTTCCGGCAACTTTGCCCAAACATACATAGTGGCCGATGGAGTAGGTACAGGCCAACCAATTTGATGCAATGCCCCAACAAAAACATCCCGACGTTGGCGAAAAATGTCCACAGTTTCTCTAACTACCTCTTGAGGGCCAGTAAAAGCAGCGATCGCTCCATTGAGAATGCCCCGATACTGATTAAAATCAATACAAGCTTTAACCTGTCGCAAAGCTTGAATCAATTCTGCATTACCAATGGCATAACCAACTCGGAAACCTCCCATGCTATAAGATTTTGACATAGTAAAAAATTCTATAGAAACACTTTTTTCTGGGTCAGCATGAAAAATAGAAGGAGCGATAGATTGTTTTTCGGGTGCTTCAGAAAAGGTATTAAACACAAAATCTAAATATGGAGCATCGTGAACTAAGACTAAATTATGTTTTTGGCAAAAAGTAACTGTTTCTTGGAGAAAAGATAAAGGAGCGATCGCTGTTGTTGGATTATGAGGATAACTCAAAACCATCATTTTGGCCTGAGATAAGACAGCTTGAGGTATATCTGCCAAAACAGGCAAGAATTCATTTTCTGCCAATAAAGGCATTGAGTAAACCTGGCCCCCCGCCAAAAATACCCCACCACTATGAGAAGGATAAGAAGGGTCTTGCAGTAAAGCAAAATCACCAGGATTAAGTATAGCCAAGGGTAAATGAGCCGTACCTTCCTGGGAACCAATTAGAGGTAAAACTTCAGTTTCTGGGTCTACTGGAATGCCAAATTTATTGGTATACCACTGAGCTGCTGCTTGCCGAAAAGCTTGAGTACTAGAAAATAAGGAATAGCCATGAGTAGTAGAGTCTGACAAAGATTTAGCGATCGCTTCTAAAGCGTGGGAAGGCGCTGGTAAGTCAGAAGACCCCAGAGACAAATCTATCAAATCTTGCCCTGCTGCTTTTGCTAATGCTTTTGCTCGGTCCATATCGGCAAATACATTAAAGCTTAGGGGAGCTAAACGTTGTGATAATTGCATTTTGATTTAACTTCTGAATTAACTCGTGTAGTTATTATCTACTTTACTTTTCCAATACCCGCGTCAAAAGTCAAATTTGAGAGGCACAAAGTCGTACATGGGATAGAGGCAATAATATCAAATCCGGTTGAATACTTATCTTATGTTTGGGGGTGGGGAGTGTGGGAAGGTGGAGAGATTGAAGGCAAGAAAGTGTGAATAGAATTATAAACATATACTGTATAACCGGATTCTATATAATTGAAAATATTTCAATACACTTAACCCCCATCCTCCCATCTATTTCCCACCAAGATTTTTATATCTAAATTAAGCGATCGCTCTCTGTTTTTCCAGCAATTTGCGAACTACATTTATATTACATTGTATTATTGCGACATACGCATTAGTAAAAAAGGAATCTAAATTAAGCGATCGCTCT
>JAXHSW010000041.1:0-5240 GCA_034190295.1 Cyanobacteriota bacterium | reverse complement strand
AGCAATTCCTGAACTACATTTATACTACATTGTATTATTGCGACATACGCATTAGTAAAAAAGGAATCTAAATTAAGCGATCGCTCTATGTTTTTCCAGCAATTCCTGAACTACATTTATATTACATTGTATTATTGCGACATACGCATTAGTAGAAAAAGAATCTAAATTAAGCGATCGCTCTATGTTTTTCCAGCAATTCCTGAACTACATTTATATTACATTGTATTATTGCGACATACGCATTAGTAGAGGTAGAGAAAGAATATGTTAACTAGGAGGTTTATAGAACCCTGATAGTATCTCGATCTTGATGATAATTTTGAGCTATGGAATCTCCATGAGAATTAGGCAACAGGAGAAACTGGTATTAAAGATAATATCAGTCCAGAAAAACTAGGAACTAGAGTGGACACCTACTTAACTAAAAATGTACGCATATAGCAGCGTACCTGGTTCAACAATTAATAATGAATAATGAATAATTAATAATTACCTCTCCTTGAAAGCGGATAGGATTGACTAATCATGAAAATTTTTATTTATTATCCTCTTAAAAGGGTCGGCTTTAAACCACAATTTTTCGGTAAGTCCTAATTATTTGTTTTAACTACTAACAAAAAAACTTACAGGAGATAAATCTCATGTCAGCATTAATCGAAGCTTTAGAACGAATTAAAGAGTATCATCTTAAACACAGTCCCTTCGCAGTAGAAGAACTACAACCAGGACTGACAAGATCGCAAATAGATGAGCTAGTAAAAGACTTACCTTTTTCTTTGCCAGAAGAACTCTACGAACTTTACCAATGGCATAATGGAATGACAAACCCGCAAATTTTTATTTCCAATCGGAATGGATTGTATGGATTTTTGTCCCTTGAAAAGGCTCTGGAAGCTTCTCAAAGAGAATATGAGGAAGCACTTGCTGGATACGGAGATTTTCTTCCTAACTGGCTGTTGATTTTTGAGGCCATTCCAGATAATTGTGCAGAAGGCTGTGTTCTAGTTGTAGAGAAGGAAACAGCGGTCATGCGTACCTACGATTCTGAGTATCGTGACTATCCCATTTCACACACCAGCCTCACAAATATGGTGCTGGCGGATATATGTGGTTATGGTGCAGACTTTAGTGGTGCAGACTTAAGTTATGCTGACTTCCGAAACATCCGCATTTACAGTCGAGTCATATTTAATCAAGATACCAATCTAGAGTCAGCAGATTTTAGAGGTTCCGACTTAACTAGAGCGAACCTGGGTGCTGCCAACCTTAGCAATGTTAAGTTGAAAGATGCTTTCTACAGTTACCAAACAATTTTTCCAGAGGGAACTGACTTGTCTGAGCTAGTCTACATTGGACCAGGTGTCAATCTAGCAGGTATGGATCTACGAAAGATTTATTTTAGCGATTTTAACTTGGCAGGTGCTAATTTGAGTGGTGCCCTCTTAACAGAGAATTACATGGATAACGCTAATCTAGAAAATGCTAACTTGACAGGAGCTGACCTCGATCGCGTTAACTTAGAAGGTGCTAACTTGAGTGGAGCTAATTTCAAAGACGCTAATCTCAGTTTTGCTAGACTGAAGAATGCTATTTTTAACAACACCATTATGCCAGACGGTAGTATGAAAAACGGTATTGGTGATGTTCAAAAATGAAAAATGAATAATTAATAATGAATAATTACCTCTCCTTGAAAGCAGATAGGATTGACTAATAATGAAAATTTTTATTTATTATCCCCTTAAAAGGGGAGGCTTTAAACCATAATTTTTCGGTAAAATAACAATGACCAAAAAAGAGGGTTATATCATGTCCGGATAAGAGCGATTTGGAAAAAACTTATCATGAGTGCTTAAACAGTAAATCTTTCTATAATCCCTGCCTCCCCTACTCCATAAGAGGAAACACCAGAAACACCCGACGCGGGGACGCGGTGATACTCCATCTTCCTGTCTCCCCCTCTGGTGTGTCCTCAAAAACCCCCTACTCCCCTACTATCTTAATAATAAGTATTCAACCGGACATGATATGAATAGCCTCCCCTTAGCTGTGCCACGAGTTGTCGCTCTATAAGGGGATGAAAAGCGATCGAGGATGGCGTACTTCGGAGCGGCTCTGCAAGAGCAAGTTTCGGAGCCATATCTAATCGACCAAGAGAAAGTAAACTTCAGTATTTCAAGGCTCTAGCTTTAGCCGGAAGTACTGATAACTGATAACTGATAACTGATAACTGATAACTGAAATGACCACACCTTCCTCTGTTACCATTACTGTTCCTGCAACTACCGCAAATATTGGCCCTGGTTTTGACTGCATCGGTGCAGCTCTATCCTTATATAACCGTATAAAATTCTCTATTGCGGATAGCGCAACAGAACTCAAAATTTCTGTCACTGGCAAAGAAACTGCACGAGTCAGCACAGATAAAACTAATCTTGCCTATCAAGCATTCGTCAAATTATATGAACATCTCAACCAAATACCCCCATCTGTAGAAATAGAAATCGACTTAGGGGTACCCTTAGCTAGAGGTTTAGGAAGTTCAGCTACTGCAATAGTCGGAGGTTTACTCGGAGCAAATCAACTGGCGGGACATCCTTTGAGTCAAACAGAAATAATGAATTTAGCGATCGCCATTGAAGGACATCCAGATAATGTTGTACCTGCCTTACTCGGTGGCTGTTGTTTAACTGCTTCCACTCCTACTGGTTGGGAAATATGTGATATTCCTTGGCATTCTGATATTGTGCCAGTAGTAGCAATTCCAGATTTTGAACTTTCAACAGCAGAAGCACGACGAGTTTTACCAACAGAGTACAGTCGCGCCGATGCAATATTCAATGCTGCCCATTTAGGAATTTTGTTAAGAGGTTTAGAAACTGGTAATGGAGATTGGTTAAAAGCTGGAATGCAAGATAAAATTCACCAACCCTACCGTAAGTCTCTAATCAAAGGATATGAAAAAGTCAGATTAGCTGCTTTAGATGCTGGTGCTGATGAAATGGTAATCAGTGGTGCCGGACCGACTTTATTAGCACTGACAAATTCACTCACAACATCAGCAGTAGTAACAGCAATGACGGATACTTGGAAAAGTCTAGGAGTAGTTACAGAAGTAAAAGCTTTGGCAGTTGATACTAGAGGAGCAGTTTGTTGTTAGTTTGGTTATTTGATTGAACGCGATCGCTGCCGGAGTCAGGAGTCAGATCGAATCCGGTAGCATCGGTGTCATTAGACAGGGTTTGCTGAAAAAAGCAAAGTATGGAGAGGGTGGGGAGTGACCGGAGGTGTGGGAAGTGACCGGAAGTGTGGGGAGTGACCGGAAGTGTGGGAGGAAAGAGAAAGTAGAATTTTCCCTTTTGCGTCAACCCTATCCTTTTCAAGGATAAGTAATATCATGTTCGGTTGAATACTTATTATTAAGATAGTAGGGGAGTAGGGGAGCGGGGGAGTAGGGGAGTAGGGGAGTAGGGAAAATAGGAAGATTTACTGTTGAAGCACTCATGATAAGTTTTTTCATCACTAATTATCCGGACATGATATAATTATTAATTATTAATTATTGAATGTACTTGTCTGCTCAGAGTTCTAACTTTTTGGTCACTCAAGCTGAAAAATTTATACTTTTATTCGCTCCAAAAAGGCACTTATATCATGTCCGGTAGCATCAGTATTGTATAGTGAAGATAAGGAATAGGGAAGAAGGCTTAAGAGCAAGAAAAAAAACTTCAATTTCCTGTAGATATCCACACTAACTTTTACACAAACGATTGCCTTCGGACATGATATGACTATTTATTTAGAACATTACAAATTAATTTACCCGCACCATTCGATTGAAATTTAACGGTTTTACCATTCTTTTGTATTTTTTCTTCTGTGCGACAATTATAAATCTCTAATGGTTCTCTCCTACCATTAATACTAACTTCTGCTCGATATTCCCAATAGTTTTTAGCACTGCGTTTAATACTGAGAATACAAATTTTATTGCCGTTATAGTTACGACAAAAAGATGCTGCAGCAGGTGGTGCAACAGCAAAGAAAAATATTAATAAAAAAATTGACGAAATAATATATTTCTGCATTAAAGATGCTATTTATTTTCTTAATTAGCGATCGAAGGAAAGTTAAAAGTCAAAAGTCAAAATTTAAAAGTTAAAAATCAGATTTTATCGGCTCAAAACTTTTACTATACAATAATTTCAGCACATTCACATAAAAAGTGGGAAACTACTCCCTTCTCGCCCTAAGAATACCGATTTAATCACTCGTAAAGTCAGAAGAAAAAGAATAAAGAATATAGGTAAGATTCTGCCGGGAATAGAGTATTTGTGACATCTTTAAAGTGAATTGGTATATACAGCACTTTTGAGGAAGCGTGAGGTACAGCTATCAGACTATTTATTCCTATATTCCCTTCCGGAGCTGTTGCCTTTCGGAACTGTTGCCTAAAGCAATAAAACTTTGTACCTCATCAACTAGAAAACTGCTGTATATACCAGCGTGTACTACTATTACTATATTTACAAATAAAAAATCAGGATTTACGCATGAGGTACCAAAAACTAGGATTTGAGATTGCTTTCCGTTCCAAACTGTTCCGCAAACCCTGTCAGTCGCTTCAGACAAAAAAAAATAGGTTGTAACTGCGTAAGTCCTAAAAATAAACTAAAGTCCGTAGCTCAATTTCTCAATATCATAAACTCTAATATCAGGATCTTCAGCTAAAAGTTCCGGTATTTCTTCAATTAAAGGTGTAATATAAGGTTGCTTAAGATGGGAATTAAGAGCTTCTCGGTCTACCCATTCTTCAAAATACAAAAAGGAATTAGAATTATTAAACTCTTCATATAAAGTGTAACTAATATTTCCAGTTTCTTTGTGAGTTTCTTCAAGTCCAGGTTTTGCGAGTTCTAAAAATCGTTCTCGTTTTTCCGGTTTAATTTTGTATTTCCCAGCTAAAACAAGTGTAAATGTTTTGTCTTCATTTGCTTGATTCATTTTGAAATCCTTGAATTTTGGGCATTGGTGATTTGAGATATGATATCATGTCTGGATAAGAGCGCGAACAAAAAAACTTTCTCTTCTACTGCTTTTTGCTTCTTATATAGAATCCGGTTATACAGTGTATGTTCATAATTCTATAATTACTTCAATCTCCCCATCTCCCCATCTCCCCATCTCCCCATCTCCCCATCTCCCCATCTCCCAATCTCCCCATCTCCCAATCTCCC
>JAXHSW010000040.1:45032-51877 GCA_034190295.1 Cyanobacteriota bacterium | reverse complement strand
AATTTTATAGTAGATTTTGAGAATTACTAACTCAGACAGAATTTTTGAATTATGAACAATATTGAATTAAGTGCTTGGTCATTAAATGAGGATATTTCCCGACTAATTTATCCTTTATATCTACCGCCAGAATATATGGAAGTTGCTCAAATGTTAACTCCAGAAAGATAGAGTATTAGTAATAGACTAAATGTCATCCCAATTCCTTGATTAAATTCCAGTAATTTATAGTTGGATAGATGCTGCTCGACCATATAAAAGAACAATTGCCAGAAAATTTTATAGTAGATTTCTAGAATTACTAACTCAGACATAATTTTTGAATTATGAACAATATTGAATTAAGTGCTTGGTCATTAAATGAGGATATTTCCCGACTAATTTATCTGTTATATCCACTGCCAGAATATATAGAAGTTGCTCAGAAACTAGCCAAAGAAAGACAGGATATTACTAATAGAGGAAGTAGCATCCCAATTCGTTCATTAAATCCTTTAATGCTTGCCAGTTTTAATTCTATTTTTCATACTTTACCTGGTAGTTGGAATCAATCAGAAAAACCTTGGATATTTTCTACAGAAACACCTCAAGATATGAGTCGAATGCCAATTTTAGTCAGAGGTTGGTTAAGAGAAGAATTTACTTCTAAATTAGGTGAGAAGCAAGTAGAATCTCATCTCGATAAAACTAGAAATATTGAGTGGCAGTGGCAGTCAAAACCAATTCAATTGTCTTTGCTTAATTCCACAGATGAAGAACAAAAAAATATTCTTTATCAAGCAATTCCTGATTATTTAGCTCAAGAATTTTTAAAACAGCCTGAAATTACACTTACTAATGGTCAAAGTCTCAAATTTTATCGGGTAGTACAATTAAGAGGTGCTGAATTAATGTCTTGGCCTCCAATAGAAACTTCAGACAGTAATTCAAAAAGTAAAATATGGATTTCTTTAGTAATTCATTTTTATCTACACACATTACCTTGGAGAAAATCTCCCGTAATTTATAATCAAGTTTCTGTGCGTAGATGGTTGACTAGACCTTTATGGGAAAATGAAAAAAATTACGTTCCTGGGGAGGGTGTTTCTGTTTATTTATTTAATCAATTTAGGTGGTTAGACGGGATACGTCAAAATCCGACTTTTGTAAAATTAAAAATGAGTAGAGGAAATAATTACCCTCAATTTCCTGGAGCAATTAGCGAATTAATTAAAGGTAAAGATTATTTACCAACCCCACAGAATGTTGCAGCTTTTTCCATACCAGAAAATGATTGGGGTAGAAATAAAAATCAAGAATTACAAACAACGATCGCTTACAATACTTCCCTCGGAAAACATCTTTGTTTACCAGGAGTAAGTCCACTAGATGTAGCTGATATAGACAGAGCAATTTTAGAAAGTCTCCCGGTAGAGCGAGTAGGAAAAACAACTCGAATGAAAGTTGGTAATACAGTTTTTTGGGAACCAGGAAAATCTAAATCTAGAGGCGAAAAAACACCAAAAGAACCCAATAATTTATCCGTAATTATGCAACGCCCAAATGAAGCAAGGGTTGCGACTTTTTTATCAAAACTTCCCCTGGAAACAATTTTAATTCTTTGGAAAACTGAGAAATGTAGGGATGCACTGATTGATGAAATTTGTTTGGTTTTGGAGTTAACAAATAAGGGTGAGGTGAGTGAATATAAAACTAATACTGGTGCTACTGGAAAATCTGTTATTTATTCGGGTAATGATGGTTCTATCCGTATTAAAACCCAACAAGTTGATAATCTGATAGAACCACTTTTATTAGATGATACTTTGAAGCTTAAGCAAAGGAAAGAAAATGCTTTAAATAATCGAATTTATCTGTTGAATTCTACATTGCCAAAACCAGAGGGGCGAAGTGGAATGTTGATAGAAATTCTTAAACCTGATGAGTATCAGAAAAATACTGACCCTTATTTAGTAACTAGAATAGGAGCGATGCAATTTAGGTTATGTTAATCAACGTATTCATGGATTATTTGGTAGTAATAAAACACAACAAAAACAAGATGAATCAAGAGTTAAAAGTGCTGTATCCGGACTTTTGCAACAATGTGGAATTTTACCGAAGAATTAAATAATTAAATAAATAATTAAATAATTCGCGCCTTGAAGCCTCCCCTTTCAAGGGGAAAAAAATAAATTTTTTCCTTTTATTCAATCCTATCCGTTTTTAGGGAGAGGTAATTATCAATTATCAATTATTGAACTGCACCTTTGATTAATTCAAAAGATAGTATTTCCCAAGAAACTTGGTTAACTCGCTTATATGTTTTACCGAAGAATTAATAATTAAATAATTAAATAATTTAGGTTTAAAGCCTCCCCTTTCAAGGGGAAAAAAATAGATTTTTTCCTTTTATTCAATCCTATCCGTTTTTAGGGAGAGGTAATTATCAATTATCCATTATCAATTATCCATTATTGAAGACGTACTCGCAAAACTACAGCTAGTGGAAATAAAAATATAGCTGTATTAATGGTGCGAGTTAATCCTATTTTTGGAGAAGTAGAATTTACTACTCCTAATTTATGGCAGGAAAAACGAAAATGGGTGTCATCTTGGGAAATTTACAAAATTTTGTTGACTGAAAAATGGGACCCCACTTCTTATATACAAGAATCGCCGGAAAATTTAACACTAGAAATAGAAAAAGAGCAGCAGAATTTAATAAATGATTTTGTTGGTAAAGCTTTAAAAGATTGTTTATATACAAAAATTGGAGATAACGCTAAACCCCATGTTTTATTTATGTTAGAAGCTCAAAATTCTAGGGGTATGTTGAAATGGTTAACTAATCCTAATTTACCTTCAGGAAAATTGCCTCAAGAAATTAAGCGAAATTTGCGACTAAAAGCAGACCATAACAGATTATCAATTGTCAGGATTCGTACTTCTAAAAATCAAGAAGTTCCTGTCTAGTTTGTGGAAGATAAACCGGGAAGTCGAGCTAGTGGAGTATTTCGTTGGGATAATGTTTGTGATGAAAATAATCAATTTATCTACTTCAGTTTAAGACAACTATTAAATACAGAACAAGGTGTTCTAAAAATTAAAGAATCTCGACTTGAGGCAGGCAAAAAACCAGCCGGAAATCCTCCGCTTTTAGAAATAGCAATTGTTTATTCTTTTTTAGAACATGATACTTTAGCAACTTGCCTTCATCGCCTCAGAAATAGATGGGTTTATTTTGGCGGAACTACTGCTTTACCTTTTCCATTTATCTTTGCCCAAAAAGCTAAAGAATATGCTGTTAGTGTCAAAGATTCTGTATAATCAATAGACATCTCCAGAAAAGAGGGAATAGGGGATAGAGAATAGGAAACCCATCCCTAACCCCTCCTGGGAGGGGAATAGTTGATGATTTCTGTACGATAATTGATTTGATTGTTGATTTTTACCGAAGAATTGTGGTTTAAAGCCGACCCTTTTAAGGGGATAATAAAGAAAAATTTTCATAATTAGTCAATCCTCTTCTTTTCAAGGAGAGGTAATGAATAATTAATAATGAATAATTATTCATTATTAATTGTTGAATAGCTATCTTTCTAGCAGCTAAGTCATCTAAAATAATAAAATCAGCTTGTAATTCTGTAGCTAAAGCAATAGCTGATGGCTGATAGCTGACGGCTGAATGCTTACTCTTAATCTTTCCTTCAACTCCTATCGTAGGGAACAGAGAACAGTGGGAAAAACATTTCTCTGTCTCAAATTCATTATCAATCAAAGTGTCTTACCTTAAAAGACTTTCAGCCGAAAAATTGAAATTAAATCTTTTGATTTAGTAGCTCATATCTTCACAATCAAAACATTAGAAAGCCTGCCAACTTAGCATTGGTTCAGGCTTTAGATACTAATCTTGCATACTTCTTTGAAACTCTTCATAACTTGCGCCATCTGGCATTATGACTCCCTGGAGAGCTGCTCCATCTATATTAAAATTGGAAATATTAGCACCCAAAAGACTTGCTTCATTTAAGTCCGCAGCACTCAAAATAGTCTCTGTTAAATCAGCTCTCATTAAACTTGCTCCAATTAAATCTGCTCCTGCCATATCTGCTCTGGCAAGGTTAGCTCCAATTAAGTCTGCTTCATTAAGAATAGCGCGTCGGAAATTCACGCCATATAGGTTGGCCCCATGTAAGTCTGTTTCATTAAGAATAGCTCTTGAGAGGTCAGCATTAATCATATTTACTTGACTAAAATTAGAACGACTTAAGTCTGCTCTGGTAAGTTTTGCTCCTGTTAAGTCAGCTTTGTTGAATTTAGCCCCTGTTAGAATAGCTCCAGATAAATTGGCCCCACTTAGATCCGCTCCAATTAGATTAGCTCGACTGAGATTAGCTTTGGCCAGATTTACTCGACTGAGATTAGCCCGACTAAGGTTGGCCCCGATTAAGTCAGCTTCAAAAAAATTAGCCCCTTCTAATTCAGCTTCTAGCAAATGTACTTCATGCAGGTAAACACCGCTGAAATTTCTTTCTCCTCTTGCGTACTGCCTTAATAATTCGTCTATTTTCATAATATGTTCATCAAAACTTTTCTTTGAAATATACTCTCATCAGAATAGGTAAACAGGATGTTTAGGCAGAAGGAAGAAGTAAGAAGGAAGAAGGAAGAAGGCGTTTACTTATCTAGGAAAGAAAGAAGAAGGAGGAAGGAAGAAGGCGTTTACTTATCTAGGAAAGAAAGAAGAAGGAGGAAGGAAAAATCTGGCCTTGTCTGAGTTCTAATATTTTGATATGGCAGAAGCAAGAAGAAAGAAGGAAGAAAAATCTGGCGAAGTCTTTCGTTTTAATATTTTGATATGTCCTAATCTTTCCTTCAACTGGTATGTATCAAATTTCACACATTTTTGCTATATATTCTTGAGAGCAGGAAGTAGATAAATAACGAATAAGATATGTTTACTTCATAAAAATAATTGCTAACAACATTACCGAATAATTAAGGTTTAAACCCTCTCCTTTAAAGGAGAAAAAAGCGGTCGTTCGCGGATCTCGGAACGGAGTTCTATCTTCGCAGTTTCCCGAAGGGTGGGATGGATGGGTTTCCTAACCATATCTAATCGACCAAGAGAAGAAAAATTTTTCACAGCGGAGCGTCAATCCTCTTCTTTTCAAGGAGATGATTTGTTCATGATTAATGATTAATTATTAATGATTAATTGTTGAATGAACCTGAGTTATTAGTTAATAACTGAAGTGTTCAATAAATATAGAATTATTTTGATAAATTGATATTATATATTAACGGTGTCTGTCGCCGACGGGGGTCGAACCACTATTCCCTAAAACCATAAAACTTTGTATACGATCAACTCGAAAACTGCTGTTGTTAGTTTGATGATTCAAATTTATTTTGCTTCAATATTTTTCTAGTGGTATTCAAATGTTCATTCAGAAATTTATCAAAATAACTGGGTCGCACAACCCCACCTTTTAAGGCGAAATATTTTTGGATATTTGCTCAAATCCCCTACTTCCCCTCCTGGGAGGGGTTAGGGGTGGGTTCTCCACGGTCGGGGTTAGGGGTGGGTACACTTGCTGACTTGCAGACTTGCTGACTTCATTAAGCCAAGTCCAGTCGAACAAATAAATTTATAATTTTCTCTATTTCTTGTTTCTCTTTTCCTTTGTTTTATCAAAGCTATGTTTTTTTCACTGGTAGATTTTAAGTGTAGAAAACAGTTGCCGTTCAATTGGGTTAAAAATTCCACATTCAGTCACGTTATCTGCAATTATTTCTGTTTTAATTCCCTAAAAATCAAACCTAAAATATGATTCAATTTCATAATTTAATTTCATAGATTATCTGAAGCTTTCATAAGGAAACTTACCTGTTTCAGAGTCAAACCACTGATGCAAAAGTTTGGTATTTTCATCACTAGCAATAGTACTATCAACAAATTTATCCCAATCTGGATTTTGTAATGGCAAAATACAACCATAATTTTCAAAAGTAAAAGGAATTTTAGGTATTAGTTCAAACTCACTAATATTTTTATTTTGTTGCCTAATTTCTCCTAGTAATAAAATTCCATCACTAGCAATAGCATCAATTTTCCCATCATCTAATTGACTAATACCTTCAGCTCTGTTAGAAACTGACTGCCAATTTGCATTGGGATAAATAGGGCGAAATTCCTCATCAGTAGTTGAACCTGCTAAAAATCCTATGGATACTTTTCCTGTAGTACCTCTCATGGGGTCAAATCTTTCTACATCTGTTTTTCTTACTAAGAATTGAATTCCTGTAGTAAAAAAAGGAATGGAAAAATCTACTATTTCTTCTCTCCTATTATTAATAGTTGTAGCAGCACAGATAATATCTACTTTTCCATTTTGGATTAGTTGAAAACGGTTTTCTAGAGATACTTCTTGCAATTCTAATTTGATTGATTTACCAAGTTCTTGTTCTAGACGTTTATGAATTAATTTAACCAATTCAACAGAATAACCTTCTAATCGATCGGTTTCACTACTGATATAGCTAAAAGGAACTGCATCACTTCTAAATCCTGCTTTTAGTACCCCCGTTTGTTGAATTTTTTCTAATACAGTTTTTTCTAGAGTTTCTTCTCGAGTTTCTGCCAAACTTATGACAGGAAAACTGATGAAAAATATGCTGATTAAGAAGGAAGAAGGAAGAAGGAAGAAGGAAGAAGATAACTTGAACATCAAAATTAATGGATTAATCATTTCAGTGAGTTGATTAAGAACCAAGAACCAAAAACCAAGAAGGAAGAAAATAACTTGAACATCAAAATTAATGGATTAATCATTTCAGTGAGTTGATTAAGAATCAAGAAC
>JAXHSW010000040.1:18998-44932 GCA_034190295.1 Cyanobacteriota bacterium | reverse complement strand
GAACATCAAAATTAATGGATTAATCATTTCAGTGAGTTGATTAAGAATCAAGAACCAAGAAGGAATAAAATAACTTGAACATCAAAATTAGTGAACTGATAATTTAAGTATTGATATAGAAAAGTTGGCTTTTTGATAAGTATTTTATCTGAAATAAAAATCAGATATTGAATTATACCATATTTAACAATCAAATTTCTTGATAATTGGTAACAATTTGCTATTTAAGTAGGCATTAAGATGAGAAAATCACCAAAAAACTGCTGAGGAGATAATACAATGGTAAAGGTGATTTTTTATGAAAAACCAGGTTGTAAAAATAATACCAAGCAAAAGACTTTGCTAGAAACAGCGGGTCATCAATTAGAAACTCACAACCTGTTGAAAGAAACTTGGACAAAAGATAATTTGCGTTTATTTTTTGGCGATCGCCCAGTAGTGGAGTGGTTTAATAAAGCTGCTCCAAAAGTTAAGTCTGGAGAAGTAGTTCCCGAACAAACTGATGCTGAAACTGCTCTAACAATGATGCTGAGTGACCCATTACTTATCCGTCGTCCTCTAATGCAGGTGGGCGATCGTAGAGAAGTGGGATTTGATGTAGAGGTTGTGAATAACTGGGTTGGTTTACAACCTGTAGATGAAACCGAGAGGGAAAAAAGTGAGGAGTTGATGGGTCAAGACTTACAAACTTGTCCAAATAGTCATCATCACTAGAATTTCATACCGTTTCACAGAATTCAAAATTCAAAAGTTAAAAGTCAAAAGTCAAAAGTTAAAATTCATGTATTAAGATTTTATAGACTCGAAACTTTGATGCCACAGTAATTTCAGGAAATTATTTCAGATATGGGGTTTGAAACTATTTGTGACATCTTTAAAGTGAATTGGTATCCGGAAGTTTATTTTGATTGATAAATTTGTTGAATCTCTCGTTAGAAAATTTTCTGGTGGGAGATATTTTTTATCACAATTATGGCAGAAGGAAGAAGGGTAGTCGTGCATAGTAATAGTAGAGGGAGCAGAGAATAAGGGAAAATTTGTTTGCACAGCATTCAGACCTAAAAAATATTCTCACTTAGAGAAGACCTCTTGCAAAAGTGTTAATTAAATCAATTCAAGACTATGAAATAAACAATTTCATCTCTCTATTCGTAAGCATTCAGCTATCAGCTATCAGCTATCAGCTATCAGCTATTGCTTTTAATTTTAGATAAAAGCTTTACTAATTGAGTCAGAATTTATATTTACGGCTAAAAGCTGGCTAAAACAGTCTATTTTCATTAAAATCCCCTTTTTTTGCTGTTTGCGCAGCATTCCGCACCGAATAGCTGACTGCTAATAGCTGTTTGCGCAGCAGTCCGCAGGAAATGCTTACCTCTATTCCCTATTCCCTTACTTCTGCAAGAAATCTAGAGAAAAACATTTTTATTATGACTAATTAATGAGACTTGATATAATATGTCCGATCGAATTAAGTATGAACAATGAAAAAAGAAAATAAAGTCTTAAAATTGTATAACATTTTCCCAAGTTCCTTAATAAATCCACCAATTTTCTTCATCAAATTTCCCTTCTTCCTTCTCACTTCTTGTTTCTTAATTCTTCTTTTCTCAACATTACCTGTCAAAGCAATAACCTTCATTACTGAACGTGCAATATTGGAGGAAAATGACCAACTTAATTGGTCAAGTTTAGGTCAAATTTTCAATCCTTTTTCACCAGACCCCAGTGCATTTTTACCAAATACATTTTCTGCAATATCTACAGGTGGTATAGGAATAAATGTGGAAATTCCTTTCCCATCTTCCCTACAAATAACTCCTCCTTTTGTCTTTCAAACATTATTCCCACCATTTGGTATTCCCACTAATTTTGCCGATGGTGATTTTATCTTATTTACTGGTTTTAATCCGGCAACATTTCCAGCAGTAGGAAATGCCGGACCTATAACTATTAATTTTGATGCTCCTGTCAAGGGAGCTGGTACTCAAATAGCTGTAGATGATACTCTTCAATTTGAAGCATTTATTTCAGCTTTTGACAAAAAAAATAATCTTTTAGGAGCTTTTTCCACTAATGGAAGTTCTTCCTTAGCGCTAGATAATTCAGCAGTATTTTTAGGAGTAAAAAGCGATCTTCCAGAGATTTCAAAACTGGTTTTTAGTAGTTCTATTCCAGAACGTGCCTTGGGAATTAATCATCTTAGTATTAGTACAGTTACTGTTTCTGAACCAAGTACTATTATGGCAATTGGAATCTTAAGTTTTGGCTTGTTTTTTAGTAAAAAATGCAGGTTTTGTACCAAAGATCAAAAGGGTGCATCTCAATTTTGAATAAAGCCAAAAATTTGTCGCTTTTAGGCAACAGCTCATCTGGCAACAGGCAACAGAGAATATATAGGAAAAAAGTCTTTTTGCACATAAGAAATGCACCCTATCAAAAGTCTTGCTATATCTCCTTGGGAGTAGGGAGTAGGGTTTCAAAGAGATAAGATATCTTGGCTTAATGCCGATAATCGTTACAAACATTACTGAATAATTATTATTACTTAATAGCTGAAGTTGAATCGGAAGTATACCATTATTTTTGGGAATTAGTATTAAAGCAGTCGAAGCAAAGGGCGCGGACAGATCGACAGCTTAAAACTCAAACAACGCAATACTTTTCCTTCTTCCTTCTTCCTTCTTTCTTCTTTCTTCTTTCTTCTTCCTTCTTCCTTCTTCCTTCTTTCTTCTGCTATAAAACTTGTTTTTAAAGTTTATGTAGATTATTCAAAGGTTTTTGAGTAGGTACGCCAATTGGACGTGGATAACTTATCGGAGTTTTATTTACTTTTTGCAAATATATACAGTGACGAATACTTTGACTTAAAGGAGTTTTAAATTCTTCAATAGTATAGATTTTTCCTCCCAAAATTTTGACAACTTCTCGTAAATTAGCTTGTTCATCAGTTGTAAAATTTCCCCGATATAAAATTGCCATGCCACCTATTTTTAACATTGGTAAAGCATATTCTGCACAAACTATTGTAGGAGCAACAGCTCTTAAAATAGCAAAATCGTAAATTTCTCTGTGTTGAAATATTCGACCAATTTGTTCAATTCTGTTAGTTAAAGTTAAACAATTTTTAATAGCTAAGTCTGCTAGAAGAGTTTCAATAAAATTAATTTTTTTCCTTGTTGAATCTAGTAACGTAACAGTATATTTAGGTAACGTAATAGCAACTGGTAATCCTGGAAAACCTGCACCAGTTCCAATATCAATAACCTTTTTTTCTTCTTGGGAGTTGATCTGATTTTCTAAGATAAATTTAATCCCTCTGAGGGAATCCCAAAAATGTTTTTCCCAAAAATCTTCTGGGGTGGTAATTCTAGTTAAATTTAATTTTTTATTGCCAATAAGAATCAACTGATAAAGTTGCTGAAATTGTTGTTGTTGTTCTGTTGTTGGTTGCCAATTTAATGTTTCCTGCCAAAGAGAATTCATCTCTGGCAATATCTGTTTATTATTATCGTTCATTTCGCTTTTTATAGGAAACAGGGAATAGGGAATAGGGAATAGGTAATACCATTTCACGGAAGTAGGGGCGAATGGCATTTGCTAGCGCAAAGCTCCGAATGGCGCCCTTACAAAAGTAATATTTTATGGACTCAAAACTTTCACACTACAGTAATTTATAGAAATTATTTCACATCTAAAGTTTGAAACTATTTTTCAACAATTAATAATTAATAATTACCTCTCCTTGAAAGCGGATAGGATTGACTAATCATAAAAATTTTTCTTTATTATCCCCTTAAAAGGGGAGGCTTTAAACCACAATTTTCGGTAACATTATTTTTTAAAATTGGTATAACAGATCTTCGTAGCAAACATTTATAAAAGAGGTAATTCTTAATTTTTAATTTTGACTTTTGACTTTTGACTTTTGACTTCTCATCTTCGTAGCAAACATTTATAAAAGAGGTAATTCTTAATTTTTAATTTTGACTTTTGACTTTTGACTTTTGACTTCTCATCTTCGTAGCAAACATTTATAAAAGAGGTAATTCTTAATTCTTAATTCTTAATTCTTACTTTTGACTTTTGACTTTTGACTTTTGACTTTTGACTTTTGAATTGGCATAGCTGACGATCGCTATCAGAAACATTAGGATTAGTTTGTAAATAATCGCTCACCCAACTACAACCTTTCTCCAACAAATCATCCAATGCCAAATTCCACAAAATAATAGTGTTATCTCTACTACCTGAAGCCAACAATTTACCATCAGGACTAAAAGTAACACTCATCACACTATCTCCATGACCGCTCAAAGTCTTCAATAAATTACTATCACTAAGACCCCATAATTTCACTTTACCGTCATAACTAGATGAAGCAATTACCTGACCATCAGGACTAAAACTTACACTCGTTACACTATCACTAGAACCCTTTAAAAAAGTTTTCAATAACTCGCCATCTATACTCCAGAGTTTGACCATATTATCATAACTAGCCGTAGCGATCGCTTGACCATCTGGACTAAAACTCACCCCCAAAACCCAATTATCGTGAGCAGGAATAGTTCTGAGCAACTCACCATCTTGAGTCCAGAGTTTCACTGTACCATCATCACTGGCAGAAGCAAGCATTTGGCCATCAGGACTAAAACTAACACTATTGACCCATTTTTTATGACCAACTAAAGTTTTGAGTAATTTGCCTTTGCGGTTCCACAACTTGACTGTTTTATCCTTACTAGCAGAAGCAATAATTTGATTGTTGGGACTAAAGGTGACACTCATTACACTATCACTATGTCCTATGAGACTAATATTCTTAGACAAAGGATAAACAGAACGATAATTTATCTTCCAATTGCGATCGATACAAATATTTCTGAGTTCTTCGGAACAACATTGTGGTCTGGTTGTAATTTCTGCTTGTACGGAGGTTGCATCCAACGTCCCTACTGGGGTGATGTTAGTCAAACTGCGATAGTTTCCTTCTTCAAAATATTGATTTGTTGAAAAATTGAACTGTGGCAGTAGAGTAAAATTCTGGGGAAGTAAGGTAATAATTTTGCTGAAGGGAACTAGACAAAAATCACCTGCTTTAACGAAACATCCAATTTCCCCCACTCCGCTATTCCTGTATGGGCCGCTATTCCTGTGTGGGCCGCTATTCCTGTATGGGCGAATGCCATTCACCCCTACTCCCTGACCTATCCGTATATCCGTGCCATAATCCGTGTGAGCTACGCTCCAGATTTTCTGTGCATAGTTGAGGTACCACAATTTTACTGTATTGTCATAACTACCAGAAGCGAGAACCCGACCATCTGGACTAAAACTTACACTTGCGACTCTATCTGTATGTCCCTCAAGAGTATTGAGTAACTCACCTGTACGACTCCACAGTTTAATAGTATTATCTTGAGATGCAGAAGCTAAGATATTACCATCTTGACTGAAAGTTACACCAAGAACTCTGTGTTTATGTCCTCGCAGAATATTGAGAGAACTGCTTTTGAGACTCCACAATTTAATAGTTTTGTCATAACTTGCTGAGGCTAAGGTGTGGCCATTGGGACTAAAACTAACCTGAGTAATCTTGTCTCCATGACCAGCAAAAGTTTGCAACAAGCTGCCATCTCGGTTCCAAATTTTGATAGTATTATCCGCGCTAGAAGAAGCTATTGTTTGACCATCAGGGGAAAAGCTAGCACTGAGAACTTCTTGCTGATGCCCAACAAATTCAGTTTCTAGAATAACTCTGTTTCTGGAATAACGCCAAATTTTAACTGTTCGGTCTCCACCTCCTGTGATTATGCTACGACCATCGGGAGAAAAATTGACACTATAGACTGGATAATTCTTATTGCCATTTCTATGTTTTAGAGTTGCCAATAGTCTCCCTCTGAGATTCCATAGTTTGACGGTGCCATTTGCATTAGCGGCTGCAACAATCTGGCCATTTGGGCTAAAACTAACCCAATTAACAACTGCTTTGGTTTTAATTGTTCTGAGTAATCTTCCTGTTTTGGTCCAAATTTTGATGGTTTTGTCTTGGGAACCTGATACTAATATTTTACTGTTTGGACTGAAGCTGACTGCTGTTACTTCATCGCTATGACTTTTGAGATTCAAGGGTTTAATTTTTGTTTGCTGAAGATTCCATATTTTAACTGTGCGGTCGTGGGAAGCGGAGGCTAAATATTTTCCATCTGAGCTAAAACTAATTCTGCTGACACTATCTGTATGACCTTTTAATGTCTTTTCTAATTTGCCATCCTGGGTCCATAATTTAATGGTTTTATCTACACTAGCGGAGGCAATTAAGTTACCTTGAGGCTGAAAAGTTACGCTCCAAACTACGTCACCATGTCCTTCTAAATGATTGTATTCTTTGACTCCATAAACTGCTTGTTGTAGGGATGCTGCAATTCGATATTCGGTATCATTTGATAGATGATTTTCACCGAATAATTGTTTGCTCTCTATCCATTTTTTACCTGCTCTGAGACTTTCTATGAGGGCGTCAAATTTATAATCTGAAAAAAATAATGCTTCAGAAGCGGCGGTCATGCTATTAATATCTGCTCGATATCTTTGAACATCTGCTACTTGTTTTTGAAATATTGTTCTTTGCCAAAAACTTAGTGTGGCGATGGTTGACAGTGACATTGAAATAATTCCTACTATTGCTACTGCTAATTGTCGTTTTAAGGCGATGTTTAGTTGAGTTTGACTTATTATTTTTTCGTTTTCTGCTTGTTTTTTGGCTATTTCTGCTTGCTTGATTTCAACTTCTGCTTGGAGTAGTCTTTCTTCTAAGTTAAATCTTTGACGGATTGGTTTTACTAAATAATCATGGACTAGCTGATAGTGTTTTTCATGGGATTCTTTTCTGACAAATAATAATCCTGAGTCTATTAATATTTCTAAAACTAATTCTGCCAGATTAATTTCTTTGCTTTCGGTAAAATTAAGTTGATTTTTGGCGGTATTATCTACATTATTGTTAGATGTAGATGGCAATTTTTGTTTTGTAAATTGTTCAATTCTTTCTAATAATTCTGTTTGAGTGCGACTAGCTCTGGTTAAGTTATCATTAGTCAGTGCAAACAAAATTTGCATGGTAGTTTCTTCGTTTTCTTTGCCACAATCTACTATTACTTGCTCTAAAAACTTTTTGATTAATTGTTCTTTAGCCTGTTGTGGGTCGGTGCCAAATTTTTTCTGAAATTGAGCTAAGGTTTTAATGGGAGGTTTTTCTTCTTGTAGTTGACTTCCTACTACTTGCAATTCGATGGGGCGAATCTTGTTTCTTTCATCTGCTAAACCATCAACGATTACATCTATTAATTTTGGTTCTAAATTAAATTTAGCTCTTTTTGTCAAACATTCTATAACTGTGTAAGCATCTTCTCTAGAAAAATCTCTTAAATGGTAACGAATTTGTTTATCTAAAATATTATTATTAATAGCATCTAGATAATTAATAAAGTCACATTCTAACAAATAATGTAAATAATCTTCTCTCATGGATAAAATTATTTTTACAAAGGGTAGATTGAGACAATCTCGCATAAATGTATAGAATGCTTCTCTTTCTTCACTGGTGTTGCTAGTAAAAAAAAATTCTTCAAATTGGTCGAATATTATTACTGTTAATAAATTCTTCTCTGCATTGTTTCTTAATTTTTCTAAAATAGATAATTCTATACCTTTAATTTTTTCTTTTTTAATGTAAGGCAAGTATGGAGTAATTTTTTCTGTTTCTAGACCGGGTTTTATTGAGACAAGAGTAGAAGTCGATCTTTTCTTTTCTGAATAATTTATTTCCGGTTTGATTAGACTTTGTTCCTGTAGAAATTTTCCTTTGTTATATAAAGCTTTTTGTAAACAATTTGCCAATGTTTCCAGCCAGTCAGTATATACTTGTACCACTACTGGTATTGTATCTCTTGCTGAAATACTAATATTATTTAAAGCTGGTACTAATCCTGCATTAACCAAAGAACTTTTACCAACACCAGAACGACCATGAATAATTGTTAATCTGTAGTCATCTCGACTAATTCTTTCTAGGAGATGATTAATATCTTTCTGTCTACTAGAAGTAGTGATTTCTTCTGGTAAATTTTGATGATAATCCAGTGATTCTTTGATATAAGCTTGTTTTTGTGGTTGCAATTGAGATGCACCAATAAAAGCTACCAATCCATATTGATGAGCAATTTGTCTCTGTGTTTTTTTGAGGCGAAAAGCTTCTAGATATTTTCCTTGGTTATAATAAAGCGATTGTAATTCTGTTAAAATCTCCAAATAAATTTTAGGGTCTCTAACTTTTTGAGTTTTTAAACTATTTTGAATTGCATTTTTTTCTGTGACTTCAGCTATTTCTAGATATTCAATAGCCTCCTTTTGACGGTCTAGCTGTTTGAGACTCCTTGCTAATAAACATAAGTATCTATTTTTTTCCGTTGGTAATGTTATATCCGTTGCATAAAATAAAGTATTAAGCGCTCTTTCAGATAGCTTCAACGCTTCTTCCCAATTAGATTTTTGTAAGGCAATTTCTGCCAGAAAACCGTAATCTTGTGCTACCTGTAAATCATTTCCATATTCTTGATGTATTGTTAATCCTTCTATGGCAATAGCCTCTAATTCTTTCCAAGCTTTTTTCTTTTCTATAACTTGCCCTAATGTTGTAATTACTTGAGCTACTAAACTAAAACAATTAACTTCTTCAAATAACTGTTTTGATTCTTGAAGTTTCAGTTTTGCCTGTTCTAGTTCTGGCAAATTTGGTGGGGAATTTTGAGTAGACCTAACATAGTAACATAAGGCTATATTATATAAAATTATTCCTTGTTTTTCTAAAATAAATCTGCTGCTAATAATTGATAACTCGAAAGATTTAGTTTCATCTAGATAACATTGTTCTCTAACTTCATTCTTCCATAAACTTAAGCTTTCTTGATAGTGAGAAATAGCAGCATCTATATTTTCATTGTAATAGTCATCTCGACCAAGAATTAACTCTATATTTGCTTTGAGAATAGGTTCTAAATATTCAGCGCGACTTTTGAGGTCTTTGAGAGCCAACTCAATTTCTTGACGTTTGTTTTTACCTAATCCCTGAAAAGACGAACAATTGCATTGAAAATCACAATTGTAAAGCAAAAAAGTAGAGATTGTATTATTCCGTGATAAAGGTATTATTTGTTTTTCATCAGTATATTCATTCAGCCAATAATTCTCTATTTCCGATTGTAGTAAACTTATTAAATCGCAAGCTGCTAGTTCAAATTTGATTGTAGCTGCCGCCCAACTTTTAAAGTCAGGCGCTAGTTTAATTAATTTAGCTAACAGCCCATCCGTTATCCATAAAACCAAAGGAAAATTAAACTTTTTCCGAAATTCATCCCTCACCTGATTAGTAGATATTAGTAGTTCATCTATTGCCTCTACTTTCTCTAAATCAAACACCATTAATGGTGAAGATTTCGGGGATTCATCTAATTGTTTATCAATTGTTGTGTAAAGAGTATTGACAGTTTTTGGTAATACTATTTCCTGAACTTCTACTGAAGATAATTCTCTTAATTGTCTCATAATTATTTCCTGCAAACATTCATAGTTACAGAAAACTAAAATGAGTGAAAATTGCCCTTGAGAAAGAGTAATAGACCTAATCAATCTTTTGAACGACCGCTGATTATAGATGATACTTTCTTCAAGGTTTTTCATAGTTAGGGTTTGCTGAATAAAGTCTTTTTGCTAAGGTAGGATTCAATAATTAATAATTAATAATTATTAAAAAAAGAGGATTGGTTAAAAGGAATTTTTTCTTTTTTTCTCCTTGAAAGGAGAGGCTTTAAACCTTTATTTTTCGGTAAGAATTGTCCCTGAATTTTTCTGCCCAACTATGCGCCTAAAATACGCTCCATGGATGAGCGTGAAGAGCTGAAAACCAGGCACTGCAATTCGACAAAAAAAAGGCACTTGTCTTTATATGTCAATGCTTCCCCAGAGCGATCGGTAGAGCAATAAATAAACATAAAACATAGACTTTAAAGTCAGTTTTTATAGTAAGCATAAAATATGACTCAATTAGTAAATCTTTTATCTAAAACTAAAAGCAATAGCTGATAGCTGACCGCCGTTTGCTTAAGGAAAAATTGTGGTTGAAAGCCTTCTCTTTTAAGGGTATAAAAAGAAAAATTTTCCTTTTAGTTAATTCTCTTCTTTTCAAGGAGAGGTAATTATTAATTATTAATTATTAATTATTAATTATTAATTACCATTGACCCAACTAGCATATTTTTTAGTTTCTGCCAAAACCGGATTAATTCCAAACCAATGACCATCCCGGTCTCGATATTCAAACACAAACATACTTCGCAGCAAAGTTTGACACTCTTCCTCCCCAGTAACCCTTTGATTTTGTACTACTTTAAATAATAATTCCCACTCATCAAAAGTAATAGCTCTGAGGAGGTCATCTCGATATTCCTGAATTACATTTTCTAAACATTCACGAGAAAAAGGAGGGTCTTCTTGCTGCAAACAACTATAGAGCAACATCAACAGTCGTCGCATATGACCCCCACTAATACGGCAAAGTCGATTGAGGGTTTCAGGGGCGTCAAATAGAGTTGGGATTAATTCTAGACGCTCTTGAGATGATATTTCTGGAAAAGCTCTAGCTAAAACCATTTGTTGTAATAATGACATTCCTGGATCGTAATCATTAGGTTCCATCGTTGGTTTTTTGCTCCTGACTTGTACAGGCACCATCGGTAAGACTTTTGGCTTAACTCCAAATCTACTGGATAATCTGCCATAATCATTAGAGAACATTAAAGTCAGAGGTATTGTGTAAACCACATGACAATTTAGTTTTTTAAGTTGCTCTCCTCGGTCTACAAATAAATATTCTGGTTGAGTACGTCCCCATGATTTGGGTGAATTATCTACCCGGTCTAGGTTATCAACAATCACCACAAGTCCTTGTTTACCTCTGCGTTTCAGCTCAATATTCGCTCGTCCTAGTAATTCTTGATTAATTGATTCTAGAATAGTGCTAGTCCGTGGTTCTAGATATTGTCTTAATTGAGAACGTAGTTTGGGAGAATCCTTAGTCTTAGCAGTAATTTTAGCAATACCAACAGATACCTCCGCTTCTGCTGAAAGTTGGATTGGAGTTTGTAATACCTCTGATATTTCCGTAAATAGCTTTTGGAAGTACCCTGGTTTGAGCTTGATGTTAGCTTGCTCCATATTTTCGCTGACTTGACGAGCGATCGCCAGTAAAATATCACTAATGTCTACATCCCCCATATCTAAGTCTTCAGAGGATTCAAAATAAACAACATGATATCCTTGTTTTTCTAGTTTATCTTTGAGTCGAAATAGTTCAGTGGACTTACCACAACCGATATGTCCTGTAAATAGTTGACAAGTTGGCTGATTTCCAGATAGTAATGTTATCGTTCTTTCTAATTCTCGAATAATGTCACTACCTCTAACACTGGCAAAATCTATATAATATTTTTCATCTTCAGGATGTCCTACTACCAAGGTCTTGCTTGGGTTACAGGATTTGTAAAACTTAATTAAGTCAAGAGTTTCTAACACGGGTTTCCTCATAACAAAAAAAGGGTACATTTTATCGTACTAAACTCTTTTATTCTCTTTAATTTTTTGACTATGAGCAAGAGGTATGTTAACCCTTATGTACTTAAACCTTAATAGTAATATTCGGGAAAATTGAGTATAAAAACAAACAGAGCAGAAAATAAATTAGATATTTTTTCTATCTAAAATTTGAGTGATTAGTTAAAGAAATCTATTGGTGTAGAAATATCTATAAATCATAAATCATAAATCATAAATAATGTAAGCATTCAGCTATCAGCAATTAGTAATAAATAGACATCTCCGATCGTCAAAAATAAAATCAATTATCGTACATAAATTATCAATTATTTCCTCCTACTTCCTACTAACTACTCCCTATGGGTGGTGGAGATGTCTAATAATTACTTCTAAGGTTTAGTCAGGGGACGCATGGCAGTAACTTTTTCTTCTTTCTCAATTTCAAAGGTTACTTTGACGCGGACTCAAAATTAATAGCTGTTAACGCAGTTCCTCCGGAGGAGGCTAGCTAATAGCTGACGGCTGTTTGCTCCGCATTCGGACCGAAATGCTTACTAAATAATTAGCGATAATTTCACTGTGTTTCTGTTCCCTAAAAATCTCAAATATCTCAAAACTAAAATAATAATTATGTAAGCAAACAGCGGTCAGCTTCACTAAATTCAAAAGTAAAAAGTAAGAATTAAAAAGTAATATTTTAAGTACTTAAAACCTCTACTCTACAGTAATTTCAGCTTATTATTTGACTTTATCAGTTATCGCAGTCGAAACAAAGGGCGCGGACATTTATAAATGCTCAAAGGAGGGTCAGAAATTACTTTTGAAGTAGCAAGCAGTCAGCACTCAGCTATCAGCAGTCAGCTTTTCAAGGTGTATAATGGGGATTAAAACCCATTAAAGGCGCACCACTAATTTTTTCAAATAAGCGTGGGGGACTTAAACCCTCGAATTTTTAGCGCTCCAGCTAAATGCTGAAGGCTGATAGCTAGTTAACTTTTAACTTTTAACTTTTAACTTATATAAATGCTCAAAGGAGGGTCAGAAATTACTTTTGAAGTAGCAGTCAGCACTCAGCTATCAGCAGTCAGCTTTTCAAGGTGTATAGTGGGGGGATTAAAACCCATTAAAGGCGCACCACTAATTTTTTCAAATAAGCGTGGGGGACTTAAACCCTCGAATTTTTAGCGCTCCAGCTAAATGCTGAAGGCTGATAGCTAGTTAACTTTTAACTTTTAACTTTTAACTTTTAACTTTTAACTTTTGACTTATATAAAGGGTAGCATTAAAAACATTAACTAATTAGTGAGTAAATATCAAAAAATAAATGGCTAATAGCATTGCATCAGTCTCTCGATCTGACTTGTCAAATAGGCGACAAACATTACTGCGTCAAAGACGATTAAGATTAATAATTATCATATGGCAAATACTAGCAGTTGGTGGTTTAGCAGGAACTTTACTATGGGCAATTACTCAACCAATTTGGCTAATAACTAAACAGGAACAATTAAGTGTAGAAGGTAATCAATTACTTTCAGACCGAGCAATATTATCTCTAATTCCTTTAGAATATCCTCAGTCTCTTTGGAACATTAAACCACAGGTACTAGCCAAAAATTTAGAGTCCCACGGCCCAATTGCTCGGGCAAAAATTAGTAGGCAGTTATTTCCTCTCAATTTAAAGATTGAGATTACAGAAAGACGTCCTGTGGCAATTACTCAACTGAAGAGTAAAGTAGGTGCTGGTAATTCACAAAAAATGGGGTGGTTAGATGCTGAAGGGAACTGGATACCCCTAGAAAGTTTTTCTGCTCTAGAAAGAACTCAATCTTTACCTACTCTAAAAGTAATTGGTTTTACTGAACAATATCGTAAATATTGGCCTTTGCTATACCAAAGTTTAAGTCGTAGTCCTGTTAAAGTATTCGAGATTAATTGGCAAGACCCAGGAAACTTAATTTTAACAACTGAACTGGGAATAGTTCATCTAGGACAGTATAGTTCTAGGTTTAGCGAACAATTAAATATTCTAGACCAAATGAGGGAATTGCCAAATAAAATTGATGCTCGCCGAATTGCCTATATCGATCTGAAAAATCCAGAATCTCCTTTAATCCAATTACCAAATAAATCTAGAGGAATTAAAATTCAGTCGAATTAAATCGACAATAATTTCAAAGTATATTAAAATATGGCCTTGAGTTTCAAAAAAACTCCAAATTTAAGTTTAATTATATGTCCTTCCAATTTGAAGCTTTAAAGAAAGTTGCAAATGGAAATCTCCAATATGCTCTAGAATGTGACTCATTAACCTATGTCAAGAGATATTCTGGTAATAAGGTATAAATTAAATAAAAAGTAAAAAAAACTATATATCTACCATCCCCAAATAATGATAGTGAATAATCAACAAGGGGTCAACAATGAAAGTCCCCAGTCCCACGGACAAAGAAATTTTCCATTGCCAAAAAATGTCTCTAATCCCTTTCGCAATAGCTCGGGACTTTATGGAGAAACAAATTATGACCCCAAAGCCACCCCAAAGGAAGAATCTAGGAGTGATGATATTGTGCCAAGTAATACAGCAAAAATTAAAGTAATAGGTGTTGGAGGGGGTGGCGGTAATGCTGTTAACCGAATGATTGCTAGTGAGGTCTCTGGCATAGAATTCTGGACAGTTAACACAGATGCCCAAGCTCTAACCCTGTCCAATGCTCCTAAACGCTTACAACTTGGACAAAAACTGACAAGAGGCTTGGGAGCAGGGGGTAATCCGGCTATTGGCCAAAAAGCGGCTGAAGAATCTAGGGATGAAATAGCTAATGCTTTAGACCACCCCGACCTAGTATTTATTACTGCTGGAATGGGAGGTGGTACTGGTACTGGTGCAGCACCAGTTATAGCTGAAATTGCTAAAGAAGCAGGGTCTTTGACAGTGGGCATCGTGACCCGTCCCTTCACTTTTGAGGGAAGACGTCGAATTACTCAAGCTGATGAAGGAGTTGCTGCTTTACAAAGTAGAGTTGATACTTTAATCGTAATCCCCAATAATCGTTTGCTGTCTGTAATTAATGAACAAACTCCCGTACAGGAGGCTTTTAGAATTGCAGATGATATATTACGTCAAGGTATACAGGGAATTTCAGATATTATTACTGTGCCTGGGTTGGTGAATGTTGACTTTGCTGATGTACGAGCAGTTATGGCAGATGCAGGTTCCGCTTTGATGGGAATTGGTATGGGGTCTGGGAAGTCTAGGGCAAGGGAAGCAGCAAATATGGCAATTTCTTCTCCTTTACTGGAATCTTCGGTGGAAGGAGCTAGAGGGGTGGTATTTAATATTACTGGCGGAACTGATTTAACGTTACATGAAGTTAATACTGCTGCTGAGACTATCTATGAGGTTGTCGATCCTAATGCTAATATTATTTTTGGGGCTGTAATTGATGAGAAAATGCAGGGAGAAATCAAAATTACTGTTATAGCAACTGGGTTTAGTGGAGAAGCACAAATGAGTCCTACCCAGGAAATAGCACAGCCAAGACGGTCGATATCAACTCCAACTCCAACTCCAGCTCCAACTAAAAGCATTGAGCAGGAGAAAAAATTACCAGGATTGGATATTCCTGATTTTCTGCAAAGGCGACGTACTCCACCTCCTAATAGATAGATAGATAGATTGTTAAAGCAAGGGAATGTTCTCGATCTTAATATCCAGAGAGTTTATATATCCAGAGAGTTTATAAATTTTATGTAGTATTAGTATGTAATATCATGCCCCCTCCGGGGGAGCTACGCTTTCAGATAATTACTTATAATCAAGTTTTTGTTTGTAGTTGGGCTTTAGCCCTAATATTAAGTAGGGAATGCTCTTAAAAGTCTTTTTCAGGAGTAGGGGAGTGGGGGAGCAGGGGAGTAGGGGAGTAGGGGAGTAATATATGGAGAAGCGAGGAATTAATTAGGAGATAGTCGGATATATTTGTCAGAGTAATTTTTATGCTATCCCCCCTGCCTTTTCTGCTAAGTTCTTGAGGGTTTTAAACGTGATACCAGGCACTTTTTTCGCTCCTTTAAAGGCACTTACCTCGATCGAAAGAGTGCTTTTAGATTCGATCGGTAAGCCCTAAGTATTGCAAGGGCTAAAGCCCAACTACGAACCCTATTATAACTGTTCTACTGAACATGATATAAGTTCTATTTTTAAATAAATAGCTACAAACTATTGACTACTGACTACTAAATTTGATATTATGGATAAGTCTATGGCATTAAGTATTCCTGTTGCTTTGACTATTGGTGGGTCTGACAGTGGTGGTGGAGCTGGTATTCAGGCAGACCTGCGTACTTTTGCTTTTCATTGTGTTCATGGTACGAGTGCTTTGACTTGTATTACTGCTCAAAATACTTTGGGAGTTAATAGGGTTGATGCTTTGTCCCCAGAAGCGGTAAAAGCACAAATTCAAGCTGTTGTTACGGATATAGGGGTACAAGCAACTAAGGTAGGAATGCTATTGAACCAGGAAATTATTTTGGCCGTAGCTGAAGAGATAGAGGCTTTAAATTTAAAACAATTAGCGATAGACCCAGTGATGGTCTCCCGTGCAGGTGTTCAATTAATTGACGATCTGGCTGTGGCAGCTCTACAGAATGTTTTACTGCCTAAGGCGACTGTTGTTACTCCTAATATTTATGAGGCAGAGATTTTTACGGGTTTAGAGATTAATAACTTAGATGATATGCAGATGGCTGCCCAGGAAATCCACAGTATAGGGGCAAAAACAGTTTTAGTCAAGGGGGGAGCTATGAAGAATGAGTTGCGAGGAGTAGATGTTTGGTTTGATGGAGGGCAGTTTGAAATTTTAAGGACTGCTATGGTGGAGACTAATAATACTCATGGCACTGGTTGTACTCTCTCGGCAGCGATCGCTGCTAATTTAGCTCAAGGGAAGGATTTATTTTCTGCAGTTAAGTTGGCGAAGGATTATGTCACAAATGCTTTAGGCCATTCTTTAGATATTGGTCATGGTCAAGGTCCTGTAGGACATTTTTTCCCTTTATTATAGCATAGGAGTCATTTCAGTTATCAGTTATCAGTTATCAGTATCTCCGGGCTAAAGCTAGAAGTTTGAGACCTTCTTTTTGGGTCAGGAGTCTTTTCAGTTATCAGTTATCAGTTATCAGTTATCAGTTATCAGTATCTCCAGCTAAAACTAGAGGTTTGAGACCTTCTTTTTGGGTCAGGAGTCTTTTCAGTTATCAGTTATCAGTTATCAGTTATCAGTTATCAGTTATCAGTTATCAGTTATCAGTTATCAGTTATCAGTATCTCCAGCTAAAACTAGAGGTTTGAGACCTTCTTTTTGGGTCAGGAGTCTTTTCAGTTATCAGTTATCAGTTATCAGTTATCAGTATCTCCAGCTAAAACTAGAGGTTTGAGACCTTCTTTTTGGGTCAGGAGTCTTTTCAGTTATCAGTTATCAGTTATCAGTATCTCCAGCTAAAGCTAGAAGTTTGAGACCTTCTTTTTGGGTCAGGACTCAGGAGTCTTTTCAGTTATCAGTATCTCCAGCTAAAGCTAGAAGTTTGAGACCTTCTTTTTGGGTCAGGACTCAGGAGTCAGGAGTCAGGAGTCAGGAGTGTTGATAGTAGCTATTTCTAAAATATACTTATTTTCTAGAACTCCCTAAGCGATAGTACTGACCATGCTTCCAATTATAATTTTTACTGCTTTGTTTATTTTCTGCCGTAGATCCTTCTACTTGTGACAGTGAGGAAGATACTTTTTTCACTTCCTCTTTAAATAAAGGAGTTGAACTTTTTAAAAGGTCTCTTTGTACTGCTGCAAAAGCATGACGAACTACTACCGCAATTTCCTTTCTATAATCTTCTTCTGCTTTTTTAGTTTGAAATTTCCAGCCTTCCTGACTAGAAGCATATAATGGCGGGAGACGATTCAGCGCATAAGTTTCTACATCAGCTCGCTTAATATATTTTGCTAATTTTTGAGGTAACAAGGTCATTTGACGATTTACTTCCTGTGCTACCATCTGTTCCATGATATTTAGATATTTCTTTTTTGAGTTAGGCTGAATCATTGCATATCTCCTTTGTTCAAATATTTGTTTGACCTACCTAGCTGCTTGACCTCAAACTTAGGGATTTCCAAATAAAAAATATCCTATTAGCTATGAAAGTAAGGGAGTAGGGAGTAGGGAGGAGGGAGTAGGGAGGAGGGAGGAGGGAGGAGGGAGGAGGGAGGAGGGAAGAAATTGAAAAAGTAAGGGAGTAGAGAGTAGCTAGTTAACGATCTAAGTACAAAAATTGGGATAATTTATTTTCTGCTATTCTCTTAGGATGAGAATGCTTCTATATTATTAACTTACCTTTATTACTTGATTTAGTTAGTTTCCATTATATTAAATTACAATTTAATGTAGCCAAATCGTTACATAAATTATAGTTCTGAATAAACTTTATATTTGCTCTCTATCTATCACAAAAACTACCTAAATGTTTAGTATTTGGAGTTAAAATTTAGTCGAGAGATGGAATCACAATTGCAATTAAGTCTTCTATCCTTTTGATATTTGGGTTACCAGCTAAATATCCAATACCTCGATGCAAGTGTAGGCGAAATTGGGTGGCCAAAGTCTCCCGTTCTATGCCTATTCCATCATTATAGCAACGTTGCTTGAGAGCCAATAAAAAGATGTCAGAAAATTCTCCACCAAAAATTCTCCATGTTAATTCTAAATTACTATCAGTAGGGATTGGTACTGGAGAAGGAATGCTTGATTCTGCTAAAGAGCAACAAAATGCCCAACGACAAAGAATGTTCCATTGGTCTATTTTGGTGTTACGCTTCAGTTTAGTTAATTGTTCTTTGGCTGTTTGAGAAAGTCGTATTCTTTCAATTGGTAGTTCCATTAAAGGTATTAAAGTTACCGATGGAGTAAATATTATAAGGTTGATTATATCACAAGTAAGAAGGAAGAAGGAAGAGGAAGAAGGAAAAATATTGCGAAGTCTTTCGTTTTAAGTTTTTGATCTGTCCCAATCTTTGTTTCGACTGCTATATCTTTAATTTTTTTTTGATTTTTAAACTGCCAAAAACTTTGTGAATTCCATCACAATTTTTATATTATAGCGCTACGCAAATAGGGCGCGGACATTCCTCTGTTCCCTGTTCCCTTACAATCTAAATTTATTGTCCTAACTAAAAAACGTAGTGCTACAAAAAGCGTTTCGGTCCGGAATGCTCCGCAAACAGCTTTTTGGAAGGCAATTTAAACCCCTCCTAAAATTAAACGACAAGCTAGAAGTGGGGGATTTAAACCCAAGCTTGGACGTTCCGGAATGCGACCCTTGCCAGATACCATGATCTATACACAATTTTTTAGGCTAATAGCTAATAGCTGATAGCTAGTTAAATTAGATATATCGAAAATTTTGCTTTTATGTTTATTTTGAAAATTTAGATATATACCATACATAAAAATGTTATAAATTAGATTTTACTATTTAGATATCTCTATAAAAGAGAGAACAGGAAACAAGGATAAATAATTGACAATTTATAAATAATAATTGTTTGAAATTTTAATTTTTGGAGATATCTATTAGGTAAGTATTTCCTGGGTCATGCTGCGCAAACAGCCGTCAGCTATCAGTTATTGCTTTTAGTTGACGATCAAAGCTTTATTAATTCTCTTACTACAAAAGTTGGCTGCCTTGCCTTTAAAGTCTATATTAATTTATACCAATTTGAAAAAAGAATGTTACGAATAGTAAGAGGAATAAAAAGACAAATGCAGGATATGCTATTTGACAAAAAGGATGATTTACTGCCTAAAAATGGTATTGAAGCCATTCCCATACGATTCCTGAGGACTGACTTCCCCTCCACGGTCGGAGCCCGCGGGTGGGTTGACTCCTAAGCAGTAACCGAGCATATTTGTAGCAAAGATTTATCAAACTGGTATTAAACACTATCCCATAAGATAGAGTCTTGTTGCGCTCTAGCTGACAGCTAATAGTTGTTTGCTTACTATATTATACCTCTAGTGAAAATGATATAGATTTTTTTCAGGAATAGGCAAGAGGCAACAGCTCCGGAATGCAATAGTTCATTAATTGATAATTGGTAATAGATAATTGATAATTACCTCGGGTTTTAACCGCTACGGAATTGAATATAAGGAAGTATCCTAGCACTTTTTTAAAAAAAAAGAGGCTTTCAACCAGAATTATTAATTATTAATTATTAATTATTCGTTCATTAATTGATAATGGATAATTGATAATTACCTCGGGTTTTAACCGCTACGGAATTGAATATAAGGAAGTATCCTAGCACTTTTTTTTAAAAAAAAGAGGCTTTCAACCAGAATTATTTAATTATTAATTATTAATTATTCGGTAATATATTTTTACAAAAAAGGCACGAAAAAGGATTTTTTAGGGCGATTTTTTATTTCCAAAACCTGCTCTAGTTGAAAAGTTTATTTAGTTGGCGGAGATATCTATTGTAGATATTCTTATTTAGAATGAGAGCTGATTTATAAAGTAAATATTAAGAGGCTGAATTTCTTACAGGACAAAGGTTTTACCCATTGTGGGTCAGTAAAGCATAAATTCCTGAGACCTATATAGCATAATAGTTTCAGCTCAGTTTATAAATCAGCTCTGAGACTTATGATAGTTATTATCAAGATTTGAAAAAGCAATCCGTATTGCTATATTTTGAGATAATAATTGAGTAATAATGTTTATCTAAAGACTAAATACTAGAATTTTGTATCTGAACAGTATGATTATTTTCATAGCATAAACAATTATTTTAAATATCTGTTAAAATCTGCCTATTCAATCAAAAGTTTATTATATGTTAATTGCAAATATACATAATTTTTTAACTGCTCCTATAGATAAAAAATCTTGTAAAAGAATTATATTTTGGTTTAGTCTTAGCATGACTTTTGCTACAATTTATGCTTTTATGACTCTGAAAAAAGCTTTTGCTAGTGGTCTGAGCGTGCAAGATGATGCTAGACAACATATTTTTTGGATGCAACGTTTTTTTAATCCAGATTTATTTCCCAATGATTTAATTGCTGATTATTTTCAGTCAGTAGCTCCTGCTGGATATACTTTACTTTATAAAAGTGCAGCAACTATAGGAATTAACCCGTTGATCTTTGCTAAAATTATTCCTTTTATTTTGGGTTTAATCTGTACTTATTATATTTTTCAAATCTGTTTAGAAATATTGCCAGTACCAATGGCAGGATTTATTGCTGCTTTGGTAATGAATCAGGCTATTTGGATGAAAGATGATGTTGCTTCTGCTACTCCTAGAGCATTTGTTTATCCATTTTTTCTGGCTTTTTTATATTATTTACTCCGAGGTTCATTGGTCAGAATGGGAATAGCGATCGCTCTGGTGGGATTATTTTATCCTCAGTATGTTTTTATTGCTTCTGGCATTCTAATTTTGCAACTAATTTACTGGAAAAATGACAGGTTTCAGTTATCATCAGAAAAACGGAATTTTCTATTTTGTGGAGTTGGTTTAAGTACGGCATTTTTTGTTTTATTACCCTACGCTTTAAGTTCTTCAGAATTCGGACCTGCTATTAGTCGTGAAATGGCAATGCAATTAAGGGAGTTTTATCCAAACGGTCGTAGTACATTTTTTCACGTTCATCCAAAAGATTTTTGGTTAACTGGCAAACGTAGTGGAATGTTTCCTAAGTCTTTATTTACTCCAGCTACTCAATGTGCGGGATTATTATTGCCGTTTTTATTGACTTTTAAATCTGCTTTTCCTTTGAGCGGGAATATTACTAATAGAATTTGGTTATTGGTGCATCTATTACTGTCATCTTTGGCAATGTTTTTTATTGCTCATGCCTTACTTTTTCGACTACATCTTCCGAGCAGATATACAGGATTAAGTTTCCGCATAATTATTGCTTTGGCAACGGCGATCGCTTTAACTTTAATTATTGATGCTTTGTTTAATTGGGCTGAAAATAGACGAAAATCTCCTGTTAAATTTCAGCCTATTATTTCCTGGATTTTAACAGGTTTAATTATGGCGTCTCTGGTGTTATATCCTGCTTTTGTTAAAGGCTTTCCTCTGGTGAAATATAAGGTGGGTAGAGCAACAGATTTATATAGATTTTTTCAAGCACAACCTGAAGATATTTTGATTGCTTCTTTGGAGGAGGAGGCAAATTTATTACCTACATTTGCTCAACGTTCTATTTTGTTGGGTAGGGAATATGCTATTCCTTATCAGGTTGGTTATTATAGTCAATTTCGGCAACGAACTATAGATTTAATTGTTGCTCAATATAGTTCAGATTTAATGGATGTGAAAAATTTTATTCAAAAGTATGGAATTGATTTTTGGATGTTACACCGTGGTAGTTTTACACCAGAATATGTTGAGGATAATAGTTGGTTAATGCAATATGAATCTGCACAGGAGGCGGTGACTTTTTTGCAGTTAGGATATATTCCTGCTTTGGCAACAACTATACCGACTTGTACTGTTTTTCAGAATGACAGTTTATTTGTTTTAGATGCTAATTGTATATTTAGGAAGGAACTAGGGAGTAGGGAGTAGGGGAGTGTGGGAGGAATGAGGACTCGTTTCAACAATATTTTTGTAAGCAAACAGCGGTCAGCAATCAGCAATCAGCTATTAATTCACTGCCTTTATAGCAGGAATTAGTATTAAGAGGTTTAAGGAGAATTCAAAGTATTGAAAAAACAACTAACCTTGACCTTAGTAGTGTATATTTATTATTTATGAAACAGCTAAAAGCTGACTGTGAACTAGCTGCTTGCGCAGCATGACCCAGGAAATACTTACCGAAAAAATGTGGTTTAAAGTCTCCCCTTTTAAGGGGATAATAAATAAAATTTTTCATAATTAGTCAATCCTCTTATTTTCAAGGAGAGGTAATTGTTAATTATTCACTATTCATTATTAATTGTTGAACTATTTTTTCCTACTTTTACCAAAAAATGAGGTCCAAAGCCTCCCCTTTTAAGGGGATGAAAAAATATTCAGTTCAGTATTTCAAGCCTCCGACTTTAGTGGTCGGTACTGATAACTGATAACTGATAACTGATAACTGAAATGACCTATGTCTTCTATACAAGCATTCTAATAATTCACATAATATATGAATTACATAGAAAAAATTAATCATTTACTTAAACCATCTGTTAATCAAGCTAATTTAGTTGTCGATCTATTTGCTGGATGCGGTGGTTTATCTCTAGGTTTTGAAGCTCAGGGATTTAAAACTTATGGTTTTGAAATGGATGCAGATTGTTGTGCAACTTATAATAAAAATCTTCAAGGTAATTGTAGTCAAATCACTCTGAGTTTAGAAACTGAATTACCTTCTGCAAAGGTAATAATTGGCGGTCCTCCTTGTCAACCTTTTAGTGTTGGAGGAAAGCAAAAAGGTTTGCAAGATACGCGAGATGGCTTTCCTATTTTTATTAGTGCTGTGGCAAGATTAAAGCCGGAGATTTGGTTGTTTGAAAATGTACGAGGTTTGCTTTATCGAAATAAATGGTATTTGGATGAAATTACTCAAGCACTTCAATCTTTGGGTTATATTATTGAGGTTAAATTGTTAAATGCTGTTGATTTTGGCGTGCCTCAAAATCGTCAACGAGTAATAATTGTTGGGCATAAAGGTGAGTTGAAATTTCCTCAAGTTTTAGACAGAAAAGTTACTGTTGCAGAAGCTTTGGAAGAAATGGCATTCCACGCGCCTCCAGAGTCAAAATTTCTCACTCCAAATATGGATAAATATGTGGCAAAGTATGAAAAAGCTTCTAGTTGTAAACAACCTCGCGATTTATATTTAGACAAACCTGCTAGAACTTTAACTTGTCGAAATATTTCAGCTCCTACTGGCGATATGCACCGGATAAAATTGCCGGATGGGAGAAGAAGACGTTTGTTCTTAAGGGAGGTCGCAAGATTACAAAGTTTTCCTGACTGGTTTGAATTTGTAGGAAAAGAAACCAGTTGTTTTAATCAGATTGGAAATGCAGTTCCTCCTTTATTTGCTTTTCATTTGGCGGGGAGTATTAGGAGTTATTTAGAATCTGGGAAAAGATTCTCTCCAGACGAAATTTCACAAAAAATTATTCCTGTACAATTATCATTACCTTTTTAAGAGATCAAAATGCCTCAAATTCCCCAATATCTTACTAAGTCAGATAAATCTAAACAATTTCAAAAGTTAATCAATGAAGCATTATATATTATTAGTAAGTTTGGTGCACCTCTTGAGGGAATGACTCAAAGACGATTGGAAAGAATGGCAATGGCTTATTTCAGTTATCAGTTATCAGTTATCAGTTATCAGTTATCAGTAGTTCCTGGAATAGGGATGTTTGAAATACTGAATTTTCTTTTTTTATCCTCTATATGAAAGTTCTTATGACGATATTCGCCGGAAAGATTTAAAATTAATCGTCCTCGCAGGAATTATTATTCCTAGTGCTGCTAATCCAAATTCGGCTAGAAATGATGGTACAAGGTCTATGGATAATGAATAATTAAGTAGAACATGGTAAATTTTGGGCGCTATTTATCAAATTGTAAATTAGCTCAAAAGTTTATATTCATTGCTTTTAGGGGTTTTTTGATGAACAATGTAACGTCTTTTTTTTAGCCTGCTCTACTTATCAATTATCAATTATTAATTATTAATTATTAATTATCCAATAGTGGCTTATTCAGAACAGAAAAATTGGCTTTATTTGATAGAAGCAGTTCATAGTTCAGGCGTAATTTCCAATGTACGTTTATTAGAACTAAAAAAGCTCACAGAAAAATGCAAGGCTGACATAATTTTTATCACGGCTTTTCTAGACCATTATACTTTTCGCAAGTTTGCTGTTGATATTGTTTGGGAAACAGAAGTTTGGATAGCTTATGCACCAGACCATATAATTGATTTTGATGGTGAAAATTTTTTAGGTCCTTATTCTCAAATAACTAATACTTAAAAGACAATTATGAATGAAATTAACTGGCAATTATTCTGGATATTAATGATTTTGCATTGTGTTATTGGTACTGCTGCTGCTTTTGTGGCAAAAAGTAGAGGTAGGAATTTTAATATTTGGCTAGGTTGGGGTTTATTGGGAGGTACTATTGCTTTGATAACTGCATTTTTGCTACCTGCTAAAAATCTAGATTGAAAAGAAAATTAATTAGCCGACAATTAGAGAAATTTATCTAGAGATAGACAGAGAGAAAAGTTGAGAGATATTACTCTTTACTTACCTATAAAAATTTGTCTGCTTTGGAATAGCTTTAATATTTTGAGAGATGGAATAACTGAGAGAAACTAGAAAGCAATTTGCTGAAGTAATTATCATATTTAGCCAAGAAAATTAGTTGAATAAAAAGTCATGCGTAGGGGCGAACAAACCCTTACAGTTCCTATAATATCAAAATTTTTGTGGAGATGCAACTGAAAATCCTTTGACGCGCGATTTTTTTTTGAGCTTAAGAGAATGAAGATATTTATGGTTTTCCACTGAGGATGGATAGAAAGATTTGATGAGGGAAAAACAAGCATATATCTTTCCTAGAGCTTTACAGGATGAGAATTTCAAAAAATATCTACTTACCCCTAGATAGACCAGATATTCTGGAAAAATCTCTGACAAATTTTCAAGTGTCTATATAGTCTATATATAGGAGTGAAATTTTAATCTTTTCAGAAAACTGGTAAAAAGTCGAAGGGAGGTAAGAAGCGATCGCTCCACTTCAGAAAATATCTACTTACCCCTAGATAGACCAGATATTCTGGAAAAGTCTCTGATAAATTTTCGACGATTTATATATAGAAGTAAAATTTCCATCTCCTCAAAAAACTGGCAAAAAGTAGAAGGGAGATAAGAGGCGATCGCTCAACTTCAGAAAATATCTACTTACCTTTAGGTAGAACAGACATTTAGAAAAAATCTCTGACAAATTTTCTACTACATATATATAGAAGTGAAATTTTCATCTTTTCAGAAAACTGGTAAAAAGTCGAAGGGAGATAAAAGGCAGTTGCTCAACTTCAATAAATATCTACTTTCCTCTAAGTAGAACAGACATTTGGAAAAAATCTCTGACAAATTTTCTACTACATATATATAGAAGTGAAATTTTCATCTTTTCAGAAAACTGGTAAAAAGTCGAAGGGAGATAAAAGGCAGTTGCTCAACTTCAATAAATATCT
>JAXHSW010000040.1:18600-18898 GCA_034190295.1 Cyanobacteriota bacterium | reverse complement strand
ACTTTCCTCTAAGTAGAACAGACATTTGGAAAAAATCTCTGACAAATTTTCTACTACATATATATAGAAGTGAAATTTTCATCTGCTCAGAAAACTGGTAAAAAGTCGAAGGGAGCTAAAAGGCGATCGCTCAACTTCAATAAATATCTACTTTCCTCTAAGTAGAGCAGACATTTGGAAAAAATCTCTGACAAATTTTCTACTACATATATATAGAAGTGAAATTTTCATCTGCTCAGAAAACTGGTAAAAAGTCGAAGGGAGATAAGAGGCGATCGCTCAACTTCAGAAAATATCT
>JAXHSW010000040.1:0-18500 GCA_034190295.1 Cyanobacteriota bacterium | reverse complement strand
GAGATAAGAGGCGATCGCTCAACTTCAGAAAATATCTACTTACCTTTAGGTAGAACAGACATTTAGAAAAAATCTCTGACAAATTTTCTACTACATATATATAGAAGTGAAATTTTCATCTGCTCAGAAAACTGGTAAAAAGTCGAAGGGAGATAAGAGGCGATCGCTCAACTTCAGAAAATATCTACTTACCTTTAGGTAGAACAGACATTTAGAAAAAATCTCTGACAAATTTTCTACTACATATATATAGAAGTGAAATTTTCATCTTTTCAGAAAACTGGTAAAAAGTAGAAGGGAGATAAGAGGCAGTTGCCCAACTTCAGCAAATATTTACTTTCCTGTAGCTAAAGCAGATATTCTGGAAAATTTTCTGGCAAGCTTTCGACGATTTATATATAGGAGTGAAATTTTCATCTGCTCAGAAAACTAGCAAAAAGTCGAAGGCAGACAAGAAGTAGTTGCTCAACTTCAGAAAATATCTACTTTCCTGTAGAAAGAGCAGATATCTGGGAAAAGTCTCTGATAAATTTTCCACTACCTATATATGGAAGTGAAATTTTCATCTTTTCAGAAAACTGGCAAAAAGTTGAGGGGAAGATAAGAGGCGATCGCTCTACTTCAGAAAATATCTACTTACTTCTATAAAGAGCAGACATCTGGGAAAATTATCTGACAAATTTTCCACTACCTATATATGGAAGTGAAATTTTCATCTTTTAGGAAAACTGGTAAAAAGTCGAAGGGAGGCAAGAGGCAGTTGCTCAACTTCAGAAAACATCTACTTCCCTCTAGCTAAAGCAGATATCCTATCAAAATCTCTGAAAATTTTTCGACTATCTATTCTATTTTTTGACTATCTGTATCTATATATAAGAATGAAATTTTTATCTTTTAGGAAAACTGACAAGAAATCAAGGGTAGGTAAAAGGTAGTTGCTCCACTTCAAAAAATATTTACTTACCTCTAGATATAGCAAATATTCTGGAAACATTTCTGACAAATTTTCGAGCATCTATAATATATAAAAGTTAAATTTTTACCTTGGAGTGGAAGTGGCAAAAGTTGAGGGGAGGTAACAAAAAGTTCCTCTACTTCAAATTGATTTTCCTTACTTAATGTATCAATATGAGATACACCCCAAAATATGGCGTTGCTGAAATGTAATGGTAAGTAGCTGTTTGCGCAGCATTCCGCAGGAAAGATAAAATTGAAAAACTTATGTTTTGCGTTGATACTTAATCTAAAAATCATTATCATTCAGCAAAGCCCAAAATATGATACTCTTAGTCTTCAAAAAGTTCTCTGATTTTATTGACTGTAGCTTCAAGATTATGATGTGATGTACCTCTAGCTTCCCGATTTTTACTGGCTTTATTAAATGCTTCAATACAAAAATTCATTCGTTTGATGAACTCTTTAGGAGTTATTAATTGAATATATCTGAACAAATCCTGAGCATTCCCAAATTGACAATAATCCAGAAAGCTATCTTCAGGAAAATCCTGATATATTGCATTGCCTTCTCCATAATAAATTGGCAGGCATCCTCCTTGAATTGAATCCCAAATTTTCTCAGTACAATAGTAAGGCCAATTTGTATTTTCAAAAGCTAGATTAAAGTCATAATTTTGAAGTATTGTTTGTTTTTTATTCCGCCAATCTCCACCGCGTGACTGACCTTTTTTGAGTTCTTTTGGCCAATCTCTACCGTATACATCTAACATATTCATTTTATGTCCTTCTAAGGCAATTTGAATCCTTAGATAGCATAAATCTAATTCCTTTCCTTTATACTTTAAACTCCATTTTCTACGATTGTTTCGATACACCATTATGGCAACAACTTTTTTATTTTTGAATTCAAAGTTAGTTAAGGGAGTCAAGTTGATTTTTTTAGGTACCCACATATAATTACTGTTGTAGATACCAGTATACAAATTCAAAACTTTTAATTCAGGCAATAATGGATATTTAACAATAGGGTTAAAATGGGTATCGAATCGAGGTTCATTTGTCCAGAGCATAAATTTTTTTCTTTTGCCATACCTAAACATTAGAGGCAACAGTGGCTTCAAGGTTGCTGAGATAATTAAGTCAGCTTCGCTTAGGGTAGAGATGATAATTTTTTGACTTCTTAAATATTGAGTATCAAATTCATTTGTAAAAGGAGAATATTTTAGGGAATTACCCACTGGAAAAATTTTAATCATGCTTTTAGCCTTAACTGAACCATATTATATGGTAACAGGGAGTAATGTTTTTTTTGCTCAAAATGAAACTGACAAAAAGTTGAAAATCACTAACTGAAAAAATTCAGATTTCAGTCAATCTCAATTTTTCTCCACTTTCGGTGGATACTTTTCCAATACTTCCCGTAAATATTTCCCTGTATAAGAGTCAAAATTCTCTGCTACATCTTCCGGCGTTCCACAAACAGTAATTTCTCCTCCTTTATCTCCACCTTCCGGACCTAAATCTATCACCCAATCAGCACAACGAATCACATCTAAATTATGCTCAATTACCACAATCGAATTTCCTTTATCCACCAACCTCTGCAAAATATTCAATAATTGATGAACATCATAAAAAGATAAACCAGTTGTTGGTTCATCTATTAAATAAATAGTTTTTCCCGTTGCTCGCCGAGACAATTCAGAAGCCAATTTTACTCTTTGCGCTTCCCCACCAGAAAGAGTCGGTGCAGGCTGACCTAATCTGACATAACCTAATCCCACATCTACCAAAGTTTGTAATCTATTTGCCGCCCTGGGAATATTTTTAAATACTTCCAAACCTTCCTCCACAGTCATATCCAAAACATCAGCAATTGACTTATCTTTATACCTCACCTGCAAAGTTTCTCTGTTATATCTTGCACCCTTACAAACTTCACATTGCACATAAACATCTGGCATAAAATTCATTTCAATTACATTTACACCCTGTCCGTTACAAGCTTCACATCTCCCACCTTTAACATTAAAAGAAAATCGCCCTGGTTTATAACCTCTTGCCTTAGCTTCAATAGTTTCGGCAAACATTCCTCGAATTACATCAAATACTCCTGTATAAGTTGCCGGATTTGAACGGGGAGTTCTACCAATAGGTGATTGGTCAATTACAATGGCTTTATCTATTGCTTTTAATCCTTTGATTTTTTCTAACTGTTTGGGAAAAGGAACTTTTCGACTCAGATGATTTTGCAAAGCTGGATAAAGTAATTCGTTAATTAAGGTAGATTTTCCTGAACCAGAAACTCCAGTAATACAGACAAGTTTTCCCAGAGGAATTTCTACATCTATATTTTTGAGGTTGTTAAGATGACAATTTTTTAGCAGTAAAGACTTTCCATTTCCCTCTCTTCTTTCTGCTGGAGTAGCAATAACTTTTTTGCCAGATAAATAAGCACCTGTTACCGACTCTGCTGTTGATAATAATGTCTGAAAATCTCCCTGAGAAACTATCCGCCCGCCATGTACTCCCGCCCCCGGACCAATATCTATAATATGGTCGGCTGTTCTAATGGTTTCTTCGTCATGTTCGACAACTATTAATGTATTTCCTAAATCTCGAAGTTTAGTTAAAGTTTGCAAGAGGCGATTGTTATCTCTCTGATGTAAACCAATACTTGGTTCGTCTAAAACATAGAGAACTCCTGTTAAACCAGAACCAATTTGTGTTGCTAATCTAATTCTTTGAGCTTCTCCGCCAGAAAGTGTCATTGTTGCTCGGTCTAATGTTAAATAATCTAAGCCAACATCCAACAGAAATTGTAATCTTGCCCGAATTTCTCTCAATACTAATTCAGCAATTTTTGCTTGCCGTTCGCTCAGTTGTAAATTATTGATTTTCTCCAAACATTCCCGAATCGAAACTTCTGTAAAATCTGTAATTCTGTATTGCCCGACCTCTACAGAAAGTGCTTCTGGTTTTAATCTTTTCCCTTGGCAAGTTTCGCAGGTTTGATTAACTAAATATTGTTCTAATTTTTGTTTGATTAAATCTGAACCTGTTTCTTTGTATTGCTTTTCTAATATCGGGATAACTCCAGGGTAGTACCGATAATTTCCATCCCCATTTTTCGTTTCTATCCAAATAGGTTCGTCACTACCTTCAAGTACCAACTTTTGCTCTTTCTTACTCAATTTATTCCAGGGAGTTTCTATCTCAAAGTCATAAGCTTCAGCCAAACTATAAAGCAGAGAAAAATAATAAGGATTTTCCTTATTCGACCAAGGAGCGATCGCTGAATATAAGGGTGCATTAGGGTCGGGTACGATTAAGTCTTGGGAAAATTGCCTCAAATTTCCTAGACCATGACAAGTTGGACAAGCGCCGTAGGGAGAGTTGAAAGAAAATAAGCGCGGTGAGAGTTCTTCCATCACTGCTCCATGTTCCGGACAGGCAAAATTTTCTGAAAATACTATTTGAGTATGAGATTTTTCTATTTCTGTATCTAGTTCCTGACTGAAATTAGTCGAATTATTAGCAGATTTAGAATTAGCTGAAGTTGCTATTTTTGCCGAGGTTAGGTTATACTTATTAAAACTCTGCACTGCACCTACCTCTACAGATGTATCATTTACTACGTCTATAAAAGCAATTCCAGTAGATTGACGTAGACAAGTACTGAGAGAATCCGCTAAACGTTCCTCTATTCCTGGCTTTTTAATCAGTCGATCAATAACAACTTCTATCGTATGTGTATGATTTTTATCTAATTTGATGTTTTCAGCAATTTCTACAACCTCTCCATCAACCCTCAAACGAACAAATCCTTGAGCAGCTAAACTAGACAAAAGTTTCTTATGAGTCCCCTTTTTACCTCGAACCACGGGGGCTAAGATATGAAATTTAGTGCGGTCCGGAAGTGCCATAATTCTGTCGCACATTTCATCTATAGTCTGTGGGGCAATATTATGATGGCAGATGGGACAATGAGGTTCTCCTGCTCGGCCAAATAGTAATCTGAGATAATCGTAAATTTCCGTGACGGTGCCGACTGTGGAGCGAGGATTATGAGATGTAGATTTTTGGTCGATGGATATGGCAGGGCTTAATCCTTCGATGGAGTCTACGTCTGGTTTGTCGAGTTGTCCGAGAAATTGTCGGGCATAGGCACTTAGGGATTCGACGTAGCGACGTTGCCCTTCGGCAAATATTGTGTCGAAGGCAAGGGAGGATTTGCCAGAGCCAGAAACTCCTGTGAAGATAATTAGGCGATCGCGTGGGAGTTCTAGGTCGATGTTTTTGAGGTTATGTTGTCTGGCACCTCGGATGCGGATGGTATTTTCAGGGGCGGTCATTTCAGTTATCAGTTATCAGTTATCAGTTATCAGTTATCAATTATCAATTATCGGTTAACTGCTAAATTTTTTCCCACCATCAAATCTTTCTTCCATCCCTCCTAGGGTGAAAAATTACCAACATTTTCATTTTGTGAAGCTCCAGAAAAAATTAGTCGTGTCAAAGGATTTCCCAGAATCTTCCTCAGGAGCAATGCCAGATTTTTTTCATTCTGTGAAGCACCTATAAATATATGCTTGTTGTGCTCAAAATCTTTCCATCCCTCCTAGGGTGAAAAATTACCAACATTTTCATTTAGTGAAGCTCCAAAAAAAATTAGTCGTGTCAAAGGATTTCCCAGAATCTTCCTCAGGAGCAATGCCAGATTTTTTTCATTCTGTGAAGCACCTATAAATATATGCTTGTTGTGCTCAAAATCTTTCCATCCCTCCTAGGGTGAAAAATTACCAACATTTTCATCTTGTGAAGCTCCGACAAAAAAATTCGCGCGTCAAAGGATTTCCCAGAATCTTCCTCAGGAGCAATGCCAGATTTTTTTCATTCTGTGAAGCACCTATAAATATGCTTGTTGTGCTCAAAATCTTTCCATCCCTCCTAGGGTGAAAAATTACCAACATTTTCATCTTGTGAAGCTCCAGAAAAAATTCGCGCGTCAAAGGATTTTTGGTTGCATCCCGATCAAAATTTTGATATCATAAAAACCGTTGGGGGTTACTCGCCTATACGCATGACTTTTTATTCAACTAAAAATAGCATAGCTTCTCAGCGATAGAACTCCATTCCGCTTTCCTACGGAATGCTACTCTCAAAAACTGGTGTGCCATGTCAGTCGAACTGCTAAAACGACAATTCACCGTCAAAGAATATAACAAAATGCCTGAAGTAGGTATCCTGAAAGAAGATGAGCGAGTAGAACTAATCCGAGGAGAAATTCTCAAAATGTCCCCAGTAGGTCGTCACCATGCAGCTTGCGTGAACCGTTTAAATAAATTATTTTCTCAAAGGTTAGGCGATCTAACTCTAGTCAGCGTTCAAAACCCTGTTGAATTAGATAATTATTCTGAACCAGAACCAGATATTGCTTTGTTGGAGCTAAAAGCAGATTTTTACGAATCAGGACATCCCCAGTCTGAGGATTTATTTTTGATAGTTGAAGTGGCAGATAGTACGATTAAATTCGACCGTGAAGTTAAAGTTCCTCTTTATGCAGAGAATAATGTAATTGAGGTTTGGTTGGTAGATATTAATGAGGAATGTTTGGTTCTTGCCATCCTTTAATAGCACTAACAACAAAAGCACCTATTGGATTATCCAAAACTTTTTCAAAAGCTGCTAACCCACCTGATGTAGCTGCACTAATTAATTTTTGTTTTAAATTAGGGTCACTTTCTATCTTTTTAATAGTCTCTGTCGCAACAATCATTTGTTCGGTAGTGATATTAGTAGGATAGCTTTGAGAAAGTTGTTGTAAAATTTGTTGAACCTATGCAACTGCCTCAGCCAAATTTTGCTGTTGAGCTTCATGAATTACCCCTGCAACTTTAGCATTGCTTTTAACTGTACCAATATTGTTATGACCAATTCCAACTAAGCTTTTTTGGTCGTAAGTATCTCTGCTTGATTCCATAGGTATTATTAGATTAATTGGGATATTTACGATTATATCAACTGATTTTTCATGGCTGGAAATAGGCGATCGGGAGACTATCAAAATTTAGAGCTGAGGGTAGATATTCAATCTGACAAAAATGATGTGGCTTTTCTTGAGGAGCGATCGCCTCAACCTTGCCTAGCAATATCTCATCATTCTCCCTAAAATTTTAACTGGAAGAAATTCGCTCATTTTATCAGCTATCAAAAATAAAAATTTAACTGCCAAATCAAACTATTCATCAAATTAATATCTTTTCCATGATTCCCACCTATAACTCCTCACCACTAAAATCATCATCCCGTGAAGCTCCTAAAAAAGTAGGCAGGATTTCTCATTGCATCCCCAAAAAAATTTTGATACTATTAACTTATTGGGGGTCGTTCGCCCCTACGCATGACTTTTTATTCAACTAAAAAAATAAGGTTAGGATATTAAGAGATTGTAGCGATCGCGGAGCGTGGTGGAGCGCCGTATGGCCAAAAGCAGATAAACCCCTAGACATAGCAAAAGATGCACGGTCATATTAAAACCAGAACGATAATCATTCTGTGAAGCTCTAAAAAAACAGATATAGTTGTTTTTCTAGCGATCGCCTCAACCTGGCCCAGAAATATCGCTCCCTACTCTCCCCAAAATTTCCACTACACGAAATTCACTCATTTTATCAGTCATCAAAAATCAAATAAAAATAACCACCAAATTTATCAAATTAATATCAATTCGATAATTCCCACCTATAACTCCTCACCACTAAAATTATCATCCCGTGAAGCTCCTAAAAAAGTAGGCAGGATTTCTCATTGCATCCCCAAAAAAATTTTGATACTATTAACTTATTGGGAGTCGTTCGCCCCTACGCATGACTTTTTATTCAACTAAAAAAATAAGGTGAGGATATTAAGAGATTGTAGCGATCGCGGAGCGTGGTGGAGCGCCGTATGGCCAAAAGCAGATAAACCCCTAGACATAGCAAAAGATGCACGCTCTTATGAAAACCAGAACGATAATCATTCTGTGAAGCTCTAAAAAAACAGATATAGTTGTTTTTCTAGCGATCGCCTCAACCTGGCCCAGAAATATCGCTCCCTACTCTCCCCAAAATTTCCACTACACGAAATTCACTCATTTTATCAGTCATCAAAAATCAAATAAAAATAACCACCAAAATTATCAAATTAATATCAATTCGATAATTCCCACCTATAACTCCTCACCACCAAAATCATCATTCTGTGAAGCTCCTAAAAAATAGCAGAAATTCCCATTGCATCCCCAAAAAAATTTTGATACTATTAACTTTTTGGGAGTCGTTCGCCCCTACGCATGACTTTTTATTCAACAAAAGATACAATCTTTCTGACTATTCGTAACATTCTTTTTTCAAATAGGTATTATTCCTACGACCTTGACCTTTCGCGAAACCCTTGACTTACACATGAACTTGGCAAAATAGGAGGAGAAAACTTCCAATTCAGCACATCAAAAAAATCAGGAAAAAATAAATAATTTAAAATCTTAATACTAGCAGTTCCATCGACTTTAATAGTTGGTACAGATGCAAATTGGGGAGCTAATTTAGCGACAGTTTCAATAGGAATAGCAAATGCTAAATGACTCATTTGTTGACGCAAACTAATATTAGGCCGCCCCCCATCACGATATACATAAGGATCGCCCCATAAAGGATAAGCGTGCATTCCATTAATACCAATAACTTGCCCGTAAATATTCAGTAGAGGACCACCGCTCATCCCCTTTTTAATCAAATTAGTGTAGCCAATTTGATAACCTTTTTCTAAAGGTTTATCAGACAATATTGACACTTTTCCCCTAGTAAATAAAAACTCTGTATCTTGAGGTTTTTCTAAAATAGGAAACCCAGCAGCAAAAATCTTATCCCCTTGAACAAGAGTATGAGAATTTCCTAGAGATGCAACAGTGTAGATATTATCAGTGCTGCGAAATTGTAATAGAGCTAAATCATTTCCTTGAAAACCTTCATTTTCTATTTGATTTGCTTCATAGAAATTACCATCTGAAGTTTGAAGAAAATAAGATTTATCTTGAGTATTTAAAACGTGCTGATTAGTAACAACTGTATAGATTTGTTCTTGCCGTTTTAAAATAATTCCTGAACCCCAACCATTTTCATAAATAACTTTAACTGTAATTGATTTAGCCAAATTTTTAAGCTCTTCAATAGTACAAAAATTATGACAGTCAGTACAATTTTGAACTTGTATTTGAGTTTCATAACTTTTGAGGTTATCAAAATTTTTAGACAGTGCTTGTATTGGCAAACAAAATAACCCATTACCAATACAAACCATTAATATCAGCGATCGCCAATTCACAGGATATTAGTCCATTACCGAAAAATTCTGGGTATGCGCCTCCCCTTTTAAGCTAAGCATTCCGTAGGAAATGCTTACTTTAAAGGAGAGGTAATAATTCATTATTAATTATTAATTATTAATTATTAATTGTTGAATAAACCTTCTATATAGTCATTAAAGTTTAAATAGAAACGAGAACCACTTTCATATAGTGGACCTGTAGCAGCACCAACTCGAATATCAAATAACTGTTGAACTGTTTCACTAGCACTTTGCTGAGGTTTGAGAGTAAATAATACCCCTTGGCAAGGACCTCCTTTTCTACCAGAAACACAGACTACAGGTTGACGATTAACAATACCAGTCGTAATGTAATCTAGTCTGCCATCGTCATAGAAAAATTGAAATTTATCTGATACTTGGCGACAACGAGTAAGGGGACTATATCCAGCAGATAAGAAATAATTAGAAACCCAACGAATAACTGGATAAGTACCTTGTGGTGTTTTGACAAAAGTAGTTGGGATACCATTTTTACCCCGGTCACAATAAAATTTATTAGGTCGAATTATCGGTGGAGCTTCTTTGACTACTGACTTTGTTTTTTCAGAACAGCCTTCTTTTTCTATACATATATTCTGTTCCCGTTTCTGACATAGTTCTTCTTTAATTTCACAAAGTAATCTAGGTTTTGGTCTAGCATTAGCAGGATTATTGATAGTTAAATTAATCCCGAAACATAAGGCAAATGCTAGGATAACTTTTGTGGAAATATTGATTTTCATAATTACTAAATCTTGAGAGATTTATATTTCAGGTTCTGCCAGAGAAATAATTGATAATTATTCATTATCGATAGTCTTGACAACCTTTATCCCATTTCTCAAGATTTTTACTATGATTCCGGAAAAGTATTTAGAGCATTTTTGGAGTTGATTAAATATAAAGTTGCATGGCTTTAAGGAATAGGGAAGAGAAATTAGTATTTAACTGTACCTTAATCAATTATGCAAATAGGTCGTACTTTTGCATGGGAGTTAATACAAATTGATTATGTATCCAATTAGGTACAATGGCTAAGGGAGAAAGTTCCAAGGCTTGAGCAACATATTGAGAAGATTTAAGAAGGTTTAAATAGTAATCATTATGAATAGTTAATAATTCACTTTTACTAGCTGTTTTTTGAGGCTGAGTGGTTATGTTTTCGAGAAGTTGATAACCAAATTATGCAATTAGTTTATCCCATGTACGGCTATATTTACAGCTATCAAAAGGATGCAGTTTTTCAATGCCCAAAAAACGGATTTCGTAGTTGCCAGTGTAAATATTTTTTGGTTGAATCGTCATTAGTTTAGTAAGCATTATGCAGGAAATGCTTACTTAGTTTATGATTTAAGTTTTAATACGTTGATATTAGTAATTAAGAAGCGATCGCTCGAATTATTATGTTTTGGAAGTTGTGTTCAATAACCAGTAACCCCTAAAAGAAAATAAAACACTAGGAGAAAAATACTAGATTTTTTTCTATTCTGATATTTATTACCGAATAATTAAAGTTTAAAGCCTCTCCTTTAAAGGAGAAAAAAGAAAATTTTTTCCTTTGAGTCAATCCTATCCGTTTTCAAGGAGAGGTAATTATTAATAATTAATAATTAATTGTTGAAATATGGAGCTAATTTTCTCGATACAGAGCAAAGAAATAAGGTAGAATGAATAAATTAAGAAAGGAAATAAAACTGATAGCTGAATGCTGAATGCTTACTAAGAATTATCAATCATTGTTATCTTTTTTTTTCCAGTCAATGCCTAGTCGTTTTAAGTAATCCCAACCTCTTTGAGGCCAGACATGGTCGCGACCAGTTTTCTGAGCAATCCAACGAGCTACTTTTGGACCAGACCATGCTCCACCATCAGGGGCAGGCCCTTGTAAAGCCTCTGAAAGTTCCTGTTGTTGAGCTGGTGTCAACAAAGATTTAGCAGGTGGTGGTTGACGGTCCTTACTGCGATTTTTCACAGATTCCGGCCCTTCCCTATTGTAGCGCCCAACAATTTCCTTAGCATAATCGTAGTTAAGTCCTACAACTTCAGATGCTTTTTTAATAGACCATTGTTGAGCAACTAGAAGCAGGAGATGCCACCGACGAGATTCGATGGTATCTGGAGCTTGTCGGTAGCGAATTTTCAATTCCTCTACCGTAAGATGTGGTTTCAAATTAGCTTTTGGTGGCATACCTGCTATGAGGAAATTATGGGAGTTTTTAATCTTATCTACCCCTATGTGCTAATCTCCGGATAAAATCTGCCTTGAGAAGTCAAAAGTCAAAAGCTTAGAAGTCAAAAGCTTAGAAGTCAAAAGTCAAAAGTTAAAAGTTAAAAGTTAAAAGTTAAAAGCTTAGAAGTTAGAAGTTTAGAAGTTAGAAGTTTAGAAGTTTAGAAGTTAAAAGTCAAAAGTTTAGAAGTTAAAAGTCAAAAGTTAAAAGTCAAAAGTTTAGAAGTTAGAAGTCAAAAATTAAAAGTCAAAAATCAGAAGTCAAAAATCAGAAGCAATCCCTGACGCTCTGCATGAGTTGAGTAATGATTAAAGATATTGAGGGAATATTTTTCCGACTGTTGCTTGTTGCCTGTTGCCTATTCCCTATTCCCTATTCCCTATTCCCTATTCCCTATTCCCTGCTATAGGAATTTTTGATGGTAATTATTTATAGTTAATTCGATATAACCGTATAATCTAATAGCTGAACTTTAGGAATGATGGTATAGGAATGGCATCCATTAGCGAGCTGCATCAACAACTAATAAGTAAAGAACGCTCTGCTGTAGAAATTACCCAAGAGGCCCTAAAACGCATCAGCCAGTTGGAGCCAAAGTTGAAAAGCTTTATCTGTGTCACGGCAGAAAAGGCCATAGAACAGGCCCGTCAGGTGGATGCCCAAATTGCTGCAGGAGAAAAAATTGGACAATTAGCAGGGATTCCCATCGCTGTGAAAGACAATATGTGTACCCGAGGAATCCCTACTACTTGTGGTTCTAAAATTCTAGAAAATTTTATTCCTCCCTATGAATCAACTGTGACTCAAAAACTTTTAGATTCTGGTGCAGTTATTCTGGGTAAGACAAATCTAGATGAATTTGCCATGGGTAGTTCGACGGAAAATTCTGCTTATCAGGTTACGGGTAACCCGTGGGATATAGAACGAGTGCCTGGTGGTTCTTCTGGGGGGTCGGCCGCAGCAGTGGCATCTGAAGAATCTGTAGTTGCATTGGGTTCAGATACTGGTGGTTCTATTCGTCAACCAGCATCTTTTTGTGGTGTAGTAGGTATGAAACCTACTTATGGTCTGGTTTCTCGCTATGGGTTGGTGGCTTTTGCTTCTTCTTTAGACCAAATAGGGCCTTTTGGTAGGACGGTTGAAGATGCTGCGATTTTGTTGCAGGCGATCGCTGGTTATGACCCTAAAGATTCTACGAGTCTGAATGTGTCTATCCCGAATTATACTAGGAACCTGAGACCGAATTTAAGACCAAAAGGGCAAATTAGAATTGGTCTAATTCAAGAGACTTTTGGTGAGGGTTTAGACCCAGTTGTTAATCAAGCTTTTACTAAGGCAGTGGAACAACTACAGGAGTTGGGAGCGGAAATTCAGGTGGTTTCTTGTCCCCGGTTCCGCTACGGTTTGCCTACTTATTATATTATTGCCCCATCGGAAGCTTCAGCAAATTTGGCTCGTTATGATGGGGTGAAATATGGCTTCCGCGCTCCTAAGTCGGAAAATCTTTTGGAGATGTATGCTCAGACTCGTGCTGAGGGTTTTGGTACGGAAGTTAAACGCCGAATTATGATTGGTACTTATGCTTTGTCGGCTGGATATTATGATGCTTATTATCTGAAGGCTCAAAAAGTCCGGACTTTGATTAAGGAAGATTTTGATAAGGCTTTTGCTCAGGTGGATATTTTGGCTTGTCCCACTGCTCCTACTACTGCTTTTAAGGCGGGTGAAAAGACTGACGATCCATTGAGTATGTATTTATCTGACTTAATGACTATCCCAGTTAATTTAGCTGGTTTACCTGCTTTGAGTTTACCCTGTGGTTTTGATGAAAAAGGTTTACCTATTGGTATGCAATTGATTAGTAATGTTTTGAAGGAAGCTTTATTATTTGAAGTTGCTTATGTTTATGAACAATCTAATGATTGGTATAAACATCTGCCTCGCCTTTAGAAAGTTGGTTTTTAGTTTTTAGTTATGAGGCGTTAGGTGTTGAGTAAATTATTGGTTAATCAAAACCTAACTGCCAATTTTTATTATGTGGCAATTTCATTATTTTTTAGTTGCAAAGTTGATTTTAATTATTGGGATAGTTTTGGCGATCGCTTATGTTGCTGTCTGTATGTTTTTGGTATTGTTACAGCAGCGATTTATGTTTTTCCCTAGTTCCGTTATAAAAATAACACCGAAAGATGTAAATCTGTCCTACGAAGATGTGTGGTTATTTGCCTCTAAGAAAAAAGGTAAGTTAGAGCAAATACATGGATGGTGGATACCTGCTAATTCTGAGGTATCAAATTTTCAGGGTGTGCTGTTATATTTGCATGGTAATGGTATTAATATCGGAGCAAATATTGAACAAGCTTATAGATTTCAGAAATTAGGTTTTGATGTTTTATTGATAGATTATCGTGGTTATGGGCGAAGTAGAGGAAATTTTCCTAGTGAAGCACAGATTTATCAAGATGTAGAAATTGTTTGGAATTATTTAGTTAATCAAAGAGAAATTAATCCGCAAAATATACTGGTTTATGGTCATTCTTTGGGAGGTGCTATTGCTATTGAGTTGGCTACAAGACATCCGGAAATGGCTGGATTAATTATTCAAAGTTCTTTTTCTTCTATGCAAGGGATGGTGGATTATAGGGGAGGTATGTATAGAATTTTTCCTATCAAATTAATGTTACATCAAATATTTGATTCAATTACAAAGTTACGGAAATTGGATATACCTATTATGTTAATTCATGGCAGGGAAGATGGATCGGTTCCTGCTTATATGAGCGAACAATTATTTGCAGTTACTCCTGCTAAGATTAAAGATTTATATATAGTTCCAGGTGCAGATCATAATGATGTTCCTGCTATTGCTGGTGATGAGTATTTAGAGCGACTTAATAAGTTTGTTAATCAATTAAAGGTGGTAGGTGGTAGGTTTTAGACCAATTTTATCTCAGGTGGCACAGAATTAGTTGGTAGTTGGTCATTTCAGTTATCAGTTAACAGTTAGCCTCCTCCTGAGGAGCTACGCTAACAGTACCTAAGGCTGTTTGCGCAGTATGACAAACGGAAAGCCTTGGAATTGAAATAAGGCAACAGCTCCGAAAGGCAACAGGGAATATATAGGAAAAAAGTATTTTTGCACTACCAGATGCACCCATTAAATATTTAGGCTAGACGAAACTTTCTGGAGTTTTTTTTTCCTTATTCTTTTGAGCAAAGCAAGTTATCGCAAGGGCGATCGATGTTTGCTACAAATAGCAATAATTTTTATAGCAATCAGAAGTAAAAATAAATAACTTGCAGCAGTTTTCGAGTAGATAAGCTATAAAGTTTTATGCTTTTAGGGAACAGAGAACAGGGAACAGTAAATAGACAATAATAAATAAATAAAAGTTTATATATTAGTCTTAAAGTTTACCGAAAATTTGTGGTTTAAAGTCTCCCCTTTTGAAGTAGCAGTCAGCACTCAGCTATCAGTAGTGAGCTTTTCAAGGCGTACAATGGGGGATACTCAAGAGAAGCCACTCCGCGTCTTATAACCCCCATAAAAGGTACACCACTAATTTTTTCAAATATAGTGGGGGATGCCGAACCCTCGAATTTTTAGCGCTCCAGCTAAATGCTGGCAAGGGTCCCATTCCGGAACGTCCAAGCTGATAGCTAGTTTAGGAGATAATCAATACAAATTTTCATAATTAGTCAATCCTATCCGTTTTCACTCTCGAGGTAATTGTTAATTATCAATTATTCATTATTAATTGTTGAACTGATGCTTTCTGAAATTTGCTGTCAATATAATTTCTTAGTGTGAGTATCCCTTTTTAATCAAAGATACATCCGAACGATAATCTTTTAAGTCCTATTATTATTCTCAACATTCTTTTTTAAAATTAGTATGAATCCCACCTCAAAATTAAAGATAGTAAAAAGGAGTTATATCAGAATTGAACACAATAAAAAAACTAGCTTGATTCAAAATATTGTTCTTGATATATAAATAAACTTGGTTTTGTATTCATACTTTCAACACCACCTTAATATTCTTAATTAATTCTTAATTTATTCAAATAGTCTAGTTGACAAAAAAAAAATCCTGTGATAGAACCAATAAACTATTAAAAGCTGTTATTCAAGATAAAATAGTATAGAAATAAACAAACAATAAATTGGGAGGCAAAGCCTAACATGAGTTTATTAAATAAGGTTCTTGGAGTTTACAATCCAAATCGAATGGCATTCTCACAACAAGAAGCAATAGCTGCTATTGCAGTATCTGCCATTGCCTCAGATGGTTATCTTTTAGACCAAGAAACAGAAAGAGTTATAGTACTTTTGACGCAAATGGAAATGTTTAAAGGCTATTCAGAAAAACAGATTACAAATATGCTAGATAGATTGCTCAATTTACTCAGTGAAAAAGGTATGAATAATTTAGTTGCTATAGCCAACGATGCGCTACATCCAGAATATAAAGAAACAGCATTTACATTAGCTATCGATCTAATCCTAATAGATGGAGTTTTTTCTAGTAAAGAACAAACATTTTTAACTCGTTTGTGTCAGATATTGGAAGTTCCTGTAGAGAAGGCTTCAGAAATTTTTCAAGCTCAGTCAGAAAACCATCAGGAGATTAAGAAAAAGTCTAGAAAGTATAGAAATAATCAAAATTATCAAAAGTAAATAAACAGATTTTATTTACTATTTGTAAAAAATCAAAAATTTATTGATAGATAAAATTTTTTGACGATGACGATTTAGACTTGAATTAATTAGGGTGTGCTGAAAAAGTCTTTTAGTAGGAGACAGGAGAAATGGGAATGAGCGAGGAGGTAGGATTCAACAATTAATAATTAATAATTAATAATTAATTATTACCTCTCCTTTAAAACGGATAGGATTGACTAATCATGAAAATTTTTCTTTTTATCCCCTTAAAAGAGTCGGCTTTAAACCACAATTTTTCGGTAAGAATTGCCCCTATATTTTTATGCCCAACTATGCGCCTAAAATACTAACTTTTTGAGCGTTTTAGACTGAAATAGGCACAGTGCAATTTGTCCCCAAAAAGGCTAAAGCCTTCATAAGTCAATGCTTTCAGATTCGATCGGCAAGCCCTCATTAATGGCGAACAGTTGTCAGTTATCAGGTGTATTATAGGGGGTTTAAACAGTTATTAACACTCCACAAGTGCTTCACTATTGAAACTGTATCTTCCAAACTTGAGCTAAAAGAAGTCATCTCCTTTAGCCGATAGTACCTATACTAATCCACCCCAAACACTTAATATCAAATCTGTTTAAGTAGCAAAAAAAATAGTCTATTGGAGTTGGAAAAAGTGAACTAATAACTGTTAACTGAATAATGGATTAATTACAACTTATTTATAAGTAATAATTTTTTGGTAAGCCTGAATAGTTTGTGTAGCGATCGCTTCCCAACTATAATTTTTTCTAGCTAACTCTTTAGCATTCAAACCTCGTTGTTTTCTTTCTACTTCATTTTGCAAAGCTGACTTAATTAAAATAGTCATATCCTCTATTTTACAACTACCAACCCAACCTGCTTCTGCATCTGCCACATCTTGACAAATATGAACTCCATCGGAAATAACTACTGGCGTACCTGCCACCATTGCCTCTGCTACTGCGATACCAAAATTCTCATAATAAGAAGGCAACACAAATACATCAGCAACCTGTAATAAACTCGCCTTAATTTCCCCTGTAACAAACCCCGTTATTTTTGTACATTTAGCAAGAGGTGAAGCCTCTATTTGTGACCGAATTTTTGCTTCATAATTAGGGTCTTGAGGATTAGCACCTGCTAAAATAAATTGAAAATCTATCCCTTCTGCTAATAATCTTTCTAAAGCTGGTAATAATAAATCTAGCCCTTTTTTTGGTTCAATTCTAGACATAAATAAAATTATGGGATGTTTAATTTCTATGGCTTGAGATTGAAGATAATTAACTAATTTTTCATCCTGAATATTATCTGGGGGATTAACACCCAAAGGAATTACTAAATCTCGTGTCGATAAACCAAATCTTTCAGAAACTTTTGCCTCTTCTAAACTTGTAAAATGAAGTGCTGTAGCACGAGCAATATTCCGCTTTTCTAATAGAGAAACATAAACTTTTTTGAGTAATTTTTTTTTCCGTAAATCGGCCGGGTCTAAAGTACCTAAAGGTCTTAAAATATAAGGTAAATTGTTAACTCTAGCCACAGTCGCAGCCATAGTAGTTACTGGTGAAAAAAGAGCATGAATATGAGCTAAATCAAATTCAGAAGCGTGTTGATTTAACCATTGTAATAACTTCAGAGAAAATTTATAACGACGGAATGGAGAACAACGAAAATAACGAATTTGATATCCATTTTGAACAACAGGTCGATCGAGAGGAACATCTAAAGGTGGTTGACCTATATCTCCATTAGAATCTGTAGTAAGAATAGTAACATCTATATTTTGAGCAGCAAGAGCAGTAGAAAGTCCTAATACCATTTGACTAGGACCCCCATAAACAAGAGAAATAGATGGTACTATCTGTAATATTCGCATAATTTTATTTAATTATATTTGATACCCTATCAGTATAAATCCCCATTAATTCTTTAGTTATGCAACATTAATTTACTTCATCATTTGATAAATGTTGTCAAGCCTTAGAGACTATTTGTAAAAGGAATATAAATCTAGTAGACTGACAAAGCTAAAACTGTGCAATAGATTTTTCTTTCTAGGTATCTTTATCTCCCCTGCTCCCCTGCTCCGGGCGTTAGCGGAGCTTGGCGTTAGCCAATGCCATTCGCCCCTACTCCCCTACTCCCCTACTCCCCTGCTCCCCTGCTCCCCTACTCCCCTACTCCCCTGCTCCCCTACTCCCCTGCTCCCCTACTCCCCTACTCCCCTGCTCCCCCCGCTCC
>JAXHSW010000004.1:62284-116001 GCA_034190295.1 Cyanobacteriota bacterium | reverse complement strand
CTCTTGAGCGCCATTCGGAGTAAGTGCGACAGCTTAATCGCTGTGCGAACGCAATTATTACTATTTATCTATTGGACAATAGTTATTGCTCTGCTCTTGAGCGCCATTCGGAGTAAGTGCGGCAGTTATATTGCCCAGGGAACGCAATTATTACTATTTATCTATTGGACAATAGTTATTGCTCTGCTCTTGAGCGCCATTCGGAGTAAGTGCGACAGGTATATTGCCCAGGGAACGCAATTATGACTATTTATCTATTGGACAATAGTTACAGCAATTTCCGCACGTTATTGTTGTACATATGCGGAGCAAGTGTGGCAGCTATATACTTTCATGCAACAAAGCCCTATATCATTAATGGATAATGGATAATTGATAATTACAAGAAGGTTAAAACCGTTACGGAATTGAACATAAGGAAATATTATTTCTTCTCTTGGTCGATTGGATATGGCTCTGAGACCAAGGCATCCCTCGACCGCTTTTTTCCCGTTAAAAGGGGACGCTTTAAACCTGAATTATTTAATTATTTAATTATTAATTATTAATTATTCAGTAATGCTTTTGTCTCAAATATCTATGAAAAAACTATAGTTGTAAGGTTCATAAATTTTGAAGAGCATTACCTAATCACCAACCCCGCTATTATTGCCTTTGTTTTCCTAAAAATTATAACCTCGATTATAATACCATCACACCTTTAATATAATCTGACAATTTGTGGTCATGGATAAACGCTTGTGGTACAGTTTCCAGAGAATCGTAACGATGTGTAATCAATGAAGACACATCTATCTGTTTTTCTTCCAGCGCTCTGAGTGCTTGAGAGTAGCTTAATGAGCGCCCCCGATCGTTGAATTTTTCAGAACCTCCCGTCGCACAAACCAATATTGTCTCCATAAATTGGAAGTTGTTTAGCACACTCAAATCTACTCCCCCATGTCCATAACCGTATATCAGAAACGTTGCTTGTTTGCGAATCAAACTGGGAAGAGATTTAAAAATTAAACCATTTCCGCAAGCATCAATTACATACTCTACTAAACGTCCATTAGTCTTTTCTCTCACTGCCTCTACAATATTTACCTCTTGGGGGTCTATAACATCTGCACCAAAACCTTTAGCTAACTCACGCTTTTGAGCATTTGTTTCGCTGACCAAAATTAAACCCTAATATCCAAGAATATTGCGTAGGTACTGAATAAATAAAACTCCCGCAGGACCAGCTCCAAAAATTAGAATTGATTGCACGCGACGCTCTAACTCTTCAACACCAATTTGATAGCGCGCGCGAGTTTTTGCCACTACATCTGATGAATGAATCACACAATTAAGAGGTTCTGTTAGGGCAGCTTGGACATTTTTCAAGTCAGAATTGATTTTAATGGCATTCACAGCAGGAAGTGTCAAATATTCAGCGAATGCTCCTGGTAAACCAGTGATACCATGTTCCTCATAGAATTCACATTGGTGGGAATCTCCGGTAACACAGTATTCACAGAGAGGTTGTCGCTTTCTACTCAAACAGTTTAACCCCCGATCTAGAATCACGCGATCGCCCACAGACAAATCTTGAACCTCCGCACCCACTTCTTCTACCACACCCACAATTTCGTGGCCTAGAATTTGGGGTTGTTGGAGTAGGGGGATAGGTTGACCATTTCGATCCTTATTAAAGTTCATCTCCCCAGAAAAAATGTGAAAGTCTGAACCGCATAAACCAACCGCTGATGTGCGTAACAGGATTTCATTAGAATCAACTTGAGGTTTCGGAACTTCACGCACTTCAAATTTGCCAAGATCCCACAGAAGTAGCGCTTGCATTGTGACAGTTTTGTTTATTAGATTGTTCATAATGTTTTACTCCCGCAAACTAATAAAATTTTTCTTAATGTTCTGAAATTAAAGTTATCACACCAAATTAAATATACAGGACTTACGCAGAGACTCTACATATAGCGAGTATAAATGCAATTCGCCTCTACAGATGGTGGTTTAAAAGTAAATTTGCGTAAGTCCCGATCTAAAAAGATACACTTTAATCAATCCGGTTAACAACTTTTAACGGAAGAATTGAAATTAATACAGTTTATATTTTAATAGTCTAATTCTCAAATCAATATGCTAATAGTCCAAAAATACGGTGGCACATCAGTCGGGTCTGTAGAAAGAATTAAAGCAGTGGCCCAACGTATTGCAAAAACAGCAAGCGATCGCTCGGTAGTAGTAGTCGTTTCGGCAATGGGAAAAACCACAGATGGTTTAGTCAAACTAGCAAACGAAATCTCTTCCAACCCCTGTCGTCGAGAAATGGATATGCTACTATCCACAGGGGAACAAGTGACCATCGCTCTCATGAGCATGGCCTTAAAAGAATTGGGAGTGCCAGCTATTTCCCTGACAGGAGCGCAAGTAGGAATAGTCACAGAAGCTGAACATTCCCGCGCTCGTATCTTAAATATTAAAACCGAACGCATAGAAGAACATCTCAAACACGGAGAAGTTGTAGTCGTTGCAGGTTTCCAAGGTATTAGTCAGACTCGCCACCAGGAAATCACCACATTAGGTAGAGGCGGCTCGGATACTTCCGCAGTCGCTTTAGCAGCAGCACTCCAAGCAGAAAGATGTGAAATATATACAGACGTACCTGGAATCTTAACAACTGACCCCCGCATAGTACCCGAAGCGCAGTTAATGTCAGACATTACCTGTGATGAAATGTTAGAGTTGGCAAGTTTAGGAGCAAAAGTGCTGCATCCCAGAGCAGTAGAAATTGCTCGAAATTATGGAATGCCATTAGTAGTCTTATCCAGTTGGAGTGATGCACCGGGTACTCGTGTAGTTTCTTCAATACCCCAACGTCGTGCTTTGCAAGATTTGGAGTTGACAAAATCTGTAGATGCTGTGGAATATGACATCGACCAAGGGGGAATTTCTCTGTTGCGCGTTCCCGATCGCCCTGGTGTGGCAGCCAAATTATTTTCTGGTATTGCGGTACAAAATATAGATGTAGATTTGATAATTCAATCTATTCACGAAAGTAATACTAATGATATTGCCTTCACTGTCGGGAAAGATACTTTGAAACAAGCGGCAGCAGTAGCGGATGCCATACTACCTGCTTTGGGTAAAAATTCTGACCCCAGTTTGGGCGAACCGGAAATCAAAATACAAGAGCGACCTATTGCTAAAGTCAGTCTTGTAGGTGCGGGAATGATCGGACGACCGCGAGTAGCAGCCAAAATGTTTGAAACTTTGGCAGCAGCAGGGGTAAATATAGTAATGATTTCTACTTCGGAAGTTAAGGTCAGTTGTGTGGTTGATGCAGAAGACTGTGAAAAGGCAGTTAATTCTTTGTGTCAAACATTTGATGTGGATGTTGCAGATATTTCTAGTAGCTCTGCTGCTTCTGAGTCACAAGAAGTTTCTCGACCAGTAAGAGCGGTAGCTTTGGATCTCAAGCAAGCAAGACTAGCAGTGCGTCAAATTCCCGATCGCCCAGGAATGGCAGCAAAAATATTTGGTTTGTTGGCGCAGAATAATATTAGTGTGGATACGATCATCCAGTCACAACGTTGTTATAGTGTAAATGGGGTTTTGACTCGCGATCTTGCTTTTACTGTTTCCCAACTAGAGGGAGAAACTGCATATCAAATTTTGACAAATGCAGCATTAGAGTTTGGTTGGGGAGAAGTGGTGTTGGAGAGTGCTATTGCCAAAGTGAGTGTTGTGGGTTCTGGAATGATTGCACATCCAGGGGTTGCAGCACAAATGTTTGAAGCGTTGGCAGCAAGTAAAATTAATATTTTGATGATTGCTACTTCGGAAATTAAAATTAGTTGTGTGGTAGAAGAGGAGGATGGAGTGAAAGCATTGCAAGCTATTCACAAAGCTTTTGGCTTATCTGGTAGTGAGGTTGTTACAGTTCCAGCTTAACGGATGGTCTTATATAATGTTCAGTAAAATACTTACAGCAGATTCTAGGTATATAAGGTAAAAATGTAAATAGTAAAACCTCCGTGGTACAGGTATATTGCCTGCCACAGAGGCACTTCACTCATTTGTTCATCAGATGTTTAACTACTTAGACAACTCTGATGGTAGTACAATACTGATATTCTGCATCATGCCTTGGTCTTCATGGTCGAGAATGTGGCAGTGCTGCACAAATTTACCGATATAACGCTCGTAGCGGGTACGCACAACGACGGTGTAGTCTTGCTTGACAAAAATGGTATCTTTCCAGACGCCTTTTAATCCTGGATACTCTGGGTCAGGCTGGCCACTAAAATCATCTGTTGCCTCCGGAACGCTGACATCCTTGCCATTTGGATCGAGGATTTTAACGATTTGAAAAGGATTCACATGGATGTGAAATGGATGACCACCAACGTAGGACGTCAAAGCCCATTCCTCGGCATCACCTAGCTTGAGTTTGCGATCGATACGGTTAGGATCGTAAGACTTGGGGTCGAAAGACGAGCCAACGCCATTGCTGACCTTAAACTCAACAGGGGTGGTCGAAGTGTCGATAAAGAAAGCCATCTCCTGTCTATGGGTATGGGCGACTTCCCCATCTGTTATCTGAGGATGCGGCTCAAAGAGAGTTAGTTTGATAGCATTGGGATTATTAATATCTTCAACAACTTTATTTTTGACCTTTTCATTTTGTTGAAACTGTTTCTCAGCAGCACTTATCAATTGTTTTTTCATATAATCCTCAATATTACCCACTTCATTTCCTTTATTAACCTCGACCACAGCCAGCAGTTGGCGACTTTCCCTTACCTGCCTCACACTTTGTGAAGCAGGAGCAGATGTATCAATTACGCAGTACTCACCAGCTTCGGGAAAAACTACCAGCGCATCGCTGCGGTAGCCAGGCTGCAAGGTCGCTAATATTGTTTTCCGTGCCTCAGACCTAGTGAGTCCATCCTCAGCAATGATGTAGTAGTCAATGGCAGAGCCTGGACAATTTTCTTCGATCCAACTCTCGGCATCCTTCGCAGCTAATTTCAAATAATTGTCTGCATTCTCTCTCTTCTTACGAAACTCTAGGTTAATAGTGTCGCGCACGCCCCCATGAATCATTCGCCACCGCTCAATTTTGCCCTGAGTGGCTTCATTAATTGTAGGTATAACTTCTCCATTGATACTTGTGTAACGCCCGGAATCCCCCCAAGAATTGGGGCTGAAATCTAAATTTTTATACTCAATTTCGCCTACTTTGCCATTGCAATTCCAGTTAATACTACCATCCTGATTCTGACCGCAGGCGTACTGAATTTGTTGTAATACCAAGACACGATCCTGCATATCATATTCCAGTCCTTTCAATAGGGTGTCGATGTCCCCATTAATGAATTCGTTGCCAGACTGAGACCATTGGGGCGCTCTACGACCACAAACAATTAAGGCTCCCGCCATGCCACTTGCAACCTGAGCCGCAGTCGAGCCATGTCGGTGCGGGTGGTACCAAAAAGTGCCTGCTGGATGATCGTCAGGAATGTTGTATTCGTATGTAAAACTCTCTTTGGGACTAATTGAGACCAAAACGTTATCGCTATTGCCTGCTGGACTAATCCATAAGCCATGGGAATGCAAATTACTACTGTTGAAGCAATGGAACGTGTTATTACCTTTCTCAGTACAATTTTCCTCTGACGGTAGGTTATTGTGCAGATTGATGCGAACAGTATCGCTTGGATATACTTCAATTGTAGGAGCTACATAGGGAGTATCCACACTTGTCTCGGTGCCAACATAAGCCCGCAAATTTACATTGTCGTCTTTACCTGTTGCTGGGTTACGGATTTTGGCTGTAACGTATTCGATCTTGAGGTCTAACTGTTTATCTGCTCGAACATTTGGCACTACCGTTTCTGCACAACCAAACTCTTCCTCCCTTTCGTCATCAGATATTGATTTCGGTGCATTAAGTGGTATAGGTTGACGAAATTCTAGAAATTCTAGTACTGGTGGATTGTTCAGGATGTGTTCTTCTGGAGCAGCTTGCGCAGCTTGGGCAGGTTGAGCTGCAAACATTGCAATTTGTGCCGAGATGAAAACCACCACAGCAATGTATAACCAACTACCTAGAAGGGTTTTCCAGACTCCTATAAAATCTAGATAGTGACAGTTGTTCTGATTTGTTTTGTACATATTCAGATAAAGTTTTTCAAAGGTACTTATGTCGTCGTTAAATAAGAGCGATTATAGCGGGAGATTCTTGTATTGCTGGCGCAAAGCTTTCCTCTGGAATGCTGCACTAACATAGATTATCGGGCTAGGTAGCAAATCAAATAAACTGAGTTGTACCCACGCTACTACCATCTTCATCAGCTTTCTTGCTTCGTCTTTACGCGGTCGGAAACCTCAGCGCAAGCTGCACTTTTGTTTAACCCTTTGTGCCACAGCTATTTATAGGATTATCACGCCAAAAATGTTTCGCGTATATTATTAATTAATATTTAATCTTTTTTTTTCATATCCATCAATATAGAAATATTTTCAGGACTTACGCAAAGACACTATATATAGTGTAAACCCTTAATTCTCTCTCTAGATTTGGGAGTTAAACACCGTTTCCATTTGCGATCGCATCAACCAAAAAATTATCATTTACTGAAAGATTTTGAGCAAGTATATTATAGATTATCTGGTATTATTTTAACTAAGAATAACATAGTTTTTTGACGCGCGATTTTTTCATGGACTTTAATTATATAAAATATTGTCAGTATCTAATAAGTAGTCAAACAAATTACACTATAACAAATCTTGCTGACCATCTAGAAAAAATTAGCCACGATCAAATTAATCGTTACTTGAAAAACATTGATTTAGGGACAGAAGTTTTGTGGCAAAACGTCAGGGAAGAAATTATAACTACTGAAGATGGTTATTTAATTTTTGCGCTCCACAGTTATCAATAAAAAGTATTCCCATGCATCTTGAGCTTGTCCGGCGTCAGTATAGTGGTAATGAACATGGGGTAGTCCGTGGGATAGGAGTAGTTAATTGCTTATATTTTAATCCTCATTCTAGTTCGTTTTTGGATAGTGGATTATAGGATTTATAAAGATCGAAAGTGATCGAAAGAGTAAAATAGATCATGTAGAAGATATGATGATTGATGTAGTAAAAAATAAAAAAATACCAGTAAAAACAGTATTAATGGATAGCTGGTATGCAACCCAAAGACTCATGGGTTTAATAGATAATTTAGGTAAAATTTACTATTGCCCGTTAAAAAGCAATCGTTTGGTAGACGATACAGGGGGTGTAGAAAAGTATAAAAAACTGGAGGAAATAACATGGAATAAGAGAGAATTAGTATCAGGGAAAATCATTAAAATCAAAGGTTTTCCTAGAGATAAAAAAGTCAAATTATTCTGGGTTACTGTTTCTAAAAACAGAACAGAATATATTGTTACTAACCACCTCAGTAATCAGAGCACAGATGACGTTGAGTTTGAGATTCGCGCCTAGATGGAAAATTGAGGAGTTTCACGCCAGAATTAAGCAACTAACAGGGCTGGGATTTTGGATTGGGTCGTCGGGCAAAAATCCAACAAAACCATATTGCTTGTGCCATGTTAGTCTGGAATTATTTGAAAAAAATGGCAAATATTTTTGGGATAACTATTTATCATCTGAAACATCAATTATTGTCCAAATATCTAGTATCTGAACTTAAATATCCTACAATTAAAATGACAGTTATTTAGGTTTTTAGGAATAGGAATAAAACCAACAGTGTTGGGCGATCGCTATGATTTTTCTCAGCGTTAGCGGAGCTTTGTGTCAGCAATCGCTATATTTGCCATGCACTATATATAGTGTCCTTGCGTAAGTCCTGATTTTATGAAATTGTTATCACAATTACCTCAAGGAAAAATTTTTCTTATTTCTGCTTAAAGGTAGAAGCTTTAAACTTTAATTATTCGCTAAGATTAAATCCTCTCCCCATCAAATTAACGCGCGTCAGCAAGTCTGCAAGTCAGTAGGGGTGATTTCCGTTCCGGAATACTTAGTAAACGCTTAATTAGGAGCATTCCGTAGAAAATCACCCGTACAGAAGTTATTTTTGTCATGGGGATTTGAGCTTTGCTCTAAAAATATTTCGCCTTAAAAGGCGGGGTATTAGACCCAATTATTTTGAGAAAAGGATGCTCGATCTATCGGATTTAATATGATATCTAATATTATGCAACGCCACTACTATAATTATTGAACTATCTATAGTAATTTAGACTAAGTTAAAGACTTGAGCATCACTTATGAAACGACTAATTTCTATAATTATCAGTTTACTTATTCTGACAGCTATCTACTGGAAAATTGATTTTACTGGACTGATAAAAGTATTCCAAAATTCTCACCCTGTATGGATGGTAATTAGTGTTAGTATGATAGCGCCATTAACAATGTTAACTGCTTGGCGGTTACAACAATTAATGCCAAAAAGAGGGAATAAATCATCATCTTATCTAAATTTTGGAGAAGCAAATAAATTAATTTTAGCTGCCAGTGTATTAAATATGATATTACCCTCAAAAATGGGAGATATTGTCAAAGCTTATTTTATGAAACAAAGAGGACATTTAGAGGGAAGTTTATCTCTATCTCTAGTGATATTTGAAAAGGCTTGCGATTTAGTTTCTTTGTTAATATGGTGTGCTTTTGGATTGATTATTTATCCAGAAAAAGATTTATTATTTTGGGTAATGACTGCCGGGGTAACTTTAGGATTAATTATTGGATTATTATTATTATCTTCTCGCAAATTTAGCAATATATTTTTTCAAATAGCACGGAAAATAGCTCCGAAAAAAATCTATTCCAAGATTGATAATCTAGAGCTTTCTTGGATAGAAATGCACAGATATTTTTGGCACGACAAAGCACTATTAACTAAAATTGCTACTACTTCAATATTTATCTGGTTCGGGCATCTATTACAAATTTGGTTTTTTACTCTAGCGTTAAATGTTTCAGTTCCACTTTTGGCAAGTTTAGCATTATCTCCCTTAGCAATTTTGGCTGGATTATTACCTTTAACTTTTGCTGGAGTTGGTACTCGTGATGCTGCTTTTATTCTGTTTTATCAACCTTATTTTTCTACAGAAGTTGGGGCAGCTTTAGGATTACTTTGTACGTCCCGTTATGTATTACCAGCAATTGCTGGTTTACCATTTTTCGGACAGTATTTAATTGCTATGGAAAAAATGCAGAGTATTAAAAAATCTCAGTAAGCATTTAGCCGTCAGCTATCAGCTATCAGCTATCAGCTATTACTTTTTTTTAGTCCTAGATAAAAACTTGACTAATAGTTTTAAAAAGCATTTAGCCGTCAGCTATCAGCTATTACTTTTTTTTAGTCCTAGATCAAAGCTTGACTAATAGTTTTAAAAAGCATTTAGCCGTCAGCTATCAGCTATTACTTTTTTTTAGTCCTAGATAAAAACTTGACTAATAGTTTTAAAAAGCATTTAGCCGTCAGCTATCAGCTATCAGCTATTACTTTTTTTAGTCCTAGATAAAAACTTGACTAATAGTTTTAAAAAGCATTTAGCCGTCAGCTATCAGCTATCAGCTATTACTTTTTTTAGTCCTAGATAAAAACTTGACTAATAGTTTCGCTCTTTGAAATGTTAAATAATTTTGGTAAATTACTGTAAAATCAAAGTTTTGAGCTTCTATAAAATATTAATGCATGACTTTGAATAACTTTTGAATTTTGAATTTTGACTTTGAATAACTTTTGAATTTTGACTTTTGAATTCACTATGTCACAAATAGTTTCGCTCTTTGAAATGTTAAATAATTTCGGTAAATTACTGTAAAATCAAAGTTTTGAGCTTCTATAAAATATTAATGCATGACTTTTGACTTTTGACTTTGAATAACTTTTGACTTTTGAATTCACTATGTCACAAATAGTTTCGCTCTTTGAAATGTTAAATAATTTCGGTAAATTACTGTAAAATCAAAGTTTTGAGTTCCTATAAAATATTAATGCATGACTTTGAATAACTTTTGACTTTTGACTTTTGACTTTGAATAACTTTTGACTTTTGAATTTTGACTTTTGAATTCACTATGTCACAAATAGTTTCGCTCTTTGAAATGTTAAATAATTTCGGTAAATTACTGTAAAATCAAAGTTTTGAGCTTCTATAAAATCTTAATGCATGACTTTTAATAACTTTTGACTTTTGACTTTTGACTTTTGAATTTTAATAATTTTGACTTTTGACTTTTAACTTTTAATAACTTTTGAATTTTGACTTTTGACTTTTGAATTTTAATAACTTTTGACTTTTGACTTTTAATGATTTTGACTTATAACTTATAACTTGCTAATGTTTGACTCTTTATCAATTAATATAGGTGTATTTTTAATAGCTGCTTTTGTAATTGCCATTGCCGGCAGTAAAATGACAAAAGTAGCCGATAGTTTAGCCGATAAAACAGGTTTAGGCGAAGCTTTAGTCGGAGCAATTTTACTTGGGGGGAGTACTTCTTTACCAGGAATTGTTACCTCCGTAACTGCTGCTGCTACAAACCATCCCGAACTTGCTATTAGTAATGCTATTGGTGGAATAGCGGCTCAAACTGCTTTTTTAAGTATTGCCGATATTGCCTATCGTAAAGCAAATTTAGAACACGCTGCGGCTTCTTTGGCTAACCTAACTCAGGGAACACTTTTAGTTGCATTACTAGCAGTACCACTATTAGCAATGGCTGGACCTGAAGTTAGTATTTTGGCAATTCATCCTGCTTCTTTTGTGTTGTTAGGAGCTTATTTATATGGATTAAATTTAGTTTCCCAAGCTAATAAAAATCCGATGTGGGAACCTACTGAAACTGATAATACTAAGGTTGATGAACCGGAGGAAAATATTGACGATGGTTCTAGTTTAACAGGGTTATGGTTAAGTTTTTTCTTATTAGCAATTACTGTAGGTGTAGCAGGTTACTTTGTTGCAGAATCTGGTATAGCAATATCTGAAAAAAGTGGTATTTCTCAAAGTGTAGTGGGTGGACTTTTTACGGCTATTTCGACTTCTTTGCCAGAGTTAGTAACTTCTGTAGCTGCTGTGCGTCAAGGTGCATTAACTTTAGCAGTTAGTGATATTATCGGAGGCAATACTTTTGATGTTTTATTTATAGCTTTTTCTGATTTTGCTTATCGCCGGGGTTCTATTTATCATGGTTTGACTAATTCTCAAAGTTTTGTGATTTCTCTAGCTATTTTGATGACTGGAATTTTGCTTTTGGGTTTGTTACGCCGTCAGGAATATGGTTTAGGAAAGATTGGCTTTGAGAGTTGGTTGATTTTGATATTATATATAGGAGGATTTTCGCTGTTGTTTGTTGGGATTTAGGATGGAAATTATTAGGAATAAAAAGTTTGGTTTACCAGATTTTAAGTTTTTCCTTGAAAATCAAATACTGCCATATTTAATTATTGCTTTTGGGGTGGCTGTAAGGTTAGTTCAATATTTATCTAATCGTTCTCTTTGGGCGGATGAAGCAGTTTTGGCTTTGAATATTGTCAATCGTTCTTATTTGGAATTGCTCCAACCTTTGGATTATGACCAAGGTGCCCCAATTGGTTTTTTGATGGTAGAAAAGTTGGCAGTTCAGATATTAGGGAATAATGAGTATGCTTTACGATTATTTCCTTTTATTTGTGGAGTAGGTTCGTTATTTATATTTTATGAATTAGCCAAAAAATGGATGACTAAATCTGCTATTCCTATAGGTTTAATTTTGTTTGCCAGTTTGGAATATTTAGTCTACTATTCCGCAGAAGTAAAACAATATTCTAGTGATGTAGCGATCGCTCTCTTTTTATATCTATTATTACTACCTTTGGTTAAGGCTAAATTGAACTTTGGTCAAATAATTAGATTTGGTTTTGTCGGAGCGATCGCTATTTGGTTTTCTCATCCTTCTATCTTTATTTTGGCAAGTATTGGGGGGAGTGCTTTACTCATCAATTTTTGGCAGAAAGACCTGAGTAAAGTCAAAAATTTATTACTCATTTATTCAGCTTGGGTTTTAAGTTTTATCATCTTTTATTTTGTCTCTTTGAGAAGTTTAACTGGCAATGAAACTCTAACAACTTCTTGGGGGGATGGTTTTCCTAGTTCCCCATTTGATATTGTTTGGATGTTTGATGCTTTTGGCAAATTTTTCTATAAACCTTTGGGCTTTACTAAATGGATGGATGGATTAGCTATTATCCTTTTTTTAGTCGGTTGTATTTCTTGTTGGTTGAGCAGAAAAGAAATTTTATTGCTCTTACTTTCTCCATTATTCGTAACTTTTTTAGCATCCTTTTTACACCAATACCCATTTCGGAGTCGTCTAGTTTTATTTCTCACACCATTCGTAATTTTTCTCATCGCAGCAGGTGGAGGTTATATTCTGAGTAAACCGAAATTTCGACCGATAAAAATTATTGGGATTTTATTGGTTATCTTATTGTTATATAAACCCTTATCAAAAGCAATTGATTTGATAGAAGACCCCAGAACTTATTCAGAAATTAAACCTGTACTGAATTATATTCAAAAACATCAACAACCAGGGGATGTTTTGTATGTTTATCAACGAGGAATATATCAGTTTCAGTATTATGCAGAAAAATATGGTTATCAGGAAGGAGATTATATTATTGGTGTGGATGATTTAGATAAATATGATGGTCAAGAATTATCAATTGCTGAAATGACAAGATATGAAAAAGACTTAGATAAATTGCGGGGGAATAAAAGAGTTTGGTTATTATTTTCTCATACTCATATTCCCGCAGAAAGGAGATTTTTAAATTATTATTTGGATGAAATTGGTCTGAGAATGGATACCTTTGAAAAACCAGGGTCTTATGTATATCTATATGATATGAGTTGAGGTCTGTCTTGGTGTTTGAGAATTATGACTACCCAGACAATTGGTACAATTCTATACTTTCAGAGTTTTCTACATTCAAACTCAATATGGGATATACAACTTACACAATATCCACCCCGATCGGTATCAATACCTCTCATTCCAACTACATACGAACCATTTGGACAAAGACCCTTCTTCACATGAACTCTTACTATATCAGCATTTCCATCCCAAACATTTTTATTTGAACTCAAATTACCAGAAATAACTGTTTTGTTAGAACCACTAGAAAATCCTACTATCTTGTTATTTACCTGTTTAATTTGAGATGATAATTATGAATTAGTTTTAGTTGCAAGATTGGCAGTATTTTGGGCATTATTTCCTACTGTTAATGCTTTATTAGCTGTTTGTTGAGCAGTATTTATGGTTTACCCAATTTTTGTTCTAACTCTCTAATTTCTGCTCTAGTCGCCTTCTGACTATAGCATAGTAAAAATCTGGTTGAAGTAGGCTATAATTCAAGAATCTAAACCATTACAAAAATCATGTATATTCAAAAGCTTAAAAAAAAATTTTATCCCATCAAATACCCCAAAATAAAATCAGAAAATATTATAGCTAATTCTCAGTTTAACTTTCACAAAAATCTATAGTTTACTAGCACTTAAAGAAGCTTATGGTGGAGAATATATAGTACAAAATGATGCCAGACAACACGTTTTTTGGATACGCCGTTTTTTAGACCCATAATTATTTCCAAACGATTTAATTGCTGACTATTTTCAGTCTGTCGCGCTCTGGGGTTGTAAAACTTTTTATCAACATAACATGGGTCTAAAACCCCGCCTTTAAAGGTGCAATATTTTTGGAGAGTTGCTCAAATCTCCTTTACAAAAATAACTTCTGACTTCTGACTTGCAGACTTGCTGACGCGCGTTAATGCCTCAGTATTATTAAGTCAAAATCTATGCTTTCAAGATCGTATAGCTTCCGGTACACCAAAGGCTTTTTTCTATCCTACATTTTGTCGTGCAGAATGTAGCTTTTTAACTATTCCCTAAACCTATTTTGTCGGTGAAAATATCTGGTGTTGGCAAGGAGGATATGGCCCACCAAGGATTATGTTGTTGTAACTCCTCCAATTTATACGAACCAGTAGCAACAGCAATGGACCTAGCACCAATGGCCTGACAACAACTTATATCATGGGGGGTATCTCCAATAACATAAACTTTTTCTAAGTTAATTTCTCCAACTAATTCTTGGGCACTGGTTAACGCTTGACGGGCGATCGCTTTTCTATCTGCTACTTTATCTGAAAATCCGCCCTGGGTAAAATTAAAATAATTATCTAAACCATAATGAGTAAGTTTTGCTTTTGCTCCTACAGAGGTATTTCCTGTTAGTAGTAGAGAAACTACATCGTTACGGTGGGGGTGTAAGTAGGAGAGAATTTCTTTTACTCCCTGTAATACTGCCCCTTGTTTTCTAGTAAGATTTTGAAGTAGGTATTCACTATAAACTTGTAATAATTGGTCTATTTGGCCATCATTGGGAATAATACCCCCTAATTCTAAAATTTGAGCTGCTAGTAAGCAATCTGTTGCTCCTGCTGTGTTGAGTTGTGATAAATCTATCTCTTTGCCAATTATGTCTCTAGCAGCATCTTCTAGGGCAAAAATACCTGCTCTACCAGTGGTTAATAATGTTCCGTCAATATCCCAAAATAGTATTGTAGTCATTTTGATTCGGAGTAACTGGTTAATTTTTTAGAAATTAATTAATAAATATTTCTTACTTTTAACTATTATTTTATCCTCAAAGTATTTCCTTTCTCACCCATTTACAAATTTTCTATCTTTTCTGATTTTTGAACTTTGCCTTTTGAGATAATTTTAGATAGCTTTTGTAGATATAGAAACCCCAAATGATTAGTGAAAAAAAACAGTAGGGATTTGGAGACCAAACCCCATTTTTGCTTGAGTTTAGATACCAAACCTCTATAATAAAATTTTATAGCCTATGGGCAGATTACTATAGGTTTTGATTTTGACCTATTAGACATCTCCAATAATAAAAAATCAAATCAATTATCCCATAGAAATAATCAATTCTTTCTCCCTGTTCCCTGCTCCATTTTTTCTAGATATGTCTACTTATTTACTATATAACAGTCACCTGTAGCAGGAGGTACTTCAATTACAAGAATTTCCAAAGGAGTTTCACCTTCTATTGCCTGATGCTTTACTCCCGGTTCTATCTTAATAACATCACCTTTTTTAATAGGTTCTATCCGATCGTCAAGAGATATGTGTCCTGTTCCGTCAAGAACATAGTAATATTCTGTCGTCTTTTTGTGATAATGTTTTTCTGCTTTATCTACAAAAAGATGTACCAATTTAGCGGGTCCTTCAGATACCAATTTTCTAATAGTGCCACAGTGTCCTCTTACTTGGGGGATGCGATCGCTAGAAAGTATCATTTTATTTCAAACCTCCATTTTTTACTGTTTATTTTTGTCTTTGATTTTTAGCATAAATTCATCAATTCTACTATTTGAATAGCTGTTTTTGATGTACCAATTTAGCGGGTCTTTCAGATACCAGTTTTCTCATAGTGCCACAGTGTCCTTTTACTTGGGGGATGCTGTAGCGAGAAAGTATCATTTTATTTCAAACCTCCATTTTTTACTGTTTATTTTTGTCTTTGATTTTTAGCATAAATTCATCAATTCTACTATTTGAATAGCTGTTCTTGCCGAACAAGGATTATTTCTTTTTCCCTGGAAATATTCCACGGCATTTTTCATAGATATACCCATAGTATCATCAACTATAGAGGGAATGATTTTTTGTACAATACTATTCTGGTAAACTACAACTCTTCCTTCACATCGGTTTTGACCAGTAATTGGTTCATAAAATCCAGCTACAGTTATACCCGTCTTATGGTCTTCTACAGCTAGCACACGATACCGAACATTTTGCCCTTCAGGAGCTTGGTAAAAGTGTTCTGGAGAATACCCTGGATAAAAGTATTTTATCTTTCCTGTCATAGAAGTATATAATATAACTTCTGCACCATTAATTGCGGTATAGTCTTTTTGTGCTATTCCCTGCTTAGGCAAAAAGTAATTTTTATCGTTAATATCTATATTGATATCTTCATAAAATACCTTTCTAATCTTCTGGGGAAGATATTTTTCTCCAAGAGCCATAACATTCATAACTATATGTGAACCTTCATAGCCAAAAGCATAGAGTCGATCGTCTATAAACCGACCATTAATAAAGTCATTTATTCTATTTTTAGTCATTTCTGATACAACCCTATAGGGGGTAATTTTCAGAGATATAATTAGTTCTTTAATCTTCTGAGTTACTGATGATGCTAGATAGTTTTCGTTAACAACCAGCTTTCCTTTAAATTCCTTCAGTAACTCACATAATATTTTTATATCTTCGTAATTACAAATAGGTTTTTCTACAATGATATTAGCCTCATTATCAATTTTTATAATATTCCTAATAGCTTCAACATGAGTATCAGTAGGAGAACAAATATCCCAGAATAATGGACGCATTTCTGCTGCTTGTTCTAAGGATGAAAATACATTTATTCCTCTCTTTAATGCCTCTTGTTGTTTAACCAGATTTGGATCGATAATTCCTAGAGTTTGAATTCCAATATCGCGTAATTTTTTTTCATGCCATAAAGCGACACTTCCATTACCTACACGCATAGCTCCAAATAAATCTGAATTTCTCTCTAAAATATGAGAAAATTGATTAGTTGTAGTTAGTAGTTTCATATTTTTCAAAGGTTTTAAAGCTCGATATATTTTTCCTGTTAGTTATTTACGTTTTTACATTTATGGGCGATCGGTATAGACCGCTTAATTTTTAAGAGAAATAATCTTGAGTCTTGTCTACATAGATACTTTTGAAAAGCTTGGAGTTTATCAAACAGGATTGGGTCTAAAACCCCGCCTTTTAAGGCGAAATATTTTTGGATAGTTGCTCACGCATCCCCGTTACAAAAATAACTTCTGACTTCTGACGCGCGTTAAGTATCTTTGTATATTATGAGTTAGCAAAGAAACAATACAGTTGTGACTGAAAAATAAGGTCTCAAGTCTCTCCTTTTAAGGGGATAAAAAAAAGAGAACTCTCTATTTAAAGCCTCCTGCTTGACCTTTGTCATGCTGCGCAAACAGTAGGAGGTACTGATAACTGATAACTGAAATGACAGAGGTATAAATATCAAAAAAAATCCTAGAAAATAGGTAATTACTCAATCAAGCTATTAAATATAAATTTAGTAAAATATCAAATCATTTTCTGTTAGTAGTTAAGCAATCACCTGATAATTAATAATTAATAGTTAATAATGGCTTTGTTGCATGAAAGTAGCGTTGTTAACATCCATTCGGCAGTTATATCCCCCTCTTTCGCAATTATTACTATTTATCTATTGGACAATAGTTATTGCTCTGCTGATGAGCCATAGTTCTGCGATCGCAATTATTACTATTTATCTATTGGACAATAGTTATTGCTCTGCTGATGAGCGCCATTCGGAGTAAGTGCGGCAGCTTAATCGCTCTGTTTCACAATTATTACTATTTATCTATTGGACAATAGTTATTGCTCTGCTGATGAGCCATAGTTCTGCCATCGCAATTATTACTATTTATCTATTGGACAATAGTTACAGCAGTTTCCGCACGTTATTGTTGTACATATGCGGAGCAAGTGCGGCAGCTATATACTTTCATGCAACAAAGCCGTTAATAATTAATAATTGGACAATTAAGGTTTGAAGCCTCCCCTTGGATAGGGGATAAAATCAAAAAAATTCCTTAAGCGTCAATCCCCTTATTTGAAGAAGGGGTCATTTCAGTTATCAGTTAACAGTTAGCCTCCTCCGGAGGAACTGCGGACTTCAGTTATCAGTACCGACAACTATTGCCGGAGAAAACGAAAATACGCTCATTGAATATTTTTTCATCCCCCTAAAAGGGGGAGGCACCTACCCCAATTTTTCGGTAATTATTAATTATTAATTGTTCATTATTAATTATTGAACATATATCACCATAACATAGTAAAAATATGGTTCAAGTAAGCCGTAAGTAAGGCACGCTTTGAATCTAAACCGTTACTACAAAATAATGTATATCCAAAAGCTTAAACAAATTTTAATCCCATCAAATAACCCAAAACCAAATCAGAAAATATTCTGGCTAATTCTTAGCTTAACCTTCGCAACAATATATAGTTTATTAGCACTTCAACAAGCATTTAGTGGAAAATATATAGTACAAGACGATGCAAGACAGCACGTTTTTTGGATGCGTCGTTTTTTAGACCCAGAATTATTTCCTAACGACTTAATTGCCGATTATTTTCAGTCTGTTGCACCCTGGGGTTATAAAACTTTCTATTGGCTATTTTCCCAAGTAGGAATAGACCCAATATTCCTGAATAAATTATTACCATTACCTTTAAGTTTAATAACTGCTGCCTACTATTTTGGAATTTGTTTTCAGATATTGCCCATACCTTTTGCTGGTTTTATTGCTTCAGTATTATTAAGTCAAAATATCTGGCTTCAAGATGATATAGCTTCTGGCACACCCAGAGCTTTTTTATATCCTTTATTTCTGGCAGTTTTATACTATTTATTACGAAAATCATTAGTTCCATTTTTAGTAGCGATCGCTCTGTTGGGATTATTTTATCCACAATACGTTATCCTGACTGGTTTGATTTTAATGATCGGGCTTTTAAACTGGGAAAAAGGGAAGTTTTGTTTGAGCAAAAATCCACAGGATTATCTATTTAGTGGAGTAGGTTTAGGATTAAGTTTGTTAGTGATTTTCTTTTATGCTTTAAATTCTAGTAATTACGGACCTGTAATTACAGCAGCTCAAGCAAGAATTTTGCCAGAATTTGGTGAAGCTGGTAGAAGTGTTTTTTTCTTACAAAATTATTGGGATTTTTTCATCTTCGGCGGTCGTAGTGGCATTTTACCTCAACAATTATTTCTGCCTCACATATTAATACTTGGATTATTTTTGCCAATACTTTTTCAGAAGGAAGAAGTTAACGAAGTCAGAAGTCAGAAGTCAGAAGTCAGAAGTTATTTTTGTAACGGGGATTTGAGTCTCACTCCAAAAATATTTCGCCTTAAAAGGCGGGGTTTTAGACCCAATTATTTTGATAAAATTCAGAACTTTTATGGGACAAGAATGTTTCTCAGAATACTACCTTTAATTAAACAAATAACTTTCAAGAAGGAAGAAGGAAGACCGAAGTTGGAAGAAGGAAGAAGGAAAGACCGAAGTTGGAAAAAGTGGATGGGGACTCAAATCCCAACCAATTGTCAAAACCCTGTAGATGGCAGGGTATTAAACCCAAAAGAAAAAGAAAAAGATAATTTTGATGAGACAAGAATTTTTCTGAGAAGACCAACTTTAACTCAACAAATAACACCAAACATTAAATTGTTAGTTCAGATTTTTTTTGCTGGTGTAGTCTTATTTGTGGCAGCTCATCTTTTATTATTCAAATTACATTTACCTAGTCGCTACACAAATCATAGTTTTCGGATAATTTTAGCTATAGCAACTGCCATTGTTTTGTGCATAATTTTAGATGCTGTCTTTCAGTGGGTAAGTCAACAACCATCCGACAAAAGTAGAAGAATTTCAGGATTGATTTTTATTGGATTTTTAGGGATTTTACTTATAGGTGATTTGGGTGTATGGAAAAATTTTCCTGACCCTCATTATAACAAAGGAAAATCTCCAGAAGTTTATGAATTTTTTGCTCAACAACCAAAAGATATTCTCATTGCTTCTCTCTCAGAAGAGGTGAATTTTATCCCTACATTTTCTCAACGTTCGGTATTGTTTGCCTGGGAATATGCCATTCCCTATCATCTCGGTTATTACAGTCAAATAAAACAGAGAGTTACAGAATTTATTTTTGCTCAGTATCATTCAGATATTCAGTGGATGGAGAATTTTATCGACACTTATGGAATAGATTTTTTAATCTTAGACCGCAGAGCATTTAGGCCAAAATATGTACTAAAAAATCGTTGGTTGAAGCAGTGGTATTTTCAGATAGGAAATCAAATTGAGATTAATCTGCAAAATGGAAATATTCCTGCCATAGTTGAAACTATAGATAAATGTTCGGTTTTAGAAACAGAAAAATTATGGGTTTTGGAAAGTAAATGCATTTTGACTGAATAAGTAATAAGAAAAAATACTGAAATTAGCAGCCTATTTCTTCTGTATTTAATTTATCGTTATGGTATAAATTTTCTAGTATTATCTTTTTCTGTATGGATTTAATACCTGATGTCTACACCGTGTCTATAATTGGTTGAGGTTAATTCAATGGAGTGGTAAATTTTTAGTATCTCCATCCATTTTTTCCTTCTTCCTTCTTCCTTCTTACTTTTGACTTCTTCTTGACTTTTAACTTCTTCAATTTCTTCCTTCTTCCTTCTTACTTTTGACTTCTTCTTGACTTTTGACTTCTTCAGTTTCTTCCTTATTCAAGACATTGAAAAATAAAATACTCAATCCCATAGCTCAAATTTTTATCCTAGGTTTAATTTTCGGAATTTCCTATACTCAAGACCCTCTATATACCTCAAATCAACATACTAAATTTTTACAAGGATTAGCTAAAGCTGATTTAGGTTATTTAAACCAAGATTGGTTAGCTAATACACTCGACCCTTTAGCCGCTTTTACTTTTTTAGTTCAAATTACTTACACTTACCTCCATGAAAACTTTTTCTACTTTTATTACATCCTTATTTTTGGCATCTATATTTACAGTATGCTTGGCATTGCTTCAGTAATTTTTAAAATTAATACTTCCCGACTTAAACTATTAATTTATTTTCTCCTTCTCCTGATTATCCACTGTCTACAAATTAGAATATTTGACTTTAAAACTCATGTACATCTCCACTATGGTTTAGCCGAACAATATATTCTCGGTGACTATTTTCAACCCTGTACATTTGGAGTCTTAATTATCTTTTCTATCTATGCCTTTCTGAGAAAAAAACCCTTTTTAGCAGTATTCGCTTTAGGGGTAGCAGCAACTTTTCATCCTACATATCTTCCTAGTGCAGCTTTACTAACTTTAGCTTATCTAATTCTCACTTATAAAAATGAAAATAATCTCAAAAAATCATTATTAATAGGTGTCGTTTCATTCATCTTAGTCTTACCAGTAGTCAGTTATATGACTATTACTTTTAGACCCACATCTCCAGAGCTTTTTCAAATTTCTGAAAGTTTACTTGTAAATCGAATTCCCCATCATTCCTTCCCCGATATTTGGTTAACTGAACCTGCCGCCCCAATACAAATTTTAGTAGTAGCGATCGCTCTCTATCTTCTCCGCAAAACTAGATTATTTTTTATCTTATTTTTTCCCTTTGCCACAGCAACTATTCTGACAATAATTCAAATAATTTCTGTCAGTAATACTTTAGCATTTCTTACTCCTTGGCGAGTCTCCGCTTTTTTAGTTCCCATTTCTACTTGTATGATAAGTGCCTACATTGTGGCTATTATTTTTGATAGATATTATCCCCAGATTCTCAAATACAAAAAACTACTGGAAATTGGCACTTTAGTAGGAATATATTTGTTCATATTGTCAGGAGTAGGAATACAACTAGAAAAGCTAACTATTAATCAAAAAGATACGCCAATTATTATGGAATATGTCAAAGAAAATAAACAAGCAAAAGATATATATTTAGTTCCTTATGCTTCTGGGAAATTCGTTGATTTTAGAATTGCTACAGGTGCGCCAATTTTGATTAATCTTAAATCTCATCCCTACAAAGATACAGAAGTTATTGAATGGCACAATAGATTATTAATGGCACAGCAATTTTATGATAATTCTGCCATAGCTAAATGTCAGGCTTTGCAAAATTTAATTGATAAATATCAGATAACTCATATAATTATTGAAAATGATGATTCTATTCAATGTTCAGGAGTAGAAAAAACTTATATAGATAATTTGTATAAGATGTATCAAGTCATTGATAAGTAAACATTCAGTAGTCAGCTATTAGCTATCATTTACCTTTTGGCTATTGCCTAATTCCAACAGATTTTTTTTTCATAAAACTGTGAAGTCGCACCAAGACTAACTTCCATTTGAGTCTCTTTCTCATGTTCACTCATAAAATAAATTTTGGAGAAAATAGCTTTCCTTTGATTATAAAAGGTAAATTCAGTTTATAGCGAAGGAGCTGATTACCTTTTACCCTTAAAAATAGCTCAATTATCAGATAGGCAATAATTAATTCTAAATTCTAAATTCTAAATTCTAAATTAATGTTCTATAAAAAACCTTATTTTACTTGGCTAAAAATACTTATTGCCATTACCTTAATCTTAGGAATATATTTCAGATTCATAAATATTGACCGCAAAGTTTACTGGTACGATGAAACAATTACCTCCTTAAGAATTGCTGGTTATACTAGAGGCGAATTAGAGGATATAACCGATGAAGCTGACATAATTACTGGGAAATTTTTCCAGCAGTATCAAGGAACTAACCCTAATAAAAATGTCATTAATACTATCAACTCCTTAGCAACAGAAAACCCCGAACATTTACCAATTTATTTTGTACTGCTCAGATGGTGGGTACAATTATTTGGTCATTCTGTAGCAGTAACCAGAAGTTTCTCAGCTTTGACCAGTTTATTAATATTTCCTTGTATTTATTGGTTATGCCGAGAATTATTTAATAAATCATTAGTTGGAGAAATAGCGATCGCTCTGACGGCAGTTTCTCCAATTTCAGTATTATATGCTCAAGAAGCACGGGTTTATAGTTTATTTACAGTAACAATTTTATTATCAAGTATTGCCTTACTTCGGGCAATAAAAATCCCCACTAAACGTAACTGGCAAATTTACACAGTAAGTTTAATCTTTGCCTTATATACTCATCTTTTTTCCATATTAGTAGCCTTTGGTCATGGAATATATATACTTTTAATCGAAAAACTAAAATTCACCAAAAAATTAAAAGCTTATCTCCTAGCATCTGCTTCCGGATTTCTAATTTTTTTACCCTGGTTTATAGTAATAATTGAGCATTTCGATGGCACAAAATGGGTATCTCAAACAGCACCTTTATTAACCTTGTTGAAAAGATGGTTTATTAATATAGGCTTTACTTTTCTAGATATTCAAATTGGCTCTTCAGAAAGATTATTTGATGTCAAAAATATTGTTTTTGATAACGATGCTTTATTAAGTCTCAATACAATCTGGCCGTATCTATTATTGATAACTTTAATCTTAGTAATATACTCGATTTATTTTATCTGTCGGAATGCACCTAAATCAGTAAGTCTGTTTCTTTTAACCTTAATATTAATCACTCCCATCACCTTAATAATTCCCGATTTAATCTCCGGTGGACAACGTTCAACTATTCCTCGTTATTTCATCCCTACTTACTTAGGAATTCAAATATCTGTTGCTTATCTTTTAGCTACTAATCTAACCAACTTTAGTAACCAAGTTAAATATAAATTTTGGCAAATAATAACAGTTACTCTAATTTCTGTAGGAGTAATATCTTGTGGAATTAGTTCCCAAGCAGAAACTTGGTGGCATAAATATAGTAGTTATTATGACCCTCAAGTAGCAGAAATAATTAACCAAACAAACAACCCACTTGTAATTAGTAATCATTCCCTAAGATTAGCTTCTCTGAGTTATTTACTTAATCCTCAAGTTAAATTTCAATTTGTAGAAGTAGGTGATATACCAGAAATTCCTGATGGTTTTAGTCATGTGTTTATATTTCGCCCAGAATGGAGTTTAATTTCAGGAATAGAAACACAAGAAAACTCCCCACTAGAATTAGTTCATAACAGTGGAGAACTTTGGATTTTAAAATAATTTAGCATTATATTAAATCCGGTAGCATAGGTATAAAATCTTTTGAAGTAGAAGTCAGAACTCAGGAGGGAAAAAAATTATAAATATTTGGTAATGGTGAAGATGGAGAATGTTTTTATACCGAATTAAACGGATTTGATATTAATTATTATTACAGCATATTTCAGATAAATGAAGTACAAATATCAATGCTAAAATGTTAGTAGTGTGGGCATCTTGCCCACGACTGGTGTACTAATTACACGACCAAAAAACTTTCTCCTTCTACTCCTCTTTCTTCTTCTTTACTTTCCTCCTGACTTCTAAGTAATTAAGATTAATATCATACACTAATTCAGCAACGCCCTATTTCATATTACCCTCAGAATATTCTATGCAAAAATCTTACTTTCGTTGGTTAAGAGTATTAATTGCCATAGTCTTAATCTTAGGAATATACTTCAGATTCATCAATATTGACCGAAAAGTTTACTGGCACGATGAGATAATTACTTCTGTCAGAATAGCTGGTTATACAAAAGAAAATTTCTCTGACATTCTGCAAAAATCTGGTGTAGTCGATCGAGAAAATTTACAACAATATCTAAATATCGACTCTAACAAAACTTTTATTAGCACCATTAATTCTTTAGCAACAGAAAATCCCGAACACGTTCCCATCTATTTTATACTTTTGAGATGGTGGGTAAAATTATTTGATAACTCTATAGGAATAATCAGAAGTTTTTCTGCTGTAATTAGCTTGTTAGTATTTCCTTGTATTTATTGGTTATGCCGAGAATTATTTAATAAATCATTAGTTGGAGAAGTAGCGATCGCTCTGACGGCAATTTCTCCAATTTTAGTCTTATATGCTCAAGAAGCACGGGGTTATAGTTTATTTGCAGTGACGGTTTTATTGTCAACTATTGCTTTGTTTCGAGCAATGCGAATTCAAACTAAACGTAGCTGGCTAATTTACACGGCTAGTTTGATATTAAACTTATATACTAATTTATTTTTTCTATCAATAGTTATGGGGCATGGGTTATATGTTCTTTTAGTTGAAAAGTTACGATTAACTAAAAGATTAAAAGCTTATCTCCTAGCATCATTTCTGGGATTTCTAATATTTTTACCCTGGATAATAGCCATAGTTAGCGATTATGAAGACACGGCTTTTATCTCTCAAACAACACCTTTTTTAACCTTAGTTACCAGATGGTTTATCAACTTGGGTTTTACTTTTCTAGATATTCAAATTGGTTCTTCAGAAAGATTATTTGATGTCAGAAATGTAGCTTTGGATAATAATGCTTTACTCAGCTTAAATACAGTCTGGCCTTACTTACTGGGATTAATTTTAGTCTTAATCCTATACTCAATTTATTATGTCTGTAGGCATCAGCCAAAAGAAGTAAGTTTGTTGATATTAACCTTTATATTAATTACTCCGATAAATATGGTAATTTCCGATTTGATGTCGGGCGGACAACGTTCTAGTATTGCTCGTTATTTGATTCCTAGTTACTTGGGAATTTATTTATGTATCGCTTACTTTCTGACAAATAAATTAACCAACTTTACTTACCCACTTCAACAGAAATTTTGGCAAATAGTTACAGTTTTTCTCATCTCAGCCGGAATAATTTCTTGTGGAATTAGTTCCCAAGCCGAAACTTGGTGGCATAAATATAGTAGTTATTATGACCCTCAAGTAGCAGAAATAATTAACCAAACAAACAACCCACTTGTAATTAGTAATCATTCCCTAAGATTAGCTTCTCTGAGTTATTTACTTAATCCTCAAGTTAAATTTCAATTTGTAGAAGTGGGTGATGTACCAGAAATTCCTGATGGTTTTAGTCATGTATTTGTCTTTCGCCCAGAATGGAGTTTAATTTCCGGATTAGAAACACAAGAAAACTCCCCACTAGAATTAGTTCATAACAGTGGAGAACTCTGGATTTTCAAATAATTTAGCATTAATTATTACAGCAGATTTTAGATATCTGTAGGGGCGAATGGTATTCGCCCTCCCTATATAAGGTGATTCTCAATCTCTACAAAGCAAATTCGGTGACCCCAGAGGAATCACCGAATACAGTCCATAACTTATTTTGTCCATAGGCTTAAACAGCCGTCGGAATTATTCCTAAATTATGGACATATGATTGAAATCAACATTAAGTTATCTGTCAACCTAGAAGTCCTTCAAGTACTGTTTGGAATATAAGCTAGTTTCTACTGGCAACCTTTTTCTTTGCACATAGTCCACCTAATGCAGATACTCCGGCCAAAGTCCAGAGAGATGTCAAAGGTTCTGGAACGCGACGTTTACCAGTCTCAATCATAGCCAATCGGGCATCAATTTCTGCTGGACCAGAAATCTTCAACTCAATTGCACCAACATTAGTGAAATCTGCATCGCCCATAAAATTATCAAAGAGGAAAGCTTCGGTAACCGAATCTCCGATGGGGCCAAAGTCACGTAAAAGAGTTGAAACACCGCCAACAAGGTCATAGATATTAAAGTGCAACTCTAAACCAGCAAGGTCAGCTGAGATGATTTCTACCAATAAACGATCTACAGCCACACCATCATGATCGGTTAGGTCTATTCCTCCCAAACCCATAGGATCTAATACTGTGGGATCGTCATCTCCATCCCAAACTATAGTTCCAAAGCCGGTAGTACCGTCATCATTACTAAAAGAAAGCGCTGTACCGGTTGCTCTGATACGAGTTTCAATCGTATCGTCAGCATCTCCCATAACTTCTATATCCCGGAACCCACCAATAATAGAAATATCTGGTCCTACTTGGCTGCTGCTAGGTATACTAGGGAGCGGCTGAAGTCCAGTATCCTGCCTTACACTAAAATCATCGATTAACAATGCGTTTGCCTGGGTAGTGCCTGCTCCCAACATAGCTGTGGCTGCCAATAAGCTAAAAATATATTTTTGACTTGTCTTCATAATAATTATCCTTCCAAATAACTTTGACTACAGATTTACAGATTTATAGAACAGTTGATTAGCTTTAACTATATCTTATAGTCCTCAGTGCTTAATGCGTTGTTAAGCAAAAGCTTGAACTATAAGTGATTCGTAACCGATTTAATACGAAGTTGCACAGAATAAACTTAACCAGGGCACTGCTTTTAGCAGTTCTAGATACATACCACTTCGTAACAGCTCAGCATTACTCATTACTAAAAATCATAACTCTAACCATAGCAGTAAAGTAATCAGCCATTTCTACTAACATTAGCATCTTCACGAAAACTTCATATATTTAATTTTGGTAAATATATTAGTTTTTTTAATGTTAAAAATCTGCTAGATCGAACAATATAATTTTTATTATTGTGCTAATATTTTTTTTTGTTCAAGGAAAGTTAAATTATGATTTAGTCTAGGTAAGACAGAAATATCGATTCTTACTAAATCAGCAGAACATTTGCCTTAAACTAAGCAAAATAGAGAATATTCAGCATTATAGCTTTCTTAATATTTGCTTGCTATAAATCTCAAATCAACATATATTATTCATACACAAGACCCTCCATAATTTTAGATTTAATATCTGAATTGTTTAGAGTCACAACATTATTTGTTAGCAAAATAATATTGGCTTTTATTACATAAGCATATAAGTAATAACCCTGAAATCGCACAAACACGTTAAAGTTATAAGTTTTACTTATAGCATTTTCACAGAGATATGAAGTCCTTGTCTTCATAGAATCTTTACAAATTTTGCTACTATTCCATAGCAGGGAACAGTGAGAAAAATATTTCTCTGTCCTACCATCATCAGTCAATGTCTTAACTATCCCGTTATTTGGTATGTAAGTAAAAACTGTGTGATCACACAAATAGATGAATTTAATAAGTTTTATTTATAGAGTTTTCACATAGATGCGGGTTTCATATAGCCTCCTCCGGAGGAGCTACGCTAACAGTTATCAACGGGGTGGTTAAAATTGTTTGGGGTTTGTAGGCACGAAGTGGCTGGTCGTTGACTATCCATAAGCAATTTTTCCTTCTGCCTTCTGCCTTCTGCCTTCTGCCTTCTGCCTTCTTCAAACCAATGCTACCGGATGTGATATCCATTTTTTTGTAATATCATGTCTGGATAAGAGCGATTTGGAAAAAACTTATCATGAGTGCTTAAACAGTAAATCTTTCTATTTTCCCGGCCTCCCCTACTCCCCCGCTCCCCTACTCCCCCGCTCCCCCGCTCCCCTACTATCTTAATCAACCGGACATGATATAACTATCTATGGACTATGGAAAAATTAACTTGCATAAGTTTTTAACTACACCCACCCCAGTCAGATTTTGGTTTTATTTAAGTCTAGGTTTAGCCACAATTTGTGGAATTTTAGGAATAATTCCCGCTTTTAGTAGTGAATATGTAGTGCAGGATGATGCTCGCTCCCACGTTTTTTGGATGGCAAGATTTCTCAATCCCGAACTTTTTCCCAACGATATTATTGCTGACTATTTTCAATCTGTTGCTCCCACCGGATATACTTATTTTTATCAATTATTTTCCCTCGTAGGCATTCCACCTTTACTATTAAATAAATTTCTACCAATAATATTAGGATTAATCACAACTGCCTATTGTTTTAGAGTAGAAATAGAAATATTCCCAGTGCCAGTCGCTGGGTTTCTCAGCACATTATTTTTGAATCAAAATCTCTGGCTAAAAGATGACTTAATCTCCGCTACCCCCAGAGCATTTTTCTATCCTTTATTTTTGGCATTTTTATACTATTTCCTCAGACATTCTTACTTAGGAATTTCAGTAGCGATCGCTCTGCTCGGATTATTTTATCCCCAAGGAGTTTTACTCTGTATTGCTTTCTTAATCTTAGATTTTATCCACTTCCGAAGTCGCCCAAAATTCATCATTTTAGCTATTGGTTTAACCACAGGTTTTTTCGTACTTTTACCCTATGCTTTGAATACCTCCGAATATAGTCCGATTATTACATTAGCTGAAGCTCAAAAATTACCAGAATTCTGGCCAGGGGGTAGAGTTTCCTTCTTTTCAAATAATAGTTTTGACTTTTGGTTAACAGGCGATCGCTCCGGTATTATTCCCCCAGAATGGTTATCTCAATCTTTCTTTCCTCCCCAAGTTTGGGCAGGATTATTACTCATCTTCTTAAGCTCAACATATTTTCCCCTAGCCAAAAAAATCGCTCATAAAATCATCCTTTTACCAGAATTATTATTAGCATCAACCGGAATATTTTTAGCTGCTCACTTTTTACTATTTCGGTTACATCATCCCAGTCGTTATAGTCAGCATAGTCTCAGAATAATTATGGCTTTAGCTGGTGGTATAGCTTTCACTTTGATAATTGATTTTGTCTGGCGCAAATTTCATCTACTCAACCAGTCCTCGAAAACAAAACCAGTCGGAAAAATCAAAACTATATCTATATATATAGTGCTAATTTTCCTTCTTTTATATCCAGCTTTAACCAACAACTTTCCTGTGACTAATTATGTAGTGGGAAAAGTACCCCAACTTTATGAATATTTAGCCCAACAACCTTCAGATATTCGGGTTGCTTCTTTAGCATTAGAAGCTAATAATATTCCTACTTTTGCTCAACGTTCGATATTAGTAGGTTCGGAATATGCTTTGCCTTATCATCAGGGATATTATCGGGAAATAAAACAACGAGCTCAGGATTTAATCCAAGCACAATATAGTCCCGATCTAAAACAGGTACAAAATTTTGTTGAAAAATACGGCATTGATTTTTGGTTGTTAGATTCTCAAGGGTTGACTTTAGAATATGTCACGAAAAATCATCGTCTTAGACAATTAAATAATACTGCTGCTGCTGTAGTTAAGATGCAGATGGAAAATGGTGTAGTTCCCAGTTTGTTAAATGCTCAGAAAAGTTGTCAAGTTCTAGATATTCCAGACTTAGTTTTATTAGAAGCAAAATGTATTTTAGGTCTTCAATAAGGGAAATTACTAAATTTGTCATTTTTAAAAGCACTCAAAAAAAACGGCGTCGGGAGGAAATTAGGGTTGCACAACACAAAAAATTCTGATACAGTATTGTTATTGGGTGGCGTTCGCCCCTACGCATGACTTTTTATTCAACACAAAATTATGTTTCCATTGGCGATCGCAATACAGAGAATTAGAAATAATCATATTTTGTCATTTTGTGAGGCTCTAAAAAAAAGCGACGCGGAAGGGAATTAGGGTTGCGCGACACCAAAAATTCTGATACAGTTTTGTTATTGGGTGGAGTTCGCCCCTACGCATGACTTTTTATTCAACAAAGAAATATCTGTAGATAAAACTAGATGCGATCGCAATACAGAGAATTAGAAATAATCACATTCTGTCATTTTGTGAGGCTCTAAAAAAGCGGCGCGGAAGGGAATTAGGGTTGCACAACACCAAAAATTCTGATACAGTATTGTTATTGGGTGGCGTTCGCCCCTACCCATGACTTTTTATTCAACTAAAAAAATAATAGAACCAAAAATAATCAGTGTGGTTGGAAACTAAAACCCGTTTTAAATCAACAGAATTTTGTACCTAAAATATTCCTTCTAAGTTGTCCAAAAAATGAAGAAAATTGGTATCTTCCTTATTTCCTCTTCCTTATTTCCTCTTCCTTATTTCCTCTTCCTTCTTCCTTCGTGAAATCGCAAATATCAGGTTGCTTAGGACTGATGCTGATGAGGAACTTTAGACAGTCCGATGTTTGTGCCACTGTTGCCGATTATACATTCTGTACAAAAAGAGCATAAAACGAAAAATAGTTAAGCGTTGATGTTCGATAAATTTATCCGGTGTATCCCTATTTCATCTCCTGAAGCACTCCGAGAAAAAAAGCGGCGGGGAAGGAAATTAGGGTTGCACAATACCAAAAATTCTGATACAGTATTGTTATTGGGTGGCGTTCGCCCCTACCCATGACTTTTTATTCAACTAAAGAATATCTGTAGATAGAACTAAATGCGATCGCAAATATCAAGTTGCTTAGGACCGATCTGATGATGAACTTTAGACAGTCCGATGTTTGTCCGACTCTTGAAAGTAGGTAAGTGTTGATGCTCGCTAAATTTATGCGGTCTATCAATCTTTAATGTGAGGCGCTATTACTATATTCATTGTCTAAAGCACTCAAAAAAAAACGGTGTCGGGAGGAAATTAGGGTTGCGCGACACAAAAAATTCCGATATACTATTATAATAGGCAGTCGTTCGCCCCTACCCATGACTTTTTATTCAACTAAAGAATATCTGTAGATAGAACAAGATGCGATCGCAATACAGAGAATTAGAAATAATCAGATTTTATCATTTTGTGAAGCACTAAAAAAAACGGTGTCGGGAGGAAATTAGGGTTGCGCGACACAAAAAATTCCGATATACTATTATCAATATGGAGTCGTTCGTCCCTACCCATGACTTTTTATTCAACCTAGAAATTATGTGTTGATAGACCTTTAGTCATTGTCTGAGGCACTCAAAAAAAAAAGTGGCACGGAAGGAAATTAGATTCGATGGCAAAAGGGCGGTCGCGATCGCAATACAGAGAATTAGAAATAATCAGATTTTGTCATTTTGTGAAGCACTAGCGACGCGGGAGGGAATTAAGGTTGCACGACACAAAAAAATCTGATAGACTATTATCATAGGGAGTCGTTCGCCCCTACCCATGACTTTTTATTCAACTAAAAAAAATAGAAGCAGGGCGATCGCAATACTTAGAAATAATCACATTTGAGGCACGAAAAACTAGGGATTTGAGATTGCTTACCTGTCGGTCGCAATGACGAAAATGCTTTATACTGCGTAATTCCTAAAATAGTTTAGCTCCTTTAAATGTCAAATAATTGCCTGAAACTATAGCATTGTCAAAGTGTTTAACCTATCAAATCTAACTTCTAACTTCTGACTTCTGACTTCTAACTTCTGACTTCTAACTTCTGACTTCTAACTTCTGACTTCCCTCTTCCTTCGTGAATGTGATATAAAGAAATCGGGTTTCAAAAGAAACCTCTGCACTAATATATATTGTGAATATTTTCTTTTATGGTCATCAGTTTCGATCGAGAAACTTGTAGTAATCTCAACATAGCAGAATCCCGCGAATGGTTAGTCACAAACGGTATAGGAGGCTACGCTTCTGGTACAGTAGCTAACATCCTAACCCGTCGCTATCATGGATTACTCATAGCAGCACTCAAACCCCCATTAGGGCGTACATTATTGCTAACAAAACTAGACGAAATTGCCAATTATAAAGGTCTAGACTATCCCCTTTACTGCAACCGTTGGGCCGATGGCGCAGAAAACCCAGAAGGCGATCGACAAATAGAAAGCTTCCACCTAGAAGGAACAATACCAGTATGGAAATATACATTTGCAGACGTGGTATTAGAGAAACGGATATGGATGGAGCAAGGAGAAAACACCACCTATATTCATTATAACTTGCGCAATAGTAGTCAACCCTTAAACTTAGAAATTAAAGCATTAATTAACCATCGCGATCATCATCATCATACCACCGCTCAAGATTGGCAAATCAGCACCGAAAACATTAAAAAGGGAGTCCGTATACAAGCTTTTCCTGAAGCAACACCCTTATATCTGCTGACAAATCCTCATCCAGATGACAAAAATATAGTATCCACACCTGCCAATAATTGGTATTACGGATTTAACCTAGCAGTAGAAAAATATCGCGGTCAACAAGAATTAGAAGACCACCTACACGCTATCACCTTTAATGCTCAACTTGAAGTAGGTAAACCTCTAACAATAGTTGCCAGCACAAAAGAAAATGCTACTACTAATGGCGAGAGAGAACTAGCTTTTCATCGTAATTACGAACAACAAATAATCCAAAAATTTGCCACTGTCGAAGCACCCAAGTCAGAAGAAAAAAATCCAGTCATTAAATTCTGGAAATCATTTACCCAGACAAAAGCTCAACCTACAGTCAAAATAACACCAGACTGGATAAACCAATTAGTATTAGCAGCTAACCAATTTATTGTCGATCGCAAATCCTCCAAACATCCATACGGCAAAACTATCCTTGCAGGTTATCACTGGTTTGAAGACTGGGGTCGCGACACAATGATTAGTTTACCTGGTTTAACTATTTGTACAAAACAATTTGATGTCGCCCGGTCTATTCTGCTCACCTTTGCCGAGTATGTTGACCAAGGAATGTTGCCAAACCGCTTCCCCGACGGTAGTGCTACACCAGATTATAATACTGTAGATGCCACACTTTGGTATTTTGAAGCAGTTCGTGCATACTATCAAGCTACAGGCGATAACAAACTTTTAGTAGAATTGTTTCCAATTTTAGCAGAAATCATTGACTACTATCGCCGAGGTACCCGCTACAACATTCAGTTAGATGCTGATGATGGTTTAATTTATGCCGGAGAAACAGGTTCACAGATTACTTGGATGGATGCCAAAGTAGGTGATTGGGTAGTGACACCGCGTATGGGTAAACCCATTGAAATTAGTGCCCTTTGGTATAATGCTCTGCAAATCATGGATAAATTTGCCCAACAGTTAGGTAAAAATAATCTAGATTATGAAAGGTTGGCAAGATTGATTAAGGAAAAAGGTTTTGCTCGTTTCTGGAATCAAGAGGAAGGTTATTGTTACGATGTACTTGATACACCGAATGGTAATGATGCTGCTTTGCGACCTAATCAAATATTTGCCCTATCATTACCAGCGATCGGGAAATTTAGTTACCCACCTCTACTAACTCCAGAGCAGGAAAAACAAGTGATGGATATATGCACGCACAAGCTATTAACTCCCTATGGGTTACGCAGTCTAGCTAGTGACGACCCTGAGTACAAAGGTGTTTATGGAGGCGATATTTATCAACGAGATGGTGCTTATCATCAAGGTACTGTCTGGGGTTGGTTGATTGGTCATTATGCTGTAGCGCATCTACGAATTTATAACAACCAAGCAAAAGCTGAAGAGTTATTAAAACCGATGGCGGAACATTTAATGGTGCATGGTATTGGCAGTATTAGTGAAATTTTTGATGGTAATGAAGCGATGACACCCCGTGGTTGTATTGCTCAAGCGTGGAGTGTTGCAGAAGTTTTGCGAGCTTGGTCAGTCATTAATGGATAATGGATAATGGATAATGGATAATGGATAATGGATAATGGATAATTACCTCTGGTTAAAACCGTTACGGAATTGAATATCAGGAAATATCAAGTACACTTTTTTCCCCTTGTAGAGCGACAGCTCGCGGCGTAGTCAAGGGGAGGCGGAATTAGCTGAATTATTTAATTAACAATTATTAATTATTAATTATTCGGTAATTCATCAAGTTAGTTAAAATTCAGAAGGAATAAGGAAGAAGGAAGAAATTTTGAAGAAGGAGTCAGGAGTCAGTCAGACCGAGTCAGGAGAGAAAATTGCTTATGGATAGTCAACGACCTGCCGCTCCGCGTCTACGCTCCCCCAAACAATTTTGAGCACCGCGGGTGACGGTGGGGTATTAAACCCATAAGGGAAATGATAAACCATTTGGGCGTTGGTGAAAAGAGGTATGATGTCTTGTCCGGATAAGAGCGCAAACAAAAAATTTTCTCCCTCTACTACTCTTTCTTCTTCTTTCTTCCCCTCCTGGGAGGGGTTAGGGGTGGGTTCTCCACGGTCGGGCCCCGCGGGTGGGTAGACTCCTAAATAATTAAGATTAATATCATACACGCGCTTCACCAACGCCACCATTTGTAGGGGGTTAACGGCCGCCCGACCCTACTATACTTAGTGGTTATGCTTAAGTTCCATTTTTTAATTTATCAAAATAACTTTCTACTTTTCCTCCTGTTTATTCTTTCTTCCCTCCTGTTTGCGGAGCATGACCTAGGAAATTCTGATATAGAATCCGTTTAATTCGGTATAAAAAAATGTTCCATCACAAGCGCCATTGCCAAATCTTTCCCCTACTCCCCTACTCCCCTACTCCCCTACTCCCCTACTCCCCTACTCCCCTACTCCCCACAGTAATTACACCAATGCTACCGGATTTGATCTGACTCCTCCCGATCGAGTATTCAACCGGACATGATATTAAAGGTCAATTTGGGTAAGTCCTGTCCTCATTACTTTTGGTAAATGCTCTTAATTTCTAATAGTAAAATCATCAGCTTCCAGAGAGACAACATTAGAAAGAGTTGCAAACTGACTACCCACTCCAAAACCATCACTATTGCCGTTAGCATTATAAAATAAATTGCCATTGGTAGTGTTGTAAACAATGACAGCATTTACAGTAGCAGCTTCAGCATCAGTGCTCACAGTTGTAAATTCGGTATTAAGAGCTGATTCATTTCCTGCTGTACTTTCAATAGCGGTAAAAGTGCTTCGATCCAGAATAATTTTATCTTGAGCAGAAACTAAATCGGTAATTTCATCCACCCCCATATCTACAGAATTAAATTCCCGATTGGTGTTAAAAATAAACTTATCCTTACTACCACCACCAGTCAATACATCATTTCCAGAACCACCATTTAAGCGATCGCGACCTATACCACCAGATAGTTGGTCGTTGCCACTACCGCCAAATAAGAAGTCAAAACCAGGGCGACCTTCTAAAATATCATTCCCATCATTACCATACAAAAAGTCGCTGCCACCGCGACCAATGAGAGTATCATCACCATCACGACCACCGAGAGTATCGTTACCGAACCCACCTGTAAGTTGGTCATCATTTTCTGTTCCTGTAGACACCAGATCGCTAGGAGCGAAGCGATCGACGAAATTCGCATAACTAGAAACCCGCGTATCGACAGAAAACTCTCCAGGCGTAGAGTTTATTTCACCGTCAACATCAGTTGCAGCCGTGTCCCCATAGGAAGTAACCCCGGCAATTTTTCCATCAATGAAAGCTGGTCCACCTGAATCTCCTTCTGCAGTGTTCACTTCCAGATCGCCTAATCCTGTATCGGGAATATTGAATAATTGACCAAAAGCGTCATTTTCTGGGGTACCATTATCGTAGTCAAAAGCTAACTGCGTTCCTTCAGGAATATCGGAGATATCTGGCAACTGACTTAAAATCTCCCCGTCAGCATCAAAAATATTTAACCCGGCTCGCTTTTTACCATCTAGATTATCAGTCTGTATATTTTCTCCGTTGAAACCATAACCAACTTTCACAAATTGTTTTCCGACTTCATCCGAATCTCGATAAATATCGTACCGCTCTGCTCCTGCTGGAGCTTCTGATTCAAGAGTGAGAATCGCAATATCATTAACAAAATCTTCGTCAGTATTATTGTAGCCTGGATGGATAGTGAATTCACTGACAAGTATCTCTTGTGTTCCACCTTCTGATTCAGGTAAATCAAAAATAACTTTCAGATCGCCAATTTCTTCATCTGGTTGATTATCATCATCAACAAAGAAACAATGAGCTGCTGTGAGAATATGTTTACCTGAAGTTAACAAAGCACCCGTGCAAAACGAACCGTCTTCATTATTTGCTATCTGAACAACACCATCTAGATTTATTCCTTCAAATTCTTCTCCTGGTTCTACTACATAAAGTGGATCGTTTACAGGCCCAGGGGTAACAATTCTAGGTTGAATCGAACTTCTAGTCATAAATTTTGTTGGTCTTTCAATCGCAAACTTCGGTTTTTTATGATTGCATATATTTGAGATGCTGTTTGTAAATTTTAGTTACATTAGTTAGATATATTTGTCTTTTTATGATAAGTAATTTAGCATATCGTATTTTTACCAAAAAGCGAGGTTGAAGGCCCCGATTCTCGTAGAACGGGGATGAAAACGAGCTAACCGTTGAGGCCAGACGACTTTAGTCGTGCTCTCTTATCGTATAATTAATTGAACTTTTAAGGTGGAAAGAGGAATGGGAATTGTAGAAGAGGTAATCAGAAGAATCGTCATTATCGCTCATCTGTGAAGCGATTAAAGACTCTACAAAAGCGTTTATTCCGTAAAAAGAAAGGCAGCAAAAGATGGTTAAAAGCTCTTCTAGCTGTAGCTAAACAACATAAAAAAATAGCCGATCGACGTAAAGATTTTCATTTCAAAACAGCCAATGAATTGTTATTAAAAGCTGAAGTTATCGCCCATGAAAACTTAAATATTAAAGGGCAAGCATTGACCCGTTTGAGTAAATCAATTAATGATGCGATTTGGGGGACAATTCCTAACTATTTTAAATGTCAAAGCCGGAAATGCTGGAGGTGAAAACCATAGCAGTGAACCCCAAAAAAAAAAGAGCCAAGATTGCTCGAATTGCGGTGAAAAAGTCCCGAAAGAATTAAACATACGAACTCATTCTTGCCCACACTGCGGTATCGTTATAGACCGCGACTTAAATGCGGCAATAAATATAAAAAATAGGGCGGCGGGGCCCATACGTCCTTAAAGCACGCGCTTGTCCGATGCAATGGCAGGACTGCGAAACGAGAAGCCCACACTATATATAGCGTCAGCTTAGTGTGTGAGTATGTCACAAAACCCGAAGATTATTCAGGAATAGAATCTACATTCTGCACTTCAAAATGTACTATACTATCCTTCGCCTTACTTACAGGAGTAAGAAGTAGGGGACTCCTGGGTGACTATTTTTAACATTAAATGCTGTATAATCCACATACTTTTTCAATTTTATAATAATTATGAAAGTATCTTTTCTACAGCGTATTATCAACAAGTTAGGTCGTTCTCATCCAGTGCGCCTACTGTTGTTTGGCTATGGAGCTTATATATTAATTGCATGGGTGCTTTTGTGTTTACCTATTAGCTGGCAGAGCGAAGCAATTTCGACCTTAGATAACTTATTTATTGCTACATCAGCTATCAGCACAACAGGGTTAGTTACAGTTAATACTCCTGATGCTTATAATTTTTTTGGAGAGTTAGTAATTGCATTAGCTTTTCAAGTAGGTGGATTGGGTTATATGACTCTTGGTTCATTTGCCTTAATTTATAGCAAAAATTCTTTATCAAATTTACGTCAACGAGTTGGGAGTGCAGTTTTTTCTCTGCCTCAAGGATTTAATCTCAAAGAATTTATTCAACATACTGTCATTTTTACTTTACTTGTAGAAGCAGCTGGAATTATTTCACTATATATTTTATTTAAAAATGCAAATGTGAGTAATCCTTTTTGGGCAGCAGTATTTCATTCCATATCGGCTTTTTGTACGGCAGGTTTTAGTGTATTTCCAAATAGCTTGGAAGACTTTAGGGGAGATTTTGGAGTAAATTTAGTTATCAGTATTCTCAGTATTTTAGGTGCAGTAGGTTTTCTAGTAGCTTCCGATATTTGGCAAAGTTTGACAAAAAGAAATTATCAAACAACTTTAACAACTCGCATCATTTTATATGTTACTGCTTGGTTTTTAATTGTCGGATTTTTACTGCTATTTTTCTTAGATGAATCAATGAAAACTTTGCCATTAGGAGAACATTTATTAGCAGCTTGGTTTCAGTCTATGACTTCTCTGACTACTGTTGGTTTTAATACTCATCCCATTGGAGTTTTGAGTGCCGTAGCTGTTTTTTTAACCCTAATTTTAATGATTGTTGGAGCATCTCCTTCTGGTACTGGAGGCGGTTTGAAATCAACTTCTGTTTTTGCCGCTTTAGCAGTTATGTGGACTTCATTGCAAGGTAAAAAGTTTGTGGGAATTTTCGGTAGACGTATTCCTGATGAAAGATTGTTCACGGCTTTTTCATCCTTAGTATTTTATATCATTGCTTTTTTGTTAGGTTCGAGTCTGTTATTAATATTCCAAAACCAACCTTTTGAGGATGTTATTTTTGAAGCTGCATCTGCTCTAGGAACAGTTGGTTTGTCCCGGGGTATTACTTCAGATTTAGTGCCAATGGGAAAAATAATTATTATTCTTTTAATGTATATTGGTAGACTTGGACCTTTAACTTTTGGTATAGCACTTTTTTATCAGAAGTCAACAGAATTAGTGGTAAAAGGTGAGGAAGATTTGGCAATTTAGAAGATTCTATTTATTGTAGGGAGGTTTCATGGAATATCCCTACAAAGTTTGCAAAAAAAAATTATGGAAATATCTATTCTGGAATCTCAAGTTGCGCAACTATCTGTTATCATCAAACCCCTTTGTAGTGGAGTGGCACACCTAAAACTCTGCACTCTTATTTTTGTTTTAACGGTGTGTTTATCGAAAAATTGTGCTTTAAAACCTCCCCTTTTAAGGGGATAATAAATAAAAAAATTCCTTTGAGTCAATCCTATCCGCTTTCAAGGAGAGGTAATAATTAATTATTAATTATTAATTATTAATTGTTGAACTCCCCATCTCCCCATCTCCCCATCTCCCCATCTCCCCATCTCCCATCTAACGCACCATTTTAGCTCTCTGTTATAATCAAACCAAAAAATTTGGTGAGTTGAACAATGCTTAAAATAGCTATTGATGGTTTAGATGCTGTGCAAGTTACTGAGGAAATTCTGGCAATTGAAGGTATTGAAGGTAGTTATGAAATAGTTGGTAATGAAAGAGAGATTACTTTAGCGACCATCGCGACAATAGTTGGAATTGGTGCAGGAACTTCTGTCATTATTAATAATACTTTAACCATCGCAGAGAAAATTTTTCAGTGTTTCAAAAAACATGAGAAAAAAGAAGTGAAATATAAAGAAAAAGATCATTAGTTAATCTTAGTAAGTTATTACTTTTAGCTGACTGCTAATAGCTGTTTGCGCAGCATTCTGGAGGAAATGCTTACTTTATCAGACATTCTCAAGGTAATTTTGAGCAGAGAGAATTATTTGATGGTGAGCACTCCAAACAGCCTCATCCTGTAAAGCACCCAAAAAAGCGCGACGGACTCAAAAATAGGGTTGAACTTTCACAAAAAATCAGATAGAGTAGTTATAGTGGGTGTCGCTCGCCCCTACGCATGACTTTTTATTCAACTAAAAAAGATTCTATCGTTAACACCTCGATCGTTTACATTATGAAAAGCACGCTAAAAAGCGTGGCGGACTCAAAAATGGGGTTGAACTTTCACAAAAAATCAGATAGAGTAGTTATAGTTGGGGTCGTTCGCCCCTACGCATGACTTTTTATTCAACTAAAAAAGACTTTACAGTAAAAGCACAAAATAAAAAACAAACCATATTATTGTTAACACCTCGACCATTTACATCCTGTAAAGCACCCAAAAAAAAGCGTGGCAGACTCAAAAATGGGGTTGAACTTTCACAAAAAATCAGATAGAGTAGTTATAGTGGGGGTTGCTCGCCCCTACGCATGACTTTTTATTCAACTAAAAAAGATTCTACAGTTAAAAGCACAAAAAAAATAACAAACCATGGCAACCCAACTAACAGAAATAGAAACCCAACTAACAGAACTACGCCAAACAGCAACAGAAGCGATCGCCACAACAGAAAACCTAGAAAAACTAGAAGAACTAAGAATTAACTACCTAGGCAAAAAAGGCCAAGTATCCAAAATTCTCGGAGGCATGGGCAAACTCAGTCCAGAAGAACGACCAAAAGTAGGAGCGATCGCCAACCAAGTCAAACAAGCCATCCAGAGCAACCTAGAGCAAAAACGGACAAACCTAAAAACAGCAGAAATAGCAGCCAAACTCCAAGCCGAAACCCTCGATGTATCAATGCCAGGAGTATATCGTCCCCAAGGAAAAATCCATCCCCTCAACAACCTCATAGACCGTGCCCTAGACATATTCATAGGCTTAGGCTACACAGTCGCCACAGGTCCAGAAATGGAAACCGACTACTACAACTTTGAAGCCTTAAACACACCACCAGACCACCCTGCCAGAGATATGCAAGATACCTTCTACCTACCAGACGGTAACTTAATGCGGACCCATACCTCCTCAGTCCAGATTCGTTACATGAAAAACCACGAACCCCCCATCCGAGTCATAGCTCCCGGTCGTGTATATCGACGCGACACAGTAGATGCCACCCATGCAGCAGTATTCCATCAACTCGAACTATTAGCAGTAGACGAAGGACTAAGATTTTCAGACCTCAAAGGAACCATCAAAGAATTCCTCAGACAAATGTTCGGAGACCTACCCATTCGTTTCCGTGCCAGCTATTTCCCATTCACCGAACCCTCAGCAGAAGTAGACTTGCAGTGGAATGGTAAATGGTTAGAAGTATTAGGATGTGGGATGGTAGACCCCAACGTATTAGAAGCAGTAGGTTATGACCCGGAGAAATATACAGGTTTTGCCGCAGGTTTCGGCGTAGAAAGATTCGCTATGGTCTTGCATCAAATTGATGATATTCGGCGAGTTTATGCCAGCGACTTACGTTTTTTGCAGCAGTTTTAAATAGCTGTCAGCATTTCAGCTATCAGCTTTCAGCTTTCAGCTATTGGTAGGGTGTGTTAGCGACAGCGTAACGCACCATTGAATATGTGTCAGTCCACTACTTAATGGTCGATTTTACACCTAATGCGCCGATTGCTGGGGCGTTAGTAACGTACCTGTTTCAACAATTAATAATTATTACCTCTCCTTAAAAGCTGATAGCATTGACTAATCATGAAAAATCTTTCTTGTTTCTCCTTTAGGCTTTAAACCTTAATTCTTCGGTAAGTTCTATATCCGGCGTTGCTGAATGGTAATGATTTTTAGATTAAGTATCAACGCAAAACATAAGTTTTTCAATTTTACCTTTCCTGCGGAATGCTGCGCAAACAGCTACTTACCATTACATTTCAGCAACGCCCTATATCCTATATATGTTGGGTTTATCCTAACGGATAAGCTCCGAATGGCGTTCCTCAACCCAACCTACTGAGCTGGAAATTACTTTTGATTTGAAAATAAATATGCGTCAACCAGTGGCATTGCTAACATTAATATTAACGATCGCCTTCGGTATTCCCAAAAGAGCGATCGCTACAACTATTAAAATAGCTCAAACATCTCAAGAAACTGCTAGTTTATGTCGTCAAGTTAATAACGAACAAGGTTTAATCGTTCAAAAAAGACCAACCCCAAATTCCCCCACAGTAGGTACAGTAGATGCAGATCGACAAGTGAAATTAATAGAAGGTTATCGCAATATTAGAGGTCCAGCAGGTCGAACTTGGGTAGAAATTACTGCTCCTATTTCCGGGTTTGTATCTAGGGGTTTTCCAGGCAATGAAAATAATTTAATAGAATGTTCTGAAGTAGCTACAGAAACTCCCACCGAATCTTCCGGTCAAAATACTTCTGTTGATAATTTGCCTACAGAAACACCTTCTTCGACAGAGTCTACATCACAAATAGATCGAAATTTATGTCGTCAAATTGATAGTAAAAAAGCACCACGGGGTTTAGCAGTACGAACAAATGCTACTAGACAATCCGAATATAAAGGAAAAGTTCCTGTTGATAGTCAGCTTACCCTTGTGGAAAATTATCGTTTAATTCCCGACCGAAATGGAGAAAAACGTAGGTGGGTAGAAATTACTTCTCCTCTGTCTGGGTTTGTTTCTGCTGGTAATTTAGTTGAGTGTGATTAAGGGAGGAAGTGGCTCACACTGATTATGGCACGGATACCCAAGGGAGTGGGGGAGTAGGGTCATTTCAGTTATCAGTTATCAGTTATCAGTTATCAGTTATCAGTACCTCTGCAATAAAGAAGCTTGACATCAGGAATAGTCTCTTTTTTTATCCCTTTAAAAAGGGAGGTTTTAGACCACAATTTTCGGTAAAATATGTAAAGGCACAAAAAATAATTTTTTAGGGTTAATTTTTTTTCCCTACCCGATCTAATTAAAAAGTTTATTTATTTTCCATGCATAAGTCTATTAGACTTTCTACCCAAAACCTAAAACATACCACCTAAAAACTACCACCTTTTTATTCTTTCCTTTCCCTCAACTTCAACAATATTTCATCATGTACTTCCCGCGTAATAGGATATAAATAAGCCAACAATAATCCAACAATTAAAAACACAGTAGGTAACGGACCAATTGCTACCCGAATTGCCAAAAGAGCAGACTCCGGTTGAATAGGTGGAGTCTCCCCAGGAACACTTTCAATAAATCCAGCAATATCCAAAGCTACCCCTACCAAAAACAATCCAATAGCTAACCCTACCTTTTGCAAAAAAACCATAAAAGAATAAAAAATTCCCTCCCTTCTTTGCCCAGTATTTAACTCATCTAAATCAATAACATCAGGAATCATTGACCAAGGAACTAAATAAGCAGTTGATACCCCAATACCAGCCATTATTGCCAAAAAATACAATAAACCCACCTGTCCAGGTTGAATAAAAAACAGCCCAACCTCAGCAATTATCCATACACAAACACCCATAAAATAAACAGCTTTCTTCCCCAGTTTTTTACTAACAAAACTCCAAACAAATAACATAGTTAAAGCAGTACCTTGAACAGCGATCGCTACTTGAGGAAAAGTCGCTTCTGGTAGTCCCATCCAATTAATTACAAAATAAGGCAAAATCGAAGCCGTTAATTGTACTCCCAACCAAGAACACAGATAAATGCCAATTACAAATAAAAACGGACCATTACGAAAAGCTACTCGAATTTGTTCAGCAATGGGTAAATTAGTATTATTATCTTCCTCCTGTTTTTTATTAACAGAAAGTGTCCGTTTACGAGTTCCCAAAAAACACCAATAAATAGGTAAAACAGAAATTATTGCACAGACAAAACCTAAGACTAAATATTGTTGAATAGGATTATCTGGGAAAAGAGAAAAAATTAATTTAGCAAGAACTAAAGAAAGAATACTACCACCAATAGAAAAAGCAAATCTGAAACTATTTAAACTTGTTCGTTCATGGTAATTTTGTGTTAACTCTGGAGTTAAAGCAGCGTAGGGAAGATTAACAATTGTATAAGCAATGTTAAATAAAACAGCAATTATCACATAATACCAAAATAAAACCGATTGATTCGTACTAGGAACTATCCACTGCAAAAAAAATAAAATCCCAAAAGGAATAGCACCAAAAACCATCCAAGGATAACGTCTACCCCAAGGATGAACAGTGCGATCGCTCATCACCCCAATTATCGGGTCATTAATAGCATCAGAAATTTTCCCAATCATCAAAATACTACCAGCAATACCAGCAGGTAAACCAGCAACATTAGTAAAAAAAAACAGCAAGAAAAATACCTGGATATTAGCACAAATTGCCGGACCTAAATCGCCAGCACCATAAGCTAATTTAGTCCAGAAATTAAGTTTTTCAGTTTGGATAGAATGATTATTCATAAACTTTTCTATTAGTATTATTGAGAATATTGATTTTTCCTAACTTGAAATAGCAGTCAGCACCTCAGCGGTCAGCTATCAGCTTCTCTGGCGTGTATAATGGGGTCTTAATCCACCATAAAAGGCGCACCACTAATTTTTTCAAGCTCTTGTGGGGGACGCCGAACCCTCGAATTTTTAGCGCTTCAGCTAAATGCTGTTTGCCCAGCATTCCGGACCGAAGAGCTGATAGCTAGTTAAACTACCTTTTTTTCAATTAAACTAATTTGTTCAGAAAGTGGAAGTTGTTTAGAATTAAGCACTTGTTCTAGCATAATAATATTACCTCAGTATAGGTTCCATAGCGCTCCGCGCAAGGCAAAAGTCAAAAGTTAAAAGTAATTCCTGACCCTCGTTTCCTTTATAAATGTCCGCACCCTTTGTTTCGACTGCTATGTAGCATAAAAAAGCGATCGCTCCTTTTTATCAATGGCGATCGGCAAAAGTTAAATTGGAGCAAAAGGCAAATATTCAGTCGATATAGTTTTATCCCTATAATTTTTTCTAACTAAATAACTACATTAATTCTCACTATTAAATCTTGCCAATAATTCCTCCCGCGATAATTGTAATAGTCAGGACTTACGCAGAGCAGCCATATCTAGAATGGCATTTGCGCTCCGCAGAGCTGCCGAATTGCGCCCTCTACGGATAGCGTATTGTCTAAGAATTTGCGTAAGTCCTGATAGTAAAGGAACAAATTCTTCTGGAGATAATAACAACATTGGTTGAATAATTTCTCTGAGTTCGTCATCTAAAGAATTCAACCTAAATTTCAACAAATTTTCGATTATCTCCATTCGGATAGCTTGTTCTAATGCTTACGTTCTATACCTAGTTGTCTTCCTTCTTCTATACCTGACTGATAAGCAGCTTATAATTGTTGTAATAAACGTGGTAATAAGCGTTTTCAACAATTAATTATTAATTATTAATTATTATATTACCGAAGAATTAAATAATTAAATAATTAAATAAATAATTAAATAATTCGCGCCTTGAAGCCTCCCCTTGAAAGGGGAAAAAAATAAATTTTTTCCTTTTATTCAATCAATTCCGTTTTAGGGAGAGGTAATTATCAATTATCCATTATCAATTATCAATTATTGAACTGTTGCCTTCCGGAGCTGTTGCCAGTTGCCTCTTTTCTAGAGATGTCTAATGTTTAAAACCTAAAATCAATCGACCAAAGTGCCAAAACCCCCAATACACTAATCCCTATCAGAATAGTAAGCACATAAGATTGACCTTTACCAGACACCCCATACTTCAAACCTTCCCCACTAAAAATCGTTGCCAAGCCAACAAAATTAACAACTCCATCAACAATATAACGATCTATCCAAGCATTTAACCTTGAAAGTTGGCTAACCGCAAATACCACAGTTACATCATAGAAGCGATCCATATAGAAATCATAAGCAAGCAAATCTTGAACAAAACGCAAAGGAGCATATATTGGTCGAGACCAACATCTACCTAACTCCATCATGCTACCAAAAATAACACCAATCAAACCAGATGCAACTAACAAGACGACAACAGCTAAGTTGAGATAACCCCAGTCAGGTAATAGTGATAACCGTTGCATCATTATCGGTGTTAGTAGAGTAATAATAATTAACGATACCATAGGTACAGCCATTGGCCAGGGAACCTCTGGTGCCCGTTTCGTTTTCGGTTGAGTTTCACCCAAAAATACCAAACGGTAAACGCGGGTTAAATTTAAAGCAGTCAAGAAATTAACAAATAACAAAACAGGTACAACCCAAGGATCGATAATCCAAAACACATCCAAACCTTGTCGTAACGCCCAGAAACCCCCTAAAGGTAATAACCCGATTAAACCTGCAGTACCTACCAAAAAAGAAGTTGTAGTAACTGGCATTCGAGACCCCAAACCCCCCATTTCTGTAAGGTCTTGGCTATTCGTAGTCAAAATTACCCCTCCAGCACTCATAAATAATAGTGCTTTAGCAATGCAATGAGCTAAAAGTAACAGCAAGCCAAAACCACTCCATTCTGTACCAACAGAAATAAACACTAAACCCAGGTAAGCGCTAGTAGAATGAGACAAAGCACGCTTAAGATCGATTTGAGCCAGAGCAACAAGAGAAGCTCCGATCGCAGTTACAGTTCCGATCGCCACTACTACATCTAGAGCTATAGGAGCAATAATTAAAATCGGCTGCATTTGGATCAGTACATAAGCTCCCATGGCAACCACCACAGTATTCCGCAAAATCGAAGCTGGGTTTGGCCCTTCCATTGCCTTATCCAACCATAGATGTAGAGGAAATTGAGCGCATTTACCTATTGGCCCCGCAATCAAAGCCAACCCTAACAAATTACCAGTAATAGGAGAAAGTTCTACTCTTTCAGCCCATTCATATAGGTCAGTAAAATTCATACTGCCAGCCAAAGCTGATATGGCAACTACTCCCATCAGTAGTAAAACATCTCCGACCCGCTTCGTTAAAAACGCATCTCTAGCTGCCGTGACGACCAGAGGTTGAGCATACCAGAAACCTACTAACAAATAAGTAGAAAGAGTCAGCATTTCTAGCAAAGTATAAGAAATGAACAAAGAGTCACTAATTGTTAAGCCACTCATTGCTGCCTCAAAAAATCCCATTAGTCCAAAAAATCTGGCTAGCGCCCAATCCTTTTCTAAATATCCCAAAGCATAAAGTTGGGCTAATAGACTGAAACCCGTCACAACATCCATTGCTCCAACGGTTACAGATGAGATATTAAAGGCAAAAGATAAGTTGAGGTCTGCCGTTTCTAGCCAGTTGAATATGATTTCTCGTGGTTCTTGGTCACAAACAGCTTGATAAACAATGGAACCATGAATAAAGGCCAATAACGTCATCAAGATATTAAAATAAGCTGCTGGCCGTGGTCCCGTGCGTTGAATTATCCCTGTTGACCAGGGTAAAGTCAAAATTGCTCCTATTAAACCATAAAAAGGTATCCACCAACAGTTTTGAGTCAGAAATTCTATCATTTATTATTTATTTACCTTCACCGTTAAAAATCAATATATATTATTAATATAGGTTGAACTTATTATAAGTATATGTACCGATTTTTTTTCTACTCCTAAAGAGCATGGTTCCAAAAGTAATAAACAAAAATTTGGGATTGGTATCTGGAGGCTGAGGATCGCTAGAATTAATAATTAAGTCGTTAAGTCCAAAGATTTTAATCTTAGCTAATTTATTTTTATAAATACTTGCAATTATGAATTATGATGATAGTTGCTATTGTCAACGATGCCATGTTTCTCTATGCTAAAAACTATAGCATTTGATAGGTTTAATTGTAATAATGGGGATTCCCTTGAAAACTATCTAGAGACAATACTGGCCTCAATGCTTAAGTTAACTTCTGTCCATAGGAGAAAAAAGAATGCCAATTGCGGTGGGAATGATTGAAACTAGAGGGTTTCCAGCAGTAGTAGAAGCTGCTGATGCGATGGTTAAAGCAGCTAGAGTTACCCTAGTGGGTTATGAAAAAATAGGTAGCGCTCGTGTCACAGTAATTGTCCGAGGAGATGTCTCGGAAGTACAAGCTTCTGTTGCGGCAGGAATAGAGTCAGCTAAAAGAGTTGATGGTGGTGAGGTAGTATCAACTCATATCATTGCTCGTCCCCACGAAAACTTAGAATATGTCTTGCCAATTCGATATACCGAAGAAGTCGATCAGTTCCGAACTTATTAATTTGAGTTGCGGAAATTTGTCCTAAATATTTGGCTAGAGCTGATTGATTTTCCCAAACTTTAGGCTCGTGATTTGCTTTGCTAGTAGAAAAAGACAAGTTTACCCTAAAGTTTTAGGGCAATCATTACAGAGATTGCCCACTCTGGGAAAAACTTAAAGAGGAATTTGGTTAGATGAAACTAGAGGGACTAAAAAATTTATCAGAAAAGTAGGCAGAAAGTTAGGTTTAGACCTCAGCAGACTGTATACGAGCATTTTGACCAGTCTCATCAGAATATTTCTGTGGTCAGCTAAGAAGAGATTCAGCAACATGGGTTTATCTTGTTGTGTAATATCAGCTTAGAATTACCTTGAATTAAGTCTGGGGATTAGTCAATATTAACTAAAATTATATCATGGAGTAAAAATAATGTCAATTGCCGTTGGGATGGTAGAAACCCTAGGCTTTCCAGCAGTTGTAGAAGCAGCAGATGCAATGGTGAAAGCTGCACGAGTCACCCTTGTTGGCTATGAAAAAATTGGTAGTGGTCGCGTAACTGTGATAATTCGTGGAGATGTATCAGAAGTACAAGCTTCAGTAGCAGCAGGAGTTGATAACGTTCGGCGAGTAAATGGAGGCCAAGTTATGTCAACTCATATCATTGCTCGTCCCCATGAAAACCTAGAATATGTTTTACCTATTCGTTATACAGAAGAAGTAGAACAGTTTCGTGACAGCACAACTGCTGTTCGTTCAATAAACAGACCATAACTTGATTGCGGATAGCAGGTTTTGAGATTGAACTGAAAAAGATAATTTAGAAGGTTTTTCCTAGAGTCAAACTGAGTACAAATGTGAGTGGTACAGTTCTGAGCTAGCCGTAGTTGACAGGTTTTTTCCATCTTCGCTCGACTTGCTCAAACTGCGGTCATGTTCAAGATATGCCGTTAAATCTAAGAACTTATGACTGTCGGTCATGGTAGCTTGTCAATAGATCGAGATTTAAACGCAAGTATAAAGAGCGAGAAATGCGGTCGGGCAAGACCCGTGAATGCCTGTAGACGGAGTGCTGCTGATAGTTCCGGTGGTAAACATTAAAATATCACTATATGACGTTTTATGTCAGTTTTGTGAAGCAGTATACCGTCAACAGATATAGTTCCATTCGCGAACTTCTGGAGTTGATTGAATCCTCAATCCTGACTGTGGAACTGTAAAATAGTTGATGTTTTTAGTCTGACCACTGAAAACGGCAGTTCTTCAGATGCGATAAAAGTCTCAGATGCAGCAATGAATATATCTAAAGCACTCAGCAATTATCAGTCAATATTGACCGATCGCTCGAGAATATATTATGGCAGTCAGGCATGACCGTCACATCCTACAGACTAGAAAAATCTGGGACCTCTGGGTCATTTCAGTTATCAGTACCTCTGCAATAAGGAGGCTTGACCTTGGCGAATATGCTCTTTTTTTGATCCCCTTAAAAAGGGAGGCTTTAGACCAGAGTTTTTCGGTCAAAGCAGAAAATATTAATGAGCATTAGCGATCGAATTCTAGCACATAATCAAACTGATAGTTAAGAACAAATCTTTAGGTGTCAATCTAAAATCTAATATCTGAAATCATGTAATAAAAAAATTTATAGATCATGCAAATTGCCAAAGTTCGTGGCACTGTTGTCAGTACTCTCAAAGAGCCTAGTTTAAGAGGAACAAAGCTACTCCTGTTGCAATTTATCGACGAGGAAGGCCATCCACTGCCAAAGTATGAAGTAGCAGCTGATAACGTAGGAGCAGGAATAGATGAATGGGTTTTGTTTACCCGTGGCAGTGCTGCTCGTCAAGTCCAAAGCAAAGAACTACTCCCTGTAGATGCGAGAGTAATAGCAATTATTGACACCATAACAGTGGACAATAGCACGATCTACAGCAAAAAAGATCAATATCGTTGAAAAGTCCATTAACTACCAATAGGTTGAACTGCTGGATGTTGAAATCTTGAACTACAAGACATTTAATTAATACACCAACACCCAACATTTAGCTTCAGGAGAAAAAAAATATGCCACACCGCAACGAAGCGGCTCCACTAACCCCCTGGTCACAAAATTTGGCACAGCCAAAAATCGATCAGACAGCCTATGTTCACTCCTTTTCCAATATTATTGGAGATGTCCGTATAGGAGGCCATGTATTAGTAGCTCCCGGTACATCAATTCGTGCTGACGAAGGTACTCCCTTCTTTATCGGTGCAGGAAGCAATATTCAAGATGGAGTAGTGATCCACGGTTTAGAAAAAGGAAGAGTAGTAGGAGATGACAACGAAAGCTATTCTGTATGGATAGGTAGAGATGTTTCAATCACCCACAAAGCCCTAATTCACGGCCCCTGCTATATTGGGGATGAGTCTTTTATCGGCTTTCGCTCTACAGTATTTAACGCCCGTATTGGTGAAGGCTGCATCGTGATGCTACACGCTCTGATCCAAGACGTAGAAATTCCTCCCGGTAAGTATGTACCTTCAGGAGCAATTATTACAAATCAACAGCAAGCAAACCGTTTGCCAGACGTACAACCAGAAGATCTGGAATTTGGCCATCATGTGGTGGGAATCAACGAATCTTTACGAAAAGGTTATCTCTGTGCAGCCGATCCCTCCTGTACTAAAAAAATGAAAAATAAAATGAATAGCAATTACGGTAACGGTAACGGTTACAGTTACAAATCTTCTGTAGCAACTGGTTCTTTAAGCCCAGAAGTAGTTGCTCAAGTAAGGCAGCTAGTATCCCAAGGATACCATATTGGCACAGAACACGCTGATGTTCGTCGCTTCAAAACTGGTTCCTGGAAAACTTGTTCTCCAATTCAAAGCAAAAATTCCTCAGAAGTAGTAGGAGCTTTAGAAGCTTGCATTGAAGAACACGCTGGAGAATATGTACGTTTGTTTGGTATTGACCCCAAAGCCAAGCGCCGAATTTCTCCAATGATGATTCAACGGCCTGATGGCAAAAAAATCCCTCAAAAATCGACTACTGGTAACTATAGTGTTCCCGCTGCTTTTGGCGGTCAACCTGCTACAACAAATACCACAGGATTAACTCAAGAAGTTGCAGACCAAGTAAACTCCCTGTTATCTCAAGGATACAAAATTAGCACTGAGTATGCCAATGAACGTCGCTTTAAAACTAGCTCTTGGCAAAATGGTCCGACTATTTCAGAAACCAGTAGTTCACAAGTATTACCAGCTATAGAACAATTTTTGGCGGAACACGCTGGTGAATATGTACGTTTAATTGGCGTTGACCCTGTAGCAAGACGTCGTGTTGTAGAAACATTAGTTCAACAACCAGGCGATCGCCCAATTAAACAATCTGGTGCTGCCTCTTTCACTGCTAAAATTCCTGCAAATAGCCACGGTAGTGCGCTAAACACAGGATTAAGTGAGGCAGTTTTAGCTCAAGTAGGTTCACTATTTAATCAAGGATATCGCATCAGCATAGAACACGCTAATGCACGTCGTTTTAAAACTAGCTCTTGGCAAAGTGCTCCGATATCAGCAAAGACTACTGCACAAGCAATAGACGAATTAGAAGCTGCTTTGGCACAATACAGTGGGGAATATGTACGTTTAATTGGTGTCGATCCTGTGGCTAAACGTCGGGTGTTGGAAGTATTGATTCAGGAGCCAAATGGCAAACGCCAAGGATTTGCGACACAAGTTACTACTTCTAATGGAGCAGGCAATAGTAAACCTCCTATTTATAATACTGCTCAAACCAGTGTATCGAAGAACCACGGTAGTGCACTAAACACAGGATTAAGTGAGGCCGTTTTAGCTAAAGTAGGTTCACTATTTAATCAAGGATATCGCATCAGCATAGAACACGCTAATGCACGTCGTTTTAAAACTAGCTCTTGGCAAAGCGCTCCGATCTCAGCACGGACTACTGCACAAGCAATCAACGAATTAGAAGCGGCTTTGGCACAGTATAGTGGGGAATATGTACGTTTAATTGGTGTCGATCCTGTGGCTAAACGTCGGGTGTTGGAAGTATTGATTCAGGAGCCAAATGGTAAACGCCAAGGATTTGCAACACAAGCTACTACTTCTCGAACTACTTCCAATGGAGTAGGTAATAGTTATCAACCTCAACCTCCCATTTATAGCAGTGTTACAGCTACTTCTAGTACCCAGAAGCTAACTCAAGAGGTTGTAGAACAAGTTCGTTCTTTGATTGCAAGCGGCTACAAAATAGGTACAGAGTATGCAGACCAACGCCGTTTCAAGACTAGCTCTTGGAAAACTGATACTCAAATTGATGGTAAACGTGATGCTGATGTTTTCCCAGCTATTGAGCAAACTTTGGCTCAACATGAGGGAGAATATGTCCGCTTGATAGGTATCGATCCTCAAGCTAAACGCCGTGTTTTAGAAATGATTATTCAGCAACCTAACGGTAAGGTTTTGAAATAGCAGTCAGCACCTCAGCGGTCAGCTATCAGCTTCTCAAGGTGTATAATGGGGTTTGAATCCACCATAAAAGTGCACGCTTTTTCAAACTCTTGTGGGGGACTTAAACCTTTGGATTTTTAGCTGATAGCTAAATGCTGTTAGCTCCGCATTCCGGAACGGAAAAGCTACATAGCTAGTTAAGGAGATGAAAATCGGTCTAGGGATGGCGAGGAAACCTCGCCATATCCAATCGACCAACAGAAAGTCAATTTCAGTATTTTTTTGCCTTGCTATTACATGAGGTACTGATATAGCAATGTGCGCTGGCATATTTACAAATTACAAGCACTGTCTAATAGCTAAAAGCCTTATATTATAGGTTTTTTATTCCCCCTGTTGCCTGTTGCTTTCCGGAGCTGTTGCCTGCGCACAGCGCTTTAACGAAGTCAGAATTCAGAAGTCAGTAGGGGCGAATGGCCGTTCGCCCGTACAGTTAACCCACCCGCGGGCCCCGACCGTGGAGAACCCACCCGCGGGCCCCTCCCTGGAGGGGAAGTAGGAGATTTGAGCTCCGCTCCAAAAACCCGATCGCCTTAAAAGGCGGGGTGGCGCGACCCTTATGATTTTGATAACTGATAACTGAAATGGCTGTGAGTCCGATAGTTGAAAGGAGTATTTATGCAGTTCACGCCACTACAACCTATTGATAATACTGAGCCTTTTGTTAGTGGTGATGTAACAATTGAGCCGAATGTTGCGATCGCATCTGGTGTCATTCTCCAAGCTGCTGCTGATTGTCAGATAGTTATTGCTACAGGAGTTTGTATTGGTATGGGGGTTATTCTTCATGCTTACCAGGGCAACATTGAAGTTGAGTCGGGAGTCACCATTGGTGCAGGGGTGTTAGTGGTTGGTAAGAGTAAAATAGGGGCTAATGCTTGTATTGGTTCGGTGGCAACTATTATAGAACATGATGTTGAACCAAATCAAGTTGTACAACCGACTTCTATTATAGGAGAGTCTGGACGACAAATCTTAGAAAATTCTACTAAAGCTCCATCTCAAACAGTTTTAACACCAGAAATAACAACGACTGCTAACAGCAATGATGATTTGTCAGTAAATCAAGAATTAAACAGTAATCCTCCATTGAGTGAAGAGGAACTTTCTCAAAATAGTACTTTTAATTATCCTGTTAATAATCAAGAATTAAACAGTAATCCTCCATTGAGTGAAGAGGAACTTTCTCAAAATAGTACTTTTAATTATCCTGTTAATAATCAAGAATTAAACAGTAATCCTCCATTGAGTGAAGAGGAAC